>JBCCBM010000002.1:0-458272 GCA_039034015.1 Pseudomonadota bacterium | reverse complement strand
GTCACACGCTCCACCAGCAGCAGGCGGCTATGCTGGTTGGTCCGCGCATTTTTGTGCGTGTTCATCGCCGCGCCTCCCCAATCGCTAGACAGCTTGCCATCACATCTAACGATGAACAATCGTCATGACATCCACAGCTAGAGCGCCGCCCGATCAGGTTGGATCAACCGGATCGGGCAAAAAGGCGCTCGTCGATTAAATCTAGCGCATCAACTGGTCGACCTGTTTAATTCAAACAGGTCGGTCGATGCGCTAAGCGCCCGGACCTCTTCAAGCGCGGCGGGCAGCGCATCGGCCAACGCATCGAGCGCCGGGGCGGGCCCTGCGCTAATGCGGATGCAGCGGTTCTGGGGGGCGACAAAGGGCATGCGCACGAAAACGCCCCGCGCGCCGAGCGCCGCCACCAAGGTTTTTGCAAACGCGCCGTCGCCACCGGTGTCCACCGCCACGAAGTTGGTGTGGCTTTCGAGCGCAGTGAGGCCGTTCTGCGCAGCAATTTCGGCAATGCGCCCCTTGGCCGCCGCGACGGCGCGCTGGACGTTGGCAAGGTGCGCCGTGTCCCCCAACGCGGCGAGCGCGCCCGCCTGCCCGATCCGGTTGACGCCAAAATGGTTGCGCACCCGGTTGCAGGCGGACACCAACGCTTCGGTGCCGATGGCGTAGCCGACCCGCGCGCCGGCAAGCCCGTGGGCCTTGGAGAAGGTGCGCAGGCGCACCAGGCGCGTGTCGTTCAGCCCGGGCGGAAGAAGGGCGTCATCGGGCACAAACTCGCTGTAGGCCTCGTCCAGCGCGAGGATCGTCGTTTTGGGCAGACGGTACAGCGCGCGCTCGATTGTTGCGCGGCCGTGGAAGGTGCCCATGGGGTTGTCGGGATTGGCGAGGTAGACGAGGGGTGCGCCGGTCGCGATGGCGGCGTCCACGAGGGCGTCGGCGTCCTCACAATCATCGCGATAGGGGACGGTGACGGGGCGCCCGCCGAACGCCTTCACATGGTAGACAAACGTTGGGTAAGCGCCGGCGGAGGTGACGACGGGCGTCCCCTTCGAGACGGTGAGATGCGCGAGGACGTGGAGGAGGCCGTCGATCCCCTCCCCCACCGCAATCTGCGGGGGCGGCACCCCATGGAGGGCGGCCAGCGCTTCGCGAAGGTCGTGGTTTTCGGGGTCGCCGTAGCACCAGGCATTGGCGGCGGCCTCCGCCATGGCCGCCACCGCGCGGGGCGAGGGGCCAAACCCGCTTTCATTGGCGCCGAGCCGGGCGCGAAACGGAGCGCCGCGCGCGCGTTCCTGCGCCTCAGGGCCCACGAACGGGACGGTGGCCGGCAGCGCGGCCACCACCGGCGTCAGCGGGAGCGGCGACATCAGTAACGATAGGCTTCCGTCTTGAACGGGCCCTGCTGACCAACGCCAATATAGTCCGCCTGCTCTTCAGAAAGTTTTGTGAGCGTCGCACCCAGTTTAGAAAGATGAAGCTCAGCCACCTTCTCATCGAGGTGTTTGGGCAGCACGTAGACCTTGTTTTCGTAGTCTTTGGCGTTGTTCCAAAGCTCGATTTGGGCAAGCGTCTGGTTGGAGAACGAGGCCGACATCACAAATGAGGGGTGACCCGTTGCGTTGCCAAGGTTCACCAGCCGCCCCTCCGACAGGAGGACCATGCGCTTGCCATCGGGGAACTCGATGAGATCCACCTGCGGCTTCACGTTCTTCCACTTCATGTTGCGAAGCGCTTGAACTTGGATCTCATTGTCGAAGTGGCCGATGTTGCAGACAATGGCCATGTCTTTGAGCTTGCGCATATCGTCGATGGTGACGACATCTTTGTTGCCGGTGGCGGTGACCAAGATGTCCGCGCGGGGCGCCGCCTCCTCCAGGGTGACGACCTCAAACCCGTCCATCGCGGCCTGGAGCGCGCAGATCGGGTCAACCTCGGTCACCAACACGCGCGCGCCCGAGCCGGCAAGGGACGCGGCCGAACCCTTGCCCACATCGCCATAGCCGCACACGATGGCGACCTTGCCGGCCATCATTACATCGGTGCCGCGGCGGATCGCGTCCACGAGGCTTTCTTTGCAGCCGTACTTGTTGTCAAACTTTGACTTGGTGACGCTGTCATTCACGTTGATCGCTGGGAATGGAAGCTCACCCTTCTTCTCCAGCTGGTAAAGCCGCAGAACGCCCGTTGTGGTTTCTTCCGACACACCGCGGATTGCGGCGCGACAGCGCGAATAAAAGGTCGGATCCTTCGCAATGCGCTTTTTGATGGTCTTGAAGAGGAACTCTTCTTCCTCGTTGGACGGGTTCTCTAACAGCGACGGGTCGCTCTCGGCCTTGGCGCCCAGCATGACCAACAGCGTCGCGTCGCCGCCATCATCGAGGATCATGTTGCAAGTTTCGCCGTCCCCCCAATCGAGGATGCGGTCGGCATAGTCCCAGTATTCCTCAAGGGTCTCGCCCTTGATGGCGAAAACGGGGATGCCGGCTTTTGCGATCGCCGCGGCGGCGTGATCCTGGGTGGAGAACACGTTGCACGAGGCCCAACGCACATCCGCGCCAAGGGCTGCAAGGGTCTCGATAAGGACGGCCGTCTGGATCGTCATGTGGAGGGAGCCGGCAATGCGCGCGCCCTTCAACGGCTGCGCGGCGGCGTTCTCTTCGCGCACGGCCATGAGGCCGGGCATTTCGACTTCGGCCATATCGATCTCTGTGCGGCCGTACTCCGCAAGGTCGATGTCTTTGACAATGTACTGGGGTGCCGCTTGGGTCGCTTCCGCGAGGCTCATGGATCAATCCTGATGGTGCTGTTCCTGCGGTATAGGGTTCTGTCGGCCCGCCCGCAAGGATATAAAGATATGGTTATGTCACGGGGGTCAGGGGGGCAATGCGCGTTAGGCGGCGCGCATTTCCCCGTCGGCCACCGTCTCAAGGTCGGCGAGCAGCGTGTGGAGTGCGGCCATCCGCTCCACGCCATAGCGCGCCTCAAGCTCTGAGGCGGTGCGCAGCCAGCTTTGCTGAGCGGCGGCAAAGGTCTCTTGGCCGTGCTTGGAGAGGGTGAGTTTGCGCTCGCGCCGATCATCCCCAAGGCACGCGCTCACAAGGCCGGCGGCGCGCATGCGCTCCACCGTGCGCGACAAGGTCGTGCGGTCAGTGCCAACGCCCGCAGCAAGGGCCGACAGGGTGAGCGGCTGCTCCCGCTGGAGGGCCGAGAGCACGGCGTAGGTGACAATCGAGACCCCGTGAGCCTCCAACGCCGCGTCATAGACGCTCGTCACCTGCCGCGCGATCCGCCGCAGCCGCAAGCAGGTGCACGGCAGTGATCGATCGTCCGTTTGTGCCACGCCCAGTCCCCACACCAGCGCAATCCCCAACGCCTATAGGTGGGCCGGCCGCGCGTCGGGAAAAGCCCCCGGCCGCGTTGCTTCGCTCGCAGCAAGATTGGAATATGCGGCCCAATCTACCCAAAATTGTATTTGCAGCTTTGGTTTGCTAAACACTCTGGCATTGATGGCGGACCTTGACCCCCTCTCCCTCCTGCGCGGTGCCGCGGCCGCCCACGGGCCAGCGGCGGCTGAGGCAGCGCCTGCGCCGGCGGGGGCAGCTGAAGCGGGGTCCGCCGCTCAGCCCGATCTTCTGGGCACCACCGACGGCACGGCCAAACCGGGTCGCAAGCGCCGATCCGCTGATCTTTCCAAAGGGCACCGGGCGCGGCTTCGCGCGCGGTTCGACCGGGGCGAGACGCTGGCAGACTATGAGCTTCTGGAACTGTTGCTCTTTTTGTCCAACGCGCAGAAGGACACGAAGCCCATCGCCAAGGCGCTTTTGGACACGTTTAAGACCGTCGGCGCCGTGCTCGGCGCGCCCGCCCACGCACTTGAGGCGGTGGAGGGGGTGGGGCCGCGCACGGTGTCCGATTTTCGGTTGATCCGCGCCGTCGCCACCCGCTTCTCCACGGACGCTGTGCAGAAACGAACCGTGCTCACGTCCACCGATGCCGTTGCCGACTATTTTCGGCCCATGCTCGCCTACGCGGACCGGGAGGAGTTTCATATGCTCTTCCTCGACAAAAGGAATGCGTTCTTGGCGTCCGAGTGCGCGGGCGTCGGAACGGTGGACCACACCCCCGTCTATCCCCGCGAGGTGGTGGCGCGGGCGCTGTTTCATGGGGCGAGCGCGCTCGTGCTCGTGCACAACCATCCGACCGGAGATCCCTCTCCGTCAAAGGCCGATATTGAGATGACGCGGGTGATTGCCCATGCGACGGAGGCCATCGGGATCAAGGTATACGACCACCTGATCCTGGCGGGGGACACCTACCTGTCCCTCAAAACTGAAGGGTTTTTCTGACGCTCAGCGAACGCTTTGGCGCCCCTGACGACGCGGCGTTGGTGTCTTGGCCCAAAGGCGTGCGGTTAGGGCATTTCGCGCCGCATACGACGCCGGACGAATGCCCTACCCTCTGAAAAGCGGGCGGTTTTTCCCGGTCAAATGGTTCCATTTGATCGGGAACCGACCCAAGCCGTTGCGACTGGCGGCCGGTGGGTCGCTTCGGCGCCTGGGGTTTTCCGCCATGGCGCGACAACCGACGGCGACCGCGCGCAGGTGCCCCACGGTCGTGTCCCGGCGGGGGACGTCAATGGGTTAAGCGGCGACCCGCTTCAGCGCGTGATTGAGGAGGTCGAGCACCAGCTCGGCCCCGCCGACGCCCGCGCTTGCGATTTTATACTCAATGGCGGCCTGCAGCTCCCGATCGATGGCCGATGGGGTATGGGCGGCGCGCAGCACAACGCTCGCAGGGTCAGCCTCCGCCACGCGTGCGTGGAGATCACGTCCGTCTAGCATCCTGTCCACCTTCACCTGCTTATGCAGAATTTCCTCCACACAATAGGACAAAACTGTGGAAATCAAGCGGTTTTCGCCATCACAACGCGAGCCCTTTCGGCAACAAGACCAGACGTTGCATAAAACCGCGACCGCAATAGGCAAATGTTCCTGTATGCTGCCATGGCATCAGCTTGAGAATGCTGCGGAATTGCGAAAACAGATCGCAGCTTCAGCGCACTGTACGGATGCGCTAATTGCCTAGGAACGACAGCAGAACCTCACGCTCCCGGGGCGCATCGCGATGCTCTATAAGGTAAATATTCTGCCACGCGCCCCAGTGGAGTGCGCCATCCACCACCGGGAGGGTGAGCGAGGGCCCGCACAGCATGGCCTTAATGTGGCCGGGCATGTCGTCGGGCCCCTCTTCGCTGTGGCGGTAGCGCGCACTGCGCGGCGCGACGCGGTCGAGCCCGTCCACAAGATCGGCCAGCACGCGCGGATCGGCGTTTTCTTGGACGGTGAGGGAGGCGGTGGTGTGCCGCACAAAAACGGAGAGGACGCCCTCGCCCGCCCCAATCCCCGTCAGCCAGCGGCCGATGGGGGCCGTGATGTCCAAAAACCCTTCGCCCGATGTGTCCGTGAGGAGCGACCCGTGGACAACGCGGGTGACGGCGCCGTCGGCAAGGGTCTCAACCCTCATCGGCCGCCGTCACGCTCATCAGAAAAGGTGCGGAAGAGGTCGCGAAAGCGGCGCACGGCGTAGTCCGTCACATCCACCGCCTCGTCAATTTCCCGGCGGGCGGTGGCCGAGATGCCGCCCGCATCGTCCAGGAGGCCAGTGTCCGGTTCAAACCCCTGCACCGCGGCCGCCACACGGGCAAGGCGTGCGGTGAGGGCAACGTTTTGCGCCTTGAGCCGGGCGACCTCGGCGGCAAGGTCCCCCGCGGGCGCCTCCGGTGCGGCGGCCGCGCCGGGGGCGGCTGTGGTGCACACCATGCGCGCCCCATCGCGCCGGCAAAGGTCGAGCTGGCCGGTGCGTGTGTCGAGCCGCAAAAGGTCATCGCCCGACCGCTCCATCTGGTAGCGGCCGGCGACCTCGCCCTGCCCCCACGCGGGGCCAAGGCCCATCACAGCGCCACAGAGCGCAAGGGCAACGGCGCAGCGCACCCGCTCAGTCCTCCAGCCGAAGCATGGTGAACCGCAAATCGCCGCTGGGGTTGGCCAGCGTCAAAAGCGCGGTCTTGCGGCCGTCCGCCTTCAGCTTCTCCACCCGCTCGCGCACATCGCCAGGCCGCGCCACCTCCCGGTGACCAATCTCGATGATGGTGTCACCCGCGACAATGCGCTTTTCCGCGGCAAGGCCCTTGTCGTCCACCGCAACGACGACGACGCCATCCACCTCAGGCGCAATCTTAAAAAGCTCCCGCTCTTGCTCGCCCAAGAGCTTCAGCTCCATGCCAAGGATGGAGACGCCGGTCGCCTCCTCCTCTTCGTTGTCGTTGGCGGGCGGGGCAACCGGGGCCGCGCGCGCCTCACTTTCCTCCAGCTGGCCAACATTGACGGCAAGCTGCATTTCTTCCCCATCGCGCACCACGACAACGGTGACCTCTTTGCCGATGGTGGTGTCGGCCACAATGCGCGGCAGCTCGCGCACGGTCGCCACCTCCTGGCCATCAAATCGGACCACAACGTCGCCCGCCAAGATGCCGCCCGCCTCCGCCGGTCCATCTTCGGTGACGCCCGCAATCAGCGCGCCCTTGCGCTCGTCCATGCCAAGATTTTCGGCAAGCTCGTCCGTCACCTGTTGGATGCGAACGCCGAGCCAGCCGCGGCGCGTCTCGCCATATTCCAAAAGCTGCGTGATCACCGAGGTGGCCGTTTCAGACGGGATCGCAAAGCCAATGCCGATGGAGCCGCCGGTGGGCGAAATGATGGCCGTGTTGATGCCGACCACATTGCCGGACATGTCAAACAGCGGGCCGCCAGAATTGCCGCGGTTGATGGCAGCGTCCGTTTGCAAAAAATTGTCGTAAGGGCCGGAGCGAAGGTTCCTGTCCCGGGCGGAGATGATGCCCACCGTCACCGTGCCGCCAAGGCCGAACGGGTTGCCGATCGCCATCACCCAGTCGCCGATGCGAAGGTCTTTGGATGCGGCAAAATCAAGCGGTTTGAGCGGCCGATCAGGGGTGACCCGCAGGACGGCAATGTCGGTCTTCGGGTCGCGGCCGACAATCTCTGCGTTGAGCTTCCGCCCGTCGGCAAAGTTCACGATCACTTCGTCGGCGTCTTTGATGACGTGGTTGTTGGTGACCACCACGCCATCGGCCGAAATGACGAAGCCAGACCCCAGGGATTCCACGCGGCGGGGGTCCGGGCGGCCGTTGTCGCGTTGGAAGAACTCGTCAAAAAACTCTTGGAACGGGGTGTCGTCGTCATCGTCATTGCCGGGGGTCTCGCGTGGGGGTGTGGGGCGCCGGCCCTCCACGCGCTGGGATGTGGAAATGTTGACGACGGAGTCCAAAAGGCCCTCGGCAAGGTCCGCGACGGAGCGGGGGCCGATCTCTTGGGCAGCGCTTGGGCCGGCCGTCGCCGCCACCACCACAACCGCGAGCGCGGCGCCCAGACGTTTGACGGTCGAAATCATACTTCCCCCACGTTCGACGAGCCGTGCCACAACCTTAGCCCGTTTTGCGCCAGCCCGTTCTTACGATCCCGTCATCCTGCCGCGCCGCCGTCAACCCCTCGTGAGACGCAACGTGAGAGGTGAGCGCTCAACCGCGCACCAGCCACACGACAAACACCCCGGCGCCCACCGCAAAAAGCCCGCCGTAGCGCAAGCGCTCGGCGGGCATGTCGAGGGCGCGACGCATCATGTCCTGCATCGCGCCCGGAAACAGGGCGTAAAGCGTCCCCTCGATGGCAAGGACAAGGCCGAGCGCGACGAGAAGATCGCCCAACGCCTTACTCGGGCCGCACGATGGTGACCGTGCCGGTTTGCGCGTCCTCAATGGAGGCCTGCGTTGCGGTGAAGGCGGCATCATCGCCCGCATCCACCACCGTGTCGGCGGCCGCGTCCGCGGCAGGCGTCGTCTCGGGCAAGGCCGTTGCAACGGCGGCCTCGGTGGACGCCTCAGCGGGCGACAGCCCCTCCTCAATGAGTGCGGCCGTTGCGGCCGCCTCTGTGGTGTCCGGCGCGACGGCGGCGCTTTCGTCAAGCGGCTCGGCCGGGGCTGGCGCTGCCGGCGCAAGGGCGGGCGCGGCCTCCGCAGGCGCGGCGGGCGTTGCGCTGGCAGAGCGCGCGGCCCCCAGCGGATCGTTGAAGTAGCGGAAGAATTCCGCATCCGGCGACAGCACAAGCCGCGTGTCGCCGGAGCCGAGCGCTTGCTCATAGGCCTGCATGGCGCGGAAGAAGGTGAAGAAGTCCGCATCCGCACTGTAGGCCCGGGCAAAGATGGCGTTCGCCTGCCCGTCACCCTGACCGCGGATTTGTTCCGCCTCCTGCTGCGCGGTGGCGCGGATCACGGTCGCCTCACGATCCGCGGACGCGCGCACGCGCTGGGCCGCCTCACGCCCTTGGGCGCGGATTTGCGTCGCTTCCTGAATACGCTCCGTCTGCATCCGCGCGAAAATCGCCTCGGAGTTTGCCTCCGGAAGGTCCGCGCGGCGGATTTTCACGTCCACCACTTCAACGCCAATGTCCCGCGCGCGGGCCGACACATCCTGAGAGATGCGGCGCATCAGCTCAGGGCGGTCATCGCGCACAATCTCGGTGAACGAAGCGTCCGCCAGCACCGCGCGAAGCGAGGATTGGGCAAACGTTGAAAGACGCGTTGCCCCCTCGCGAACGTTGTTCACCGTTTGGAAGAACCGCACCGGGTTTGCGATGCGGTAGCGCATGAAGGCGTCCACCACGAGGCGCTTTTGGTCCGAGGCAATGATTTCCTGCGCGGGGACGTTCAGATCAAGCACGCGCTTGTCGAGGTACAAAACGTCCTGGACGACCGGGATTTTGGCATAGAGCCCCGGGTCGCGGTTGGCTTGGCGCACCTCACCAAACTGCAGGACGAGGGCCTGTTGTGTGGGGGTGATGATGAAGAACGAGTTCAGCGCCACCACAATGCCGATGGCGATGACGACGAGCAACCCGATGAGACCGGCGCGCATTAGCGGGCTCCCTGGTTTTGGCCAGTGGCGAGGCGATCAAGCGGGAGGTACGGCACCACCCCCTGTCCGCCCGAATTCTGGTCGATGATGATCTTTTCGGTCCCCGCCATCACGCGCTCCAGCGTCTCCAGATAGATCCGCTGTCGCACGACCTCGGGGGCCTTTGCGTATTCGTTGTAGACCGAGAGGAAACGGTCGGCCTGACCGGTGGCGGTCGCAATGACCTGGTCGCGGTAGGCGGAGGCTTGCTCCACAATGCGCGCCGCCTCACCGCGCGCTTCCGGCACGATTTGGTTGGCGTAGGCGTCGGCCTCGTTCTGAAAGCGCTCTTGGTCGGCGCGGGCGGCCTGCACGTCGCGGAAGGCGTCGATCACCTGTGCGGGCGGGTCCACCTTCTGCATCTGCACTTGGGCCACCTGCACGCCGGCGCCGTACTCATCGAGCGTGGATTGCATCAGGCTTTGAACGTCCTGTTCCACCTGCTGCCGCTCTTGGGTGAGGATGGGCTGAATGTTCTTGCGGCCCACCACTTCGCGCATGGCGCTTTCGGCAACCTGCTTCACCGTCCCTTCCGGATCTTCAATATTGAAGAGGAAGTTGGCCGGATCGGAAATGCGCCACTGCACCTTAAAGTCGACGTCGACGATGTTTTCATCGCCCGTCAGCATCAGGCTCTCTTCGGACACGTCTTGCCCGCGCCCGTCACCGCGGGACCCGATGTTTACCTCACGAATACGAAGCACATCCGGTGTGAACACCTCACCAAACGGATAAGGCCAGTTGTAGTTGAGGCCCGGCTGCGTGGTGGACTGGTATTGCCCCAGCACAAGCTCAACGCCAAGCTCACCCGGGCCAACACGGTAAAGGCCCGTGAGGCCATAAAGCACCAGCACCGCAACGCCCGCCAGCGCAATGCCGCGGCCGCCAAGACCGGCCAACGACGGGCCGGAATTGTTGTTGCCGCCGCCGTTGCCGCGGCCGCCCTTTTGGGGGAACACACGCTTCAACTTGTCTTGGCTGCGGCGCAAAAGCTCCTCAAGGTCGGGGGAGTTTTGCGGGTCGGGGCCGCCGCGCTGGGGACCGTTGCCCCAGGGGTTGGGCCGGTTCGGGCCATTGTTGCCGGACCCCCACGGTCCGTTATTGGCGCCCCAGGGCCCGTCGCCCTTGCCGCCGCCCGACTGGTTGTTCCAGGGCATCCAACACTCCTCGCCGATTTGGATGGTTTGCGCATCCTGCGCTTTGAAGCGACATAGGCATGCGGGCCGCATCCGCCAACGCGGCCATTCGTTCGCAGCGTCATAATTGAGGAGATCGCTGCCCACAACCGGGGCGTCTCACCGTTGTAGTGTGACGAAACTGTAAGAAAACGTGTCGTCCGGCGTTTTCTGGTGGGTGACGCGGGCAACTTCCACAAACGCGGGGTCAATTTTGGGAAAGTGCGCGTCCCCCTCCGGCGCCCCCGCCACCTCGGTGAGGTAGATCGTGTCGGCAAAGGCCATGCCCTCGCCATAGATGCGCCCGCCCCCCGCCAGGAACACCGGCCGCCCCGCTGCAAGCAACGCCTCGCCCAGCGAGCGGGCCGTTGCAACACCCGCGATGTTGCCGGAGGTCACCACAACGGTCTCGCGCCCCGGCAGCGCCCGGCCGATCGACTGGTACGTCCGCCGGCCCATGATGAGCGTGTGCCCCATGGTGAGCGCCTTAAACCGCTTCAAATCCGCCGGGATGCGCCAGGGGATTTGATTGTCCCGCCCGATGACGCCGTTTTGCGCCACCGCCGCAATCAGCGCAATTTTTGGCTCAAACGGCGACGGGGGCACGGATCACCGGATGGGGGTCATAATTCTGGATGCGCAGATGCTCGGGGCGGGTCGCAAACACATCCCGCGGCGCGCCCTTGAGTGAGAGCGTCGGCAGCGGCCGGTGGGCGCGGGAGAGCTGAAGCCGCGCTTGATCGAGGTGATTGAGATAAAGGTGCGCATCGCCCAGCGTGTGGATGAGATCGCCCGGCAACAGCCCCGTTGCGTGCGCGACCATGTGCGTCAGGATCGCGTAGGACGCAATGTTGAACGGAACGCCCAAAAAGACGTCGGCCGAGCGCTGATAGACCTGGCACGACAAAAGGCCCGGTCCGCCCTCCTGGGGCGTCACGTGAAATTGAAAGAGGAGATGGCAGGGCGGCAGCGCCATCTCATCCAGCGCGCCCACGTTCCACGCCGAGACGATGTGCCGGCGCGAATAAGGGTCGGTCTTCAGCGCCTCGATGACGCCGGCCAGCTGGTCCACAGGCCCCCGCGCCGTCGGCCAGGAGCGCCACTGCGCGCCGTAAATGGGGCCGAGCGCGCCATCCTCGTCCGCCCACTCGTCCCAGATGGTGCACCCCAGTTCGCGAAGGCGATTGTTGTTGGTGGAGCCTTCCACGAACCACAAGAGCTCTGCGATGACGGATTTCAGGTGCACCTTTTTGGTGGTCACCACCGGCAGGCCATCGCAAAGCCGGTAGCGCGATTGGTGGCCGAAAACCCCAAGGGTGCCAACGCCGGTGCGGTCGGCCCGGCGCACGCCCTCCGCAAGCACATGGGTCAAAAGGGCGTGGTAGGCCTCCATGGGGCGCTCTCCGGTGGGGTTTGGGCGCGCCACGGTGGCCGATCGCCACCGCACAATCACCCGGCGCGCAACATTCTCCCCAGTCTTATGCGGCAAACACACCCATGACGAGGGCGACCGCGCCACCGGCGAGCCCCCCGGCAATTGCAGCGGGCCAAACCGAGGCCATAATGCGCCAAGGGGCACGGCGGGCCGAGGGCCCGTTGCGCAGTCGGTCCACGGGAAAGAGATAGCTTGGAGGGATCATCAGACACTCCTCTGAATCGGTTCAGAGCCGTATATTGATGGCCCACATGCCGCCGTCAAGGCCCCGATTGAATCGATTCACACCATGACGAAGCGCGTCCGCCTGAAAGACGTGGCCGCCGCCGCCGGGGTGAGCCAGGGCACCGCCTCCAACGTGTTCAACAAGCCCGACCTTGTGACGCCCCAAATGCGCGCCGCCGTCGAAGCGGCCGCCGAGCGCCTTGGCTATCGCGGGCCCCAGGCGGCGGCCCGGCTCCTGCGCTCGGGCAAAGCCGGCCTCGTCGCGCTGCTCACCGATGAAAGCGCCGCAGAGCTTGTGCAAAACAGTTATGGACGCCGCATCTTGGCCGGCGCCGCGCAGGGGTGTGATGCGGCGGGCGTCGGCCTCTCCATCGTGGGGCGGACGGCGGCCGATGGCGCGGCCGGCTGGTCGGTGGACACCGCCATTGCCGATGGGTTCGTGCTCTACTGCTTTGAGGGGGAGGATGACATTGCCGGCCGCATTGCCCGCCGCGGCCTCCCTTTCGTCACCATCGACGGGCCGCGCGGCGCAGGGCTCGGCACCGTCGGGGTGGATGATGAGGGCGCGGCCGAGAGCGTGATGGCGCACCTCACGGGCCTTGGCCACCGGCGCATCGGCGCCTTGTCGCTCGAAGTGTCGCGCAACGCGGACCCCGGCCCCCTCACCGGCCCCTTTGGCGCGCGCTACCGCACCCCGGGCCTGCGCCTTGCCGGCTACGCCCGCGCCCACGCCGCCGCCGGCAACGCCCCCGCCGACTTTCTCCCCTTCCACACGTTGAGCGATGAACGCTCGGTCGCCATGGGGCTTGCCTGGCTCTTTGACCGACCCGACCCGCCCACCGCCATTGCCGCCATGTCCGACGCCATCGCCATGATGGCGATGGCCGAGCTGCGCGCCCGGGGCCTTTCCGTCCCCGACGATGTGAGCGTTGCCGGCTTTGACGGCGTCACCGAGGGCGCCTACGCCGACCCGCCCCTCACCACCGTCATCCAACCGGCCGAAGACAAGGGCCTCGCCGCCCTTGAAATGCTCCTTGGCACCCGGCCGCCCGCCGATCTCATCTTGCCCACCGAACTCATTGTGCGCGCCTCGACCGCTGCGCCGAGAAGGATGTCATGAGCCTCTCCCCGCGCACGTTTTTTGCAACAATTGCGGCCCTCGCGGCGCTGATCGCGGTCCTCTTTCTCACCCTCGACCGGCGCATTTCCGCCACCAACGACCGGCTCCTCACCCTTGCCGCCACAACCGCTTCCACTGCCGAGCGCCTCAACACCACCGCCGCGCGCCTTGACGCGACCGCCGCCGCGCTGACCATCGCCGCCGAGCGGCAGGACGGGACGCTCGCCCCCCGCATCGACCGAACGATCGAGCGCGTCGGCGTCCTCAGCGACCAGAATCTGGAATTTGCCGCCGCCCTTGCCCGCCTCACCGCGCAGATCGACCGGCTGACGGCGGCCATCACCGGCGACAAGCGCACCGATCTTGCCCCCATTTCCGCTCTTGGCCCCTTCTTTGCCCAAAACCCCGCCTCGGCGGCGCTGAGAGAGGCGGCAACGCGCCATCGCCTCGCCCACGGGTGCCTCTCACAGCCCCTCCCGCCGCTGATCGGCAACGGGGCGGCGGAGATTGTCCCGTCCATCCGCTGCCAATTCCTGCGTGAGGCGCCAGAGGCGAGCTTTGAGGCGCTTGTTCTCACCGCCAAAGAGCGCCTTGCCCAACGCCCCCCTTCACCTTGATGGCCGGCTCGCCTATATTCTGCGTGCTGGCGACGGTCAGCTATGGCGATAAACGACGTGCGTAATAAACCTATCGGACCCGGGGGCGGTACCCGGCGCCTCCACCCAAGGAGCCCTTTTCGGCTCCTTCGGCGGGGGCGAAATAGGATCGACGAGGGCGTAAAGGCACATCTTTCGCTCGGCATGGTACCGCCGATATCGGGCCAACTTTGTAGTTGCGAATGACAACTATGCTGAGGCTCGCCTCGCTGCGTAATGCAGCGCGGTAACCTCGTTTAAGTCCCTGGCCTTAGCCGGCTAGGGCGGGGTTTGGAGGCACCTGGCAACAGAAGCCTTCGCTTTTACCGCCGTTCTGCGAAAAACGCTTTCAGCAGCGCCGCCGCTTCCATCTCGCGAATGCCCCCATAAACCTCAGGCTTGTGGTGGATGGTGGATGCGCCGAAGAGTGCCGGCCCATGGTCTACCGCGCCGCCCTTTCGATCGTAGGCGCCGAAATAAAGCCGAGATATCCTTGCCAACGCGATGGCGCCGGCGCACATAGCGCACGGTTCCAGCGTCACATAAAGATCGCAGCCCACGAGGCGCGGCGTGCCCAGCACCCGCCCCGCCTCGCGCAAGACCACAATTTCCGCATGGGCGGTGGCGTCAAACGCGCCCTCCGTGCGGTTGCCGCCGCGGGCCACAATTGCCCCATCCTTGACCACCACCGCGCCGACGGGCACCTCGCCCCGCCGCCCCGCGCGTTTTGCCTCTTCGAGCGCCGCCACCATGAACGACACACCGCCCTCCCCCAAAAATTCCGACGGCGCGCCCGGCGGCACCGACCCCGCGCCAGAGGCCACGCCCACGCCCGCACCGCAAGAGCCCACCGACAAGACCCCCGAAGCTGAAGCGGCCGCAACGCCCCGCGAGCCATCAGCGGCCGACGAAACACCGCCGCCCCCTGTCGCCACCGAAGAAGACACGCCCCCCGCGACGCCGAGCGCACAAGCGGCGACCGCCGAGCCGATCGAGGGCACGGCAGATCTGGAGCAGCAGCCGGCCGCCAACCCGGCCGAACCGCCCGCCGCGCGCGAGCCCTCCCCCGCCCAAGAGGTCGCGCCAGAGGCAAGCGCCATGAAGGGCGAGCGCATTGCAAAAGTGATTGCGCGCGCGGGCGTTGCCTCTCGCCGTGAGGCCGAGGGGATGATTGCGGAGGGCCGCGTCCGCCTCAATGGGGAGCGCCTCGACACCCCCGCGATCACCGTCACCGACGATGATGTGATCGCCATCGACGACACCCCGCTGCCCAAAAAGCTGCGCACGCGCCTTTTTGCGTTCCACAAGCCAAGGGGCCTTGTCACCACCAACCACGACCCTGAAGGCCGGGCGACAATCTTTGACGCGCTGCCCAAAACGCTCCCCCGGGTGGTGACGGTGGGCCGGCTCGACATCAACACCGAGGGGCTGTTGCTCCTCACCAACGATGGCGGGCTTGCCAGGATCCTTGAACTTCCCGCCACCGGTTGGACGCGCAAATACCGTGTGCGCGTGCACGGCGAGGTGGACGAGGCCGCGCTCGCCGCGCTCAAAGACGGCCATGCGGTGGACGGTGTGCTTTATGGCCCCATCGAGGCAACCGTGGAGCGCAAGGGCGACAATTCGTGGCTCAGCGTTGCGCTCAACGAGGGCAAGAACCGCGAGATCAAGATGGTTTTGGGCTCGCTCGGGCTTTCCGTCACCCGGCTGATCCGCACCTCGTTCGGCCCGTTTCAGCTGGGCGAACTCCCCCGCGGCGAGGTGAAGGAGATTGCAACAAAGCACCTTAAAGAGCAGTTGGGCGCCCGCCTTGCCGCCGAGGCCGACGCCGACTTCGACGCCCCCGTCAGCGCGCCCCTCCCCCGCCCCACAAAACCCCGCCGGGACGACCGCCCCGCCCGCGGCGACCGCCAAAGGTTCGGCCAAGACAACCGCGCCCCCCGCGACCGCGACGACGCGCGCCCCTTCAAAAGCCGGCCCGATCGCCTCTCCGGCGGACGCCCCGACCGCCCCAACGCCGGCAACCGCCAGCGCCACACCGACGGCGAGCGCCGCGTGATGACCTGGGACGATCCCGGCCCCCGCCCCACCGAACGCCGCAACGAGGATGATCGCGAGGGGTTCGCCCGCGTTGACCGCGGCCCTCGCCCCGGCGACGGCGACGACCGCCCCGCCCGCACGCGCCCCGGCAACGGCCCCCGCCGCACCGATGGCGAGCGCCCCGTCTACCATCGCAACGACCGCGCCCCCCGCCCCGCCCGAGACGGCGACGACCGCCCCGCCCGCACGCGCCCCGGCAACGACCCCCGCCGAGACAACGGCGATCGCCAAGGTTTTGGCGGGAACGACCGTGGCCCGCGCCGCAACGATTTTGAGCGCCCTGTCGACGCCCACAACGACCGCGGCCCCCGCCCCGGCGACGGCGACGACGGGCGACCCGCCCGCTCCAGGCCCGACCGCGGCCCACGCCGCGACAACGGTGAGCGCCAAGGTTTTGGCGGCAACGACCGCGGCCCACGCCGCAACGCTGGCGATCGCAAAGGCTTTGCCCACAACGACCGCGGCCCACGCCGCGACAACGGCGAGCGCCAAGGTTTTGGCGGCAACGACCGTGGACAGCGCCGCGGCGATGGCGAGCGTCAGGGCTTTGGCGGCGACGACCGTGGCCCCCGCCGCAGCGATCGCGACCGCCAGAGCTTTACCCAAAACAACCGTGGCCCGCGCCGCAGCGAGGGCGATCGCCCCGGCTTTGCCGGCAACGACCGCGGCCCACGTCCCGCCCGCGATGACGGGCGCCCCGCCCGCCGTCACGATCGCGGCGACGGGCCGCTCGGCGAACGCCGGCCGTGGCAACAGCGCGGCCCGGACAATCGCGCTGACAGGGGCGAACGGCGGCACACCGATCGCCCGCGCCAAGACCGATCCGCGCGCTCGGGTGAAGGCGATGCCGGGCGCGATGGGGCGCGCCCCTTCCGCCCCCACCGGCCCGAGGGCGACCGTAAGCCGCGGCCCGGCGGCGAGGGCGCAGACCGCCAAAGCCGGCCCGCCCGCGGCCCCCGCCCGTTCCGCGACAATCGCGGCACCGACAATCAGGGCCGCGGACACGGCGGCCCAAGGCCCGGCCGCCCGAACGACCGCGATGATCGCCGGGGCGACAAGCCGCCCCAGGGTGCCGCCGGTCGACCGGGCGCGCGCGTGCACGACGATCGCAGCGATCGCCCGCGCAGTCGCCCCTTCCAGGCGCGACAGGGGGATGGCCCCTCACGGTCCGACGGCCGGCCCGGCCAAACGCCCCGGCGACCTGGAGGGCCACAACGGCCCGGCGGGCCAAAACGCTTTGACCGCGGCGACAAACGCCCCCCGCGCGGCCCCACCCGGCCAGGCGGGCGCCCCCCCAAATCACCCCACTAATGGTGGCGCGGCTGTTCTCCACTGAACGTCAGGCAGAACACCCGCTCCCGACCATGGCCGCCATCGCCAAGGGGACGACCGCTCACGATCTGGCGGCCGGCCCGGCCAAACGCCCCGGCGACATGGGGGGTCACAACGGCCCGGCGGGCCAAAACGCTATGACCGCGGCGACAAACGCCCCCCGCGCGGCCCCACCCGGCCAGGCGGGCGCCCCCCAAATCACCCCACTGATGGTGGCGCAGGTGGCATGGCCATTGCTTCCCAAAGCGCTATGGAAAACACCCGTTCCCGACCATGACCGCCACCGCTGCGGCGCTGGAGCTGGCCGCCGTCA
Organism: Pseudomonadota bacterium; assembly: GCA_039034015.1. Classification (GTDB taxonomy): domain Bacteria; phylum Pseudomonadota; class Alphaproteobacteria; order Rhizobiales; family Amorphaceae; genus Acuticoccus. Next base: position 440,917 of record JBCCBM010000002.1, on the reverse strand, counting down.
CCAAACGCTATGGCGACACGGTGGCAGTCGACGCCATCGACCTCAAGATTGAGGCGGGGGCCTATGCGTGCCTGCTTGGCCCATCCGGCTGCGGAAAAACCTCGACGCTGCGCATGATTGCCGGCCACGAAGACTTGTCGGACGGCGATCTGATCTTGGGCAGCCGAAACATCTCCGACGATGCGGCGGCCACCCGCAAAACATCGATGATGTTCCAAAACTACGCCCTCTTCCCCCACCTCTCGGTGCGGGACAATGTGGCCTTCTCCCTCAAAATGGCGGGCGTTCCGAAGGCGGAGCGACACGCACGCGCGGATGAGCGCCTAGAGCTTGTGCAGATGAGCGCGTACGCGGCGCGCAAACCGAGCCAGTTGTCGGGCGGCCAACAACAGCGGGTGGCGCTCGCCCGCGCGCTCATCACCGAACCTTCGGTCTTGCTGCTGGATGAGCCGCTGTCGGCGCTCGACCCGTTTTTACGCGTCAAAATGCGCAGCGAATTGAAGGCGATGCAAAAAGCGCTCGGCATCACCTTCATCCACGTCACCCACAGCCAGGAGGAGGCCATGGCCCTTGCCGACCTGGTGGTGGTGATGAACGAGGGGCGGATTGAACAGGCGGGCACCGCGCGCGATGTGTTTTCGCGCCCCAAAACGCCGTTCGTGGCGCGCTTCATCGGCGGGCACAACGTCATTTCTGGCACAGTGACGCGGGTGGAAGGGTCGATCGTCCACGCGGCCGTGCCCGATGGTCAGATTGCCGCCCCCGCGCACGGGCCAAAGGCGGCCGGCGAGCCCATCGCCATTGCGGTGCGCGCCGATCAGATTGCCGTCAACGCCGGGGGCGCGGCGAACGACAATGCCAACGCCCTGTCGGGCCGCGTTGCCTCCGTCCAATACCAGGGCAGCTTTGTGGAGGTGCGGGTCGACGCGGGGCAGGACGAGCCACTTTTGGTGACGCTGCCGGATGCGACGTTTGACGCTGCCCCCCTCGTGGAGGGGGACGCGGCAACCCTGACATGGCCGGCGGCCCACGGTCACCTTCTTTCAACCGCATAATCCGAGGGGATGAGCCACGTGAAGTTCGATCTAAAGGGCGGCCTCGACCGCCGCGCGTTCTTAAAAACCACGGCGCTGACGGGGGCGACCGCGGCGGTGGGCCTCACCGCCCCCGCCGTTCTGGCGCAAGAGCCTGTCACGCTGCGCCTCGCCGGCACGGGCGTGAACGCCTACAACGAGATTGCCGAAAAGGCGAAGGCCGACACCGGCATCACCATCGAATACACCACGCTGGTGTCCGACGATGTGGTGCGCCGGGCCGTCACGCAGCCGACCTCGTTTGACCTTCTCGACACCGAATACTGGATGCTCAAGAAGATCATCCCCACCGGCAACATTCTGGGGATGGATACCTCCCGCATCACCAATTACGACAAGATCGTCCCGATCTTCACCAAGGGTGAGCTGCCGGACGGCACCAAGGTTGCCGACCAGGGCACCGCGCCCTTTGAGGTGTCCTACCTCACCGAAGAGGGCGGTGAAGCATTTGCGAGCGAGCCCACAGGTTTCATGACCGCGATCCCCACGGTCTACAATGCCGACACCTTGGGCATCCGCCCGGACCTCATCAACCGCCCCATCGAAAGCTGGGCTGAGCTTCTCAATTCTGAGTTTGCCGGCAAAGCCTCGATCCTCAACATCCCGTCCATCGGCATCATGGATGCGGCAATGGTGGCGGAGGCCACCGGCGAGGTCGAGTATGGCGACAAGGGCAACATGACCCGCGAGGAGATCGACAAGACCATCGATCTCATGATTGCGGCCAAGCGTGACGGCCAATTCCGCGCGTTCTGGAAAGACTTTAACGAGAGCGTCAACCTGATGGCGTCCGGCGAAGTGGTGATCCAGTCCATGTGGTCGCCGGCGGTGACGGCGGTGCGCAAGCAGGGCATTCCGTGCATCTACCAGCCGCTCAAAGAGGGTTATCGCGCCTGGGCGGCGGGTCTCACGGTGCCGACCCACGTGTCGGGCCGCACGCGCGACGCGGCGTATGAGTTCGTCAACTGGTATCTTGACGGCTGGGTGGGCGCCTTCCTCAACCGCCAGGGCTACTACACCGCTGTTCTGGAGACCGCGCAGGCCAATATGTCGGCCAACGAGTGGGATTTTTGGATGGAGGGCGGCACGGCCGACGCGCCCATCGTCTCCCCCACCGGGGACGAGCTGGAGCCGGCGGGCGCCACCCGCGACGGCGGCTCGTTCTGGGACCGCATGGGCGCCGTCGCCTGCTGGAACGCGGTCATGGACGAGGACCGCTACATGGTCCGCCGCTGGAACGAGTTTATTGCAGCGTAAGTGTTTGGGGCCGCGTGTGCGGCCCCCTTCCTCGGAGGTTTGATGCAACGCGCGATTGCCACCTTACAAGCTCTGCCCATGGCCGCAGTTTTCGCGGTCTTTTTCTTGGTTCCGATTGCGCTTGTGGTGGTCGTCTCCTTCTTCGACTACCAGACCTACGACATCCTGATCCCCGATTTCGTCCTCTTCAACTACACCGACGTTTTCTCCAGCCAGACGACTTACCGAACTTATCTTTCCACGCTCAAGTTCTGCCTCATCACGTGGGCGATCACGCTGGTTCTCGGCTTCACAATCGCCCATTTCTTGGCGTTCACCGTCAAAACCCTGCCGGTTCAGCTGATCTGCTTCTTGATTTGCACCATCCCCTTTTGGACATCCAACGTCATCCGCATGGTGTCCTGGATCCCGTTCCTGGGTCGCAACGGGTTGATCAACCAAACGCTGATGTCGATGGGCGTCATCGACGAACCAATCGACTGGCTTCTTTATTCCGACTTTGCCGTGATCTTGGGCTACGTGCACCTTTACACGCTCTTCATGATCGTCCCGATCTTCAATTCGATGGTGCGGATCGACAAATCCTTGATCGAAGCCGCGAGCGATCAAGGCGCCACCCGCTGGCAGATCCTGCGCAACGTCACCATCCCGCTGGCAAAGCCGGGCATTGCCATAGGCTCGATCTTCGTCCTCGCCATTGTGATGGGCGATTTTATCACCGTCACGGTCCTCGGCGGCGGACAGATCCCCTCAATCGGCAAGTCAATCCAAACAGAACTCAGCTATTTGCAGTTCCCACCGGCCGCTGCGAACGCCGTCGTTTTGCTTGGAATAACGATCCTAATGATCATCGCGCTCATCCGCATAGTAGACATCAGAAAAGAGCTCTAAAAAATGCACCGGGGCCCGACAAGATGTACCTTTGGTGAGACCGCAGCGCGACGTTCTTTCTGTCCGACGTTCCGGCCAAATTCGCTCGCGAATTTCGCCGTCTTAAGGTGCCGAACGGCGGCAAGCGCCGTCCGGTGGAGCCGACACTTTCCGCTTCTCGCGGCGCGAGGGCAGCCGTGCCCCCACAACGACGAAGCGCCAGCGAGGCGTCCATGAGCCCATCCGCCGTCATGTGGATCATCTTCGCCGCCTTCGTGCTCTTCCTCTACGCCCCAATCGTCACGATCGTCCTCCTGTCCTTCCAGGGTCCGGACGGCGGCCTCACCTTCCCCATGCGCGGCCTCTCAATGCATTGGTTTGCCGAGCTGTTCGGCCCCCAATCCATCGGCGACATTTGGGGCGCGTTCCGCCGCTCGTTTGCGCTCGGGCTCATCGTGTGCGCGTGCACCGTCGTCATCTCGCTGATTGCCGGCCTTGCGTACCGCCGGAAATTTCTCGGCGCGACCGCCCTTCTTTACGTCGCCATTGCCTCCTTGATCATGCCGTCGGTGGTTGTGTCGCTGGGCATCGGCGCGGGGTTCGAACTCGCCGGCATTCCGCGCACGTGGTACGGGTCAGGCCTTGGCGCGCACCTCACGTGGACGCTCCCCTTCGGCCTTCTCATCATGTTTGCGGTCTTCAACCGGTTTGACCCCGCCTTTGAAGAAGCCGCGCGGGACCAAGGCGCCACCCCCTGGCAAACCATCCGCCACGTGGTGATCCCCATCATCTTGCCCTCGCTGATCGGGATCGCGCTGTTTGGCTTCACCCTGTCCTATGACGAGCTGGCCCGCTCCTCCCAAGCCATTGGCGCGCGCAACACGCTGCCGCTCGAACTGCAGGCGATGCAAACCAACGCGACCACCCCGGTCATTTACGCGCTCGGCACACTCACCACCGGCCTCTCGTTTCTGGTCATCGCGCTCACGGTGGGGACGGCGGTGCTCCTGCGGCGGCGGCAATCGCGCCACGGGTCGGACGCGGGCAAGGCATGATCATCCATCTCATCAACCCCAACTCGACCGCCTCGATGACGCAAAAGATCGAGGCCGCCGCAAAGGGCGCCGCAAGCCCCGGCACGACGATTCGCGCCAGCAACCCCGAGGCCACTCCCAAAAGCATTGAGGGCCACGCGGACGAGGCGGTGAGCACGCCCCACGTGCTTGCCATGATTGAGGCGGACGTTGCGGCCGATGCGTTCATCCTCGCCTGTTTTGACGACCCGGGCCTCCACGCCGCGCGCGAAATCACAAAGGCGCCCGTGATTGGTATTGCGGAGGCGGCGATGACGGTGGCCGCGACCCTTGCGCGCCGCTTTTCCATCGTCACCACGCTGCCCCGCGCGGTCCCCATCATTGAAGATCTTGTGGCGGACTATGGCCACAGCGCGCGCTGCCGGCGGGTGCGCTCGGCCAACATCCCAGTTTTGGCGTTGGAAGAGGGCGGCGCATCGGCCGCGGTGCGCGCCGAGGTGGGCGCGGCCATCACGCAGGATGGGGCCGATGCCGTCGTCCTCGGCTGCGCGGGCATGGCCGATCTTGCGGGCGCACTCACCACCCAGATGGGCGTCCCCGTCATTGACGGCGTTGTGGCCGCAACGCGCCTAGCGGAGGCGATCGCCGGCCTTGGCCTTGGCACCTCAAAGGCCGGCGCCTACGCCTTCCCCACCCAAAAGGGCTGAAACTCCATCTCCATGCGAAACGGCTTGTGGGAGAGGGTTGCAACGCGCACATCGCCAAAGCCGCGGCAATTTTCGACCCGCGTGTCGGTGAGTTGAAAATCGTCGATCACATCGCCGAACAACTCTTCGCCGACGGTGATTTCCATCGCCTCAGAGAGGCCCTGAAGGCGGGCCGCGCGGTTCACGGCCGGGCCGAACACGTCGTAAATATACTTTTGGACGCCCACCACCGAGCCGACCACGGGGCCGGACGCAACGCCAATCCGCGCTTGCCACACGTGTTGGTGGGTTTCGTTGCGGCGCTCGAGGTAACGCATCATCTTGGCCGCGCACCGGGCGGCAACGCGGGCGTGGTCGGGGTTGGGCTTTGGAAGGCCCGCGACGGCAAGATACGCATCGCCGATGGTCTTGATGCGCTCGCACCCTTCCTTTTCGGCAATGCGGTCGAAGGCTGTAAAAATGTCGTTGAGTTCGGCGACCGTCACCGTCGGGTCTGTAGCCGCCGCCATCTCCGTAAAGCCCACAAAGTCGAGCATGATGACGCTGGTGGGCTCAAAAAGTTTCGGCGCCACAAAGCCAAACCTCTTGTACTCTTCATAAACCGAGCGGGGCATCAGGTTGAGAAGGAGCTTTTCGACCTGCGTCTTCTCACGCTCCAACGCGCGGGCCTTGCGCTCCGTCATCGCCGAAAAGGCGTCAATCATCGCCTCGGTCTTTTTCAGGCGGGAGATGTTTTGGCACTCCACCACGCGCACATCGACGCCATCGTGGTGGGCCGCGCGCACGGTAACCGCAATCACCAACTCGCGCCGGCGCCGCTTGACCGTCGTCTCAAACGAGACGGATCCGCCGTCTTCCAGGGACGAGACGGCCTCCGCGTACCCGGTGATGACGTCAGCGGCGCTGGTGCCGGGCTCTGCTCCCTCAAACCACTCGCCAAAGGCCGGGTTGGCAAAGGTGATTGTCTCGTGGGCGGCCTCCACCAGCGCAACGCCTGCGCCGATCGCCTTCAAAAGCTCGGCCGAGAACTGCATCACGCGGCCTCGCGCGTGACAATGAGATGGCGCCGCGCCTCCACCGCGCAAAGCACCGAGGACGCGTCCGCCTTCTTAAAGCCGGCGCCCGCCAGGGTTTGGGCCAAAAGCGCAACAATTTCATCGAACTCGGGATGGGTGACGCGAAGGTGGCGATGGGCCCGCGCCAGCCGATCATCGCTGATCTCGGCCGGCCCACCCGTCAACGCGGCAATGAACTTTGTCTGGTGGTCGATGAGGCGCGGCATGTCGATGCCATCAAAATGATCGCCCGCATTCTCACTGTCGAGCACACGCTCGTAAAAATCCATGACCATGGCGCGAATGCTTGCAAACCCGCCATAGCGCTCAAACATGGTCGTTCCGTCCGCCGTCATCGCACCCGCCATTTCTGCCACTCGGGCCGTTCGCGCTCCCTGCGGCGCGAAGGACAAGCCCGTCCCTTTGAAGAGCGGGCGGTGTTTTCCGGTCAAATGCTTCCATCTGATCGGAACCCGCCCTGGTGTTGAAGTCGGCTGGCGCAGGGTGCGCCAGCCAAACGGTCAGCGCGCGATCACGACTTCCAGGTACTCGCTCGGCACCACCATCACGTCGGAGCGGAGGGAGCGCTCGGTGGCAAGGCTCATCATGTCCGCCTCCAGCGCTGTCCCCGTCTCGCCCAGCGCCTGGAAGGCTTTGAGCGTGGGCCCATAAGTGGTGCGGAAGGCCTCCACCCAGGCCACCGGCGAAGGGTAGCGGAAGTGGACCATCTTTCGCGTGACGGTGATGGAGCGGGCCATGTCGCCAAACATCGCGTCAATGCGCGCCTCCGTGCCCCATTCCAGCGGGGAGCGCACGCCGGCGGGGGGCGGCATGTGCCGGCCAATGGTCTTAAACAGCGCGCCGATGAAGCCGTCCGGCGTCCAGTTGGCAAGGCCGATCCGCCCGCCGGGCTTGGTGACGCGGATAAGATCTTGGGCGGCCCTCTCCTGATCGGCGGTGAACATGACGCCAAAGGTGGAGGTCGCCACATCAAACGGGCCGCTCGCGAAGGGAAGATCCTCCGCATCCGCCTCGCGGAAGGCGACGGACAGGCCCGCGGCGTGGGCGCGGGCCATCCCGTCTTTGAGCCACGCGCCCACATAGTCGGTGGAGCTCACATCGCAAAAGCGGCGGGCGGCGGCGAGGGTCATGTTGCCGTTGCCGGCCGCAACGGCCAGCACCCGCTCGCCGGGCGCAAGGTTGAGCGCTTGGGCCAGCGCCTCGCCCACAATCCGAAGGGTGACGCCGACGGCGGAGTAATCGCCGGCCGACCATGTGGCCTGCTGCTTCTGCTTCACCGCGACGAGGTCAACGGGGGGGTGTTCCATTTGAAGTGACCTGATAATTTTCCTTGATGTGGTTTAAACGCGTTCGATGGGGGACGTCGTGGACGCGGATTTCAATGCGCCGCTGTTGCGCGCGACGGTGCGGGTCGGCGGCCGCGCCAGGATGGGGGTCTTGGCGCGCGGGCCATGGGGGCGGTGGCCCATTTCAGAGTGGTGAGACCGTCCAGCGGCGTCTTCACGGCTCGTTTCCCTGCGACGGAATTGAGCGAAGCGCGCAGCGAACGCCCCGCTCGGGGACGGCGTGGAGGTTTTGTAGAGATTGTTGGGAGACGCGTCTATCGGCGCTCAAACGATGTTATCGCCGGCGTTGCGAAAGTAAATACGGCGGTGACCGTTCGCCCGTGGTAGGTTCGGGCCAGTCGGTGGGGCGGCTGCGATGACGTATCGTTTTGAAAACTTCGAGCTTGATCTGCAACGGGCCGAGTTGCGGCGGGACGATGCGCCCATCCCCGTGGAGCCGCGGGTGTTTGACCTTTTGCGCTTCTTGGTGGAAGAGCGCGGCCGCGTCGTCACCCGATCTGAAATTCACGCCGCCATTTGGGGCGAGCGGATCGTGTCGGACGCTGCCCTTTCAAGCCGCATTCGCGATGCGCGCAAGGTGCTGGGGGATGATGGGGCCGCCCAACGGCTCATCAAAACCGTACAGCGCAAGGGCCTTCGTTTTGTGGGCGCTGTCACCGATGGCACAGGGAACGCAACCGTTGCCCAAGATGACGTGCTCGACCGCCCGGCCGTTGCCGTCCTCCTGCTGGAATGCCAGAGCGATGATGGCGACCGCTTCTTTGCCGATGCGCTGACCGACGAGATTGTGGCGGCCCTCTCCGCCTGGCGCTACTTCCCGGTGATCTCCCGCCAGACGACGTTTCGCCTGCGCGATGCGCCCGCTGATCCGCAAACGCTCGCCACCCTCACCGGCGCACGCTACGTCCTGTCCGGCGCCTTCCGCACCGCCGGCTCGCGCATCAAAGTGCTCCTGGCGGTGACCGATACGGAGCTTGGGCAATAGATTTGGTCCCAGCGCATCAACCGCGACCTCACCGATCTCATCGACCTTGAGGAAGAGATTGCGGCCAACATCGTGACGCTGGTCTCGCCGGAGCTGCGCGGGGCGGAGGCGCGGCGGGTGATGCGGCGCGCGGCGACCGACCTCACCGCGTGGGAGCTTGCCATGCGCGCGGCCTGGATGCTGGACCAAGGCTCCACCGCCGACTTTGCCGAGGCCGAGCGACTGGCGGCCCACGCCATTGAGCGCGCGCCGGATTGGACGCTGCCCTAAACGCTCATTGCGTTTGTAAAATTCCAACAGGCGATGCTGGGCTTTTCCGCGTCCGACACCGCAACCGCGTTCAGCGAAACGCTGGTGGCCGCCTGCCGTGCGCTGGAGATCGACAGCGGCGCATGGATAGCCCACGCTCTCACCGCGGTCGGCGAACTGTGGACCAATCGCAACCACGAGCGCGCATCGCTCCACGTGCGAAAGGCGCTTTCGCTCAACCCCTCAGCGCCGATGACCCACCATTTCGGCGGCTGCATCCTGGGCTTCACCGGGGAACCTGGCGAGGCGCGTGCCCTGCAAGAGCGGCTTTTTCGCCTCGACCCGGTCTACCCCTACACCGCCGTCATCCACTCCGATCGTGGCCTTTGGCACATGATCGGCCAGGAGTTTGCGCCCGCCACCGAGCGCCTGCACCGCGCCCACCAGTGGGACCCGCGCTACGGCCCCGCACTCTAGAGCAATTTCGAGATGACCTTACACGGTCATCTCGAAGCAAATTGCTCGTCGACTGTAGAGCGAGCCGTTTTCTCCGATCTGACTGTGTACAGTCAGATCGGAACGGCTCTAGCGCCAGGTGTGCCTGGCCGGCCTCAAGGACGACCGGCCCCTTGCCCGCCACGCGGTCTCAACGCTGGGCGCCCTCGGCCTTCCGACCGACCTTGATGTGCTTGCCCCGTCCGACCCGTTCCGCCGCGAGGCCGACCTCGCACTCTTTGTGGAAGGGTTTTCGCGCGGGTTGCGGCTTTAGCGTCCATCACGCCGCGCGCGCGGCGGGGGCATCCAGCGAGGCAACGGTCTTGAGTGCCCCATCGAGCGCCGTCCCCGGCTCATCCAGGAGTGCGGCCTCTTTGAGGCGGCGCAGCCAGTCGGCCCCATCGGCCCGGCCTTCCAGCAGCGGCAGCGCGCCCAACACCTTGTCGAACTTTGAAAGGCCGCGCACGTGGGTGTCGCTGTACCCTTTGATGAGCCTGCGGCAGCGCAAAACCTCCGTTGCGAGCGCAATGTCCACCGGCGCAAGCCGGGCGACCGTGCCCAGCCAGGCGGTGATGTGGGCCGTTTCATGCCGGTGGCGCAGCATCGTGCGGCGGAGGGGCCGGAGGGAGGCAACGGCATAAAGCGGGAGAAAGCCGCGCAGGCGATCGGTGCGAATGCGCCGCCCACGGTTCACCACCCGGTCCAAAGCCCGCAACAACCGCGGCCGCGCCTCCACAAACGCGCCAAGGGGGGCGGGGAAAAGGCCGCAAACCTCCTGCGCCCGGGGATGGAAATATTCGGTGACGGCGAGGGTGTGTGCCTCCGTCGCACCCACCTCGGCGCGCACACGGGCGGTGCGCGCCGCGCGCACCTTCCGATCGGCAACGCGGATCACGTCATCATAGGCCATCGCGTTCGCCAAGTGCTTGGCCGCCGCCTCCAAAAAGGCCGCATCGTGGGAAAGGGCCTCAAGATCAATCAGCCTCGCCACATAGGCGCGCCCATAGGCAAGGTTTTGAAAATCGACGACCTTTTGGAGGCCGCGGTGGGCCATCGCACGGGCCGGATCCGGCCAGCCGGCAAAGCTTGCGGCGAGCCTGTCGAACGCTTCGCGCAGCCGCGGCGCCCCTTTAAGCGCGCTCACCTTTGCCCCATCCGCCGATTGCCCAGCCACCGGCACGGGCAGTGCCTCGCTGCCTGAGGCGGCCGTCCCGCGAACGGCCTCAAAGCCTGCGCCAAACGCTTTGAGGCTCGCCGCGACGCCTTTGCCGGAGCGCTCAATGGTCGCCTCAAAGGCCGCGCGGGGGAAGGGCAGGACATTTGCGCCGGCAAGCGCGCCAAAAAGGCTTGCGGAGATGACCGAACCGTTCTGTGCCGCAAGCGCCTCAAGGTCAGCGGCCAAAAAGCGGGCCGCACTTGCCTCCGCCGCCGCCAAAACGGGCGTTTTGTCAAAGACCCCGTCACCGGGCACAATTTTTTCGGACACGGCGAGCGCGCGGTGGGTGGAGGCAATGAGCGTCGTGCGGCTGGTGACGAAGCCGCGCTGGATCGCCCGCCCCGCCTCCATGAGTTCGGAGGCGAGCACAATGTCCACATCGCCCGCGGCCGGCATCAGCGACAATATCGGCTCCGCCTCACGCGCGGGCAGCATCTCCACATAGTAAATCGTGGCGCCGGTGCGCTGGGCAACGCCCGGCACGGAGGTCGCCTGGGCGTGGAACCCGTTCGCCTCGGCCAGCGACACGATCCAATTCATGAGGACGCCGCCGCCCTGCCCGCCCACGGCCAGGATCGCAAGTTTGATGATCCCGGCCGACTGGTCGTGGATGTTGCGGGGGACGACGTTCACGGCGCGGTCTCCAGGATGAGGCGCCCCGCCTCCCGCCGCCGCTGCAACCAGCCGATGATGGCGGTGCGCCAGCCGGCCCGCCGCTTTTCAAATGCGCTCGGGTGATGGGTGACATCGGCCTGATAGAAGCTCGGGCAAAGGACGGCCGCGTCCGCCACCTCCCCGCAGTTGCCGCAGCCCACACACGTGTGGTCGATGGAAGCGACAGGATCATCCCGCAGCGGATCATCCAAGTGTTTGACGCTGAGCGAGGGGCAGCCGGACAGGCGAATGCACGCATGGTCGCCGGTGCACACGTCCTCGTCGACGCCAAAGCGTGTTTTGGTGACCCGCTCGCCCGCTTTCATCTTGGCCGCGATCTTCGGCTTTTCGCGCCGCTGCTTGTTGAGCATGCACTCTGACGACGCCACAATCACCTTCGGCCCCTTGGCCTCTGTGGTGAGCGCCTCGTTAAACGTGTCGCGCATTTTTCCGACATCGTAGGTCCGGTCCACCTGACGCACCCAGGTGACGCCCATCCCCTCCACCGCTTTGGTGATGGGGTGTTTTGTGGAGCGGCGCTTGTTGTCGGCCCTGGAGGACAAGATGTCCTGCCCGCCCGTTGCGGCGGAATAATAGTTGTCCACAATGAGGATGACGCCGTCCTGCTCGTTGAAGACGGCGTTGCCGATGCCCGATGTGAGCCCGTTGTGCCAAAAGCCGCCGTCGCCCATCACGGCAATGGGCCGTTTGTCCGCCTTCACGTTGAACGCGCTGGCAGAGGCCGGCCCCAGGCCATAGCCCATGGTGGTGGCGCCAATGTTGAAGGGCGGCAGGATTGAGAACAGATGGCAGCCAATGTCGGCCGCCACATGGTGCGGGCCCCGCTCGTTCTCCACCAGCTTGAGCGCGGCGAAAATGGGGCGCTCGGGGCAGCCGGTGCAAAAACCTGGCGGGCGCATCGGGATTTTGCCGGCAAGGTCGGGCGGGGTGTCGGCGGCCGGGTCGTTGGGCGCGCGGGCCGCATCGGGAAGCAGGTGCGCGGCATGGGTCTTCAAAAACCCCGTGATCCCATCCAGCATCACCTGGCCCGTGTACTCCCCCGCCATGGGCAACAGGCCCTTGCCCTCCAGCGTTGCGGTGCCGCCGGCCTTATAAAGCATGTCGCCAATGGCCTGCTCAATGTGCTCCGGCTGCCCCTCCTCCACCACGAGGACGGCGTCCGTCCCCGCCGCAAAGCCCACAATCTCGTCCCGGATGAGCGGGTAGGTGACGTTGAGGCAATAAATTGGGACGGTTGTGGCGCCATAAAGGTCCGCAAGGCCGAGCCGCTGCAGCGCGCGCACGACGCCATTGTACATGCCGCCCTGGCAGATGATCCCAATCTTGCCGTCCTCGGGCCCGAAAAACTCGTTCAGTTTTTGTGACTTGATGAACTCGACCGCCTTTGGCCAGCGCTCTTTGATCTTTTCGTGCTCGTGGAGGAAGGAGGCGGGCGGGAGCACGATGCGGTTGGTGTCGCGGTTGGGGTTTTCGAGCGCGTCTTTGACGGTCATGGCCGGGCGTTTGTTGTCGCGCGCGGTGAAGCGGCCGTGGACGTGGCAGGAGCGGATGCGCACTTCCAGCATCACGGGCGTGTTGGTGGCTTCGGAGAGTTCAAAGCCATCGCCCACCGCCTTCACGATGGCCGGCAGGTTTGGCCGCGGGTCGAGAAGCCAGATTTGGCTTTTCATGGCAAAAGCGTGGGAGCGCTCCTGCATGATGGAGGAGCCCTCGCCATAATCCTCGCCCACGATGATGAGCGCGCCGCCGGTGACCCCGCCTGAGGCAAGGTTGGCCAGCGCATCGCACGCCACATTGGTGCCGACGGTGGACTTCCACGCCACCGCGCCGCGGATCGGATAATGGACGGAGGCGGCAAGGGTGGCGCCGGCCGTCGCCTCGCTGGCGGAGGCCTCCAGGTGAACGCCAAGCTCTTCCATGATGTCGTTGGCGTCGGCCAGAACGTCCATCAGGTGGCTGATGGGCGCGCCTTGGTAGCCGCCCACGTAGCCCACCCCGTTTTCGAGCAGCGCCTTGGTGATGGCCAAGATGCCCTCGCCGCGGAACTCTTCCCCCGCGCCGATTTTGAGCTGCTGCACCTCTTTGGCAAACGAGCGTTCGGCCATGGCCCTCTCCCCAGCACAGCGGTCTATGAGAATGCATAGATTTTTGTGCCGCGGAAGCAAGAGGCGCTTACTTGCGAAAGAGCTTTTTCGGAAGGCCGCTTTGGCGGATCATGGCGTTCAACGTGCCGGATTTGATTTCATCGCCAAGATTATGCGCCGCCACGTCGACAAAGTGGACGCTCCCGTCCCGCTCAGCGCGGTAGCGGCGGTGGCTGCCACCATCATGGCGATGGAGGGCAAAACCGTTGGCCTCGATGATCGCTATGAATCCGCGGAAGGTGCACTTGAGGCGGGGCACGGCAAAGTAAAGCTGTGGCGGAGCATGGTGTCTTTGGTTCGCGATAGAACAACGGCGTAAATAAACCGCGCGATCCATCCGGCGCGCACCATGATGGGCGCGCGGCGGGACAGCAACCGTTCTTGGTTCGCCGGGGCCTCCGCGTGTGCATCGGCGACATAAGTTGCAATCGCCTGTTCGAGGACCTTGGAGACATCGTCAAACGATGCCCCCTCCACGGCAATGTCAAAGTCGAGGCAGTGGGCCTGCCACTCAGAGCCGCGGCCCGAGGCAAAGCACAGAACCTTGGTTGCGCGATCGCTCATCCGTGCCCCCTCTCAGCGTGCGACGCCCGCCTGAAGAGCTTAAGGAAACAACGCCAGCGCGTCGATGCCGGTTCGCTCCGGCAGGCCGCACATCACATTCATGTTCTGGATGGCTTGGCCGGACGCGCCCTTCACCAGATTGTCGATGGCGCTCATCACCACCGTGCGGCCCTCGCGCCGGTCGGCCGCAACGCCGATGCGCACATAGTTCGAGCCGCGCACGTGGCGGGTTTGCGGCGCCTCGCCAAAGGGGAGGACGGCCACAAAGTGTTCATCCGCGTACCGCTCGCGCAAGATTGCGTGGATGCGCGCCGCATCGCCCTCCACGTAGATGGTCGACAAGATGCCGCGGTTCATCGGCACAAGGTGGGGGGTGAAGGTGACCGCCACCCGGTAGCCGGCCGCCCGCGAAAGCTCTTGGTCAAATTCAGACGTGTGGCGGTGGCTGCCGACGGCGTAGGCGTGGAACCCTTCCGACACCTCTGAAAAGAGCATGCCCACCTTGGCCGATCGGCCAGCGCCCGACATGCCGGTTTTGTTGTCGACGATGATGCGCTCAGGATCCACCGCGCCCGCCGCCACCAGCGGGATGAGCGGCAAGAGCCCGGTTGTCGTGTGGCAGCCGGGGTTGCCGACGAGGCGCGCCCCGCGCACTGCCTCGCGGTGGATCTCGGTGAGGCCATAGACCGCCTCTTTCTGAAGGTCCGGCGCAAGGTGCTCGTGGCCGTACCATTTTGCGTACTCGGCCGTGTCGGAGAGGCGGAAATCGGCGGAAATGTCGATGACTTTGAGCGTCGGCTTTGTGGTGAGCGCAGCCGCAATTGTGGGCTGCGGCGTGCCGTGGGGGAGCGCGCAGAAGAGGACATCGAGCGCGGCCACATCGATCTCGTCGATCTTTTGCAGCGTTGGGAGCGCAAGCTCGGAAAATTGCGGGTAGACGGCGGCCATGGGTTTGCCGGCGTTGCTGTCGGCCGACAGGGCGACAATCTCTGCCTCCGGGTGGCGCGAAAGGAGGCGGACCGCTTCGGCCCCGGTGTAGCCCGATGCGCCAAGAATCCCGATTTTCATGGGAGCCTCCTTTCAAAGCGTTGTTCGCGAACGCCGCCATTCCATTGGTCGATGGCGTCTTCCCGCGTGAGGGTGAAGCCGAAGCGCTCATAAAGCGCGCGGGCCGCGGTGAGCCCGGAAAATGTGGTGAGCCACGTGAGGGGCGTGCGCTGATCGTCCACAAACGCCATGGCATCGGCCATCAGCTGGCGGCCAACGCCTGTTCCGCGCGCGGCTTCGCTGACGATGAACCAGCGCAGGTGTGCGCCGCCCTCGCCCGTCACGGTGTGGTCGATGATGAGGCTGCCCACCAGCGTGTCGCCGTCGTAGGCGGCACGGAAGAGGTCGCGCGCCGGGTCGTGTTGACGCAAGAAGGCGCCGAGTTCCTCGGCAACCTTGCCTTCGAACCCGGGGCCGAACCCCCAGTTGGCCGCATAGTGGCGGCCGTGGAGGGCGACGATGGCCCCGGCCGCTCCCGGCCGGAAACCATCGTATTGCATGGTATTGGCCTTAGCGTTTGGAAAACTGGAACGAACGGCGGGCTTTGCGCTTGCCGTACTTTTTGCGTTCCACAACGCGGCTGTCACGGGTGAGGAAGCCGACGCGTTTCAGAACGCTCCGCAGCTCGGGCTCATAGTGGGTGAGCGCCTTGGAAATGCCGTGGCGCACGGCGCCCGCTTGGCCCGACAGTCCGCCGCCGGAGACGGTGCACCGAATGTCGAACTGGCCATCGCGCTGGGTGATGAGGAGCGGCTGGCGGATCACCATCTGCAGGACGGGCCGCGCAAAATACTCTTCGACCGGCTTTTCCTTGCCCTTGGGGCCGGAAACGGTGATGCGGCCGGTGCCGGGCTTCACCCAGACCCGGGCGACCGCGTCCTTGCGCTTGCCGGTGGCGTAGGCCCGGCCGTGGGCGTCAAGCTTTTGCACGTGGACCGGCGCTGTGACGACCTCGCCCTCGCCGCCCTCTTGGCCCATGGCAGCGCCAAGATCTTCAAGGCTTTGAACGGTGTCGCTCATTTCTCCCTCACATTCTTTTTGTTTTGCGCGCCGATGTTGATGGTGACCGGCTGTTGCGCCTCGTGGGGATGCGTTTCGCCCGAATAAACCCGCAGATTTTTCAACTGCTTGCGACCCAGCGGGCCGCGGGGCATCATCCGCCGCACGGCCGCCTCAAGCACCCGCTCGGGAAAGCGACCTTCTAGGATCTGCTTCGCGGTGCGCTCTTTGATGCCGCCGGGGTGGCCGGTGTGCTTGTAATAGGTCTGCTGCTCGACCTTCCGGCCGGTGAAGCGCACCTTGTCGGCGTTGATGACAATGACATTGTCACCGCAGTCGACATGGGGGGTGTAGAGCGGCAGGTGCTTTCCGCGCAGGCGCAGCGCAATCTGCGAGGCGAGCCGGCCGACCACAAGATCGGTGGCGTCGATCAGCACCCACTGTTTTTCAATGTCCGCGGGCTTCGCGGAAACCGTTGTCATGGACCATCAACCGTGTGTGAAGGGGGCGCGGTGTTTCGCGCGACGATGGGGATATGCACACCGCGCCCACAGCCGTCAACACCTCACAAAATGCCCTGTGTTTTCAGCCATCTGGTTATGAGGTATCAGAGTACCGAGACGCTGTTCGTGGCCGAGGCAGGCGGAAAGCAGCCAAACCTGCGCGCGCCGCCACATGGGCGCCTCCAGCGACCGCTCCACCGCGCCGCGCGAAAGGCCAATGTCATTGAGCTGCCAATCGCTGAGCTGCAACAGTTGGGTGAGCGCTCTGCGCCGCGATACCTCCGCGCGGAACGCGGTGAGCGCGCGAAGAAGCCCCGAAACAGGGCCCGTGGGATGGGTGGCTAGGGGTGTCATGGCCGTTCTCCGTTGACGCACAGCGAAGATGGAGGCACACGACTGTTCAGTCGAACGAATTGATTTGATCAAATTGATCAGCGAGACTGAACGGATGCAAACACCTCCCGTTGAGACCGACCACCTCACCACCTTCGTCGCTGTGTGCGAGGCGGGGAGTTTTCGCGCAGCCGCCGAGCGTGTGTTCCGCACGCCCTCCGCGGTTTCGATGCAGATGGCCAAGCTTGAGGCGAGCATTGGCGCCGCGCTCTTTGCCAAGGACGGGCGCTCGGTGCGGCTCACCGAGGCGGGGGAGGAGTTTTTGGGATACGCCCGCCGCATCCTCTCGCTGCACGAGGAGGCGTTGATGCGGGTGGGGCGTCCCGCGCCCGGCGGCCTGGTGCGCCTTGGCGTGCCGGACGACTATGAGTTGCGGCTTTTGACCGGCGCCCTGCCACGCTTTTCGCAGCTCTGCCCCGCGGTGGAGCTTGAGGTCACCATGGAGACCAGCGCAAAACTTCTCGACGGCGTTGAGGAGGGCACGCTCGACCTTGCTTACGTGGAGGGCGAGTCCCTTGGCACCCGCGCGCCGCCTGACCTTTTGGGGGTCGAACCTTTGGTGTGGCTGGGCGCTGCCGGTGGCGAGGCGTTTTCCCGCCGGCCGCTCCCGCTTGCATTGCCCGGCGTCAATTGCCACTGGCGCCACACGGCGTGCGACGCGTTGGAGCGCGCGGGCATCCCCTATCGCCTCGCATTCAGTTGCAGCTTTTCCCTTGGGCAGGTGGCGGCGGTGGCGGCCGACATTGCGGTCTCGCCGATGCCGCTCAGCTATTTTGTGCCAGGGCTCGTGCGCCTCACCGGCGAGGCGGGCCTTCCCGAGCTTGGCACTGTCTCGATCCGCGTTGCCCTTGGCCAGGGCGTCAACGAGGCGGCCAAAACCCTCTTTGACGTGATCCGCCAGCCCGCCCGCGCGGCCGCCTGATCAGCGATCATCGTCCGAAAACCGGTCCTTGACACGCGACGTCCCCTGGTCGACGCCAAGGTCGACCCCGAAGTCGCGCACCCGTTCGCACGCGCGGTCGCCCTCCCGGCACAAGCGCGCCCGGGTGCGGATGCGGGTGCGGGTGTGGCGGCCGGGGCGGGTTGCAACATCGCCCCCGTCCTTGCCGAAGAGCCGGGGGAACAGCCCGTCAAACAGGCTCGCCTTGCCGGCGTGGGCGGGGGCCGGGGCGAGCGAAAGCATCAAAAAGACTGCGACAACACGAAGCATGGGGAACGCTAACACAGGCGTCCGCATGCGCGATAGCGCGCTACCCCATGACGTAGGTGAGCGTTGCGTGGGTGAGGCGGCGGCCGTCTTCGCTGCTCGCCTCCGCCACGATTGTCGCAAGGCGCCGGCCGGCCTTCACCACCGCCGCGCGCTGGAGGATCGGCGCATCCGCCCGCCCCGCCGACAGGAAGGAAATCGACAGGTTGGAGGTCACCGCCGGCGCGGCATCGGCGCTGCGGGACAGGAGCGCCACGTAGGCCGCCGCGTCGGCCAGCATCATGAAGGTGGGGCCGGAGACGACGTTGCCGGGCCGCAGGTGGCGCACTCCGGGTGCAAGGCGGAGCGTTGCCACACCGTCGCTGGCGGCCTCGATGGAGAGCGCCTGGCCTTCAAACATTTGCGGGAAGGTTTCGCGAAGGTGCGCGGTGACGGCGTGCGCATCGAGGCCAGGCCTCATTGACAAGGCCAATCTGCGGGCCTTTCAGTGGCGCCCATGGATGCGATCCCCTCAAAAACCCCGCACGTTCTCGTGGAAAACCGCGACAACGTGCGCCGCATCGTGCTCAACCGGCCGGCCGGGCGCAACCTTTTGACGTTCGAGATGATCGAGGCGCTGGAAAACGCGCTCGATGCGCCCGGTGCGCGCGTGATTGTGATTGCCTCGGACGGCCCCGCGTTCTGCGCCGGGCACGACATGAAGGCGATGGCCGCCCACCACGCCGACGAGGACGGCGGAAAGGCCTATTTCGCCGCGCTCTTTGCCGCCTGCGGCGCGATGATGACGAAGATCGCGACCCTCCCCCAGCCGGTGATCGCGGAGGTGCACGCGCCGGCTGTTGCCGCAGGCTGCCAGCTCGTCGCCGCGTGCGACCTTGCCATTGCCGCCGACACCGCGACCTTCGGCACAACGGGCGTCGCCTTCGGGCTTTATTGCTCCACCCCCGCGGTGCCGCTGACCCGAACCGTCGCGCCAAAACACGCCGCGCACATGCTGATGACCGGCGACCTTGTGGACGCGGCCCATGCCGCCACCATCGGCCTCATCAACGAGGCCGTCCCCCCTGCCGCACTGCGGGGCGAGGTCGACAGGCTCGCCAACCGCATTGCGAGCCACTCGGGCGCGGTTTTGGCCATCGGCAAGCGCTCAGTGCGGGAGACGGCGTCGCTCGACCTTGCGCCCGCCTATGAAAAGGCGGCCGATGCGATGGTCGAGAACCTTTTGTTGCCCGACGGGCGCGAGGGCCTTGCCGCGTTCCGCGACAAGCGGCCCGCGAACTGGCGTGACCTACGGGCCGACAAGGCCGCCTTTTGGGACGCGCGATACGCCGGTGACGAGGCCGCATTCGGGACCGCGCCCAACGCCTTCCTCGCCGCCGTCGCGCCGACCCTTCCCAAAGGCCGCGCACTTGCCGCTGCCGACGGCCAGGGGCGCAACGCCCTCTTTCTGGCCGGGCTCGGCTATGAGACGGAGATGGTTGATCTTTCGCCGGTGGCCGTTGCCCAGGCCCGGGCCAGTGCGGAGGCGGCGGGGCTTTCACTCACCGCCACCGCGGGGAGCCTTGCCGATGTGCCGCTTTCCGGCCCCTACGATCTGATCACGCTCATCTATTGCCATTTGCCGCCGGACCTTCGCCGGCCGATCCACGCCCGCCTGGCCGAGGTGCTTGCCTCCGGCGGCATGCTGGTGGTGGAAGCGTTTGCCCCAAAACAGCTGGAGTTGAAGAAGGTGCACAACTCTGGCGGCCCGTCCGACCCGGCGCTTCTGGTGGGGCCGGAGGGGCTGGCGGAAGAATTTGCCGGCCTCACCCCGACCCACCTTGAGACCACCGAGGTGGAGCTCGACGAGGGGCGGTTTCACCAGGGCCGCGCGGCCGTCGTGCGGGCGATCTTCACCAAATGACCCACGACGCTTACGACGACGACCTCATCGGCCGCGTCCTTCGCGAGACGCGCACGGTTGCGATGATCGGCGCGTCGGCCAACAATGTGCGCCCGTCCTACTTTGTGCTCAAATACTTGATTGCAAAGGGATTTGTCGTCTACCCCATTAATCCTGGGCGCGCGGGGGGCGAGATTGCGGGCCGCCCCTGCTACGCCTCCATCGCGGATGTGCCAGAGCCCATCGATTTGGTGGATGTGTTTCGCGCGGCCGATGCGGTGCCCGGCGTGGTGGAGGAGGTGCTTGCCCTCGCCCCGCCGCCAAAGGTGTTGTGGCTGCAGCTTGGCATTCGCAATGATGAGGCAGTGGCGCCGGCGGAGGCAAAGGGCATCACCGTCATCCAGAACCGCTGCCCGAAAATTGAGTATGGGCGGCTGTCGGGCGAGATTGCGTGGGCGGGGGTCAACTCGCGGCGGATTTCGGCGCGGCGGCCAGCGCGAATGGCGGGCTTTCAGCGCCTTGCCATCACGCCTGATCGGAAGGGGTAAGGGTCACAACGTCGGCCCCTTCCGCCACCTGATCACCGGGGGCGGCGTGGACGGCCGCAATGGTGCCCTCGGTCGGCGCCGTCACGGTGTGCTCCATCTTCATGGCCTCGATGGTGTAAAGCCGTGCGCCGGCGTCCACCGTGTCACCAGGGGCGACCAACACCGACACAATCCGCCCGTGCATGGGCGCGGCGAGCGAACCTGCCCCCGCCTCCTCCAACCGGCGGGACAGCTGATCCACCAGCGCAACGCGCACCGCACGGCCGCCCTCCAGCGCAAACGCATCCCCGCCCGCGCGGATGACGCGGCTGCGCCCCGCCTCCCCCGCCTCACCATCGACGGTGACCGAAAAGCCCGCCGCGCCCGGCCGCACCATCACCGTGTGCGGCGCGCCATCCACGCCGAGCGTCACAGGAACATCTGCGTTGCCGGTGAGGCGAAAGCCATCGGTGGCGGCCCAAGGATCGGCGGCGGATGGCGCGCCGGCCACAAAGGTCTCAGCGACCAGCGTTGCAGCAGCGTCCGCCACCGCGCGGGGGCTCACCGCGCCGCCGGTCAGGGTTTCCAGCGCGCCGTCCACAAAGCTTGTGTCGTGACGGCCGGCAAGCACATCGTCATGGCCGACAACAGCGCGCAAAAACGCAAGGTTGGTGCGCACGCCAATCGCGACCGTGTCCTCCAGCGCGCGGGCCATGGCGGAAAAGGCCGCCGTGCGATCGCCGGCGTGGACAATGAGCTTTGCCACCATCGGGTCATAGTTGGGGGAGACCGCGTCGCCTGCCTCAACGCCAGTGTCGACCCGCACGCCGTCCGGAAATTCCAGCGCCTCGAGGGTGCCGGCGCTGGGCAAAAAGCCATTGTCAGGGTCTTCGGCGTAAAGCCGCGCCTCGACGGCGTGGCCCTTGGGCGGGCGGACGACGCCTTCGGGCAGCGGCTCGCCTGAGGCAACGCGCAGCTGCCACTCCACAAGGTCGAACCCAGTGATCATCTCGGTGACGGGGTGCTCCACCTGAAGGCGCGTGTTCATCTCCATGAAGAAGAAATTTTGGAGCGCGCCCCCTTCGGCGATGAACTCCACGGTGCCGGCGCCCGTGTAGCCGACGGCCTCGGCCGCCTTCACCGCGGCATTGCCCATCGCGGCGCGCACATCCTCGGTGAGGCCGGGCGCCGGCGCCTCTTCAAGGATTTTTTGGTGGCGGCGCTGGATCGAACAGTCCCGCTCGTGGAGGGAGACGGTGCGCCCGTGCTGATCGGCAAACACCTGGATTTCGATGTGGCGCGGCTTTGGGACGAACTTTTCCACCAGCACCCGCGCGTCGCCAAAGGCGCGGCTGGCCTCCCGCTGGGCGCTTTGGAGCGCGTCTTCAAAGTCGAGCGCTTTGTCGACCCGGCGCATGCCTTTGCCGCCACCGCCTGACACGGCTTTGACGAGCACCGGGTAGCCGATTTCGTAGGCCTTGCGCTTTAAAAACTCCGGCTCTTGCATCTCGCCATGGTAGCCGGGGACGACGGGGACGCCCGCGCGATGCATGATCGCCTTTGCCTCCGCCTTCGACCCCATGGCGCGGATGGCGGCCGGCGGCGGGCCCACGAAGATGAGGCCGGCGTCCGCGCACGCCTGCGCAAAGGCTGCGTTTTCGGAGAGGAAGCCGTAGCCGGGGTGGATCGCCTCCGCGCCCGCCTCGCGCGCGGCGTGGATGATCCGGTCGGCGTCGAGGTAGGAGCGGCGCGCGTCGGCGGGGCCGATCAAAACCGCCTCGTCGGCCACGCGCGTGTGGAGGGCGCCGCGGTCGGCCTCGGAGGTGACCGCGATGGTGCGCAGGCCAAGGCGCTTGGCGGTTCGCATGATGCGCACCGCGATTTCCCCGCGGTTGGCCACCAAAACGCTTGTCAGCATCACGATCCCTTTGGGCAAAGCCCTTCCCACTCTGGCAGCGGGCCATACTCTATGTTAGCGCCCTTGGGAACGTGGTGGATCAGAAGGACAGGCCCCGATGTCTGTGACCGTGACGGACGAAGCCGCCGTGCGCCGGTATCGCACGCTCTTCCTCTCCGACATTCACCTCGGGACCCGCGGATGCCAGGCCGAGCTGTTGCTGGACTTTCTGCGATACCACGACGCCGACACGATCTACTTGGTCGGCGACATTATCGACGGCTGGCGCCTCAAGAAAACGTGGTATTGGCCCCAGTCCCACAATGATGTGGTACAAAAGATCCTCCGCAAAGGCCGCAAGGGTGCCAAAATCACCTACCTCCCCGGCAACCATGACGAGTTTTTGCGAGAATATCTCGGCACACACTTTGGCGGGGTTGAGGTGGTGGACAGTGTTGTCCACGAGGCGGCGGACGGCAAGCGCCTCCTCGTCATCCACGGTGACCAGTTTGACGTTGTGGTGCGCCACGCCAAATGGCTCGCCTTCTTGGGCGATTGGGCGTACGTGACCACCCTTGCCGCCAACACCTGGATCAACCTGTTCCGCCGCAAACTTGGCTACACATATTGGTCGCTGTCCGCCTGGGCGAAGTCAAAGGTGAAGAACGCGGTCTCCTTCATCGGCCAGTTTGAGCAGGCGCTCGCCCTGGAGGCCAAGCGCCGGGGCGCGGACGGTGTCGTTTGCGGGCACATCCACCACCCCATCATCCATGATGAGCATGGCACACTTTATGTGAACACCGGGGATTGGGTGGAAAGCTGCTCGGCCGTCGCGGAGACCGAGGCGGGCGAATTCGTGCTCATCAAGTGGACCAAGGTGCGGGACGAAGCGTCCGTGACCGACCTTTCCCCCAGCACGGCGCGCGCCGCTTAACCGATGTCGAAACTTGCCCTTGTGACCGATGCCTGGCACCCGCAGGTGAACGGGGTCGTGCGCACCCTCGACACCACCCGCAAAGAGCTGGAACGCATTGGCGTTGAGGTCGTGATGATCTCGCCGGAGCGGTATCGCACCATCGCTATGCCCACCTACAATGAGATCCGCCTTGCCATAACGCGCCCCTCAAAGGTGCACGCCGCGCTGGAAGCGGCCGCCCCGACCTATGTGCACATTGCGACCGAAGGGCCCCTCGGCTTGATGGCGCGGGGCTGGTGCGCCCACCACAGACGCAATTTCACGACGAGCTATCACACCCGCTTCCCCGAATATTTGCGCGCACGACTTCCTGTGCCGCTCTCGTGGAGTTATGCGGCGATCCGCAGTTTTCACAACTCCGGCGCGGCCTGCATGGTCTCCAACGAGACGCTGGAGACGGAGCTGCGCGGCCGCGGCTTTCGCAACCTTGTGCGCTGGATGCGCGGGGTGGACACCGAGGCGTTCAACCCCGACGAGCCGCCCGCGCTCACCGACCTGCCGCGGCCAATCTTCCTCAATGTCGGCCGCGTGTCGGTGGAGAAGAATATTGAAGCCTTCCTCGCGCTCGATTTGCCGGGCACCAAGGTTGTGGTGGGCGATGGGCCGGCGCTAAAATCCCTTAGCGCCCGGTTCCCCGATGTGGTGTTCACCGGCGCAAAGTCCGGCCGGGAATTGACGGCGCACTACACCGCCGCCGACGTGTTCGTCTTCCCCAGCCTCACCGACACATGGGGCCTTGTGCAAATGGAGGCGCTCGCCTGCGGGGTGCCTGTGGCGGCCTTCCCGATTATGGGCCCACTCGACGTCATTGGGCATGATGGGCCGGGCGTCCTTTCGGACGATTTGCGGCAGGCCGCCCTCAAGGCGCTCGACATTCCGCGGGAGGCGTGCCGCGCGCACGCGCTCAAATTCTCGTGGGAGGAGAGCGTGAAAGAATTTTGGCACAATGTGGAGCGGGCCAACCGCTTTGCTCTCCAGCCCGCCACGTGAGGTGTTGATGTCCCCCACCGATCGCCTGACCGCCCACAAGGCGACGCTCAACGGCTTTCACCTGCGCCAAGCGTTTGCCGACGATCCCGGCCGCGCCATCCGGTTTTCCATCACCGACGGCGACCTTCTGTTCGACTATTCAAAACACCTCATCACCGATGAGACCATGGCGCTTTTGCTGGAGCGCGCTGAGGCCGCCGGCCTTTCGCAAAAACGTGACGCGATGTACGCGGGCAGCGCCATCAACGTCACCGAGGGGCGCGCGGTGCTCCATGCAGCGCTGCGCGGCGCGGGCCCGTTCATCATCGATGGCGCGGATGTGTCGGGCGATGTCAAAGCCGTGCTCGATCGGTTTCTTTCCTATGCCGATGGGGTGCGCGATGGGTCGGTGGCCGCCGCGGATGGCGGGCGGTTTACCGATGTCGTCAACATTGGGATTGGCGGGTCCGACCTTGGGCCGCGCATGGCCGTTCGCGCTCTCTCGCCCTTCCGCGGCGGAGGGCCCAACGTCCACTTCGTCGCCAATGTGGACGGGGCGGATTTTGCCGATGTCACCGCAACGCTGGACCCAGCGCGCACGCTCTTCCTGATTGCGTCCAAAACCTTCACCACCCAGGAGACGATGACGAACGCGGCCTCCGCCCGCGCCTTCATCGCCGACGCGCTGGGCGAAGCCGCCGTCCCCCACCACTTCGCCGCGATCTCCACGGCGGTCGATAAGATTGCAGCGTTCGGCATCCCGCGAGACCGCGCGTTCGGCTTCTGGGATTGGGTGGGCGGGCGCTACTCGGTGTGGTCGGCCATCGGCCTCTCCCTCGCAATCGCCATTGGGGCCGACAACTTCCGCGCCTTCCTCGCCGGCGGCGCTGCGGCGGACGATCACTTTCGCACCCAGCCGCTTGCTGAGAACATCCCCGTCGTCATGGGCGTCCTTGGCGATTGGTACCGCACCTTCCACGGCCTCCCCGCCCTTGCGATCCTCCCCTACGATCAGCGGCTGGTGGAGTTTGCCGCCCACCTCCAACAGGTGGACATGGAATCCAACGGCAAGGGCGTCACCGAGGCGGGCGCACCGGTGACCGGGCAAACGGGCCCCATCGTGTTCGGCGAGCCGGGCACCAACGGGCAGCACGCGTTTTACCAATTGCTCCACCAGGGGACGACGGTGATCCCGTGCGACTTCTTGATCGCGAAGACGCCGCAAGAGACCTTGTCGGACCATCACGCCAAGCTTGTGGCCAACTGCCTCGCCCAATCCCAAGCCCTGATGCGCGGGCGCACGCTGGAAGAGGCGCGCGCCCAGCTGATCGACAAGGGCGTTGACGCTGCCGAGGCCGACCGCCTGGCGCCCCACCGCGTCTTTTCAGGGAACCGCCCGTCCACCACGTTGGCCTATGGTGCGCTCGACCCGTTCACCCTCGGCAAGCTTTTGGCGTTTTACGAGCTTAAAGTGTTCGTCCAGGGCGTGATCTGGTCGATCAACTCGTTTGACCAATGGGGCGTGGAACTCGGCAAAGAGCTTGCCGGCAACCTTCTGCCCGCCGTGAAGGGCGAGGCGCACGCCGAGGTGGACGCCTCCACCGCCGCGCTCCTGGGTCACCTGCGATGACCGAGCCACTCTTCCGCGACGACGCGTACCTCACGACGGCGGCCGCGACCGTGGTTGGCCTTGGCGAGGGCACCGTCATCCTCGACCGGAGCCTCTTTTACCCCGCGGGCGGCGGACAGCCGGGCGACACCGGCACGCTCGAGCTTGCCGATGGCACAGTCTTGCCGGTGACCGACACGCGCTACACCGCCGACCGCGCCGCCATCGCGCTTTCGGTCGATGGTTTGGTGAGCGAGGGCGCGGCGGTCACCCAGCATCTTGATTGGGCGCGGCGCTATTCGATCATGAAGATGCACACCGCGCTGCATCTGTTGTCGGTGGTGCTCGCCTTCCCGGTGACGGGCGGTCAGATCGGCGTTTCCGACAGCCGGCTCGACTTCGACATGCCCGAAAGCCCCGACAAGGAGGCCGTCGCCGCGGCCCTTGCCGACCTCGTGGCGGCCGACCACAACGTCACCACCGAGTGGATCACCGATGAAGAGCTCGACGCCAACCCCGACCTTGTGAAGACCATGACCGTGAAGCCGCCGCGCGGGTCGGGCCGGGTGCGGCTGGTGAAGATCGGCGAGGTTGACCTTCAGCCCTGCGGCGGGACCCATGTGGCCTCCACCGCCGAGATTGGCGCCCTCACCGTCACAAAAGTCGAGAAAAAGGGGCGCCAAAACCGCCGCGTGCGGATTGCCCTTTCATGACGCTCATCGACCCCGCCACACTCCACGCGCGCCTTTCCGAAACGGTGGTGCTTGACGCCTCGTGGCATATGCCCGCCACCGGGCGCGATGCGGCGGCCGAGTTTTTGACCGCGCACATCCCCGGCGCCCAGCGGTTCGACATTGACCGCGTGGCCGACCAAGAGAGCGGCCTCCCCCACACCCTGCCCGCGCCGGACGCGTTTGCCGCCACCGTCGGCGCCATGGGGGTCGACAACGCCGCAACCGTCACCGTCTACGAGGCGGGCCCGCCTTTCTCCGCGCCCCGCGTGTGGTGGATGTTTCGCGTGATGGGCCTTGATGTCACCATCCTCGACGGTGGCCTTGCCCGCTGGACGGCGGAGGGCTTTGCCACCGAAACCGGCCCCGCACCGCCCCCGCCCGCAAAAGCCTTTTTGCCATCGTTCAACCCCGCACTTCTCGCCGATGCCGACGCTGTGGAGGCCGCGCTTTCCGCGGGCACAACCGTTGTCGACGTGCGCTCCCCCGGCCGGTACGCGGGCGAGGAAGACGAGCCGCGGCCGGGCGTGCGCGCTGGCCACATGCCCGGCGCCCTCAACCTTCATTACGCAACGCTGATTGGCGACGACGGGCGCCTTTTGCCCCGCGACACGCTCCAGGCGCGCTTGGGCCACCTGCCTGATGGGCCGGTCATCACCTCGTGCGGATCGGGGGTGACGGCGGCGATCCTGTCGCTCGCGCTCCACGAAATTGGGCGGGAGAGTGCGGTTTATGATGGATCGTGGACGGAATGGGGCGCGGATGCGGCACGGGCGGTCATCGCGTCAAACGAACCTTAACCATGTTCAGCCAGGTTCTTCCAACGTTGGTCCCGACCGTTGGAGTAAGCCTTGCGCACCGATCGCACCTTTGCCTTCAGCGCCGCCGTCACCGCGCCGCCGCCTGTGTTCAGCCGCTGGCGTTTCATGCGCGAGCGCACCTTTGACGAGCGCCGCATCCTTGTGGGCCCCCACCACGCGCTGCGGCTGACGGAGGACGGCGAGGTCCTCCTCGTCCACCAGGGCGAGGTGGACGGGCTGCGCACCGCGGATGTCCTCTTGTCGACAATTTTCCCCCTCGACTGGATGGCCCGCTGCGTCATTGAAAATGCGCTGCCCAAAAAGCACCGCCTCAGCGACCTTGATGGCAACGATCCGGAGCGCTTGATGGCCTCGCTCGCAGCGCCCAGCGTGCCGACGGTGACGCTGCACATCCACGAAAAGACCTATGCGGTCGGCTCCACCGCGGCCAGCGTCACCCATGTGGTGGTGCCCGAGCTTGACGGGGCGCAGCAGTTTGCAACGCTCAAAAGCCGCAACCCCCACGCGCTGCGGGCCGCCATTGCCGCAGCAAGCCTTGGCGCGCTCCCCCAAACCGAGATCGACGACTGGCTGCGCGCCCTCCAGCAGGAGCGGCAACCGGCGCCCCAGCAAAAGCCCGCCACGTGGCGCTTGCGGTTCGCCCGCAGCGCGTGATGAATGGCGCCTTCGCCACGGCGCGACGCGGAGGCTTTGATGCGCGACACACTTTTGGAACTCACCCACAAGCGCGCCAAGGCGCAGCTCGGCGGTGGGCAAGCGCGCATCGACGCCCAGCACAGCCGCGGCAAGCTCACCGCGCGGGAGCGACTTGCCGTTCTCCTCGACGAAGGCTCGTTTGAAGAGTTCGACACCTTCGTCGAGCACCGCTGCACCGATTTTGGCATGGACGGCACAAAGATCCCCGGCGACGGGGTGGTGACCGGCTGGGGCACCATCAACGGCCGCGCCGTCTTCGTGTTTGCCAAGGATTTTACCGTCTTTGGCGGCTCCCTCTCCTGGACCCATGCGGAAAAGATCATGAAGGTCCAGGACATGGCGCTCAAAAACCGGGTGCCGATCATCGGCCTCTTTGATGCCGGCGGCGCGCGCATTCAGGAGGGTGTGGCGGCCCTCGGCGGCTATGGCGAAGTGTTCCAGCGCAACGTCTTGGCGTCCGGCGTGATCCCGCAGATTTCGGTCATCATGGGCCCCTGCGCGGGGGGCGATGTTTATTCCCCCGCGATGACCGACTTCATCTTCATGGTGAAGGGGTCGAGCTACATGTTCGTCACCGGGCCGGAAGTGGTCAAAACCGTCACCAATGAGACGGTGACCGCCGAAGAGCTTGGTGGCGCGGAGGTGCACACCACGCGCTCCTCCGTGGCAGACGGCGCCTATGACAATGACATCATCGCCCTCATGGAGGTGCGGCGCCTGGTGGACTATCTGCCAGCGTCCAACGTTGACGCGGCCCCTGCCCTTGCAACCCTCGACCCGTCCGACCGGGTGGACAATGCGCTCGACAGCCTCGTCCCCGAGAGCGCCACCGCCCCTTACGACATGCGCGAACTTTTGGAGCGCGTTGCCGACGATGGCGACCTTTTTGAGATCCAAGAGGCGTTTGCCAAAAACATCCTCACCGCGTTCGGCCGCATTGAGGGCGAAACGGTGGGCTTTGTCGCCAACCAGCCGATGGTGCTTGCCGGTGTGCTTGACGCGGCGGCCTCGCGGAAAGCGGCCCGTTTCGTGCGCTTTTGCGACGCGTTCTCGATCCCCCTCGTGACGTTTGTGGATGTGCCGGGCTTTTTGCCGGGCACCGCGCAGGAGTATGGCGGTCTCATCAAGCACGGGGCAAAGCTGCTCTTTGCCTATGCGGAGGCGACGGTGCCCAAGGTCACCGTCATCACCCGAAAGGCCTATGGCGGCGCCTATGATGTGATGGCGTCAAAACACCTTCGCGGC
Source organism: Pseudomonadota bacterium (assembly GCA_039034015.1). GTDB lineage: Bacteria > Pseudomonadota > Alphaproteobacteria > Rhizobiales > Amorphaceae > Acuticoccus. The sequence continues at coordinate 411,703 of JBCCBM010000002.1, read as the reverse complement.
GATCTCAACTATGCGTGGCCCACCGCCGAGATTGCGGTGATGGGGCCCAAGGGCGCCGCGGAAATCCTCTATCGGTCCGACCTTGGCGACCCCGAGGCGATTGCGGCCCGCGTGTCAGAATATGAAGCGCGGTTTGCCAACCCCTTTGTGGCGGCCGAGCGGGGCTACATCGACGAGGTGATCACGCCGCGCTCCACAAGGCGGCGCGTGTCCCGGGCGCTGCGCCTCTTGCGGGACAAAGCGCTCGAAAACCCGTGGAAGAAGCACGACAACATCCCGCTTTAGGCAACGCCCACATCGTAGCCGAGCGGCCCGCCCTCGGTGATGGCCGCAATCAGTGATGTGGCGAGCGGAAAGGTGCCCGGCGACAGCGCGCGCTCGGCAAAGGCCTCCGCCAGATGGGGCGCCAAAACGCGCCCCACATCCACCCCCTCGACGGTCTCGCCCTTGAGGGGGCCGTCCATGGCCTCGGCCACGGTGAGCCCCTCGCCAAGGTGCTTTCCAAGGCGCGAGTTGCGGCCGCCGCCCACCGTGACATGAAGGTCGCCAACGCCGGCGAGGCCGTGGGCGCTCGCCTCCGATCCGCCCAGCCAGTCGGCCAGATGCGCCATCTCGTCGACGGCCTGTTGGAAGGCGGCGGCGGTGGGATTCTTCACCGGCTCGCCATCGCGGGTGTGGCGCGTGATCATGGCGCTGACGCCAATGGCGTAAAAGTTTTTGAGCGCGGCGCAGGCCTCCACGCCCACATCGTCGTGGGAAACGGAAATGCGATAATAGTGCGTCTCCAAAAGGTGCTTCATGGCAGAGGGGTCGTTCCCGGTGCTGCCGGCAAAGACCACGGCGGTGGGTCGCCGTTCGGCGAGCTCCCGCGCGATGCATGGCCCGCCAATCCCCACCAGCGGCGTGGTGGTGACGCGCTTCTCGTCCAGCATTTTGGGGATGGCGTCCACGTAGGTGAGCGGGATGCCCTTCCCCTGCGACACAAGCCCTTTGGTGACGAGGGCCACCGTGTTCTGCGGCTTGATGCGCGCGATTTCATCGACCGCCCAGCCAATGCCGGGGGAGGAAACGCCAATAATGGTGAGATCGGCCGCGCCGTCGGCCTCGGTCAGCGTCTCGGCCGCCACCACGTTGAGGTCTGGAGAGAGGGGCGCGCCGAGGCGGGGGTGGTCGCCGCCCGCCGAAAGCGCGGCCAGCACGTCAGCGTCAACGGGCGTGGTGGCGAGCGTCACCTCGTGGCCATTGTCGGTCGCGGGCACAGTGAGCGCGCTGCCCATGACGCCCGCCCCAAGGATCAGGATTTTTGCCACTTAGAGCCGCGCCTCGGTCGCGGGGTCGAAAAGGTGCACCTTGCCTGGGTCGATGCTGAGGCGGACGGTCTCGCCCTCCTTCAGGCGCCGCCGCTCTGGCAACACGACCCGCAGCTCTTCGCCCGCAAGATCCACGTGGAGGAGGGTTTCAGACCCTGTGGTCTCGGCCATCAAGACTTCGCCGGTGACGGGGCCATCGTCGGTCAGCGCAATGTCCACCGGGCGCACGCCGTAGACGAGCTCTTGCCCCGGCGCGCCGGCCCCGGGTGCGGGCAAAAGCTGGCCGCCAAAGCGCACGGCGGCCGAGCCGTTCGCCCCTTCCGCCTTCCCTTTCAGAAGGTTGATGGCGGGGGAGCCGATAAAGTCGGCCACAAAGAGGTTGGCCGGCCGATCATAGACCTCGTCCGGGGAGCCCTTTTGCATGATCTCGCCGGCGCGCATGATCACGATCTCATCGGCCATGGTCATCGCCTCCACCTGATCGTGGGTGACGTAGACGGTGGTGGCGCCGACACGGTCATGGATGCGGCGGATTTCATAGCGCATCTGTGCGCGCAGCTTTGCGTCAAGGTTTGATAGCGGCTCGTCAAACAAGAACACTTGCGGGTTGCGCACAAGGGCGCGGCCCATGGCGACGCGCTGCCGCTGCCCACCGGAGAGCGCGGCCGGCTTTCGCTTCAAATAGGGTTCCAAGTCGAGGATCTTGGCGGCCCAATTCACCTTCTCGTCAATGGCGGCCTTTTTGAAACCGCGCACCTGGAGGGCAAAGGCAATGTTGTCGAAGACGGTCATGCGCGGGTAGAGCGCGTAGGTCTGAAAAACCATGGCAATGTCCCGGTCGCGGGGATGGACGCCGTTCATGCGATCGCCGCCGATGCGAATTTCGCCGCCGGTGATGGATTCCAGCCCCGCCGTCATGCGCAAAAGCGTCGTCTTCCCGCAGCCGGATGGGCCCAGGAGCACCACAAAACTGTGATCCGGGATGGTGAAGGAGATGTCCTCCATCACCCGCACCGCGCCGTAGTTCTTTGCGACTTTGTCGTACTCGACCGTCGACATGGCTGATGCTCCTAAGCTTCAACGTTGAAAGGGGCGCGCTGAGCGTGCAGCGCTTTCCTTTCATCTTCTTTTGGTGAGATCAGAAAGACCGACCTTCTTTCGGAGCCGACCATTCACAGGACCTCGTGGGAGGATTGCCGGGTCAAGGGCGAAGAGCGCAGCGTCCCTTGACGCGGCAATCCTCCCACGAGAGACTTTTGGACAAGGCGGGAGTGGCTTGGCGCGATGCCCCGCGATGGTGCCGCGGCCCCCGTCATTGGACCGTATCCAAGAAGGGCGCCAGGAGGCCGCCATCGTCGGCAAGGTCGAGCATGGAGTAGCGGTCGCGGGTGAAGCGGGCGTCGCGCACCACCTGCCGCGCGAACGCTGTGTCGATCCCAAGTTCGGCAAAGGTCCGCTGGCAGCCCGCGGCCTCCATGGCGCCGTCAATCTCCTCCTCTGAGCGGAGGGTCGGCAGGAGGGCGGCGCGGATCGTGCCCCACTCGCCCGCAAGGCGCGCGTTGAGGGCATCGGTGCGCGCAGCATCAAGCGCCTTCTTTTGGGTCGCCTCCACCAGCGTCGGCGCCATGGACGCGCCATAGGTTTCCTCAAGGCGCGCGGCGGGAATGTCGGTGGGGCTCATGTCGGGCGGCGTCTCGCTGCGCAGGACCGCGTTTTGCAGGCGGGCCATGACGAGCGTTGCAACGCCCACCTGCTCCCCGTGGGAGCTTTTGGGGTGGGGGTCGGCGAACATGTCGATGGTGTGTGACATCATGTGCTCGGCCATGGAGCCCACATGGGTGGTCCCGGTGAACGAGGTGGAGAGCCCCATGATGGAGGCCATGCGGGTGAGCGTTGCCAGCGCCTCCGGCTCGCCCCGGCGAATGGCGTCAGCCTCTGCGATCATGGTGTCTTCGTCGGTCGCGAGGAGGGTATAGGCAACGTCAAGATAGGGTGTGTCGAACAACAGGTGCGACAGGAGCCAGTCGGTCTGCGAGGTGGTGCGGCAGATGACATCGGCGAAGGCTGCCGAAATCAGCCGTTTTGGGCACTTTGACAACACTTCGAGGTCGACGAAGACGCCCTTTGCGCTGTGGCAGGTGATCGACTTCTTAAAGCCGCCCTCGGACACGGAGGCTGTGGGCGTCGTGTAGGCGTTCATGGGCGAGGTGGGGAAGACGCTGTAGGTCCGCCCATCGGTGTAGGTGGCGTATTTCACGCTGTCGGAGACGGTGCCGGCGCCGACCGCAATCAGCGCGTCGGCCCCTTTGGTGGCGGCGGACAGCTCCTTCACCCCGTCCATGGTGCAGCGGGGGTTCTCCCACACCAGCTCGTCCACCGTGCCACCGTCGGCCCGCAGTTCGGTGAGAACGCGGGCGCCCAGGGCCTTGCGCGTAAAACGGTCGTGCACGACGGTGAGTTTTTGGCCACCGTGCTGGGCGCGCACGAGGGCGGCCGCCTCGCCGGCCAGCGTGTCGGCAATCACGATGTCGTTGATGAGGATGCCGTGGGCCTGGCCGGTCTTTGGGTCGGTCCAGGTCCCGGCAAGAAGTTCGTCGATCACGCCGCCATGGCGGGTCATTGGGGCGTCTCCGTTCGGCTGGCGCGGGCGACGAGGCGGTGGCTGATGCCGGCGGTCGCGCCGTAAAGGTCGGTGTAGATGGCGCCAAGCTCGGCGTAGTCGGCCGCGGTGGCGGGGTTGGGGGCAATGGCGGTGGTGTCGCCCACCATTGCCTCGGACGCGGCAACGATGCCGTCGTGAAGGCCCGCGCCGGCCGCGGCAATCATCGCCGCGCCAAGGGCTGAGGCCTCGTTGGTGGTTGAAATATAGACTGGTTTGCCGGACGCATCGGCCAGCATTTGCCGCCAAAGCGGGCTCGCCGCGCCCCCGCCGATCGCCACATAGTGGTGGATGGGCCGGCCCATGGCCGCCTCCATGGTGGCCGTGCGCGAGACTTGGTCGAGAGTGATCGCCTCAAGGATCGCGCGGTAAACGTGCGCCGGCCGGTGGCTTGCCGAGAGCCCCAGGATGGCGCCGCGCGCATCCACATCCCAGTGCGGGTCCATCACGCCCGACCAGTAGGGCAGCACCATCACCCCCTCTGACCCGATGGGAAGGTCAAGCGCCTCGGCCTCGAGGCGCTTATAGACATCAGGATCATCCCGCCCGCCGGGGACGAATTGGTCCACAAACCAGTTGAGCAGGAAGGTGCCCGAGCGCAGGCAATTTTCAAAAATATAGCCCTCGCCCTGGGCCGCGATTTCTGTGCGCCAGGCCTTGTCGAACAGATAATCCTTTGACCAGACGCCCGACACGACGGCCGTTCCAAGGTTGATGTAGGCGCGGCCCTCAATGGTGCAGCCTGTGCCAAGGCCGGCCAATTGGCCATCACCGCCGCCGGCGATGATGGGCGTGCCCTCCTTCAGCCCCGTCTCAAGCGCTGCCTTGGCGCTCACGGTGCCGAGGATGGTGCCGGGAGGTTCGGCGCGGGGAAGGCGCGTCTCGTCAAGTCCGAGCGCGGTGAGGATGGGGGGCGACCAACGCTTGGCCTCAAGCTCGAAAAGGCCGAGGGGGTCGGCGCTTGGCCAGCCTGTGCGAAACGGGCCGCCGCAGAGGCGCTGGACGAGGGTCGATTGCACATCGGCAAAGGTGGCAACGTCGGCGAAGGCAGGCTCGTTGGCTTTCATCCAGGCGAGGCGGTAGACGGCTGGCGTGAGGTCGGGCATGCGGCCGGTGAGGGCGTGGATGGTGCCCTCCCCCACGGTCTGCGCGAAGGTTTTGACCTCGCCGCGGGAGCGTTCGTCGAGCCAGAGCATGGCGGGGCGCACGGGGCGGGCCTCTGCGTCGAAAAAGCCGATGGTTTCCCGCTGGTTGCTGACCGCAAGGCCTTTGATGGCGGCGGCGTCCACCTGTTCGGTGAGCGATTTCAGCGCGGTGGCGGCGGAGGCCCACCAGTCGTCAGGGTTTTGCTCAAAGTGGCCAAGACGCGGGTTTTGCATCGGGATCGATGCGCGGCCCTCGCCCACCACCGCGCCCTTGGCGGTGAATGCGATGGCCTTCGTCGCTGTGGTGGACGAATCAAGGCCGACGACCAACGGCTCCACCACGCGTCAGTATTCCTGCCGGGTCGGCGTGACGACCATTTCTTGGATCAACACGTTTTGCGGCATGTTGTACGCAAAGAGGATCATATCGGCCACGTAATCGGCCGAGATCCCACCGCCGATGCGCACCTTGTTGTCTTTGTATGATTGCAGCGTGTTGGTGTCGGTCACATGGTCGAGCACTTCAGTCTCGATGATCCCGGGCGAGAGAACAATCACGCGCACATCGTAAGGCGCGAGTTGGGCGCGAATGCTCTCCGAGATCGCATGCACGAAGTATTTCGTGCCGCAGTAGACGGTGTGATCAGGGTAAATCTTGCGGCCCGCGATGGAACTCATCATCACGATGGTGCCGTGGCGGCGAGCTTTCATCCCATTCATGATGGGGTGGAGCGCGTTCATGACGCCTTTGGCGTTGATGTCGATGCTTTCGTCCCACTCGGCGGGGTCTTGCTCAAAAACGTTGCCCAGGCGCGCGATGCCGGCATTGTTGAAGAGGCAATCGGCGGGGCCAAACCTCTCCTCGGCCTCTTTGATGGCGGCCTCGATGGTGTCACGGTCACGCACATCGGCCTTGCGGCACATTGTGTTGGGGAGGCCCAGCGCCTCCATCCGGTCAAGCCGGCGCGCGAGCAGCAAAAGCGGGTGGCCGGCCTTGGAGAAGGCGCGGGCGGTCGCCTCGCCGATGCCGGAAGAGGCACCGGTGATGACGACGAGGGGTTTGTCGGTCATCTCGTCACCTAGTTGGGAGGGGCGGGCTGAGAAAAGCCCGCCCAATTGGTGTTAGCCTTCGACGATCGCGTCGACCTTCTCTTTGATGGAGTCCATCGCCGCCTTCGCGCTGTCGTATTCGCCGGCGAAGAAGCGGCCGAGTTCCACCGGGATGGTGTCGTTGGCAAGCTCGGCCCATTCCGGCAGGTCGGGCTCGGAGCCCATGTGGTCGGCAATGGTGTCGCGCACGGCGTCAAGGTGGCGGGTGGTGCCGGCAATGCCCTTCTTGGCGTTCGCCTTCACGCGCGGATCGTCGTAGGCGGAGGAGCGTGTCGGGCCGGTGCCGCCGCCCAGCGCCGTGATCCACACTTGCGTTTCGGGCGAGGTGGCCCACTGAGCAAAGAGCCAGGCCGCGTCTTCGCCCTTGGCGTATTTGGAGACGGCGAGGGACGAGCCGCCCTGGTGGCCAACGCCCGGAATTTCGCCGAAACCGGTTTCCGACACCGTGCGCAGCTTGTTGGCGGCGGGGGGGACGGCCGCTTCCATGAGGCCGGAAACATTGGACGATTCCGGGTTGTCCCACGACGGGAAGAATTCGCCCCAGGAAATGAGCGAGGCGGCAATCCCCTGCGCCACCGACTGGCCCTGCCCGTCCCACGTCCAGGTGGTGACGGCTTCCGGCATGTTCTTCTTCAGCTCCACCCAGTAATCCATGGCCTCAATGCCTTCCGCATCGTTGCCGGTGAACTTTCCGTCCGGGCCGAAGATTGAGCCGCCATGGCCCCAAAGCCAGCACGTCCAGTCGCACTCAAGGCTGTAGTGGCCGGAGCGCATTTGGCCGGTGGTGCCAAAAATGTCCGGGCCCTTCGCTTCCTGGATGGTCTGGGCGTTGGTGAGGAACTCTTGCATCGTCGTTGCAGGTTTCAGACCCAGCTCATCAAAGATGTCCTGGCGCCACATCTGCACGAAGATCGGAATGTCGTAGGGGACGCCCACCATCACGCCGTCGTACATGGAGATGCCGTCGACGAGGGCTGCCAGGAAGTCGTCAAAATTGTAGTTCGGCATGGCGAGATCGCTGTTGGCAGCGTATTTCTCGCGCGGATCGATGACATCGCCGGAGAACGCTGCCATCCACGACTGATCGAGATAGTAAAGGTCGTAGGTGCCAAGGCCGGAGGCAACGTCAAGGGTCAGCTTTTGGAGCACTTGCTCCAGCGGCAGCGTCTCAATTTCGACGGTGATGCCGGTCGCTTCTTCAAAATACGGCTTGAGCGCGGAGTTGATCGCGTTGGACGGCGGGGTGGATTCCGTTGCAAGGCGCACCGTTTGACCGCGGAACGGGGTGGAGACCTCGCGCAGCCAGTCCATCATGTCGCCCTGGAATTCGATTTCCTGGGCCTGTGCGGGGTTCACGAAGCCGAACCCGCCGCGCGCGGCAAGATGGGAGCCGGCGGTAAGGGCACCGGCGCCAAGGCCAAGCTTGCCGGCCGCCCGCAGGAACGAACGGCGGTCCATCTGGCCTTTGACATAACGGTCGGTGACCGAGGCGAGCCAAATCTTGCGATCGATGGGATTCATGAAGGATCCCTCCCTGTTAAACGCCGGGTTATGCCCCGGCCGGTGGTTGTCTCAGCCTACTGTTTGAGTGAGCCGAGGGTCAGCCCGCGCACAAGGTTCCGTTGCACGAGCAAGATGAACACAAAGGCCGGCAAGATGGCCGCAACGCCAAGCGCCGCCATGTTGCCCCACGCCGTCCCCGTCGATGTGACGAAGGTGGATGAGACGACGGGCACAGTTTTGATGCCGGTTTGTGTGAGCGTGAGGACGAACAAAAACTCCGTCCACGAAAAGATGAAGCAAAGGACCGCGGTGGCCGCGATCCCGCCAACGGCCATCGGCAAGACAATCTTCCAAAAGATCTTGAATCGGCCGGCTCCGTCGATCAACGCAGCTTCGTCAATCTCGGTTGGGATATCATCAAAGAAGGATTTGAGCAGCAGCACCGCGAGCGGCAAGTTCATCAGTGCGTGGACGATGATGATGCCAATATAAGTGTCGTGAAGGCCAAGGTCGCGGAAGATGAAGAACATCGGGATTGCGACCGCCACTGGCGGCATCATCCGCGTCGACAGCACCCAGAACACAAAGTGATGCTGCCCGCGGATGCGCATGCGCGACAGCGCGTAGGCGGCGAGCGTTGCAATGGTGACCGCCAGCGCCGTTGACCCCATGGCGATGACGATAGAGTCCCAAAGCCGCGGCAACATGTAAAAATTGCCGCCGCCGGGCAGAACTTCGAGACCCTTTTCAAACCCCAACGAGATGCCAAAGACTTCCTCAAAGGACTGCATCGACCAGTCGAAGTTGAAGAGCTTTGGCGGAAGGGCGAACACATCCCGGTCAGGCTTGAAGGCGACCGTGACCCAGAAATAAAGCGGGAAGGCGAAGAGCGCGACAACGGCCCAGGCGAAGACCGCCCGAAGGATGCGCTGGCCGGGGGACATCACCATCGAACTACCACCTCAGCCGCGTGAAATAGACGAATATGTTCGCCACCACCAAGATGATGAACAGCGCAAACAGGCTGATCGACGCGCCATACCCCCATTTGATGAAGCTGAACGTCTGCTGCCATGCGTAAAGCGAAAGTGTGTAGGTGGCCGTCCCAGGCCCGCCCGATGTCATCACATAGACATAGTCAAACGTGCGGAAGAGATCGATCCCGCGGATCAGAACCGCAATGGCAATCACCTTTGACATCATCGGCAGCGTAAGGCGCCAAAAGATTTGGAGCGCGTTGGCCCCATCAATCATCGCGCTTTCAAACGGGTCGCGCGGCAGCGAACGAAGCCCCGCCACGAAAATGAGCACCATGAAGGGCGTCCATTGCCAAATGTCGGCCAGCATCACGCCCGCAAGCGCACGGTCAGGATTGGACAGGATCGTCCCCGTCGGCTCCATGATCCCGAGCGCGCGTAAGGTGAAGGGGATCAACCCGAACTGCGCATCTTCCATCAGCAGGAACATCATCCCGGTGATGGCGGGCGGGATGACGAGGGTGCAGGTCAAAACCGCGCGCAAGATGCCAAAGCCGCGATCGTCACTGTCCAAAAGCAACGCGATCCCCATGCCGAGGATGAGCTGGATCGTCAGACAAATGGCCGTGTAGGTCAGCGTCACCCAGAGCGCGCCCCACATGCGCGGGTCGTCAAACAGGGTCTGCCAGTTCTCAAACCCAACATATTCAAGCGCGCGGCGGCGCGGCACGAATTCGTGGAACGAGAGCCATATATTGTAGAAGAACGGATAGAGCGCGAACGCCAACAACATCAGGATCAGCGGGCTTAGCCAGATCCAGGGGCTGTCGGTCAGGTAGCGGCGTGAGCGGACGGGCGCTCGGCCCGCACGCGCTGGGCCGCCCTCTTGGAGCGTTCGTGCCAAGCGTGTCCTCCTGTCCCCGGGTCTTGTCACGCGTCCCGTGTCGACGCCCTCACCATAAATGACAAATTATCCGTGGCAAGATCATTTGTTCATCAGCCAAAACGCGCCTATGGTCGGGGAATGGCAACGCCCGACGCCCCTTTGCGCCTCGACGAGCCTGGCGACTGGCCAGAACAACTCGCTGTGCGCATTGCATGGTGTTATTATACCCTCGGCCTCACCCAGCAAGAAATTGCTGAAAGGCTTGGCCTCACCCGGGTGCGCGTCAACCGCCTTCTGGCGGAGGCGCGGCGGCGCGGCGTCGTCAAAATCACGATCACATCGCCGCTGGCGGAAAACGTTGCGCTGGAAGAACGGCTCACCGCCCGCTACGGCCTGAAAGAGGCCCATGTGGTGCTGGCCGAGGGCGAGGATGGCGCAACCGCCCAGCTTCTGGGCACGGTTGCGGCCGAGGCGGTGGCCCCGGCGCTGGTGGATGGCGTCACCGTCGGCGTCGGCTGGGGGATTACCCTGCGCGCGTTTGCCGATCAAATGGTGCAAAAGTCACTGCAGGGCGCAGCGGTGGTGGCGATGCTCGGCTCGCTCACCCGCCGCTCCTCCATCGACACGTTTGAGGCCGCGACCGCCCTTGCCCACCGCCTCCACGCGGAATGCTTTTATATGCCGGGCCCCCTCATCTGCGATAGTCAGCAGAGCCGCGAGGCCATTGAGGCGATGCCCCTCCTCCAGGACATTCACCACCGCCTCACCCGCGCCGACCTTGCGGTGGTGAGCGTGGGCGGCATGGATTCGGGCACCATCCGCGCCGCCGGCCTCATCAGCGCCCGCGAGCTTGACGAGGTGCGCGCCGCCGGTGCCATCGGCAACTTTCTCGGCTACTATATCGATGCCAACGCCAACATCATCGACCACCCCGTGAGCAGCCGTGTCCTTGGCATGCGGCCCGAGCGGCTCGCCGACCTTCCCCGCCGCCTCATGGTCTCGGGCGGGGCCATCAAGGTGCCTGTTTTGCGCGCGCTCCTCACTTCCGGCCTCCTCACCGGCCTTGTCACCGACCAAGCCACCGCCCTCAGCCTCCTGGAAGAGCCATGACCGACGCCGAACGCGCGCTGCGCGCCGAAATCATCCGCACCTGCAAACAAATGGCCGCCGCCGGGATCAACCAGGGCACCTCCGGCAACGTGTCGGTGCGCTGGGAGGATGGGCTCCTCGTCACCCCCTCCGGCCTTCCCTATGACACCATGGCACCGGAGGACATCATCTTCCTCGCCATGGATGGCACGCCCACCGGCCCGCACAACCCCTCATCCGAATGGCGCTTCCACCGCGACATTTTGAAGAACCGGGCCGACATCAACGCTGTCGTTCACGCCCACCCCATCACGCTGACAGGCTTTGCCATCCTGGGCGAAGACATCCCGGCCGTGCACTACATGATCGCCGCGGTGGGCGGGCCAAGCATCCGCTGCGCCCCTTACGCGACGTTCGGCACCGAGGAACTCTCGCAAAACGCGCTCGCCGCGCTGGAGGACCGCCAAGGGTGCATCCTCGCGAACCATGGGATGATTGCGTGCGGGCCAAGCCTTGGCAAAGCGCTGTGGCTTGCGATTGAGATGGAAACGCTTGCCCAGCAATACGCCGTTGCCCGCTCCCTCGGCAAACCCATCGTGCTGTCCGACGCGGAAATTGCCCATAACGTTGAAAAGTTTAAGGGTTATGGGCCCAAGCGCAAGGATGAGGCAGCGCCCGCCGCAAAAGCCGCACCCGCGAAGAAGCCGACGCGCCGGCGCAAACCCGCCGCCAAAGCCTGAGACGCGGCGCGGTCAAAGGCCCGTTCGGTTGCCGCCCAAAAGGCCGATGAGGAGAAGGGCCATGGTGGCGCCGGCAAGGGCCGTCACCTCCGCGTGGTCGTAAGGGGGCGAGACCTCCACCACGTCGGCGCCCACAATGTTGAGGCCTGAGAGCGCGGCCAAGATGCGCTCCGCCGTGTTGGTGTTTGGGCCGCCGCACACCGGGGTGCCTGTGCCGGGGGCGTAGGCAGGGTCCAGAAAATCGATGTCGAAGGTGAGGTACGCCGGGGCGTTGCACACCCGCTCGGCAATGCGGGCCGCCGTCTGCGCGGGCCGCGCGTCGATGACGGCGTCGGCATCCAAGATCTCAAAACCGTGGGTCTCGTCGTTGCCGGAGCGAAGGCCCACTTGGATCGAGCGGGCGGGGTCGATGGTGCCCTCCATCGCCGCGTGGAAGAACATGGTGCCATGGTCAAGCCGCGCGGTTGCTTCGCGCCAAGTGTCGGAATGGCTGTCAAACTGGATGAGGGCGAGGGGGCCGTGGCGGGCCGCGTGCGCCTTTAAGATGGGGTGGGTCACAAAATGATCGCCGCCCAGGGAGAGGAGCTTTGCGCCGGTCGCCAGGATGTTTGACGCGCGCGCTTCCAAGAGCGCGGGGAAGCCTGCGGGGTCGCCGGGGGAATAGTTGAGGTCGCCGGTGTCGACGACGCGAAGGTCGCGAAAGGGGTCGTGGGCAAAGCGCCAGGGGCCGCCGGGCCAGGCAAGGTTGCTGGAGGCGGCGCGGATGGCGCGGGGGCCAAAGCGGGTGCCGGGCCGGTTGGTCACGGCCTGGTCGAAGGGGACGCCGAGGACGGCAATGTCGGCGCCCGTGGGGTCGGCGGTGTAGCGGCGGCGAAAGAGGCTTGTCGCGCCGGCGAACCAGTTTTCCTGGTCGATCCCCGTGTCGCGCTCGGTGGTGAAGGCGCGATCTTGTGAAAAGTCGCTCATGGGCGCTCCCGCATCAATCGGCGTTTGGAGGAGAGGGTCGCCGCCATGACGCCCAGCGCCACCAACGAAATCAGGATTGTGCACGCCGCATTGATCTCCGGCGAAACCCCAAGGCGGACGGACGAAAAGATCTTCATCGGCAGCGTTGTGGAGCCGGGGCCGGAGACGAAGCTTGCAATCACAAGGTCATCCAAAGACAACGTGAACGCGAGGAGCCAGCCAGCCAGCACCCCCGGGAAGATGACCGGAAGCGTCACCAACATAAACGCCTTCGCGGGCGGGGCACCAAGATCTTGTGCGGCCTCTTCAAGACTTGTGTCGAACGAGAGCAAGCGCGACTGCACCACCACCGCCACAAAACACATGGCAAACGTGGTGTGGGCAATGGTGATCGTCCAAAACCCGCGATCAACGCCCATCGACACGAACAACAAGAGGAGCGAGAGCCCCGTGATCACCTCCGGCATCACAAGGGGCGCATAGGTCATCGCGGTGAAGAGGGTGCGGCCTGGAAGGCGCGCGGCGCGGGTGAGCGTCAACGCGGCGAGGGTGCCAAGGACGGTCGCCACCGTTGCCGTCGTGAGCGCCACAAGAATTGAGACGCGCGCCGCATCCAAAAGCTGGGCGTTGTTGAAGAGCTCAACATACCACACCGTCGAAAAGCCGCCCCAGACGGTGACAAGCTTTGAGGCGTTGAAGCTAAAAATGATCAGGATCACGATCGGCACGTATAAAAACGCAAAACCGATCACCAGCGCGGCAATGTTGAACGGGGAGAGCCGCGTCACAACGCGCGCCCCTGGGCCCGCTGGAAGAGCGTGATCGGCACGACGAGCACCAACACCAGAAGCACGGCAACGGCGCTTGCAAGGGGCCAATCGCGGTTCAAGAAAAACTCGTTCCACAGCGTTTGGCCGATCATCAGCGTGTCGGACCCGCCAAGGAGGCTTGGGATCACGAACTCGCCCACCGCGGGGATAAAGGTGAGGAGACACCCCGCGATGATGCCGGGCAACGACAGGCGCACGGTGATTGCGAAGAAGGCGTGGAGGGGCGGGCTGCCAAGGTCGGCCGCCGCCTCCAAAAGTTCAGAATCCTGGCGCTCCAGCGCGGCGTAAAGCGGCAGGATCATGAACGGCAAGTACGCGTAGACGATGCCGATATAAACGGCCGTGTTGGTGTTGAGGATGGTGAGCGGCTCGGCAATGAGCCCCACCGACAGGAGCGCCTCGTTGATGAGGCCGTCACGCTTCAAAATGCCGATCCACGCATAAACGCGGATGAGGAACGAGGTCCAAAACGGCAAGATCACCGCGGCTAGGAGCAGCGGCCGCCAGGCGCGGGGCGCACGGCTCATGGCGTAGGCGATGGGGTAGCCGACGAGGAGGGTGATGAGCGTCGCGGTGGCCGCAATTTGTAGCGAGGAGAGGTAGGCGCGGATGTAAAGCGCATCCTCGCCCAAGAATTCGTAGTTGAAGGTGGTGAATTCGGCAAAGGCGGCGAGGAGGCCAGACCACCCCTCCCCCAGCGAGAGCGTGGGGCTATAGGGCGGCTGCGCGATGACCGCCTCGGAGAACGAGATTTTGAGGACAATCAAGAACGGCGCGAGGAAGAAGATGAGGAGCCACGCGTAAGGGAGCGCGGCCGCCAACAGCCCGCGGCGGGGGGGACGGGGCGCCCTCACCGCGCCAAAAACACCGCGTCGGCCGGTGCAAAATGCGCCACCACCGCATCGTGCCAGGTGAGCGGGTCGCGCTCGGTTCGCCGGCGGTTGGAGCGGCTTGCCGAAACGGTCAGCCCCGACGGTGTTTTGATGCGCACCAGCGTGTAGTCGCCCATGTAGGCAATGTCGAACACCTCGCCCGGGATGGCGTTCTCGGCCGGGCTTGGCGCAGCCGAGAGGGTGACGTTCTCGGGCCGGACGGCGCAGTGGCCGGGGGCGCCGACGCGCGCGTCCGGGTGCGGCGGCAGGGTGAGCGGCGTGGCAAGGCCTGGCACCGCAAGGCAGACCCCGTCCGGCCCCGCGATGGTGACGGTGCCGGAGAGGATCGTCACATCGCCAACAAAATCAGCCACATAGCGGGAGTTGGGGCGCTCGTAGATCGCCTCGGGCGTCGCCACCTGCTCAATCTGGCCGGCGCGCATGATGGCGATCCGATCGGCGAGCACCATCGCCTCCTCCTGGTCGTGGGTGACGATGAGGAAGGTGATGCCGACCCTTTCCTGAAGGGTCATGAGCTCAAATTGGGTCTCACCGCGGAGCTTCTTGTCGAGCGCGGCGAGCGGCTCATCCAACAGCAGCACCTTTGGCCGCTTGGCAAGCGACCGGGCGAGCGCCACCCGTTGCCGCTGCCCGCCCGACAGCTGGTGCGGTTTGCGCCGCGCCTCCCCGGTGAGCTGCACGAGGGTGAGCATCTCATCCACCCGCGCGGCAACCTTGGCGCGAGGCAAGCCATCGCGGCGCAGGCCAAAGGCAATGTTGTCCCACACCGAAAGGTGCGGGAAGAGCGCGTAGGACTGGAACATCATGTTGATGGGCCGCTTGTGCGGCGGCACGCCCAAAAGGCTCTCGCCGCCAAGCCGGATGTCGCCGGCGCTTGGCGTGTCAAACCCCGCCAACATGCGCATCAGCGTCGTCTTTCCGCAGCCGGACGGGCCCAGGAGCGCAAAAAACTCGCGCGGAAAAATGTCGAGGCTGAGATTGTCGACGGCCTTCACCGGGCCGAACGACTTTGTGATGCCATCAAAGCTGATGAAGGGTTTGGCGGCAGGGTCGTCCCACGGCGCAAAGGTGCGCCCATTTCGCGCCGGCGACGGGGCCTTCTCCGCCGGCGCGTCCATCGCTCAAAGGCCGGTCTTGACGCGCGTCCACTCGCGGGTGGCGACCCGCTGCGCCCGCGGCGGCAACGCCGTGGTCGGGAAGAGCTTTTCCAGCACCGCGTCCGACGGGTAAACGCCAGGATCGGACAACACCGCCTCATCCACAAATGCTTTGGAGGCCGCATTGCCGTTGGCATAGTTCACGTAGTTGGTTGCCTTGGCGATCACCTCAGGTCGCATCAAGTAATTGAGGAAGACGTGGGCGTTTTCTTTGTTGGGCGCGTCGGCGGGGATCGCCATCATGTCAAACCACATCTGCGTCCCTTCTTTGGGGATCATGTATGTGACGTTCACGCCATTGCCTGCCTCCGCAGCGCGATCCCGCGCCTGCAAGACATCACCCGACCAGCCGATCGTAATGCAAATGTCACCGCCAGCGAGCGCGTTGATGTACTCGGATGAATGAAATTTTTGGACATGTGGCCGGATTTTGAGAAGGTGATCGGCGGCCGCCTTCAAGTCATCCGGGTTCTGGGTGTTGGGATCAAGGCCAAGATAGTTGAGGACGACCGGGATCACATCGGCCGGGGCGTCCAAAATGTGGACCCCACAGTCGGCAAAATTGGCGACCACCTCTGGGTCAAGCACGAGATCAAGACTGTCGACCGGCGCGTTGTCCATCCGCGCTGCAATCATCTCCGGGTTGTAGCCCACCCCGGTCGTGCCCCACATGTAGGGAATAGCATATTTGGCACCTGGGTCGTATTGCGCAGTACGGTCTAAGATGTCAGCCCACAAATTGCTGGCGTTGGAGAGCTTGTCCTTGTCGAGCGGGCCGAAAATGCCGGCTGCGATCTGCCGCTCCAAAAAATAGGCGCTGGGAACGACAACGTCATACCCCGTGGAGCCGGCCAACAGTTTTGCCTCAAGCAGTTCGTTGGAATCGAACACATCGTAGCGGACGTCAATGCCGGTCTCTTCGGTGAAGTCGGCGAGGATTTGCTCGTCGATATAGTCGGACCAGTTGTAGACGTTGACCACCCCGTCGGCCGCCGCAGGGGCAGCGCCCAAAACCGCGGCAAGGGCAAGTGTGAGTGCGCGTTTCATGATTTTTTGTCTCCCATCGGCGCCGCCACGCTGGCAAGCGGGGTGCCAAACGTTCCGCTATCCTTCCCGAAGCGAAGGTGTCGATCAAGTGAGTTCGGCGGCCAACGCGTCCAGCGTGTGCCGCGCCCGCGCCACCAACAGGTCACACTCGGCCCGGCTGATCACGAGGGGCGGCGCAATCACCATGGTGTCCCCCACCGCGCGCATCACAAGGCCGTGCGCCACCGAGAGATCACGGCAACGGGTGCCAGCGTTGAGCTCGCTTGGAAAGCGCGTTCGCCCGCCGTCAGCCACCAGCTCCAGCGCGCCGATGAGGCCCGTCATCCGCGCTTCGCCCACCAGCGGGTGGTCGCCAAGCCCGGCCCACAGGGCGCCAAGGTAGGGCCCCACATCGTCCGCCACGCGGTCAACCAGCCGCTCCCGCGCAAAAATCTCCAGCGTGGCAAGGCCCGCCGCACACGCCGCCGGATGGCCCGATGTGGTGTAGCCGTGGAAAATCTCGCCCGCGGTGGCAAGGGTTTTGGCCACCCGGTCGCTGATCAGGACGCCGCCGCAGGGCACGTAGCCCGACGTCATTGCCTTTGCGATGGTCATGATGTCGGGCGCAACGCCAAATCGCTCCACGCCCCAAAAATGCCCGGTGCGGCCAAACCCGGTGATCACCTCATCGGCAATCAGGAGAACGTTATTCTCCCGGCAAATGCGCGCCACCTCCGGCCAATAGCTGTCCGGCGGGATGATGACGCCGCCCGCCCCCTGGATGGGCTCGGCGATGAAGGCGGCAACCGTGTCCGCGCCCAGCCGCGCAATCTCATCCGCCAGCGCCTTGGCGGCGAGGCGGCCAAAATCGTCCGGCGAAAAACCCTCTCCTTCGCCAAAATGATAGGGCTGGCGGATGTGGCTGATCCCCTCGATGGGAAGGCCGGACTGCCCGTGCATCGCCGCCATCCCGCCAAGGCTTGCGGAGAGCACCGTTGACCCGTGGTAGGCGTTGTGACGGGCGATGAAGCGTTTTTTCTGAGGCTTGCCCCGCTGATCCCAAAAGATGCGCGCCAGACGAAACGCGGTGTCATTCGCCTCCGACCCGCCACCGGCGAAGAACACTTTTGAGATATGCGCTGGCGCCAGCGCAGTCAGCGCCTCGGCATACTGCGCAACACTGGGGTGCGTGCACTGGAAGAAGGTGTTGTAGTAGGGGAGCGCGCGCATTTGGCTTGCGACGGCGTCCACAATCTCCTCACGCCCATAGCCCACCGCAACGTTCCACAGGCCCGACATGCCGTCCAAAATGTCGTTGCCGTCCGCATCGGTGAGGAAGACGCCCTTGGCGGAGACGATGATGCGCGCGCCGGTGCGGTTGAGCGCCGTCATGTCGGAAAACGGGTGCCAATGGTGGGCCGCGTCCATGGCCCGCAACGTTGCCGCCGGTTTCAACAATGCCCCTCCCGTTTTGGGTTGGGTGGACGGGTCGCAAGCGCTTGTCAAACCGTGCGGGCGAAGGCCTCGATCTCGCGCGCGGCGCCGGCGGATGCTGCCTCCAACAGCGCCTTGCCCATGTCGGCGCTTGCAAGGGCCGAGTGGCTCCCCACCCGCCCGTCCGGGAACGCGGCGCGGTGCGCCTCGGGCGGCCCGTGCCTGTCGCCCGCGTGGGCGGCGATGAACCCATCTGGCAACGGTGTTGGCGGGCTCGCGGCCTCCGCCGGCACGGGGCGCTGCCCATGGAGCGCCATGGTAATCGAGATTTCTGACGGCGTGGCGTGCATCCCCTCGTGGGCGCCAAACGTTGCGCGCAGGGGCGCGACGCCGTCAAAATCCCACCAGCTGCGCACCTTGAGCCGCAGCGGCGCCCCCTCGGCAACAGTGTGGAGCGGCGCAAGGTTTGCCCCGTGCCCGTTCACCACAAAAAGCCCGCGCACACCGTGGGTCGCGAGGCCCTCGCAGATGGCGCTGACGGTTGCCGCAAAGAGCGTGGGCGGGAGGGAGAGCGTCCCGCGAAAGCCCATGTTGAACGGGGCGGGCGTGTAGGCGAGCGGGGGAAGCACGATGGCGCCTGCCCGCGCGGCCGCCTCCCGGGCGATGGCGGCGGCACAAAACGTGTCGGTGCCGATCTCACCCATCGGCCCGTGCTGCTCGGTGGAGCCTGTGGCAAGCACCGCCACCGGAACGCGGCGAAAGGCGATCTCCGCCTCCCGCCACGTCATGTGCGCTAGTTCGTGAGCTGCCACTTGTCGCCAAGGGTGTCGAAGAAGCCGCTTTCCTTCTTCAAGGTGATCCACGTGTTCACATAGTTGATCCACACCTGATCGCCCTGGGGCAAGAGCATCGCGATGGGTGTGCGCGCCTTCGCCTCAGCCACCGGAACAATCATCATCTGCGGATACCGCTCCACAAGCTTTGACGCTTCGACATTGGACGTGATGTGCGCATCGGCCCGGCCGGACAGCACCTCTTGAAAGTCCCGCGCCGGTGCCTCCACAATCGCGTGCTGCGCATCGGGGAAGAAGTCTTTGACCTGCTTCTCCTGGGTGGTGCCAAGGGTTGCGGCGACCGTCACCGCGGGGTCATTGAGATCGCCCCAGTCGGAGAACCGGCCTTCGTTCTCTTTTAGCGTCAGCGGGACGGTGGCGAGCGAAAAGTAGCTGATCGAGTAGCCCGCCGCCTTTGCCCGCGCCGGGGAGACTGAGGCAGAGCCCGTCATGTGGTAGGTGCCCGCCGTCACGCCGGAGACCAAGGTTTTCCAGTCGGTGGGCACGAATTCGAGCTCAACGCCAAGGTCTTTGGCAAGCTCGGTCATGACGTCGATGTCATAGCCGCGGTAGCTGTTGGTGGCGGGGTCGCGCATCGTCATGGGGTTCCAGTCCCCGGTGGTGCCCACCTTGAGGACGCCCCCACTCAAAATCTCTTGGAGGGCCGATTGCGCCTGCGCCGCCCCCATTGCCAGAACCAGCGCAAGCGCTGCAACAAAAAGTCTCACCATCGTCCACTCCTCATTCTGGCGTGCGCTTGAACCCGCGCCCTGCCTATGCTTCGCTTTTGAGCCTGCCGCATTCTTGGGCACGACGCAAAGGGTTCTCAAAATGTCGACGCCCGCCGTGACCATGGACAAGGTTTTTAAGAGTTTCGGCAGTTTTGAAGTTCTGAAATCCATCGATCTCACCGTTGCGCGGGGCGAACAAATTGTGGTCTGCGGCCCCTCGGGCTCGGGCAAATCAACGCTGATCCGCTGCATCAACGGCCTTGAGGGGCACGAGGGCGGGGCGATCACGGTGGACGGCATCCCCCTCACTCAAAAGGCGCGGGCAAAGGTGCGCACCCGCGTCGGCATGGTGTTTCAACAGTTCAACCTCTTCCCGCATCTGACGGTGTTGCAAAACCTCACCCTTGGCCCGCTGCGCACGCGCAAATTGCCGCGCCAGGAGGCTCATACGCTCGCGATGGCGATGCTGGAGCGCGTCAAAATCCCCGAACAGGCGCAAAAATTCCCCCGGCACCTGTCCGGCGGCCAACAACAGCGGGTGGCGATCGCACGGGCGCTGTGCATGGAGCCCGCCATCATGCTGTTTGACGAGCCCACCTCCGCCCTTGACCCCGAAATGATCCGCGAGGTGCTCGACGTCATGGCGACCCTTGCCCAAAGCGGGATGACGATGATTTGCGTCACCCACGAGATGGGGTTTGCCAAGAACGTTGCGGACCGCATGGTGTTCATGGATTTTGGCGAAATTGTCGAGATCGCGCCGCCCGCAAAATTCTTCACCGAACCAGAAAGCCAACGCTGCCGCGACTTTCTCGACCGGGTTTTGCACCATTGAAGCGCGTCGTTGTTCTTTGCGGGCTCGCCCTCATCCTCACCGGCTGTTCGGGCAATTGGGGTTGGTATGTGGTCGATCCGACCACGACCTCTGGCTACAACAACCTGCGCTTCCTCCTCGGTGGCCTTTGGACCACCATCCTCCTGTCGCTAACGGCCATCACCATCTCCATCACCATCGGGCTTTTGGTGGCGCTGCCTTCGCTCTCAAGCGCCAAAATCCCCCGCGCCATCGCCCGCACGTACGTGGAATTGGTCCGCGCCGTCCCCATCCTCGTGCTCATCTTGTGGGTTTACTACGGCCTGCCGGTCCTCACGGGGATCACGCTGGGCGTCTTCTGGGCGGGCGTCTTGGCGCTTGCCCTTTCCGACAGCGCCTTTGAGGCCGAAATCTTCCGCGCCGGCATCCAATCCATCGCCAAGGGCCAGTATGAGGCGGCCCACACCATCGGCCTGTCGTACACCGACACGATGCGCTTTGTGATTTTGCCGCAGGCGATCCGCCGCATCTTGCCCGCGCTCGGCAACCAGCTTGTCTATATGCTCAAAATGTCGAGCCTCGTTTCGGTGATCGGCATGCAAGAACTCACCCGCCGCGCCAACGAACTTGTGGTGACCGAATATCGCCCGCTCGAGATCTATACGGTCCTCGTCTTAGAGTACCTTGTTCTGATCTTGATTGTGTCCGCGGGCGTCCGCAGGCTAGAGCGGCAGATGCAAGCGGACGAGCGAGGCTAAGGCCCCCGCCCGTGCCACCGACAGACTGCACGCGTCGGGCGCGCCGCCGCCCGCCGGATGCCAGAAGGGAGCGATCGTGCTCGAACGAACAGCGTGAGCCACACCACCCCCCTCCCCTCAGAGGGCGCCACAAACCCCCGAGATTTCTCCGCGTTCGCCAGCATCGACACCTGGATTTTCGATCTCGACAACACGCTCTACCCCTCACACGCCAACCTTTTTGCCCAGGTGGACAAAAAGATGGGTGATTACGTCGCACAGCTTCTCAACCTCGAGCGTGACGCCGCCCACACCCTCCAAAAGGACTACTATCGCCGCTACGGCACCACGCTGCGTGGGCTCATGGTGGAGCACAACATCAACCCCGACGGCTTTTTGGAGTTTGTGCACGACATCGACCATTCCGCACTCTCCCCCGACCCGGCCCTCTCAACCGCCCTCAAAGCGCTGCCCGGCCGGCGCTTCATCATGACCAACGGCACCGTCGACCACGCGCAAAAAACCATGGCAACCCTGGGGATCGATGCGCCGTTTGAGGCGATTTTTGACATCATCGCCGCCGACCTCATCCCAAAACCGGCCGAAGAACCTTACCGCGCCTTCTGGGACGCCCATGGCATCGACCCCGCCCAGGCGGCCATGTTTGAAGATCTTTCGCGCAACCTTGCCGTCCCCGCCGCAAATGGGATGGCAACCGTCCTTGTGGTGCCGGAGGGCACGCGCGAAGTCTTTCGCGAAGAGTGGGAGCTTGAGGGCCGCGCCGCGCCCCACGTCCAGTTCGTGACCGATGACCTTGCCGGCTTCCTCAATGGGGTGAACGCGGCACGGGCAGCGCCCTGAACCCTATCCATTTTCGGTGACAGCCCCTATGTCGACCGGGACAAACCACCGGACGAGCCATGACCATCAGCCCTGCCGAACGCGAACGCCTGGAAGCCACCATCGAGGGCGCCTTTGACGAGCGCGCGACCGTCACCACCCGCACCACCGGCCTTGTGCGGGACGCGGTGGACAAGGCGCTTGGCCTCCTCGACCGCGGCGTGTTGCGCGTTGCCGAGCCCGACGGCGCGGGCTGGACCGTCAACGAGTGGCTGAAAAAGGCCGTGCTCCTCTCGTTCCGCCTCAACCCCATGGGCGCCATTGAGGGCGGGCCCGGCGGCGCCCCCTGGTGGGACAAAGTGCCCTCAAAGTTCGACGGCTGGTCCGCGGCTGATTTTGAGACCGCAGGCTTTCGCGCCGTCCCAGGCGCCATCGTGCGCCGCTCGGCCCATGTGGCGCCGGGCGTCGTGTTGATGCCCTCCTTTGTGAACCTTGGCGCCTATGTGGACGAGGGCACCATGGTGGACACATGGGCAACCGTCGGCTCCTGCGCGCAGATTGGCAAAAACTGCCACATTTCTGGCGGCGCGGGGATCGGCGGCGTCCTGGAGCCGCTCCAGGCGGCGCCCGTCATCATCGAGGATGACTGTTTTATCGGCGCCCGCTCGGAGGTCGCTGAGGGGGTGCGGGTCGGCAAAGGCGCGGTGCTCTCCATGGGCGTTTTCCTGGGTGCGTCCACAAAGATCATTGACCGGGCAACGGGCGAGGTTTTTCGCGGGCACGTGCCGCCCTACTCGGTGGTGGTGCCGGGGAGCGTTGCAACCGGCGGCGGCGCGGACGGGCTCTCGCTGGCGGCCGCCATCATCGTGAAACGGGTGGATGAGCGAACACGCGCCAAAACCTCCATCAACGAACTTTTGAGGGACTGATGGCCGCTGCCGCGCCGCGCAACCCCACCCTCATTTGGGCGCTTTTGGCGCTCGATGGCCGCATCAACCGCGAGGTGTTTTGGCTTGGCAACATCGGCTGCGGCCTTGTGGCGGTGGCGATGATGATGCCCTCCATCGACCCGGCAACGGGGCAGATCAACCTTGCCCCCATGTCGCCCCTGGTGTTTGCGGCGATGCTGTGGACCGAGATTGCGCTCGCCGTCAAACGCTTGCACGACAAGGGGGTCTCCGGCTGGTTTGCCATCGCGTTTGCGATCCCCATCATCGGCATTGCCGCTTTCCTCGTGATTGGCCTGATGCCCGGCGACAAGGGCGCCAACGCCTACGGGACCGCGAGCAACATGCGCGGGCGAGGCTAACCCGTGATCCCCGATCCGGTTGCGCTCGCAAAGGCGCTCATCAAAGAGCCCAGTGTCACCCCCGCAACGGGTGCCGTGTTTGACGTGTGCGAGGCTGCGCTCACCGCGGCAGGCTTTGCCGTCACCCGCCTCACCTTCGACACCCATGGCACGCCGGTGGAAAACCTCTTTGCCATTGCCGGCGAAAGCGGGCGCCATCTGACGCTGGCCGGCCATGTGGACGTCGTCCCCCCCGGGCCGGCGGACGCGTGGCACCACGGGCCGTTTGCCGCGGCGGAGGCCGATGGCATCCTTTATGGCCGCGGCGCGCAGGACATGAAGGGTGCGGTCGCCGCGATGATTGCGGCCGGCGCCGCGTGGCGCGCGGGCGGTGGGGCGGGCCGCCTCTCCTACCTCATCACGGGCGATGAGGAGGGCCCGGCGCTGGACGGGACAAAGCCGCTTGCCGCCTGGGCCGCCGAACATCACCCCTTCGACGCGGCGGTGGTCGGCGAGCCGACAAGCCGCGAGCGTTTTGGCGACACCATAAAAGTGGGCCGGCGCGGCTCGCTCTCGGCCGAGCTCACCGTCACCGGCCGCCAGGGCCACGTGGCCTACCAGGAGAAGGCGGACAACCCCATCCCCGCGCTCCTCGCGATTGGCGCCGCGCTCAACCAGCCCATCGACGATGGGACGGACGTCTTTGCCCCCACGAACCTTGAAATCACGTCGGTGGATGTGGCGAACCCGGCGCACAACGTGATCCCCGGCGCGGGCACGCTGCGCTTTAACGTGCGGTTCAACGACCGTTGGACCGTTGCCGCGCTTAAAGAGGCGCTGGCGGCGCGCATTGCCCGTGCCGCCCCCTCCGCGACCGTGGAGCTCAACTGGCGCGCTGGCCACAGTGACGTGTTTCGCACCGTGGATGCCGACCTTATCAGCCGGGTGAGTGCGGCTGTGCGCGAGACCACTGGCATCACCCCTGAATGCACCACAGGTGGCGGCACGTCCGACGCCCGGTTTTTGAAGGATTATGGCCCCGTGGTGGAGTTCGGCGCGGTGGGCACCACAATGCACCAAGTCAACGAGGCAACGCCCGTTGATGAACTTGTCGCGCTCACCAAGACCTATGAGGCGATCATCGCGCGGGTGCTGGCCTGAATGCTGGGCGAGGCCATCCGATCGCTGTCTGGCGCCGCGCTCCTCTTCGTGGGGCGGCAGGAGGGGCTTGACCGGCTCGACCGCACCTTCCGCGGTTTTTGGCGCTCGTTCCTCGCGATCGGCCTCCTGATCCCCCTCAATTTCGTGGCGAGCGCTGCGGTGGACGCCGGAGGCCGCGGCGGGCGAGACTTTGCCGACCAGCTCCCGCTCATCGTGCTGGATTGGCTCCTCTTCCCCCTCATCCTGGCGCTGGTGGCCGAGCCACTGGGTATCGCCCGGCGCTATGTGAGCTACGTGGTGGCGCGCAATTGGGCGGCGCCAATTGCGGCGACGCTCCTCACCATCCCGCTTATCCTAGAGGGGGCGGGCTGGGTGCCTGCGCTGGGCGGCGCGCTCCTCTCGGTGGTCGCCCTCGGCCTTGCGCTTCGCTACCATTTTATGGTGGTGCGCCTCTCGCTCGGCGTGCCGGTGATGTTCGCAATTGGCCTGGTGGCGGCGGACTTCTTGCTCACAATCGTGCTCGTCTCGTTCCTCGGCTGATCCACCGCCGACGGCCCGCCACAACGCAAGATGGCGCTAGCGCATCGGCCGACCTGTTTGAATCAAACAGGTCGCCCAGTTAATGCGCCAGATTAAATCGACGAGCGCCTTTTGCCCGATCAGTTTGATCCAGCCTGATCGGGCGGCGCTTTAGGGCGGTTCTCGATCAAATAAAATCACTTGATCGAGAAAAACCGCCCGCTCTTCAAAGGGCCGGGCATTTTTCTCGCGCCGTATGCGGCGCGAAAGGCCCTAGTAGCGGCGGATGAGGGCGGTGAGCGTCCCTTGAATGCGCACGCGGTCGGAGCCGAAAATCCGCGTCTCGTACTGCGGGTTCGCGGCCTCCAGGGCAACGGTGTTGCCGCGCTTGCGAAGGCGCTTGAGGGTCGCTTCCTCGTTGTCCACCAGGGCGACCACAATGTCGCCGTTGTCGGCCCGGTCGGTGCGGCGCACAATCACGGTGTCACCATCGTGGATGCCGGCGTCCACCATGGAATCGCCGCGCACTTCGAGCGCAAAATGTTCACCCCCAGGCAGCATGTCGGCCGGAAGGTGCACCGCGTCGGACTGCTGCTGGATCGCCTCGATGGGAACGCCAGCGGCAATGCGGCCCATCATCGGTACATCAATGATTTCTACCGCCGGTTGGACGGCGCGCAGCGGCGGGCGGTTGGGAAGGCGCGGCGGCAAGCCAGCATCCGCCAGGTGGCCTGACCCCTCAATGACGGACGGGGAAAAGCCGCGGGTGCGCACGGGCTGGGCCTGGGCACTGTCGGGCAGGCGGAGCACTTCGAGCGCGCGGGCACGGTTGGGGAGACGGCGGATAAAGCCCCGCTCCTCCAGCGCGGTGATGAGGCGGTGAATGCCGGACTTTGATTTCAAATCCAGCGCGTCCTTCATCTCCTCGAATGAGGGTGGGACGCCCGCTTCGCTCATACGCTCGTGGATGAACATCAACAGATCGAACTGCTTTTTGGTCAGCATCCCATGTCCCCCCGCGGATGGTTGGCGGGGGCCCTGTCCTGAGTGGGCGCGAATCAGTTGCCGCGCCCTTCGCGAACAGGATATACACGTTCGTCGTGTGTTCTACAACCCGCTCGGGTCAATTTGTGATCATAGGCGGATCATTTTGCAAGGATCGCCGGCCTGCGCGGCCGACGCATGGGGCATGCGCACGATCAACCCGTCCGCCTCCGACAACACGCCCAGCATGGACGAGTCCTGCCGCGAGAACGGCACCATGCGCCCCTCCACACGTTTTGCGCGCACATGGTCCCGCCGCGGCCCGTTGGCCGACAGCGGCGCGCCAAGCACCGCATCCTCCAGCTCGGGCCCCGGCGCGCCGCCCTGGGCCACACGCAAAAGCGGCAATAAAAACAACAATGTGCATACAAGCCCAGAGACCGGATTGCCCGGCAGCCCAAGCACCAAGGGCTTTGACGCAAACATCAGCGGTTTGCCCGGCCGCACCGCAACCTTCCAAAAGTCGAGCGCAACCCCAAGGCGAGAGAGTGCCGGGGCCACAAGGTCGTGGTCGCCCACCGATGCGCCTCCGAGGGTGACCAAAATGTCCGCCTCTGACAGGCCGCGGGCGGCGGCGTCCGCGATGGCGTCGGTGTCGTCGGGCGCGATCCCAAGGTCAAACCCTTCCGCGCCCACGGCCCGCACCATCTCGATGAGAGAGAGCGTGGTGGAGGCCACAATCTGGTCCCGCCCCACGGGCGCGCCGGGGGGCACCAGCTCGTCCCCCGTGGCGAGGAATGCGACGCGCGGCCGGCGCGCCACCGAGACGACCCCACCCCCCGCAGAGGCCGCCAGCGCAAGGTGCCTGGGGTTGAGGACACGCCCGGCGGGCAACACGTCATCGCCGGCGGCAAAGTCGAGCCCTGCCCGCCGCACATGGGCGCCGGGCGTGACGGATTCGCGCGCGGTGAGGCGCGTTCCCTCCACCGCCGCGTCCTCCTGGATGAGGACGGCATTGGCTCCCGGCGGTAGGGGCGCCCCGGTGAAGATGCGCACGGCCGAGCCTTTGGACAGCGCGCCGTGAAATCCAGCGCCGGCCCGGGATTCCCCTATGATTTCAACCCCTTCAATCGGGTGCGCCGCATCGACAGCGTAGCCATCCATGGCGGACACATCGGCCGGCGGTTGGCTGCGGACGGCGCGGACGGGGGCGGCAAGGGTGCGGCCGCACGCGTGCGCCAGCGGTACGGTTTCAGCCGCGAGGCGCGGGGCAGCGGCGAAGAGGCGCGCGCGCGCCTCATCCACATCGATCACGGGGCGGACCAGTCGCCCGATGCGCCTCCGCTTTTTCCCGTCAGGCGCACGGGGCCGATGGTCATGCCTTTTTCCAGCGCCTTGGCCATGTCGTAGACCGTGAGGCCGGCGACGCTGACGGCGGTGAGCGCCTCCATCTCGACCCCCGTTTGGCCGGCGGTGCGCACCTCTGCGGTGATGGCAACGCCGGGGATCGTGTCGTCCGGCTCCACCGTCACCGCCACCTTGGTGAGCGCGAGGGGGTGGCAGAGCGGAACGAGATCGGCGGTGCGCTTGGCGGCCATGATCCCAGCAATGCGCGCCACCGACAACACATCGCCCTTCTTCACCGCGCCCTCTTTGATGGCCGCAAGGGTGGCGGGCGCCATGGTGACGTGGCCGGCGGCGGTTGCCACACGCTCAGTCACCGCCTTTGCCCCAACATCCACCATGCGCGCCGCACCATCGGGCGCAATGTGGGTGAGGCGGCGACCCAGAAGCGCCTTTGTGGCGGCTCCCACATCGCCCTCCCGCATCAGGCTTTCGCCCACCAGGTAGGCAAAGATGTTGGCATCCTCCAGCCGGCGAATGTCGCTGGCGGAGGAGATGCCGGATTCGCCCACAACGATGCGGCCCGCCGGCACCAGGGGCGCCAAGCGCTCGGCGACAGCAAGGTCGGTGTGGAAAGAGCGAAGGTCGCGGTTGTTGATGCCGATCAGCCGCGAGGGGAGTTTGAGCGCGCGCTCAAGGTCGGCCTCGTCGTGCACCTCCAGGAGGGCGGCCATGCCAAGGTCGCTGGCGGCGGCGACCAGTTCGGCGGCAAGATCGTCCTCCACCCCGGTCATGATGACGAGGATGGCGTCGGCGCCCCACGCCCGCGCCTCAAGCACCTGCTCGGGCGCGTACATGAAGTCTTTGCGCAAGACCGGGAGCGCGCAGGCCCCGCGGGCGGCGATGAGATCGTCCGCGCTCCCCTGGAACGAGGGGCCATCGGTGAGGACGGACAGACACGCCGCGCCCGCGCTCTCATAGGCTTTGGCGATGGCGGCGGGGTCATAGTCGGCGCGGATGAGGCCTTTTGAGGGGCTTGCCTTCTTCACCTCGGCGATGAGCGCGCTGTTGCCGGCCGCAACGCGGCTCGCAATGGCGGTCTCAAAGGGGCGCACGGGCGGGGCGGCGGCCGCGCGCTCGCGCCACAGGGCCGCGTCCTGCTTGAGGCCGCGGTCGGCAATCTCTTTGCGCTTATAGGCCTCGATGCGGGACAAGATGTCGGGCGGCGCGCTCATGCCGGGGCCACCGCGTTGGCGACCGACACCAGCGCTTCGAGGCGGGCAAGTGCTGCGCCCCCATCAAGGCTTTTGCGCGCCTCTTCCAGGCCCTCGGCAAGGGTTTCGGCGCGGCCGGCGACCACGAGGGCGGTGGCCGCGTTGAGACACGCAATGTCGCGATAGGGGCCCGCCTCACCGGTGAGGACGCGGCGGAGCGCGGCGGCGTTCTCGTCCGCATCGCCCCCCTTCAGCGCGTCGGGCGAGACCTTTGTGAGGCCGAGCGCTTCGGGGTCGATGGTGTCTTCGCGCACCGCGCCCTCCTCCACCCACGCAACGCGCGTGGGACCTGTGGTGGTGATCTCATCGAGCCCATCGCTGCCGTGGACGATGGCGGCGCGCTCGGTCCCCAGCGTTGCCAGCACCTCGGCAAGGGGGCGCACCCACGCATCGGCAAAGACGCCCACCAGCTGGCGGGACACGCCGGCGGGGTTGGAGAGCGGGCCAAGGAGGTTGAAGATGGTGCGCGTGCCAAGCTCGACCCGCGCGGGGCCCACATGCTTCATCGCCGCGTGGTGGGCGGGGGCAAACATGAAGCCGATGCCGGCCTTTTCGATGCACGCCGCAATGCCGATGGGCGAAAGGTCAATGCGCACGCCAAGGGCCGCCAAAGTGTCGGCCGCGCCCGAGCGGGATGACAGCGCGCGGTTGCCATGCTTTGCGATCGGGACGCCGGAGCCCGCCACGATGAAGGCCGCGCAGGTGGAGACGTTGTAGCTCCCGGAATTGTCGCCGCCGGTGCCCACAATGTCGATGGCGCCGGGCGGGGCGATCACGGGCGTCATCTTTTCGCGCATCACGGCAACGGCGCCGGCAATTTCGTCCACCGTTTCACCGCGCACGCGCATCGCCATCAACAGCCCGCCGATTTGGGCCGGCGTCGCATCGCCTGACATCAAGATGCCAAAAGCCTCGGCCGCTTCCTCGCGCGAGAGGCGCGCGCCGTCGGCGGCCTTCGCAATCAGCGATTTGAGAGCAGTCATCGTCCCGTCCGCCGCCTCACATGCCGCGGTGTTGGCCAGGATACGGCGTGAGGCCGATCAACTGGTCGATCACGGGCTGGTTCACCGTTGCGCCGTGCTCGGCCTGCCAGGCGTTCACAAACTCATAAAGGAGCCCATCCGCAATGCCCCGATTGAGGACGCTGCGCGCCTGCTGAAGGTCCGCGTCCGCCTCAAAGAAGGCGGGCTCGGCGACCTCCGTCACCTTGATGATCACGTGGTCGCCATTTTCGGCAATGACGCTTGCCGTGTGGCCCCGCGGCCCCTCAAAGGCGGCGGCGGGCACCGGCTGGGGCAGTTCGGTGGTGATCGCCCCTTGGGAGAAGGGTTCGGTCTCCCCAACGCTCACGCCATACTGCTGCGCGACCTCGGCCATCGGCACGCCATTGTCGATCTTTGAAAGCGCCTCTTCGGCGAGCGCGCCAAGCCGGGAGACCTTTTCGCTCTCCACCCAGGCGAGGAGCACTGCGTCCGCCACCTCCTCATAGGGCCGGTCGGCGGCCTCGGTGATGTCTGTCAGCTGCACCCAGTGGGTGGTCTCGCCAACCTCCACGGGCTCGGCATCATCGCCAACGCTTTGCTGGTAGGCGGCGGTGATGAGGGCGCCCTCCACCGGCGGCTCGGGCGTTGTGCCGCTCGCAAGGCCGCCAGCCTCGGAGATCTTCTCGACACTGCGGCTTGGGAGGTCAAAACGCTCGGCAATTTCAGACACCTGCGCGCCGCCCGCGACGGCATCCTCCACCTCGTTAAAGATGTTGCGCAGCTCGCCCTGGGCATCCTCTTGGGCAAGCGTCGTGCGGATTTCGTCCGCCACCTCTTCAAAGGGGCGCTTCCCGGCCGGCGTCACTTCGCTGACGTGGACGAGGATCGCGCCAAAGCGGCCGTCCACCGCCGCCGCACGGCCCGCCTCCATGGAGAACGCGGCCTCCGCAACGGCGGGATCCAAGACCTCGTCGCGAGTGACAGCCCCAAGGTCAACGTCGGCAAAGGTGCGGGAGAGATCGGTGAGGACGGTCTCAAAGGGGGTGCCGGCGTTCACGCGCTCGGCCGCCGCTTCGGCGGCTGCGGCGTCATCCATGATGATTTGTTGAACGCCCCGCCGCTCGGGGTCGCCATAGGCGCCGGGCGCGTCGTAGGCGCGGCGGATCGCATCATCGCTCACTGCGGCAGGGTCGGCGAGCGCATCGGCGGAGAGGGAGACGACGCCAAAGGTGCGGTACTCTGGGGCGCGGAAGATGGCTTTGTTCGCGTCGTAGTAGGCGCGAAGATCATCCTCCGACGGGTCCTCGATGGGGCCGAGCGCGGCGTCGGTCAGCGTCATGTGGCGCACGCGCCGGGTCTGGTTCTGGTAGCGGTTGAAGGCTTCCAGGTAAATTTTTGGGGCGTCGAACCCGCCGAGCAGCGAGCCCACCAAGATTTCTTGCCGGGCGGCGTCACGCTGGATCTCGATGAATTCGGCCTCGGAATAGCGGTTGTCGGCCAGGAGCTGGTCAAAGCGGATGCGGTCAAACGTGCCGTTGGGGGCGGCAAAGGCGGGCTGGGTGCGGATGCGCTCCGCCAGCGCCTCGTCGGAAAGGTCAACGCCAAGGTCGCGCGCAGCGTCCACCTGGAAGGCTTCGGTCACAAGCTGGGAGAGTACCTGGCGCGGCAGGCCGACGGCCTGCGCCTCCTGGGGGGTGAGGCCTCGGCCCATCTGCCGGCTCGTGTTGCCCAGCGCCTGGCGATAGACGCGGTCAAACTCGCGCGAGGAGACGGGCGTGTCGCCGGCCCGCGCGACCTCGGACGGGTCCACCTGGTTCACAAAGTCAGAGATGCCCCAAATGGCGAACGCGAAGACCAAGAGCGCGATAAGGAGTTTGGCCAGGATCCCCTTAGAGCCTTTTCGCAGCGAATTCAGCATGGCACGCACGTCTTTGGTTGGGCGTGGCGAGGGTCTCGCCAGGCCGGACAATTGGGGCTACTGCGGTCATCGACCCGCGCTCCCAACTGCCAAACTTGCGCGACAATTGCAAAGGCCCCGCGATGATCATTGCCGGAAACTGGAAGATGAATGGCGACCCCGCCGCGATGGAGGAGTTTTCCAAAATGATCGCCGCACCCGCGCCAGAAGGCGTGTCGCTCATCGTGTGCCCGCCGGCCGTGTTGTTGATGGCCTTTGCGCAAAAGGCGGCGGGCGCCGCGCTCACGGTGGGCGCACAAGATTGTCATCCCGCCCCAAAGGGCGCCCACACCGGCGATCTTTCGGCCGAAATGCTGGCCGCATGCGGCGCGACCCACATCATCGTCGGCCACTCTGAGCGGCGCACCGACCATGGCGAAACTGATGCGCTGGTCGCCGAAAAAGCGGTGGCCGCCCAGCGCGCCGGCCTCACCCCCATTGTGTGCGTGGGCGAAACCGAGGCGGAGCGCGATGCGGGGAACGCCATTTCGGTGGTGACCACGCAACTTGCCGGCTCGCTGCCCGAGACGCTGTCGCCAGAGACCCTTGTGGTGGCCTATGAGCCGGTTTGGGCCATTGGCACCGGGCGCGTGCCCTCCACCGATGATGTGGCGACAATGCACGCCGCCATCCGCATTTTCCTCGCCGAGCGTTTTCCGGCCGCCGCCGTCCCCATTCTTTATGGCGGCAGCGTGAAGCCCAGCAATGCGGCCGAGCTTTTGTCCGTTCCCGAGGTTGGCGGCGCGCTGGTGGGCGGCGCAAGCCTCAAGGCCGACGACTTTTTGGGGATCGCCGGGGCGGCTTAGGTCCGGCAGATCCGCTTGCGCGCCGCCTCCGCGCCCTTTGACTGGGTGACGTAGCCCACAAGGCGCTTTGCCGCATGCCCGCACGCCGCATCCGATGAGAACGCACAGTAGAAGGCGCATCCCACCGCGGCGGCCGCACCAAGCTGGCGCTCAAGCTGTTCCGCCTCGCTGTTGAAGGCTGCCAGCGCCCCGCCCGCACCAAGGATCGCGCAAAGGCTCGACATCGGATAGGCGCGCATAAAACCCTTGGCGTTGCGGTCGATGACGTGTTCGGCGGTGCGGGCCGTAAGGCATGCCGCGTTCGCATGGGCGACCGGGGCGTGGACGAGCGTTGCGGCGATGACGGCGGCAGCTGTGGCAAGACGGATCATGGGAGGCCTTTCGCATCAAGGTGTTGTGCGGGGCGCTTCATCGCCCTCACACAACCCCAGAGTGCAGCCCACAGAGCCCGTTCAGCCGCGGTACAGACACATGAACCGCGGCCACACGGTTTCGTGATCTCAGTCGGCGGCGGCGGCCCGCCCGCGCGGCCGGCCAAACGCTGCCATCGCCACAATCAAAAAGCCGAGCAACAGCCCGTTCAGCGCGTGCCACAAAAAGTGTGTGCCGAGGGGGAAGGCGTCGCACACCGCCATGTCCACCGTGCGGAAGGTGAGCGAAACGGCAAAGATGATCGCCGCCGTCAAAAGCGAAAAGCCGGCCCCCGTGCGCCCCGCCATCACCAAAATGCCGCCCACCACCAAAAGGCCCAAAAGCGGCGGGAGATACCCCTCCGACCCGTTCAGCCGGTCGCCAAAGAGGTCCCCAAGGACGCCGCCGCCGACGACGGAAAACGCCATGAACGCAACTGTTGCAAGCGCGCAGCCCCACCACGGGAGCCCCGCAAAGCGACGCATCGCGAACACGAAGTAAAACACAATAAAAAGCTGGATCGGCACAACATCGGCAATGACGGCCCACACGGTCGCAAAGGTGTGGAAGAGGAACGAGCCAATCCCCACCGCAGTCGTGATGATGACGAGGACGGCGATCGGCCAATCCACCGCGTTTTTGCGATCTGCATAAAGATAGCCGGTGATGGCGGCCAAAATAAACGCGCCATTGGTGATGGCGTTGAACGGTTCGGCCCAAAACTCTGGGCCCAACCGCTCACAATAAAGGTCGAGCTGGCGGGTGAGACGCTCCATCAATCGCTGCCGGGCGTCGGCATCGTTTTGGCGGCCGCATCGTCCTTTTCGGCCGCGCGGGCAAAGGCGGGGCGCGCCGTTGCCCGCGCCACATAGGCCTCCAGCGGCGCAAGCTTTGGCATCAATCCAAAGTGCAGCCCCCACATGACTTGGCTTGCGCAATATACATCGGCGGCAGAAAAGGCGTCGCCCCCCAGCCACTCGCGCGCCGCCACCGCATCGGCAAGGGTGCCAAATGTCAGATCCGTGGTGCCAAAGCCCACCTGGGGCGCCTTTTCGGCGGGCGGCTCAAGGTTGATGCCCTTGGCCGTCACCGCCGCCTCAATGGGCCCCGCGCCGAAGAAGAGCCAGCGATAATAGTCCGCCCGCGCGCCAGAGGACGGCGCAAGGCCCGCCTCGGGGAAGGCATCGGCAAGGTAGGCGCAGATGGCCGCGCCCTCGGTCACCACGTGGGGCCCGTGGCGCAGCGCCGGCACCTTCCCCATGGGGTTGATCGCAAGGTAATCCGGCGCCTTCATGGTGGGGCCATAGCCCACAAGCACGGTCTCGTAAGGCGCGCCCACCTCCTCCAGCATCCAGCGGACAATGCGGCCGCGGGACATGGGGTTGGTGTAAAACGTCAATTCCATGGCTGCGTCCCCCTTGCCGGAACCAAAGCCACGGCCGGCGCGCTGTGACAAGCATCCGACCATTGCGCTTTGGCGCAACAATGGAAAGGATTGCATCCCATCTGCGCGAAAGGAGGTTGCGATGCCGGCCATGGGCGAGGACATCACCATCGGGATGGAGGAAGAATACCTCCTCATCGATCCAGACACCCGCGCCCTTGTCACCCGCCAGCCGTCGGAATTCATGGTCCGCTGCAAGGAGATTCTGGGCCCGAAGGTCACCCACGAATTCTTGCAAAGCCAGGTGGAGATTGGGACAGGCGTCTGCCGCACGGTGGGCGAAGCGCGGAAAGAAATGCAGGCGCTGCGCACGGCCATTGCGGGCGCGGCCGAAGAGCACGGCCTCAAAATGATTGCCGCTTCCACGCACCCCTGGGCCCACTGGCACGAGCAGCAGCCCGTCGACCTTGACCGCTACCGCATCCTGGGCGCCGAGCACCGCAGCCTTGCCCGCCGCATGTCCATCTGTGGCATGCACGTCCACGCCGGCATTGTGGACAAGAACCTGCGCGTCGATCTCATGAGCCAGGTCAGCTATTTCATGCCGCACCTTCTGGCGCTGTCGACATCCTCGCCATTCTGGGAGGGGTTTGACACCGGGCTCAAAGCCTTCCGCCCCATCATCATTGGCGACCTTCCCCGCTCCGGCCTCCCAGAGATCTTTGAGAGCTGGAACGACTGGACCGAAATGCTGGATGACCTGTCGTCCACAGGCATGGTCACGGACCCATCAAAGATTTGGTGGGATCTTCGTCCCTCCAACCGCCACCCAACCCTTGAGCTTCGCATTTGTGACATCTGTACGCGGCTTGAAGACGGGCTCACCATCGCAGCGCTTTACCAATCGATCCTGGCGTTTTTGCTCAACCTTCGCAAAAACAACCAGCGCTGGCGGCACTATCGGCGCATCCTCATCCTGGAGAACAAGTGGCGCGCCCAGCGCTATGGCGTCGAGGCGGAGATGGGCGACTTTGGCCAAAAGCGCACGAAGCCGTTTGCCGATCTGATCGCCGAGCTCACCGAGTTGTTGCATGACAGCGCGGTGGGGCTCGACTGCCTTGCCGAGATCGAACACGCCAAAACCATCGCCAAGCGCGGCACCAGCGCCGACAAGCAGCTTGCCATCTTCCATGAGGCGGTGGCGGGCGGCGCGACCGAGCGGGAGGCCCAGGTCAAAGTGGTCGATTGGCTGGTGGAAGAGACGCAAAATTTCTCCCGGGAGGACGTCGCCGCATAGGAGGGAACTCCTTTCATGGGTTGTGTGGCGTGGAGAGCGGGGCCATGTGCGCCGTCCGCAACAGCGTGCACGGGCAGACTGTGCCATTGTTGCAGTGCAACCCGAACGGAGGCCGTGCCATGACGATCCATACCGAGATCCCCGGTGCGTCCGCGGCGGCCTTCGCCATCAACGGCCGCCTGCACCCGGATGCGGCCGCCTTGCTGGCTGATGGCCTCCCCACCCAAGAAGCCATCGACGCGTTCCTGGCCGATCACACCTTTCCGCTTGTGGAGCCTGGCGTCGCGCTCTTCGCCTTTCGCGGCGAGGCGGAGCGGGTGGAGCTTGTGCGCTGGATCCACGCTGGCATCGACCGTGAGCCATTCCACCGCGTCCCTGGCACGGACCTTTGGCTGATGCGCATGGACGTGAAGGACGGCGGGCGCTTTGAATATAAGCTTGCCCTCCACCGCGGCGGGCACGAAGAGTGGCACCTTGACGGCCAAAACCCCGTCACCGCCGCCGATCCCTTCGGTGACAACTCCGTCTGCTGCACCTACGGCTACGCCCGCCCCCACTGGACCGAAGACAAAGGCAACCCCAAAGGCCGCATTGATCCGTTTGACGTCAAAAGCGACGTGTTCCAAGAAATCCGCCGCGAGCAGGTGTATTTGCCGCCGAACTACAACGCAGAGAACGCCTACCCCCTCGTCATCATCCACGATGGGGACGATTTCGTCACCTACGCGCACCTTGCAACCTCGCTCGACAACTTGATTGCCGCTGGCGACATCCCGCCGTGCGTGGTGGCGCTCATCCAAAGCCTTGACCGAATGGGTGAATACCCGCGGGGCCGGCGCCATGCGCGCTATGTGGTGAAGGAGCTGTTGCCGGCGCTGCAATCGCGCCTTGCCCTCTCCGCCCGCGCCAAGGACCGCGCGCTCCTGGGCGCAAGCCTTGGGGCGGTGGCGTCCTTGTCAACGGCGGTGCGCTTCCCGGGCTGTTTTGGCGGGCTGGTGTTGAAATCCGGCTCATTCATTCTGGATGAGAAGACGCTGCGCAACCGGGCGCACCCTGTGTTTCACCGGGTCGCCCGCTTTGTGCGCGCCGCCGAGCGGCAGGCAACGTTTGACGGGGTTCGCGCTTTTGTGTCCACCGGCGAGCTGGAGGGGCTGGCGGACCAAAACAAGTCCCTCGCCGGCTTCTTGGAGCGCAAAGGCGCCAAGGTCTCCTTCCGCTCGTCGTGGGACGGGCACCATTGGCACAACTGGCGCGACCAGCTGCGCGATGGGCTGATGTGGGTGCTGAACCGAAACGATTGATTTGCGTTAACTCAAGGATGCGCGGCCCCTTGCGGGGGCGTTACCGCAAGGGAGGGTCTTTTGGCGGATCGGACGATCGAGATTGGCTTGTCGCTGGGGGCCGACATTTGTTGGCCCATTTGCTTCGAGCACCTGTTCAACGAGTTGAAGCTCGACATTGAGGTGGACGGCAAACGCCTCGACTTCCACACCGAGCGCGTCACCATCGAGCCGTTTTCCCTCGCCCAGCCGGTCAAGTATGACGTTGTGATTGACCGGCTGACCCACTGGTATTCCACCAGTCGCGAGTGGATCAAAAAGGCAATCGTCCTCAACGACCTTTACGTTTACAACAACCCCTGGTCGCTGCAATCCAACGAGAAGCACACATCGTATGTGGCGATGATGCGGCTCGGCCTTCCCATTCCAGAAACGTGGATGCTGCCGCCCAAGTCCTACGATGTGACGGACGACCTTGAGGCGACGCTCCGCCAATACGCAAAGATGTTTGATCTTGGCGAGATTGGCGACAAAATCGGTTACCCCTTCTTCATGAAGCCGTACCACGGTGGTGGGTGGAAGGGCGTTTCAAAAATCAACAACGCCGCCGACATCCAAAAGGCCTACGACGAGTCCGGCACCGAGGTCATGAACCTCCAGGCCGCCGTCCTGCCCTACGAAAAATTTGTGCGCTGCGTCGGCCTCGGCCCACAATTTCGAGAGGTGAATTACGATCCGACCGCCCCGCTCCACGACCGTTACCGCATGGACATCGACTTCCTGTCCGATGACGACGCAAAGGTGCTTGAGCAAACCACAGCCACCATCAACACCTTCTTCGGCTGGGATTTTAACTCTTGCGAGGCGCTGCTGCGCCAGGGCACCTGGCACCCGATCGACTTTGCCAACGCCTGCCCCGACAGCCAGGTGACGAGCCTGCACTACCACTTCCCGTGGCTCATCAAAGCGAACCTTCGCTGGTCGCTGTTCAACGGGGCCACCGACCGGCCGATGCGCAAAACCCTCGACTGGGACCCATATATCGCGATCGCCGACCAGGACTTGCCGCTCCACGAGCGCCTGGCCGAATACGCAAAGATTGCCCACGAGCGCTACGAGACCGAGCGGTTCCGCGAGTTTTGCCAAACCCATCTGCCGCATCTGGACGAGTTGGCGTACGAATTCTTCGGCAGTGCAAAATTCAAGGATGCGGTGCGCCAGAAGGTAACCGCGCTCTTCCCCAAACACGAGATCGAAGAATTCACAGAGCTGTTCTTCGATCGCGTCCAACTCTGGCGCGAACAAGAAGGCAAGCATGGCGACAAAGACGGCTTCTAGCTGGTATTCCCCCCGGGTCGACCACCACATCAACCTGGTTCGCTGGGGGCATTACGGGCAGCCGGTGCTCCTCTTCCCCACCGCTGGCGGCGATGCGGAAGAGGTGGAACGCATGCACATGATTGGCGCACTGGCGCCGCTCATCGATGCGGGGCGCATCAAGGTCTATTCGATCGACTCCATCGCCGGCCGCGCCCTCGCGGCCAAATGGGGCTCTGAAGAACACCGCTGCTGGCTCCTCAACGGGTTTGAAGAATTTATCGCCCACGAGGTCGTCCCCGCCATCCGCAATGACTGCCATTCCGATGAAATCGAAGTCATCGCCGCCGGCGCCTCCATCGGCGCCTTCAAGGCAACCGCGGTCACCTGCCGCTACCCATGGGCGTTCAAAGCCGCCATCGGCATGAGCGGCACCTACGACCTTGAAACCTTGCTCGGC
Organism: Pseudomonadota bacterium; assembly: GCA_039034015.1. GTDB lineage: Bacteria > Pseudomonadota > Alphaproteobacteria > Rhizobiales > Amorphaceae > Acuticoccus. Next base: position 373,558 of record JBCCBM010000002.1, on the reverse strand, counting down.
TTCCGCGGCGTCGGCGATTTTTACTTCGCCTCCCCCCTCGCCTTCGTGCCCAACCTTGATGGCCCGCTCCTCGACAAGCTCCGCAGCCGCTTCATTTTGATGGCCTACGGTCAGGGCCGTTGGGAAAATCCGGACGAAGCCTGGCGCCTTGGCGGCGTCCTTGGCGCAAAGGGCGTCCCCAACCGCATCGACCCGTGGGGCCCCGAGTGGGACCATGACTGGCCCACATGGCGCAAAATGCTTCCACTTTATCTTGACGAGCTGACGCGGTGAGCGGCGCCGGCGCAAAGGGGGACACAATGAAGCTGATCATCATCGCCGCGTTGTTGGCATGGTCCGCCGCGGGCGCGTGCGCGCAGGAGACCGCCCCCTACGCCGGAGCCCACGAACAAGCCATTGCCGCGCTTCCCGCATCGCGGATCGAGGCACTTCGCCGGGGCGAGGGTCTGGGCTATGCGCTGAGTGCCGAATTGAACGGCTGGCCGGGACCCCTTCACGTTTTGGAGCTTGCCCAAACGCTGCGCCTTTCGCCGGATGTGGTGGAAGATGTGCGCGCCATTCGCCAGGGGATGCTGGCCAAGGCGATCCCCCTCGGTGAAGCGCTGATCGCCGCGGAGGTGTCCCTCGACGATTTGTTCGACGGTGATGCCCAGCCAAGCGCCGTGTCCGCCGCCACCCAGAAAGCGGCGCGGATCGAGGCGCAGCTGCGCGCGGTCCACCTCAACGCACATCTCAAGACCGCCCCGCTTTTGACGCGCCACCAGCGGATGCTTTATGCGCGCGCCCGCGGCTACGCCGATGCAACCCACCACCCTTCGCACCACTGATTGAGGACGCGAAAGTTTTCTTGTGAACATCCTTCTCATCGAACCCGCCTTCCCCAGCAACCAGCGCGAGTTCGTGCGGGCGCTGAAGGCCATTGGCGCAAACGTCTACGGCGTCGGCGAGCGCCCCTACGAGTGGCTGGATGCTGACGTGCGCGGTTGGCTGTCCGGCTACCAACAGATCGCCTCCGTCACCGACGAGGGTGCCCTCGAGTGGGCCGTCCGCGAGGCGCAGAAAAATTTTTGGGTGGACCGGCTGGAGGCGACCGTTGAGGCCCACATCCTGCCCGCCGCCCACGTTCGCGAGCGCACCCACATTCCCGGCATCACCTCCCGCACCGCGTACCTGTGCCGCGACAAGGTGGCCATGAAAGAGGTGTTGCGCCAGGCGGGCGTCCCCACCGCCGCCTCCGCCGGCATCACCTCCATGGAAGAGGCGCGCGACTTTGCCAAGACCTTTGGCTACCCGGTGATCCTCAAACCCCGGGCGGCCGCCGGCGCAAAGGGCACCTTTCGCGCCAACAATCCTGGCGAGCTGGAGGCCGTTGGCGGCGAATGCGGGCTTGCCGATGGCGCCCCCGTCGCGATCGAAGAATTCATCGAGGGCCACGAAGGGTTCTATGACACGCTGACCGTGGAAGGCCGGATCCACCACGATTTCATCAGCCATTACTTCCCCAACGTCTTGGAGGCGATGCGCACGCGCTGGATCTCGCCCCAAATCATCGCCACCAACCGCATGGACTCTGAGGCCTACGAGGACGTGCGCGAGATGGGTCGCCGCGTGGTGGACGCCCTCGGCATCTGGACGGCCGCCACCCACATGGAGTGGTTTTTCGGCCCAAAAGGCCTCAAATTCTCAGAGATCGGCTGCCGCCCGCCCGGCGTTGGCCAGTGGGATTCCTACTGCCACGCCAACACCTTCGACCTTTACCGCGAGTGGGCGCTCGCCGTCTGCCACCACCGCACCGACCGTGCCCCCTCCCGCGAATTCTCCTGCGGCATCATCGCGCTGCGCCCCGACAAGGACGGCACAATCTCCGGCTACAGCGGCGCGGACGGCGTCTTCCAACAATACGGCGACAACATCGTCCAGCACCATTTCCCCGACCCCGGCACCGCCACCCAAGGCGTTGAGGCCGGCTATATGGCCAACGCGTGGGTTCGCGTGCGCCACCCCGACTACGATCACCTCCGCGCCATCATGAACGACATTGGCGAACGCGTGCAGGTCCACGCGCAATAACAAGAGCGTGCAGGTCCACGCGCAATAACAAGAGCGTGCAGGTCCACGCGCAATAACAAGAGCGTGCAGGTCCACGCGCAATAACAAGAGTGTGCAGGTCCACGCGAACTAACAAGAGGGTGCAGATCAGCGCACTAAAACAAGTAAAAGCTCGCGGTGGGGTCGGTGAGCATGCGCCGGCTGCGCGCGTCTTTCGCGGCGGGGATGAGCGTTTCGCTCTCTCCGCCGGCGGCCGCCTCGAGCGGCACAGCGAGCCGCTCACCGGCCTGCGTCAAAACTTCTAGGCGCGAGGGTTCGGGCGCCCCGCCGAGCGCCACCAAAATGATGGCGACGGTGCCCGCAATCGTCACCGTCACCGCATAGGGGCCGACGGCGCGGGTCATCGTCTCATCGCTGGCCGCTGCCCGGGCGGCCGGCGAATGGCCAAGGGCCTCCGCCGCCCGCACCGCGCGATAAAGGCGCAAGAGCCCCACCGGCACCACGTCGCCAAGGTCGTCGGCGCGAATTTTGGCGAGCGCTGCGGCGGTGGAGAGGCCGCCGGGCGCGTCGGACGCGGAGAGGGTCGATGCCGCCAGGCGGTCCACAAATCCGTCCCTCAAGGGGTCGTCAGAGGCCATCATCGTCCGCCTCCGCGTTGAGGTAGATGGCGGAAAAGCGCTCGGAAAACAGCGCACGGTCTTCGCAAAAGGCAGCGTCTGGCGCGGGGATCGCCCCGAGGGCGCCGCGCACGGCGGCAAGCTGCGCGGCAAGGGCGGTGAGCGCTTGAACGCTGTCGCGCATCTCTTCCGCAAGCACTGCGCGGGGGCGCTGCAGGCCCTTGGCGCGGGAGCGGGCGAGCATCCGCTCCCCCCGCGCCTGCGCAAAGCTCACCACCCCATCATCCGCCGGGGGGACGAGAAGGGCCGCGGCCGCGTCAAGCCACATCTGCGTCTTGGCCGCCAACGCGTCGGTCATGTCCATTTGCGCCAAATACCCCATGGCCTCCTCACACGTCACGCGCGCCGCGATGGGGGCGCCAATTCCCTTTCGCAAGTAGGTGGAGAGCCCAGACTGGATCGGGTGGAACGCTTGAAGCCGCGCGAGCGTCCGGGGCAAGCGCTCCACCCCGGCAAGCGCGCTCAGATAAAGCCCGATGGCGCTAAGCTCTTGTTTGGTGAAAAACCGCATGGACGACGCGCCGATCGCCTCAAGGTCGAGCGTCCCCGTCTCCCCCGCATCGGCCGACAGCGCGTGGGCGGCCTCCACCGCCGCGCCAATGGTGTTTTGCCGCGCCGGCTCATCGTAGGACGCGGCCCCCTCAACGCTGCGGCGGGACAAAAGCTCGTCCCGCTCGGCCATGAAGGCGACCGCGGCGGTGACGGCGGCGCGGTAAGTGCGCAAAAGCCCGCTCTCGACCCCCGCATCCCACACGGCGAGGAGGTCGGCATCATGAACATCGCGGTGGTCGGCCGCCGCCATCACGCGCCGCACCAGGTCAAAGGCGGAGTTTGCGCGCCCCTCCACAAAGTGTTTTGCGCGGTAGGCGTAAAACAGCCGCGCGAGGGTGTTGGAGCGCTCGCGCAACAGCGCGCCGTCCGACAGGCCCGCCGCTGCCACATCGCGCAAGATCGAGAGGACATCGCCGGCGAGCGCCCCCTCCTCGGCCGCGCACAAAAACTCCGTGATTTTGCGCAAGACATGGAGCCGATGGCGGTCCACCTTCAGCCGGCCATCGGGCAGCGTCAGCATGATGGCGCCCTCGTGGGGCGTCGCATGGTCGGGCCGCGCGTCGGCAAGCTGGCGCAGGAAGGCGGAGAGCGCCGGTGTGTCGGGGCGCAGGGCCAAAAAACCGTCCGCCTCGCGCGTGCGGCCGGCAAGGCGGGCGCCATCGGCGAGAGCGGCGGTGGTGTAGACAAGGCTCCAAAGGGGCTTGTCGCGGTTGGGCGGCCAGCCGCGGATCAGCGCATCGGCCACCCGGTCGCGAAAGGCGGACGAATAGACGCCGTCGTCAAACTGGGCGGCAAAGGTTTTGGCCGCATCGTCCGACCAATAGCGCCCGCGCACTCACAACACCCCTTGGAGGGCATCCACCATGCGCTCACCCGCGGACACGGCGCCGTGCTGCACCTCAATGTTAAAGTAGCGCGGGCCGCCGCCGAGGATGAGATGATTGGAGAGCGAGCAATCGTCCCGCGCCGCGCTCACCACCTCATAAACCACGTGGACGCCGGCCGCATTCAGCGCATCGATGGTGCGCCGTGTCCCGCCGCCCGGCGTCTCGGACCGGCCGGCGACCAGGATGAGATTGTCCTCATCCCCCCGCGCCGGGAAGGGTTTTAAGGTTGCCGTTGCCCGCCGGATTGAGATGGTGCCCGATCCGCCGCCGCCGGCATAGCCGTTGTCGTTGGTGTGGTAGGCGATGATGGGGCGCCCGCCGCCTTTTAGCATGTTGCCCGCAAAGGCCGGGTCAGGGGCGCCGCCGGCGCAGCGGGCCGCGCTCGCCCGGCCGTTGGAAAAATGCCGGTTCGGGTCAACGCCCTGGAAAAAGCGGCGATCGCCCGCCTCCACCACCACCGCGCGCCCGCCGAGCCGGTCGAGCGCATAAAGCGCGATGGGGAGCGAGGCGTTTTCATCATCATGGGGCCCCACGTGGAGGGGGCCGCGCCGCCGGCTGTCGATGTCAAAGACGGTCCAGGTGCGCCCGCCGGCGGTGAAGGCGCGGGTGGTGACGCAGTGGTTGGCGGCTGAAATGCGGGCCGACGCGCGGCGAATGTCAGGATCGGCGACGCCCGACGGGTCGAGGCAACTTGACGCCGCTGGCGCTGAAACGCCCACGATGCCAGCGCTTTGGCAGCCAGCGAGCAGGAGTGCTGTTGCGCACAAAACAGGCACCCAAGTGAAGCGCGACATTGTCGAACCCCCGACCTTCCCGTAAGATTTCACTCTCGCGTGTCCATTGTCTGTTTGACGTTCGCGCGATGAGGCGTAGCGGCCCACTTGTGGGCCGTCAAAGGCGTTATGCGCGATTGATCGTTCGCACTTAAAATTGTTTGGGGTGGTCTCGATGATGCGTGGGTGGACCGTTTTCAAAGCCGTTCTGGCGCTCGCCGTGTTGCAGCTCGCGTGGGAAAGCAATGCCCATGCCGCCGCCGACCCAATCCCCAATCGATACGCCATTATTGTGGGCAACGGCAGCTACATCAATGTGGCCGATGTTGAGCATGTGGATGAAAATATTGCGATCATGGAGGGTGTGTTCCGTGATGTGCTGGGCGTCCCCCAGCGCAACATCCTCACCTTCCGCGACCGGACCAAAACCGCGCTGGAACTCATCTTCCGCACCACGTCCGACAAGCGGTCCGCGCTGCGCGACCTGATCCGCGCCGACCATGACGATGCTGAACTTTACATCTATTATGTGGGCCACGGTTCGCGGCAAATGTTCGGCGATGCCAACTGCTCGCCCGCCCAGCCGCACCTTTGCTCCGACGGTTACCTTCTGGGCATCGACACCGAGCCCTCTGCGCTCAGCCGCACCGGCTACTCCTACGCCGACTTTCAGGCCGACGTTGCGACCGAAAAGGCCGCCGCCTTCCCCAACGGCAAGGTGACCATTTGGCTGGAGAGCTGCTTCTCCGGCCAGCACAGCGAAGGTTCGCTCATCCCCGACAGCATGGCGCTCCCCACCAGCGCGCCCGTCTTGATGGAGGCCAGCGCCGACACCAGCGGCTTCACAATGTTTGCCGCGGCCGGCTCCAGCGAGGCCGCCTACTGGGACGACAATTTGGGCGACAACGGCCGCGGCGTCTTCACCCACTTCCTGGCCGAAGCGCTTTATGGCCACGCCGACACCGATGGTGACAAAGAGGTCTCTGCCGAAGAGGCCGAGACCTATGTGCGCCAGAAGGTGGGCGATCACATCCGCCGCACCCGGGGCAACACGGTCACCCAAACGCCAGAACTTGGCCTTCCGGGCAATGCGCCCGTGGTGCTGGCGTCCCTCTCCCGCAGCGCGGTCGGCGTTGCGCCGTGGCATGAGGATGCGCACCGCCGCATCGGGATTGAGCTGGAAGCCTTCCTCCTCACCCGGGAGAGCGCGTCGGCCACCGATCCGCTGCCCGGCGAAGGGCGGCATTTGCGCCGCCTCCTGCGCCGGTGCGGCACGCTCAACTGCGCGCGCACCTACCCGGTGGAGTTCGCAAAACTCGTCGCGCTCAGCGACGAAATGGAGATGCGCGCCGCACGGTGCCGCGCCCGCGAGGCGGTGTTTTTGGAATATTTGGCACCGGCGGATTCCGCGCTGCGCAACAGTCTGCTCTCGGCGCACACGGCCCAATGCCCCCGCAACGAAAACATTGGCGCGTGCATTGCGTCCGCCGATCGCAACTCGCTCGCGTGCCAGTGCCTTGCCGACCCGTCGGCGGAAGGCTGCATGGTGGACCCGGTGCAGCGCGCCTGTGCGACCGGCTTTGCAAACGCCCAGCGCACCGCGCGGGAGGGGCGCACGCTCACCCCGCTCACCGCCTATCGCAGCGCAAACGCCAGCTGTGCCGAGGCGCAAGAGCCGCGCTTCACCGCCGCCCTCACCACCCTTTGCCGCGCAATTGCCGCGGATGCGGCCGATATGACGAGCGCGGGTGAGCTTCGCGCCGTTGCGGGCGCCCTCTCCGCCTGCCCGGCGGACGCTGTTCGCAACCTTCGCGCCCGGGCCGACCGCGTGGCCTGCACCGCCGACTTTGACACCATCACAAGCCGCCGCCCCGTCGACCACAACGCCAACGCCCGCTTCCTCCTCGGCCGCAACGAGTGCGCGGGCGAGACGGAGGCCGCCACCAACCTCATGCGCCGCTCGGTGGATGAATTGCTCGCCGACGTTTCGGTGAACGCAGCGGATGCGGAGCGCGCCCGGGTGCGCGAGGGCTTAAAGTCCCTGCGCGATGCCTATGAGAGCGTGCTCGACGATGGGCGGATGGAGCGCACGCGCGTTGCCATCCAGTCGCTGTCGCGCACCAACTGCGCGAGCGAACTGTGGACCGCGCAGCAAAGCGGTACAGAGGCCGCGCTCAACCGTTTCGTGCGCGAAAACGGCTCGGCCTGCCCCACCGAACGGCGCCAAGCGGAGGCTGCGCTCGCCACCCGCCGCTGCACGCGGCAGTATGCGTCCGTCAACGCCAACGATGCGCGCGCCCTCACCCGTTTTGTGGAGGGGAGCCAGTGCACGGCGGAGGTGGCGCGGGCGCGGGCCAAGCTCGGCACGCTCGCTCAGCAATGCCTTGATCGGGCGAGCAATTTTTCAAGCCAGCCCAACACCGCCATTCGCCTCTTTCGCGAGTGCCGCAGCACCTACCGCGCCGCCCCGCCGTGGGTCGCAACCCGCATCACCGAGGAGCTGAACGCCCTGGAGCGCACCGCGCAACAACAGCGCCAGTGCGAGCAGACCTTCAACCGCGTCAACAAGCGCGACCGCAACGACCTCAGCGCCTTTGCCTCGCGCTTCCAAAACACCTGCCCCTCTGTGGCGCAGGAGGCGCGGCGTCTGATGGCAAACATCAACCCCTTTGACGGCACCTACACGGGCCGCCGGGGCTACACCGAGAGCCGGCGCCGCAGCCCCAACCGCGCCTGCCTCAACAACTATTCCTTCACCGCAAGCATTTCGAACGGGCGGATTTCGTTCAACTCCGATGGCCGGAACTGGTCGGGCCGGGTTTCGCCGAGCGGCCAAATCACCATCAACCGGGACGGGATTTCCCGCCGCCCCAACCACCCGACAAACGTCAACGCGCGGCTCGATTCGCGCACCGGCCGCGCGTCCGGCACGCTCTATAACGGCTACTGTGGCAGTGGCTTTTTTGAGCTGACGCGCCGCTGACCGGCGGCGGGTGTCGGGGCGGGCAAAGACCCGCCCCGATCAGAGGCTGAGCGTCCAGAAGAGCGGCTTTTGCGTGCGGGCGAGTTTGCCAAGCGCGCGCTTGCGCAGCTTCTTCAAAAACGCCGGCGGCTTGTGGGTCGGCGAAAAGCCGAACCGCTCAGGCAACGCCGTGTAGAGGGAGACGGGCGGGCGCGGGCCCACAATCCCCTTCAACGCCGCACCGGTGTCGGGCTGGTGCATGTAGACTTTGCGCACGCCAAAGACGTCGACGCCAAGCGCCAGCACCGCGAGCATCACAACCCGCGGCCAAATCGTTCCATAGGCGGCCGACAGCTCCGCATCATAGGCCGACAGCCGCTCATGGTCGCGCCGAAACCCCTGCACCTTGGCCGAGCGCACGCTCTGGCGCACAAGCCGCAGCCAGTCGCACTGCACCTCCTCGATCAGCATGACATCGTCCTCAATGTCGAGCCGCGCCCAGGCAAGCGTTGGCCGTCCCTCCAGGCGAATGGGGTGGTGCTGGCACTCAAAGTGGTTGCGGTCGCCCCCCTTAAGGTGCCGGCCCATCATCGCCCCATGGTCGGACGGGAAGTTGAGCTGCACCACAAGGTTGCCCCCGGGCCGGCTCATTTGCCGCTGATCCCACTCGCGCGAATGGACGCCCCAGCTCGAGAATTTGAGCTCGAAGTCGTGCCATGGCCGGTCGAACGCGGACAACACCCCCACCGCCCCCACGGACGACAGAGTTTCATCCCGCGCGTTGTCGGCGTGGACCACCGAGAGGACGTCGGAACGGCGCAAGACGCCGCCGCACGCCGCCACGAGAGGTTTGACCAGCGGCCGCTCCAAAAGGCGGGCGTGGCGCGTTTTCTTAAGGTCCGCGACCCGATCTTCTTCGCGCATCACGCGGCTCAGAAGAAACGGGCTTTCCCGGTCAGCGTAATAGGGAAACGGCAAGCGGCGAGGCAAAGTCCCCGACAACGCCGAAATATCTTCCGGGTGCATCGTTCCGATCCTGCAGCAAGGTTTTTGGCCTGCCGGGTGGATCGGCAGACGTTCTAAATCGGGTGGGCCAGCGGCCTGTGTTGGAACGTCATGATGGAAGCCTTGGTGTTGTTTGGCAGAGCGGAGTTGGGGGCGCTCCCTTGAAAGCGCAAGGCAAAATTATGAAACGGCGGCAACCTTTGGCAGCGCCCTCTCAAACCGCCCGGTTTCGGTGAGCAAATCCAAGATGGTGTACCGCGACCGCAAATACCGCGCCGCCCGCACCGTCCTCAGGAGCCGCGCGGGGTCGACGCCAATCTCAGCCGCGCGCACAGGCGCCCCCGCGCGCGCCAGCATCGCCGCCACCCCCTCCCGCCGGGGCAAATGCGTTTCAAGCCGTGCCCGAAGCTCGGGCCACACCGCCTTCAACGCCCTGAGACGATCGGCGAGCGCTGCCGGCGCAAGGTGCTTTGCCGCCGTCTCCTCAAGGGCGCGCCCGGCGAGCGATGGGGCAAGCAGCGCCTCGATCTCGGCCCGCTTGTCGTCCATGGTCGGCGCGCGTGCGGCCGCCGCCGCAGGGTCGAGGGTGGCAAAATCCATCGCCAGCAGCGCGTCATAGAGCGCAAGGGTCGCGAGCGTCCCAATGGCAACGCACGCGCCGTGGGAGACCTTTTCGCCCCCATGGGCAAGGCCCTCCATCTCCCAAAGGTGGGCAATTTGGTGGTCTGCGCCCGAGGCGGGGCGGGACGAGCCGTGCCGCTCCATGGCAAGGCCGGACACGATGAGCCCTTCTGTGAGCGCGGCCAGCGCATCGGGCGATCCGGCCAAAATCCCGTCAGGATCGGCAAGCCAGCGGGCAAGGTTGCCCTGCACCATCGGCCAGGCCGCATCGTCAATCGGCTCAATCCCGAGCCCGTCGGCCAAGATCCAATCGCCGCCCGCGGGGATTTTTCCGGCAACATCGGCAAAGCCCCAGCCGCCCATCCGCGCCGGCGCCCGCGCAATCACGGCCGTGTCCGCCACAATCGCCACAGGCGCGCAGCACTGCAGCGTCTTCTTAAAGCCGCCCTCCGAGAGCGGGGCGCCGGCCGACGCATAGCCATCCATGGACGCCGCCGTTGCAACGCTCACAAACGGCCGGCCGGCCTCAAAGGCGGCAAACCGCACCACATCGTTGATGACGCCGGCCCCCACCGCAACGGGCATTGCCTCGCCCAGCGCCTCGCCGATGGCGCGGGCGAGCACCACCGTCGGCGCCGGCCGCCCCTTGAGCACGTGGGCGGGAAAGGCGCCCATCAACGGAGCGGCTGCGGCGGCTGTGTTCTCATCCGCCACCAAAAGCACCGGCCGGCCTGCCGCATAGTGCGCAATCAGCGCCGGCGCCCCCTGAAGCGCGCCCTCACCAAGGTGCACGCTGTCCACCGAGGGGGAGGCGGCCACCATCGCGGCAAGATCGTTTGGCACTGCGCTCTCCATTGGTCTTTGCGTCACACCGGACAACGTTCGCGCGGCCGGTCGGTTGAATGCGGCGCGACGATGTCGCAACATTTTCGCGCCGTCATAGCGCGGCTGATGGGCAAGACGAATGGGAAGGGGCCGCCCATGGCGACACCGACTGGGTTGCGATCGTGAGCCGCGTTGCCGTTGAGGTGCGCGATGCGGCGGGCGCGCGCATTGCCGGCGGCGCCTTTGCCCCGCCCTTCAAGATCGGGCGCGACCCCTCGTGCGCCATCGCGCTCCCCATCGATGACACCAGCGCCTCGCGCGAGCATGCGACCGTCATGGAGCGCAACGGCGCCCTTTTCCTTGAAGATCACTCCAGCAACGGCACCTTCTTGAACGGGCGCGCCCACAAGGGCACCGCCCTCCCCTTCCACGAGCGGCTGGAGGTGGTGATCGGCGGGAGCACCGTCACGCTCTCGGTGGGCAAGAGCCTTTTTGTGAATGTGCGCGGCGCGTTCGGCGGCGTCATCACCATGGACGGTGCGCCCAAGGCGGACGCGGCCATCGACCTTGCCGACGCCGGCCTTGCCTGTACGCTCACCGGCGGCACGCCACAATTCGCGACGCTCCCCTTTGGCGCAGCGCCCCCCGCGGATGCGCTCTTCACCATCACCTCCACCGCCGGCCCGACCATTGAGCGGTTTTCGGACAACGCGGAGATTTTCGTGCGCCGCCACCCCATGCGCGACAATCGCGTGGCGCTGGAACCGCTCGACCACATCAACATCGGCAAGGTGCGCATCGAAATCCTCGATCCGGACATTGAGACCATCGAATGTTCTGACATTTCGTGTCGCGGGCTGAACAAGCGCGCCGACCTCAACGCCAATTGCCGTTGGTGCGGCGCACGCCTGGTGGGCGCCGGCACAGTTTTTATTCCGCGGAGCTTTTAATGGTCGCCCGGCCCCAATTTCCGATCACGCTTTTGGTCCGCCCGCTGACGGGCGAAGGCGCGCGCGAAAGCGTCACCTTCGACCAAAACGGTGCCTACTCCATCGGCCGCGATGGCTGCACGGTCACGGTCGCCGCCTCCCGCGTGTCACGCAAACACGCCACCATCACCATTTCCGATGATGGCATTCGCGTGGCCGACCTTGGCTCCACCAATGGCACGACGCTGGGCGGCCAGCCCATCAAAGAGGCCGATTGGGACGGGCGCGTCCCGCTGGTGTTGGGCGATGTGGTGGAGCTCACCCTTCTCACCGGCGCCCAGGCCACCACCTTCGACATTGCGCCGAGCGCCGAGCCGGTCACCGAATTTTTCGGCAGCGAGCCGGTGGTCGCCACCGATGTGGGCGGCCTTTTCGAGGCGCCCACCGTGCGCATTGCCGACCTTTCCCAGTTTGGCGAGCGCCCCTCCCAAAGCACGTACGCGGCCGTCGGCGGGGGCATCGGCTCGTTCGTGTGGGTCGATTTCCTGCGCGTTTACGGCGTTCCCTCGGGCGAAATCGCCGTCTTTGGCGACAACCGCGCCTGCTACGCCAACTACGAGCGCTACTGCAAAAACTCCCAAATCCCCGACTATGAGCGCCTGCGCTCCAACTCCGCCTCAACGCCCGACAATGTGTGGGGCTTTCCGGGCTACGCCACCCGCGAGGCGGCGCGCGACGTTGTGCGCGGGCGCGTCGGCTCCATCGGCCACATGTTTGCAGTCTTCGGCGAGCCGACCTTTGCGCAATCGTACGTCCCCAAAGCCGGCAACGTGTTCCGCTCCCTCGACAGAGAAATGAAGCGCATCGGCTGGGGCGACATGCTGCGCCACAGCCGCGTGTCGCGCGTGCGCAAGACGGACGATGGCCGCTACGCGATCCTTTATCGCGGCATGGAGGCGGGCGCGGCCAAGCGCGTGCACCTTGCCAAACACCTCCACGTCGCAGTCGGCTACCCAGCGGTGAATTTTGTGTCCGACTTTGCCGAGTTCATCGCCCGGCATCCGAGCCACCGGGGCGCCATGGTCAACGCCTACGACCCGCATGAGTGGATTTATGACGCCATCAAGGACCGCAACAAGGCGACCGTTGCAGTCCGCGGGCGGGGGATTGTGGCCTCCCGCATCGTCCAGCGCCTGGCGGAGGAGCGCAAGAAAAGCTGCCCCGGCCTCACCATCGTCCACCTCGTGCGCGGGGAGCGCAAGCACGGCACCGGGAGCCGCTTTCGCAGGGCCCAGCGGCCCGTGTTTAACGATGTGGAGATCCAGCCCTTCAACTGGCCAAAGGCCTGCTGGGGCGGCAGCCTGCGCACCGACATTGAAACAATGCCCGACAATGAGCGCGCCGACACCTTTGCCATCCTGGGCGGCACCACCACCGCAAGCCGCAAGGATTGGGAGGCCATCGCCGAAGACGGCAAAGAGGACGGGTGGTATCGCAAAGTCTACGGCTCCATCCGCGATATTCAGCCCGCGGAGGACCAAGTCAACATCACGGTGAAAGCGTCCGGCGCGGTGGACAAGACTGAATCCATCAACGCCGACTTCGTGGTCGACTGCACGGGCCTCATCGCAGACCTTGCCCGCTCGCCCTTCCTCTCAGATCTCATCGAGACCTATGGATTGCAACGCAACGTCACCGGCCGCGCGCCCGATGGCTCGCCCGAAAAATACGCAGGCCTGAAGACTGACGCCGCGTTCGAGGTATCCGGCCTTCGCACCAACACTGGACGTGCGTACGTGTCGGGCCAGCTGGCCGGCGGGGGGCCTTACGCGCCCGTCGACAGTTTTTTGGGCCTCCAATACGCCGCCCTTCGCGCGGTGGATGACCTTTGCGACCACGAGCCATCCCTCTCCGCCATCGGCCCCTTCGGCTCGGCCACGGGTTGGCTCAAATGGTGCGCTGGCGCGCGCCCGTGATGAAGAGACACACCCGATGACCCCAACCCTTGCCGGCCGCTGGCAAACCCGCATCCTGTTGACGCTGCTTGTGGGTCTCCCGGTCACCTTCCTGTTTTCATTGTTCTATTTTGGCCTCGGCGCGGACGATTTTGACATCCCCTTCCGCGTCCTCGCCGCCATTCTCATCCTCGGCCTCCTGCTCGACCCGCTTTACATCGCCCTCCAAGGCTTCCGGTGGGACCATGACTGGCCCTTCGCCTTCCAAGTCTTCTTCTCCATCGTCGAATTCTTGATTGTGCTCGGGATCGGCGAAATTCCCGGCCTCGATGACATTCTGGGCTTCAACGCCTTTGCCTCGTTCGACCGCTTCCTCACCTTTGCCACGCACTTTGGCCTCGTCCTCCTGCCCTCCACCATCGCCGTCTTGGGCGTCCTGCAAATCTTCCTGTTGCGGTGGCGATTTAAGGGCGGCCAGCTCGGGCGGATGAAATGACGCCCCTCACCCCCCAGGACGCCGCGCTCAAAAAGACCGTCCGCGGCTACACGATCATCCACCTTCTCTTGCTCGCCACCGCCTACATCACCCTCGTGGTGGTGACGGCGCCCGACGCGGAAACGGTGCGCGAAACCTGGCACTTTTTCCCCATCGGCATTTTTGGCGCGATCGTCGCCAACTCCACCGGCACCGGCGGCGGCGTCGTTTTCGTGCCGGCCTTCTCGGTGGAAGGGATCGTGCCGCCCCAATCGGTGGGCATGAGCTTTTTGATCCAGTGTTTTGGCATGTCGGTGGGCGCGCTGGTGTGGCTGAACGCGCTCTTCGTCGGCCGCGTCGTCAAGAATTCGGACGCCATCGAGCCCCACGCCCTCCTCGGCATTGTGGGGATCGTGCTGGCAACCGGCCTCCCCAGCCTCATCCTCACCCAGCTTGTCCTGTTCGAGCGGGTGGATCAGGGCCTCCTCCTCACCGCCTTTAAACTCTTCTCCATCGTGCTGGGCGCCGTCCTCCTGGTGGTCACGCTCGCCAAAGACCCCTTTGCGCCCAAGAAAATCCGCCGCGTCCCCACAGTGGGCGACAACCGCGCCCTTGTCGTCCTTGGCATCGTGGGCGGGGCGGTTACGGCGTTCTTCTCGGTCGGCGTCGGCGAATTCTTGGCGATCTACATGATCTTGCGCGGCTTTGCGACAATTGCGGCCGTCGTCTGCGCGGTCGCCGTCTCCGTTCTTTATGTGCTTGCCGGCGTCATTTATCATTTGGCGCTCGACACCATCGGCGGCCCCTCCGGCATCGGGTGGGATGTGGTGGCCTTCGCGATCCCCGGCGCGCTGATCGGCGGGTATCTTGCAAAGCTTTTTGCGGGCTTTTTGGGCGCGCAACGGCTCAAACTCTTTGCCTCCATCTGGATTGTGGCCTCGGCGGCGTACCTTCTCCTCCAGGGCGTCTTGATGAGCACATGAAGGTTTTCGCCGCCGCCGCCGCGATCCAAAACGCCCGGCCCTACCAGGAGGATGCCCACCGCCTCATCCTGCCCAAGGGCAGCGCGCGTCGCGTGATTGCCATCGTGGCGGACGGGATGGGCGGCGGCGGACATGGCGATGTCGCAAGCGCCATCATCGCCGACACGGTCGCCGAGCGCCTCACCGCCGCCCCCGCAACACCCGACACGTTGCGCAGCGCCGCCGACGCCGCCAACCAAGCGATCGCCGCCCAGAAGGCCGCCGACCCGGCGCTCAAGGGCATGGGCGCCACGCTGATTGCGGCCGTCATCGAGGATGGCACGCTCACCTTCTGCGCCGTTGGCGACAGCCTGCTTTACCGCATCCGCGATGGCGAGCTCCACGCCCTCAACGAAAAGCACAAGGCCGCGATCCAGGCCGACCTTGCCGCCCTTTCTGGCACCACGCGGTGGGCCGACGCCATGGGCCTGCGCGCCCGGGAGAGCGCGATCAACTCCGCCATCGCGGGCGTGCGCATCCCCCACATGCAGGCCGCCGCCCGCCCTGTTTTGCCGGGCGACCTCTACATCATCGCAAGCGACGGCGTCGCCGCCATCGACCCCGATCTCCTGCGCCGCGTCGTCGAGGCGGGCGCTGCAAAAAGCCTCTCCACCACCGCCGCAAAAGTCCTTGAGGCGGTGGAACAAACCTCGGCGCTCGGCGACGGCAATGGCGACAACGCCACCATCATTCTCCTGCGCTGCGAGGGCGCTGCAAAGGAAACAGTGGTCGCCACCCAAATCAGCCCCCGCGACACTGCTGCGCCCGAGCGGCCATCCAAAACGCCCCTCGTGATCGCGCTTCTCCTCGGCGCGCTGGTCGGGGCGGGCGCCGCGTTCGGCATCGGCGCGCTTTTGCCGTTTTAGGGGGTGCGTGGGCGCCGTTTGGGGGCCGAAAGGGAAAGGCCGGTCGCGATCGCATCATCGCCGAAGCGGGCGCGCACCTTGTCCATCGCCCGCTCCGCATCGGTGAGCCGGCCCTCGTCCTTCTCAAACAGAGAGACCGCCTCCGCCCCATCGGACGCGGAAAGGTGTGAGACGCCAATCCCAATCAGGCGAAAGGCGCGCCCGCCAAGCTCGGCCTCGAGCAGAGCCTTGCCGGCAGCAAAGAGCCGGTGCGCCATGGCCGTCGGGGCGGACAGCGTGACGGCGCGCGTGTGGCTCTTAAAGTCCGGCGTTTTGAGTTTCAGCGTCACCGTTCGGCCGGTGATGTCGCCCGCCTTCATCCGCGTGGAGACCTTTTCGCAAAGGGTGCGCAGGATCGCGAGCAGCAGGTCGCGCTCGCCAATATCCTCGTCGAAGGTGGTTTCCGCGCTCACCGATTTGCGGGCCGATTTGGGGTCGACCTTGCGCGCATCCTCCCCATTCGCGAGGCGGTGGAGGCGGAGCGCCTCGCTCCCCACAAGGCGCATCAATTCGTCCACCGAGCGGCGCTGAAGGTCGCGGATCATCGAAATCCCGGCCCGCGACAGGCGCCGCTCGGCCGCAGGGCCAATGCCGGGAAGGCGCGTCACCGGCTCATCCGCGAGCCGCGCCATCGCGTCCGCCGCGCCAATCACGGTGAAGCCGCGCGGCTTCTCGGCGTCGGACGCAAACTTTGCCAAAAACTTGTTGGGCGCGAGGCCCACCGAGACGGTGATGCCCACCTCCGCCTCCACGTCTTTGGCAAACCGGGCAAGCACCGTGGCGGGCGGGGCGCCGTGGACGCGCTCGGTGCCGGAAAGGTCCAAGAACGCCTCATCAATGGAGAGCGGCTGCACGAGGGGGGTGAGCGCGCCCATCATGTCGCGCACCTTTCTTCCGGCCGCCACATAGGCCTCAAAGCGGGGGCGCACCACCACCGCGTCGGGGCACGCTTTCAGTGCCTTGAACATCGGCATTGCGGAGCGCACGCCATGGATGCGCGCCAAATAGCAACAGGTGGAGACGACGCCGCGCCGGCCGCCGCCCACTATGACGGGCTGGTCGGCAAGCTCTGGGTTGTCCCGCTTTTCGACGGCGGCGAAGAACGCGTCGCAGTCCACATGGGCGATGGAGAGCGCGGTGAGGGCGGGGTGGGCGACCATGCGGGGGCTCGCGCACACCGAACAGCGGGCGGCGGGCGCTTGGACGGCAAAACAATCGCGGCAGAGCGCCGGCACGCGCTCACGCCCAATCGTCGGCGGGGCGGGGCGGCCAGTCGTCGTCCGCCGCGGGGCGGTCGAGGGAGGCGCGGGCGGCCGCAATCGCCTCGGGGGGGATGGATTGCGCGGCGGCAACATCCAGCGTCAGCCGCTCGTCGGACAAGATGAAGTCGAGGACGCCTGCGACGAAGCCGGGCGCGCCGGCCGCCTCCCGCAAATTCTGGGGATCAAGGCCCGTGAGCGCGAAGAAACGGGACATCAGCGCCGCGTCCGTCGCAAAATGGGCGAGCGCGGCAATCGCGATGGCAGACGGGTCGGGGCTTGACCTCACGCCCAGCGCACCGGACAACGCGCCACAACTGACGGAGACCCCATGGCGCACCGCGTCCTCATCGTGGAAGACAACGAGCTCAATATGAAGCTCTTCCACGACCTTTTGGAGGCCAGCGGGCTGGAAATCCTCATGGTGCGCAATGGGATTGACGCGCTGGAGGTTGCCAAGCGCGACCGGCCCGACCTCATCGTGATGGACATCCAATTGCCGGAAATGTCAGGCCTTGAGGTGACGCAGGCGCTGAAAGCCGACCCGGATTTAAAGCCCATCCCCGTCATCGCCGTCACCGCGTTTGCGATGAAGGGGGACGAGGAGAGGATCCGCGCCGCGGGCTGTGAAGCATATTTGTCCAAACCGATCTCCATCGACCGGTTTATCTCCACCGTGAAGGCGTATTTGCCTACTTGATCTTTGTTTCGCGAAACTCAACGTGCTTTTTCGCCACCGGGTCGTACTTCTTCTTGACCATCTTTTCGGTCATCGTCCGCGTGTTTTTCTTGGTGACGTAAAAATAGCCGGTGTCGGCGGTCGACTGCAGCTTAATCTTGATGGTTGTGGCCTTGGCCATGGGTGTCCTCCGCCGCCGCGAGAGCGGCGCTGTGCGACGATTGTGTTGCGAAAACGTGTGTTTGGGGCGTCTTCAAAGGCCTGTCAAGGCGGGGATGAAAACCCCGTGCGCCCCACCCGCACCACCGCCACCAGCACATAGAGCGCAAAGATGAGCGCAATGGCGTAGGCAAAGCCGTGGGGCGCGAAAAGGTCAAGCCCGGCGCCCAGCGCAATGGGGCCGATCAGCATGCCAACGGCGTACATCATCACGAAGGCGGCGTTGGCGGAGGCAAGCATCGCCCCCGTGTAGCGCGAGCCAAGGTGCGTCAGGCCAACCGTGTAAAGCCCCGCCACAATGCCCCCGGTGACGAAGAGCACCGCCAAAAGCGCCGGGTAAGAGTGGGCCACCACCGGGATGAGGAGCGCCCCGACCACCCCCACCCCGCCGCACAGGATGAGGAGGAGCCGGCGGTTCATCAGATCGGCAAGATAGCCGATGGGGATCTGCGACAGGACATTGCCCGCCGCAATCGCCGAGACGAGGATCACGGCATGTTCGCTGGAAAGGCCGATGGCGGTGCCGTAGAGCGGCAAAATGGCCGTGCCGCCGGACTCCACCGCGCCAAACACCAGCGCGGCGAGGAGCGCGACGGGCGCAAAGGCCACAAACCGCAAAAGGTTGCGGTCGCCCCCGTCGGGGAGTTTTGGCTCCCGGTCGGTGACCAGCATCACCGGGATTGCGGCAAGCACCAGCGCGGCGCCCCCCAGGATGAAGGGCAAAATGCCGTCGGTGCCGGCGAGCGCGAGGAGGATGGGCCCCACCGAAATGCCGATGGACAAGAACGCGGTGTAAACGCCGACGATGAAGCCACGCCGCCGCTCGGGCGCCAAAGAATTGATCCAAAATTCGGTGAGCGCGAACACGACCGTGACGCAGGCAGAGAAAATAAAGCGCAGCGGGAACCACAGCGCAAAGCTCTCAATATAGTAAAAGCCAAAGAGCGTCACCGACATGACAATGAACGAGGCAACGATGAGCCGCGCCGTCCCCACCCGTTTGGCAAGCCCTGTGACGAAGGGCAGGACGAGGATGGCGGCCGCCCCCGCAACGGCCGTGTTGATCCCCACGAGGGCGGGCGTGATGCCCCGATTTTCAAGCACCACCGAGAGAAGCGGCAGCGAAAGGCTGAGCGCCAGCCCCACGCCCGTGATGCCGCTGATGACGGCGGCCAGCGCCAAAATGTCGATCCGCCCGCCAGATGGCGGCCCGCCCGTTGTGTCGGGGGCGTCTTCAGGGCGTTGGCGAACATCCATGGGAGCGTCTGTCGCCCAATTCTTGTGCGGGCGCCAGTGCGACAGCGCCGCAACGCACCGTGATTGTTAAAGAACCGTGCGGACGAAGGCCGACCGCTGCCACCGGTAAAATGGGACGGGCCCCGCCGGATCAAAGCCCTGGCCTTGTTCGAGGCGATCGGTGAGCTCGTCAAGCACGGTGAGCGTGATGGTGGGAAGGGGCAATGCGCGTGCCTCCTCGATGGGCACCCATGCCACCTCTTCAAGCTCCGCATCGGGGCCGGTTACGGTCTCATCCCGCGCCACCACCGCCGATTTCTGCACGACGAAGAAGCGCGTGTCATACCGCCGCGGGCGGCCCGGCGGTGTGATCGCCCGCGCCACGAACGTCAAAAGCGAAAGGTCAAGCGCCAGGCCATGGTCGGCAAATGCGCGAAAGAGCGCCGCCGTCGGCACCGCCTCCGCGCGCCGGCCGATCAGGACGCCGGTCTCCTCATAAGCTTCGCGCAGCGCTGCCACCCCAAAGGCTTTGACCCGCGCAGAGCCCGTGCGCCGGCCCGTCTCTGCGGAAAGTTTTTGCGCCGTCGTTGCACAAAAGTCAGCCGCGACGGGGACCCGGCTGTCGGTGGGGTCCACCCGCCCGCCAGGGAACACGAAGCGGCCCGGCATGAACACATGCTTTTGGCTCCGGCGGCCCATCAGGACCGTGCCGCCCTCAGCATCGAGGATGATGAGGCTTGCCGCATCGCGGATGGGGACGGGGCCGTGGGTGCGGTCCCGCTCGGCGGTGCTGAGACGATCGGTGAGCGCCTGCGCGCGGTCAACGCTCACGTGAAGTCGCCGCCGAACCCATGGAGCCGCCGCGCCCACTGGAAGCCGATGAGCCCGCCCTTTACGGGCCGCAGGAGGAGCAGCGACAGCACCACCGTCATCGGCAAAAAGACCGCCGCATGGACCCAAAGCGGCGGCTGCGCGACCACCTCGTAGTAAAGCATGAGGCCCACCACCACGTGGCCCACGATGAACATCACAATATAGGGCGGCGCATCATCGGCCCGCTGGTGGGACAGGTCCTCCCCGCAATGGGGGCAGCGGTCGTGGACGCCCAAAAAGCCGTCAAACAGCGCCCCCTCCCCGCATTTGGGGCAGCGGGCGGCGGCACCCCGGCGCACGGAAGCAAACATATCACGCGGCATCAGCGGCGCCCCTTTCGGCCAAATCGCGGCCCTTTCTTGGCTGGCGCCCGCCGCGGTCGGCGGATTTTCGGGCCAGCGTCATGCTCCACAATTTCAAAGCGCAGCGCACCGGAGACGGGCGCGGCCTCCAAAAGCCGCACCACAACGGTATCGCCAAGGCGAAAGGCGGTGCCCGACGCTTCGCCGATCAGCGCGTGCTGGGTCTCGTCGTAGATCATGTATTCCAGACCAAGCGTCGAGATGGGGATAAACCCATCCGCCCCCGTGTCTGAAAGCTTGATGAACAATCCCGCCTTGGTCACCCCGGCGATTCGCCCCGGGAAGGTGGCGCCAACGCTATCGGCCAAGTGCGCCGCAATCAGCCGGTCAATGGTCTCCCGCTCGGCCACCATGGAGCGGCGTTCGGTGGCCGAAATTTCGGTCCCGATGGCGCCCAGCTCGGCAATTTCGGCATCGGTCAGCCCATCGTTCCCAAGGTTTTCGGCGCGGATGATGGCGCGGTGGACGATGAGGTCAGCATAGCGGCGGATGGGCGAGGTAAAGTGCGCGTAGCGGCGCAGGTTGAGCCCGAAATGGCCAAGGTTTTGGGGCGAATACTCGGCCTGCGCTTGGGTGCGCAACACCACCTCGTTGACCAGCTGCGCGTGGGGCGTCCCGTCCACCTTGGCCAAAATGCCATTAAAATGTTCAGGCCGCAGGCGGGTGCCGCGGGCAAGGCGAATGTCGAGCGTGCCCAAAAATTCGCGCAGCGCGTCCACCTTGTCGAGGGCAGGTGCGTCGTGCACTCGGTAGAGGATGCCAAGGCCCGCCTTTTCCGCCGTGAGGGCGGCGGCAACGTTCGCCTGGATCATAAACTCTTCGATGAGCTTGTGGGCATCGAGCCGCTCGGGGACGATGACGCGGTCCACCGCCCCTTCCGGCGTCAGCAGGATTTTGCGCTCCGGAAGATCAAGCTCCATGGGCTGGCGCCCGTCCCGCCCCTTTTTGAGGCAGGCGTAGGCCTCGTAAAGCGCGGCCACGATGGGCGACACGTCGCTCTCAGTGCCATCGGCGATCTGTTGCGCGTCGCCGTAGGCAAGGCGCCGGGCGGAGCGGATCAGCACGCGGTGCACGGTGTGGCCGGCCATCCGCCCATCGGGGGCAAAGGCCATGCGCATGGCGAGCGCCGGGCGCACCTCTCCCTCGCGCAGGGAGCAAAGGTCGTTGGAGATGCGCTCCGGCAGCATGGGCACGACGCGATCGGGAAAATACGTGCTGTTGCCGCGTTTGCGCGCCTCCCGGTCCATGGCTGAGCCGGGGCGCACGTAGGCCGCCACATCCGCGATCGCGACGCTCACGATGTGGCCGCCGCCCTCCTCCGCTGGGCGCGGCGCGGCGTGGACGGCATCATCATGGTCCTTCGCATCGGGCGGATCGATGGTGAGGAAGGGGATGGCCGTCCAATCCTCGCGCCCGCTGGGGTCGGCGGCGGGCGCTGCGGCGGCTTCTGCAAGCACAGCATCAGAAAACGCGTCCGGGATGCCGTGGGCGTGGATCGCCAGCAGCGACACCGCCTTTTCGGACGACAGCGGGCCGATCACTTCCACAATTTTGGCGTAGCGGCCGCGCGCCGGGTCAATGCGCACCAAGGTGCCGCTTTCAATATCCTTGACCGCCTCGGGGTCGGCGGCAAAGCTGTCGCGCTCCTTCTTTGAGGTTGGCAGAAGCGTCACGGTGCGGCCCGTGCGCTCCACCACGGCGAGCACCTTGGCGGGCCGCCGCTCAATCACCTTGATGACTTTGCCGGTGAGCGCGCCGTCATCCGCCTTGGTGATGCGCGCCAGGAGACGGTCACCAAGGCCAGGCGCTGGGCGGGCACCCAAAAGCACCACGCGGGGTTTTTTGCCCTCCGCCTCGTCCCAGCTTGCGGGTTCGGCATAAAGCTCGCCGTCGGGCGTGCGGCCGGCGACGGCCAAAAGGGTCACGCGCGGCAGTTCGCCGGGCGGGCGCATGCGCTTGCCGCTTTTGGCAATCAGGCCCTCATCGGCAAGGTCCGCCAGCATGGATTTGAGGCCAATCCGGTCGCCGCCCTTGACGTTGAAGGCCCTTGCAATTTCCCGTTTGCCCACTTTGCCAGGGCTCTCGGCCACAAAACGCAAAATCTCTTCACGGGTCGGCAACGCATCACGGGTCATGGGCCCCATGTGCGCATGATAAGCGGCCCTGTCGAGCCGCTTTCTGACGCCGTCGTGATCGCGCCCCGCCGGGGCCTATTCCTCGGCGGGTTTTTTCGCCTTTGCGCGGCTTGTTTTTGGCTTGGCGGCGGCCTTTGGTTTGGCGGCGGTTTTGGCCTTGGCGGACGCTTTTTTGTCCGCCCCATCGCTGGCCTTTGCGGCGGCCGCCTTCGTTTTCGTGCCGGCCTTTTTCGCGGCGGGTTTTTTGGCGCCCTTCTTCGGCGCTTTCCCGGCCTTCGCCTCAATCAGCGTGAGCGCCTCCTCAAGGGTCACCGCCTGGGGGTCGGTGCCTTTGGGAAGCGTCGCGTTCACCTTGCCGTGGTTCACATACGGGCCGTAGCGCCCCTCGCGCACGGTGACGGCGCCGCCATCAGGATGGTCGCCCAGCGTCTTGAGCGCGGCGGGTGTGCGCGAGAACGAGGATTTTGACGCCTGCTCGGCAATCAGCGTGACGGCGCGGTTGAGGCCGATCTCAAACACATCCTCAATGCTCTCAAGCTTTGCGTATTTGTTGTCGTGTTTGAGGAAGGGGCCGTAGCGGCCAAGGCCCGCCTCGATGGGCTTTTTGGTCTCCGGATGGTCGCCCACCGCGCGCGGCAGATCGATGAGCTGGATGGCCTTTTCGAACGTGATGTCGTCGGGCGTCCAACCCTTTGGCAATGAGGCGCGTTTGGGCTTTTCACCCTCCTCCGCCGCCATCTCAATGTAGGGTCCGAAGCGCCCGCTTTTGAGCGCGATTTCCTGCGAAAAATCCGGGTGGACGCCAAGCACCTTTGGCCCATCGTCTTTGGGGGGCGCGTTGGGGTCTTCGCCCAGCTGGCGCGTAAAGCCACAGTCGGGGTAGTTGGAGCAGCCGATGAAGGCGCCGTAGCGCCCGTTTTTGAGCGAAAGCTGGCCCGTTTTGCACGATGGGCAAACGCGCGGGTTCGACCCATCCTCTTTGGGCGGGAAGATGAGCGGGGCAAGCTCGTCGTTCAGCGCGTCCAGCACCTCAGCGGTGCGAACGTCCATCACCTCGCCGATCTGCTTTGAGAAATCGGCCCAGAATTCGCGCAAGAGCGTGCGCCAATCGAGCCGACCGTCGGAGATGGCGTCGAGCTTCTCTTCCAAGTCGGCCGTAAAACCGTACTCAACATAGCGCTCGAAGAAGCTTTCCAGGAACGCCGTCACGATCCGGCCCTTTGAGCCCGGGATCATGCGCTTTTTGTCAATGCTGACGTATTCGCGGTTTTCCAGCGTGGACAGCGTCGCGGAGTAGGTGGAAGGCCGGCCAATGCCAAGTTCTTCCATCTTTTTGATGAGCGTTGCCTCGGTATAGCGGGGGGGCGGCTCGGTGAAATGTTGGGTGGGCGTCACCGTTTCGCGGGCAAGCGCCTCGCCGGCGGCGACTTTTGGGAGGCGCCGCTCATCATCATCGTCGGAGGGTTCGTCCCGTCCCTCGGTGTAGGCCTTGATGAAGCCGGGGAACACCAGGACCGAGCCGGTCGCGCGCAGGCCCACGATGCCTTCGGGGCCGTTTGCGTCAATCTCGATGGTGGTGCGCTCAAACTCGGCGGGCATCATTTGGCTTGCCACCGCGCGCTTCCAGATGAGGTCGTAAAGCCGGGCCTGGTCGTCATCGAGGCGGCGGCGCATTTCGGCCGGCCGGCGCGACACGTCGGTGGGGCGGATCGCCTCGTGGGCCTCCTGGGCGTTCTTGGCTTTGGTGGCGTAGTGGCGCGGTTTTTCGGGCAAAAAGTCTTTGCCGTACTCGCTGCCGATCATGTTGCGGATGGCGGAAATCCCCTCCGGCGCCATCTGGACGCCGTCGGTCCGCATGTAGGTGATGAGGCCCACCGTCTCCCCGCCCAGATCAATCCCCTCATAAAGCCGCTGGGCGGTTTGCATGGTGCGTGCCGACGAAAAGCCGAGCTTTCGGGAGGCTTCTTGCTGGAGCGTTGATGTGGTGAAGGGGGGCGAGGGGTTCCGCTTGGCCGGCTTTGCCTCCACCGAGCGGATGGCAAAATCGGACGCCATCAGGCGGTTCACGATTGCGGTCGCGCTCGCCTCGTCCTTGATGCCGAGGCGGTCGATTTTGTCGCCATCGAGCATCGTCACCCGGGCGTCGAACGTGTCGCCCCGCGGGGTTTGGAGGGCGGCGACAATCGACCAGTATTCTTGGGCGACGAAGCGCTCAATCTCGGCCTCACGGTCGCACACCAGGCGCAGCGCCACCGATTGGACGCGGCCGGCCGAGCGCGCGCCAGGCAGCTTGCGCCACAGCACCGGCGAGAGGTTGAAGCCCACCAAATAATCGAGCGCGCGGCGGGCGCGGTAGGCGTCCACAAGGTCGACCTCGATGTCCCGCGGGGCGGCGATCGCGTCGAGCACGGCCGACTTTGTGATGGCGTTGAAGACGACCCGTTGCACAGGCTGGCTTTTGAGCGCCTTTTTGTCCTTCAGCACCTGGAGAACGTGCCAGGAGATCGCTTCGCCCTCCCGGTCGGGGTCGGTGGCGAGAATGAGGCGGTCGGCACTTTTGACGGCCTTGGCAAGGTCGGTGAGGCGCTTGGCGGCCTTGGCGTCCACCTGCCAGATCATTTCAAAATCATTGTCGGGGTCGACCGAGCCGTCCTTTGGCGGCAGATCGCGCACGTGCCCGTAGGAGGCGACGACGTGATAGTCGCTGCCCAAATATTTGTTGATGGTCTTTGCCTTTGCGGGCGATTCGACGACGACGACGTTCATGGCTCCCCCCGATCCCGCCGTGCGCAGATAGAGAGCGTGAGGCGATCCTGCAAAGGGGGCGGGTGAGACAAAGTGCTAAAAGGAATTTGTTCCCCATATCAGCAACACAACTTTTACGATATGCAATTCCCTGCAAGGTTGAAGACAGGTTGTGCAGCCATGGTCATCCCCAAGGCAGCCCGATCACTCGCCCAGCAGAGGAATTTTTCGGCGATGAGCATTCAGGAATCAAAGCCTATAGGCACCGTCGCAGCGCCTGCTGTGGACCCTCTCGTTTTGCCGAGCCATGAGGCGGCCGGCTACATCCAGCAGATGTGCGGCGAGCTTGCGTCCCTGGCCGAGCGTGGCGGGCTTGGCTTTTTGGCGTACCTCCTCGAGGTTGCGCGGGAAGAGGCAATTTTGCACAGCGACGGGCCGACCAGCGCCCCCCTCGTCATGCACGGCGAGCTTCCGCCCCAGAGCTGACGGGCGCGTGGCGGCGGGCGGCCACGGGCCGCAAAGCGGGCGCAAATCCCGTTTGGGGCGAAGGGGTCGCGCGTTGCAATGGCGCAAAACCGTTCGCCCACCGGCACAACGTTGCACCCCGTTGTCCGCCCAAGGGGCCGGAGCATGGTGAGGCACCCGGTTCCGCTCGATTTTGTTGTCGGAAGGGTTTACGTAGGGTCCGACAAGGGAGGGACCGCGTGGCCGACGACCTGATCCGCTACGATGTCTTGGTGCAGGACGCACTTCGTGGCGTCGTCCGTAAAGTTTTAAAAGAGATTGCCGAGGGCGGTGGCCTTCCGGGCGAACATCATTTTTACATTGCGTTCGACACAAGTGCGGCGGGCGTGCGCATGTCTTCGCGCCTGCGCCAACAACATCCGGAGGAGATGACCATCGTCCTCCAACATCAATTCTGGGACCTTTCTGTCACCGACCACACGTTTGAAGTGGGCTTGTCCTTCGGCGGTGTGCCGGAACGCTTGTTGATCCCGTTCGCAGCCGTCAAAGGCTTCTTCGACCCGTCCGTCCAATTCGGCCTCCAATTTGACCCGGCCAACGGCGCGGCCGCAGCCAAAACCGGTGAGCCGCCCGCAGGCCTGCCGGCCATTGCCGCCAGCGACCCACCGCCGGAACCGGCCGAAACGCCCGCACCCGCCCCCGCGGCGGAGGAGAAAAAGTCCACAGAGGGCGCCGAAGTCGTGTCCCTCGACGCGTTTCGAAAAAAGCCTTGATGGATGGGGAAAAGCGCATTGCGCTGTGCGCCCATGACGCGCTGAAGCAAACGCTGGGCGCGTGGGCCTTTGCGAACGAAGCCCTCTTGCGCCCCCACCAGTTGACGGCCACCGCCAACACCGGACGCGTGTTGATGGACCAAACGCGCCTCCAGGTGGAGTGTGTGCGCGCCGGTGCCCTTGGCGGCGACCTTGAGCTTGGCGCCCTCATCGCCGGCGGGCAGATCGACATTTTGATCCTCCTCACCGACCCGCTCGCGCCAGAGGCGCACGATGTGGACCCGGCCCCGCTCCTGCGCATTGCGGCAATCGCGCAAATCGCCGTTGCCACCACCGAAGCCACCGCCGACTTCATCGCCCGCAGCGAGCTGTTTGCCCGCCCCTATCGCCGCGGCCGCCCCCAACCGGCGCTCCCGGCCGTCCTCCAAAAGCTCGACCGGCGCAGCGAACGCGCCTGACATTTGCCCGCAAAAGTTGCGCGATCGAAAAATGCGGCCTTAGATCGCGGCAGTCTGGGTCCACCCTGCACGAACGACCGCCCGAGCGCGGCATCGCGCACATCACAATTGATCGGCCGGCCCTGCGACCACGCGCCCCGTGCGCGAAAAAGCGCTGGCGGCCCGGCGCCCACGCTGTAGGCTGACCATCATCCCAAGGAGAGGCCATGCCGATGCTCGCCCCCCGCCTTGCTGCCCTGTTGGCGCTTGCCGCAGCCTTTGCCCTCCCCGCCCCCGCGCACGCGCAAATGTCCAACTGCCAGGCCATCGCCCAGCGCCTGCCGGGCAGCCTCGTCGTCCCCGTTTCCACGCGCGACACATCAAAATTTGAGGTGGAAATCACCTACGTCGGCCACGCGACCTTCCGCATCACAGCGCCCGATGGGATCACCATCGCCACCGACTATTCGGGGTTTGCCGGCGCGGGGGATCTGCCGGATGTCGTCACCATGAACCACGCCCACATCACCCATTGGACCCCGAGCCCGAACCCCGACATCACCCATGTTCTGCGCGGCTGGAACCCTGAGGGCGGCAAGGCCGAGCACCTTTTGATGGTGGGCGAGACCTTGATCCGGAACGTTCCCACCGACATTCGCCGCTGGGGTGGCACGTTTGAAGAGCACGGCAACTCGATCTTCATTTTCGAGATTGCGGGGCTGTGCATCGGCCACCTTGGCCACCTTCACCAAAACCTTTCCGATGCGCAGGTGGCCGAGATCGGGCGGCTCGACGTGGTGTTCGTCCCCATCGATGGCGGCTTCACGATGGCCCACAGCGAGATGATGGACGTGCTGGATCGCCTGCGCGCCTCCATCGCGATCCCCATGCACTGGTTTGCCCAGCAAAACCTTCTGGCCTTCGCAAGCCGCACCCGCGAGCACGGCTTTGCCATTGAGGTGAAGACCGACCCCACCATCCGCGTGTCGCTCAACTCACTCCCGCGGGAGCCGACCCTCACCGTGTTGCCGCGCCAAAGTCCGTTTTAGCGCCACTTAATCGTGCAGCCGCGCGGCGGGTTTTGCACCCGCGGCCCCTGCCCCGTCTTCGCAATCACGCGCATCGCCTCCACCAATTCTCGCGGTGAACCCTCCGGCGGGGCGCTGGTCGTCCCCCCGTCCATCCGGCCGATATAGTGGATGCGCCCGCGCCCGTTGAGGCCGAAGAAATGCGGCGTCACCTCCGCGCCATAGGCGGTTGCAATGGTTTGGGTTTCATCGTGCAAATAGGGGAAGCGAAAGCCCATGTCGGCCGCGAAGGCGCCCATGCGCTCAAACGAATCGGCCGGGTATTTTTGCGCATCGTTGGAGCAGATGGCGGCAAAACCGATGCCTTCCGCGGCAAGAGCGTCGGCGTCCTGCGCCATGCGCCGGGCGGAGGAGGTGACATAGGGGCAGTGGTTGCAGATGAACGCGATCACCGCGCCGTGCTCCAGCATCACATCCGAGAGGGCAATGGTGCGCCCATCGGTGGCGGGCAGTTCAAAGTCGGGCGCGGTTTCACCGAGTGTGGCCAAGGGTCCTCTCCTCGCATTGCGGTGGGCAAGTTGTCCGGCGGGCCGCGGGTCGCTTGTTCGCAGCCGGCCAGCACCTTACACCCAGAATTGGAGGGAAGGTGTGGCACACCCTCCGTGCCGGTAAGGGGTCTTTTATGAGCGAGGGCGCACCAGGCCGGCAGGGCGACCTTTTGGGCAACGCCAAACCCCGCAAAAAGGCAGCGCCCGCCGCCGCAACCGCCCCCGCCCCCGCCGACACGGAAGGCTACACCGCCGCCGACATTGAGGTCCTTGAGGGGCTGGAGCCCGTCCGACGCCGCCCGGGCATGTACATCGGCGGCACCGACACCCGCGCCCTCCACCACCTTTTTGCCGAAGTGCTCGACAATTCCATGGACGAGGCGGTGGCCGGCCACGCCACCTTCATCGAGGTGCGCCTGTCCCCGGACGGCCTTTCGGTGACCGACAATGGCCGCGGCATCCCCGTCGAGCCGCACCCTCGGTTTCCGGACAAAAGCGCCCTCGAAGTCATCATGACGACGCTCCATGCCGGCGGCAAATTCGATTCCAAAGCCTATGAAGCCTCCGGCGGCCTCCATGGCGTCGGCATTTCGGTGGTGAACGCGCTGTCGTCGGCCCTCACAGTGGAGGTGGCGCGCGGAAAAATGCTCTACCGCCAGGCGTTTTCGCGCGGGCTTGCCGAAGGCCCTCTCCAAAAGGTGGGCGCGGCGCCCAACCGGCGGGGCACCACGGTCACCTTCACGCCGGACGATCAGATTTTTAAGGGCCTGCGCTTCGACCCCAAAAAGCTCTTCGCCCAGACCCGCGCCAAGGCGTACCTCTTTGCCTCAGTGGAGCTCCGCTGGAAGTGCGCGCCAGAACTCCTGACCGGCGAGGGCGCGCCGCCCGAAACCGCCACCTTCCACTTCCCCGGCGGGCTCTGCGACTATTTGGCGGCCGAGCTTGAAAAGGCGCCAAAAGTCGCCGACGCGCTCTTTGCCGGGCGCAGCGGCGAGGCGGGCCGCAAAGGCTCGGTGGAGTGGGCGGTCGGCTTCGTGCCGGTGGACGAGTTCTCCCGCTCCTACTGCAACACGATCCCAACGCCGGAGGGCGGCACCCATGAGGCGGGTCTTCGCGCAGCGCTGCTCAAAGGGCTTCGCGCCCATGCGGAGCGCATTGGGGCAAAAAAGGCGGCCCAAATCACCGGCGATGATGTGATGGCAACTGTCGCCTCGCTCCTCTCGGTGTTTGTGCGCGAGCCGGAATTTGTCGGCCAAACCAAGGACAAACTCTCCACCACCAGCGCCACCCGCCAGGTGGAAACGGCGGTGCGCGAGCCCTTTGAGGAGTGGCTGGCGAAGGACCCGAGCCAGTCCGAAAAACTCCTCGACGCGGTCATCGAGAAGTCGGACGAGCGGCTCAAGCGCCGCGCGGAAAAGGATGTGGCGCGCCGCACCGCCACCCGCCGCACCCGCCTTCCGGGGAAGCTTGCCGATTGCACACAGTCCCAAGCGTCCGGCACAGAGATTTTTATTGTGGAAGGGGACTCGGCCGGCGGCAGCGCAAAACAGGCGCGCGCGCGTGCGACCCAAGCGGTCCTTCCCCTCCGCGGCAAAATCTTGAATGTCGCCAACGCGGCGCGGGAAAAAATCCACGCCAATCAACAGCTTGCCGATCTCATCCTGGCGCTCGGCTGCGGGTCGGGCAAAAGCTTTGCCCTCGACAAGCTGCGCTATGAGCGCGTCATCATCATGACCGACGCGGATGTGGACGGGGCGCACATCGCCTCCCTCCTCATCACCTTCTTCTACCGCGAGATGGGCGCCCTCATTGACGCCGGCCATCTCTTCCTCGCCGTCCCGCCGCTTTATAAGCTCACGCAAGGGGCCACCACGCTTTATGCCCGCGATGATGCGGACCGTGAGCGGCTGATGAAGACCTTTAAATCCGAAAAGAAGGTCGAAATTGGCCGCTTCAAAGGTCTTGGCGAGATGATGCCCGCGCAGCTGAAAGAGACCACCATGAGCCCCGATACGCGCACGCTCTTGCGCGTCTCGGTGGTGTCGGAGCGCGATGACACCAAGGGCACGGTCGACCGGCTGATGGGCAACAAGCCCGAGGCGCGCTTTGCCTTCATCCAAGAAAACGCGGCGTTCGCGGAGGCGGACGCGCTCGACATCTGACGGGGCAAAAAATGTCGCGCAGGGTTTACGCGCGCGGTGTAAAGGTGCCCTGTCACGCAACCGCGGTGGGGCCCATGCGCACAGTCTTCTCCTTGCTCCTCTGGTCGCTGGCAGGGTTGGCGCCGGCCTTCGCGCAACAGGCCCCGACGGTCACAGTGGCCAGCCCCGTCGTGCGCGAAATTGTGGAGGATGATGAGTTTGTCGGCCGCTTTGGCGCGGTGGACGATGTCGCCATCCGCGCGCGCGTCGGCGGCTATCTGGACGCCGTCCACTTTCGCGATGGGGCCTTGGTGGACGCCGGCACAAAGCTCTACACCATCGACAAGCGCCCCTTCCGCGCCGCGCTTGACGAGGCGGAGGCCGGCCTTCGCACCGCTGAGGCAACGCTCAACTTTGCCCAAACCCAGTTCGACCGGGCGGAGGAGCTTGCCCGACGCGGCACCGTCCCCACCGCAACGCTCGATGAGCGGCGGCGCGAGCTTTTGGCCGCCCAAGCCAACCTTGACGCGGTGACGGCGGCCAAAAACCGCGCCGAACTCGACATGGAATTCACCGAGGTGACCGCGCCCATCGCGGGGCGGATTGACCGCAACCGCGTGTCGGCCGGCAACCTTGTGCGCGCCGATGACACCGTGCTCACCACCATCGTCTCCCTCGACCCCATCGAGTTTTACTTCGATATCGATGAGCGCTCCCTCCTTGCCTATTCCCGCGACGCGCGGGCGATGGACCGTGAACTCCAGACCGGCGCCGGCAACCTTCCCGTCCGCGTGCGCCTGGCGGATGAGCGCGACGGGCCTTTTGAGGGTGTGCTCGACTTTGCCGAAAACCGGGTGGACGACGCCTCCGGCACCGTTCGCGTGCGCGCCCGGTTCGACAACCCTGATTTCATCATGCAGCCAGGGATGTTCGGCCGGATCAACGTGCCCGCCTCCCTCCCCTATCAGGGCGTTTTGGTGCCCGACGAGGCGGTCGCGTCGGACCAGAACCGCCGCATCGTCTACGCGCTGGGTGACAACAACACGGTGAGCGCCATCCCCGTGCGCCCCGGCCCGCGCATTTATGGCTACCGCGTGATCCGCTCCGGCCTTTCCGGCGATGAGACCATTGTCATCAACGGCCTGTCGCGCGTTCGCCCGGGCGTGACGGTTGCGCCCACCCGCGTGGAACTGCCGCCTGAGGCGGAGGGGCAATAATGCGCTTCACCCACTTTTTCGTCGACCATCCGATCTTTGCGAGCGTCCTTTCCATCGTCCTGGTGCTTGCCGGCGCAATTGCCTACACGCAGCTCCCCGTCGCGCAGTATCCAGAGGTTGCCCCGCCCACCATTGTGGTGCGCGCCGCCTATCCGGGCGCGGACGCGGAGACGGTGGCGCGCACCGTCGCAACGCCGCTGGAGGAGGAGATCAACGGCGTTGAGGGCATGCTTTATATGTCTTCCTACTCCACGGCCGACGGGGCGATGGCGCTCACCATCACGTTTGCGCTGGGCACCGACTTGGATGCTGCGCAAGTGTTGGTGCAAAACCGCGTCGCGATTGCCGAGGCGCGGCTCCCCGAAGAGGTGCGCCGCCTTGGCGTCACCACGCTCAAGTCCTCGCCCGACCTCATGATGGTCGTGCACATGCTCTCGCCCGACGACAGCTTTGACCAGCTTTACGTGTCCAACTACGCGCGCACCAACGTGCGCGACGTGTTGATGCGGCTCGACGGGGTGGGCGATCTCATCATTTTTGGTGAGCGGCGCTTTGCGATCCGCATCTGGCTCGACCCCGACCGCCTGGCGGCCTACGACATGACTGCGAGCGATGTGGTGGCCGCCCTTCGCGCCCAAAACGTCCAGCTGTCAGGCGGGCAAATCGGCGCGCCGCCGGAGCCTGCGGGCAACGCCTTCCAATACACCGTCACAAGCCAAGGCCGCTTCGACAGCGCGCGGGACTTTCGCTACGTGATCGTCAAATCCACCGATGACGGGCGGTTGATCCAGCTCCAGAACGTCGCGCGGATTGAACTTGGCGCCCAGGATTACATCACCAACTCTTATCTCAACAACAAGCCGGCGGTGGCCCTTGCAATCTTCCAGCGCCCCGGCACCAACGCTTTGGGCGCCGCTGCGGAAATCCAAGAGACAATGGCGCGCCTTTCGGAGAATTTCCCTCCCGGGCTCGCCTTCGATATTGTTTACAACCCGACCGAATTCATCGCCGAATCCATCGACCAAGTTTATCAAACGCTGTTTGAGGCAACAGCGTTGGTCGTCATCGTCATCCTGGTCTTTTTGCAGTCGTGGCGCAGCGCGCTGATCCCAGTGATTGCGATCCCGGTGTCTCTGATCGGCACATTTGCTGTCCTGTTGGCGTTCGGCTTTTCGCTCAACATGCTCACACTGTTTGCCCTTGTTTTGGCAATCGGCATTGTGGTGGACGATGCGATCGTGGTTGTTGAAAACGCCGAGCGCAACATTGCCGAGGGGCTTGATCCGCGCGCGGCCAGCCACCGCACGATGGATGAGGTGGGCACCGCCATCATCGCCACATCGGTGGTGTTGATCGCAGTCTTTGTGCCGACCGCCTTCATCCCCGGCATCTCGGGCCAGTTTTACTTGCAGTTCGCGATCACAATTGCGGTCGCCACCGCCATTTCATCCATCAACTCGCTCACCCTGTCCCCCGCACTCGCCGCCATCTTGCTCAAACCCCATGGCACAACGCCGCGCGGGCCCCTTGCCAAGGTGGGCGGCGCGCTCTCCGGCGCGTTCAACCGCGGGTTTGACGCGCTCGCCAGCGCCTATGCGGGCCTGGTGCGGCTCCTCGTCGGGCGCTGGATCACCTTGCTTGTCATGATTGGCGTCTTTGGCGTCTTGGTGGCCGGCACGGTGCAGCTCCTTCGCGACACGCCCCAGGGTTTCATTCCGCAGATGGACCAGGGGTACGCCATTGTCGTCATCAACCTTCCCGATGGCGCCGCGCTCTCCCGCACCGATGCGGTCGCCCGCCGCGCGTCCGACATCATCCTTGAAACGCCCGGCGTCATGAACGCTGTGGCCTTCGCCGGCTTTTCCGGCGCCACCTTCACCAACGCGTCAAACGCTGCGGTGGTGTTTGCCGCCTTCGACCCCTTCCCCGATCGGCTGGCGGCCGGGCAAAGCGCAAACGCCATCATCGGCAGCCTCTTTGGGCGCCTCCAGAGCATCGAAGAAGCCTTCATCATCGCCATTCCGCCGCCCTCGGTGCGGGGGATCGGCACCGGCGGCGGCTTCAAAATGCAGCTTCAGGAGCGCAATGGCGACGACATGAACCGCGTCCTTGCCACCGCCTTCCAGGTGATGGGCGCGGCAAGCCAGCGGCCGGGGCTGACGGGCGTCTTCACCACCTCGTCCACCTCATCCCCGCAGTATTTCCTGGAAATCGAGCGGGACAAGGCGCGCATGCTGAACGTGCCGCTCCCCAACATTTTTGACGCGCTCGCCATCAACCTTGGCACCGCGTACGTGAACGATGCGCAGTTCAACGGCCGGCCCACCCGGGTCGTTGCCCAAGCCGATGCCGACTTCCGATCCGACGTGCGGGACATTCAGCGCCTCAAGGTGCGCTCCGCGTCCGGCGCACTGGTGCCGCTGGGCACCCTCGTCTCCGTGCGCGACGTGACGGGGCCCGCCCTTGTCCAGCGCTACAACATGTTCGTCTCCGTCCCCGTCCAGGGGAACGCGGCGCCCGGCACCTCCACCGGCGACGCGCTGATTGCGATGGAAGAGGTGGCCGAAAGCGTGATGCCACCTGGGATCACATTCGCCTGGACCGAGCTCGCCTTTCAGGAGCGCAACACCGGCAACTTGGCGGTCTTCATCTTCGGCCTTTCCGTGCTCTTCGCGTTCCTGGCGCTGTCGGCGCAGTATGAAAGCTGGGTGCTCCCCTTTGCGATCATCTTGATTGTCCCGCTCAGCGTTTTCGCCGCCCTCGTGGGGGTGACCGTGCGCGGGCTCGACAACAACATCCTCACCCAAATCGGCCTTGTGGTGCTGGTCGGCCTTGCGGCGAAGAATGCGATCCTCATCGTCGAGTTTGCCAAACAGGCGGAGGAGCGAGGCGAAGCGCTGGTGGACGCGGTGGCCGAGGCGTGCCGCCTCCGCCTGCGGCCCATCATGATGACGGCATTCTCGTTCATCCTCGGTGTGGTGCCGCTGGTGGTGGCAACGGGGCCTGGGGCAGAAATGCGCGTTTCGCTCGGCACGGCGGTCTTTTCCGGCATGCTTGGCGTCACGATCTTCGGGCTCTTTTTCACCCCGGTGTTTTATGTGGCGCTGCGGCGGCTCACGGGCGGGCGCTTTGCCCCGGCCCCGCCCGATCCGGCGTGACGGGTTGTCACAACGCGCAGCGTCCCGTAGATAGCCGTGTCCCGCACCCCTGGAGGCGGGAACGCGCAACTGTGCGCGGACGCTGGCGGGTCCCGTCGGCGACAAACACCCATGGAGAACCACGATGGCTGACGGCTTCACGCTCGACGCCGACGTGCGCGAACGGACGGGCAAGGGGGCCGCGCGCGCACTTCGACGAACCGGGCATATTCCCGCCGTGATCTACGGCGACAATCAAGCTCCGATCGCGATTGCGGTGCCGGAGAAAGAAATGACCCTCGCGCTTCACAGCGGCGGCTTCCTGACCAACGTCTGGCAAATCACCGCCGGCGGCAAGAGCCTGCAGGCCCTCGCGCGCGACTATCAGCGCCACCCGGTGACGGACCGCCTCGTCCACATCGACTTTTTGCGCGTGTCGGCCTCTTCGCGCGTGACGGTGGACGTGCCGCTCTCCTTCATCGACGAAGACAAAGCGCCGGGTCTTGGCTCCGGCGGCGTCCTGTCCGTTGCTGAATTCACCGTTTCGGTGGAGGCCCCGGCGACAAAAATCCCCGATTCGCTGGATGTTAGCGTCGCCGGCAAAGAGGTGGGCGACACCCTCACCAGCGCCGACATCAAGGTGCCCGATGGCGTCACCCTCATGAGCCAGTCGGACGAGCCCTTCCCCATCGCGTCCATCACCGCCCCCGTTGCGGAGGTCACCGAGGCAGACGCGCCGGAGGCGGCAGACACTGAGGTGATCGGCGAAGAGAGCGAAACCTGATGCGCCCCGAGGCCGGCCTATGCTGAAACTCATTGTCGGCCTCGGGAACCCTGGCGCAAGCTACGCCAACAATCGCCACAATGTGGGTTTTATGGCCGTCGATCGCATGCACGATCGCTGGTCTGGCGGGCCTTGGCGGAAAAAATTTCAAAGTTTTGTCGCCGAGGCCACCATCCTCGATCAACGGGTGATGTTCCTCAAACCCACAACGTTCATGAACGAGTCCGGCCGTGCGGTCTCCGAAGCCGCGCGGTTCTACAAGGTCGGTCTCACCGACATCGTGATCGCCCACGATGAGATTGACCTTGCCCCCGGCAAATTCCGCATGAAGATCGGCGGCGGCACCGGCGGCCACAACGGCCTCAAATCCATCACCGCCCACATGCGCGACGGCTATCGGCGCCTTCGGATTGGCGTTGGCCACCCCGGCCGCAAAGAGCTCGTCCCCGCCTACGTGCTCCACGATTTTGCCCGCAGCGATGAGGATTGGCTGGACCCCCTCCTCACGGCAATCGCGGAGGAAGCGCCCCTCCTCGCCCGTGGCGAGGATGCCGCCTACGCCTCAAAGGTGCACCTTCGCGTGGGCGGCCGGGCGCCGGCGGCGCGCCCCATGGCACCACCGGCCGCTGCGCCACAAAAACCCCTTGAACGGCGGGCGGAAAAGACGCCCTTTGCGGTTCTGTCCTCACTCCTTCGAAAATAGCGTCCCATGGGTTTCAAATGCGGGATTGTCGGCCTGCCCAACGTTGGCAAGTCGACGCTCTTCAATGCGCTCACCAAGACGGCGGCGGCCCAGGCGGCCAACTACCCGTTTTGCACCATCGAGCCCAACACCGGTGATGTCGCCGTGCCCGACCCGCGCCTGTCGCGGATCGCCGGCATTGCAAAATCGGCCAACGTCGTCCCCACCCGCCTCACCTTTGTGGACATTGCCGGCCTCGTCAAAGGCGCGTCCAAGGGGGAGGGTCTTGGCAACCAGTTCCTCGCCAACATCCGCGAGGTGGACGCCATCGCCCACGTCCTGCGCTGTTTTGAGGACGATGACATCACCCACGTCGCCGGCGCCGTCGACCCCGTGGAGGATGCCGCCACCATCGACACCGAGCTGATGCTGGCCGACCTTGAGAGTTTAGAACGCCGCGTCGTCCCGCTGCGCAAAAAGGCCCAGTCCGGCGACGCAGACGCCAAGGCCACCGTTGCCCTCATGGACGCGGTGCTCGAGCTTTTGCAAAGCGGCCGCCCTGCGCGCGAGCTTGATGTGTCAAAGGAAGACAGCGCCGCCTTCAAAGCGCTCAACCTCCTGACATCAAAGCCGGTTCTCTACGTCCTCAATGTCGACGAAGCGTCCGCCGCCACCGGCAACGCCCTTTCCGAACAAGCCGCGCGCTTTGCGGCCGACCAAGGCGCCGCCTCAGTGATGATTTCGGCCGGCATCGAGGCAGAAATTGCGATGCTCGACGCCGAGGAGCAGGCCGAGTTTTTGGAAACCCTTGGCCTTGAGGAGCCGGGGCTCGACCGTCTGATCCGCGCCGGCTACGGGCTTTTGGACCTCATCACTTTCTTCACCGCGGGGCCGAAGGAGGCGCGGGCTTGGACCGTGCGCGGGGGCAGCCGCGCGCCCCAGGCGGCGGGCGTCATCCACACCGACTTTGAGCGCGGCTTCATCCGCGCCCAAACCATCGCCTACGACGACTTTGTCGATCTCGGCGGTGAGGTGCCCGCCAAGGACGCCGGCAAAGCGCGCGACGAAGGCAAGGAGTACGTCGTCAAAGACGGCGACGTGCTCCTCTTCAAGTTTAATACCTAAAACATCCCAAAACTGACTGCGAGAACAAAGGCCATCGCGGCGGCCAAAGACAGTGCACCGGCAAACCGGGTCTGAAGAATCCGTGCCATGGGAACCCCCTTCGCGCGAACCGTTCACTCGCTCTTCGCTTCGAGCGCCATAAAGAGTATGGCTCCGACCGCAAAGCGGCAAGAACTTCTTTGCCTGGCAAACTATCCCTGAAAGGGACGTTAAATGAGCGACGCTTTCATCGTCTCCACCGTCCGCACGCCCATCGGCCGGTACGGGGGCGCATTGTCCAGCGTCCGCGCCGATGATTTGGCCGCAACGCCCATAAAAGCCCTCATGGCGCGCCACCCCAACGTCGACTTTGCGGCTGTGGATGAGGTGATCCTCGGCTGCGCCAACCAGGCGGGGGAGGACAACCGGAACGTGGCGCGCATGGCCGTGCTCCTCTCCGGACTTCCCACCACCGTCCCCGGTACGACCGTGAACCGGCTTTGCGGCTCGGGCATGGACGCGGTCGCCATCGCCGCGCGCATGATTGCCACCGGCGAGGCCGACCTTGTGATCGCGGGCGGCGTTGAATCCATGTCCCGCGCGCCGTTCGTCATGCCAAAGGCCGCCGCACCGTTCTCCCGCGCGGCAGAAATCTTTGACACCACCATCGGCTGGCGCTTCGTCCACCCCAAGATGGACGGCCTCCACGGCACCCATTCGATGCCCGAAACCGCGGAAAACGTTGCCGAAGATTTTGCCATCAGCCGCACCGACCAGGACGCGTTTGCGCTGCGCAGCCAAGACCGCGCCGCCGCAAGCGCTGCCCGCCGCGCCCGCGAAATCACCCCGATAAAAATCCCCCAGCGCAAAGGCGACCCCCTCGTGGTGGAGGCGGACGAACACCCCCGCGCCACGACGATCGAAAAACTCGGCAAACTCGGCACCCCGTTCCGCGAGGGCGGCTCGGTGACGGCGGGCAACGCATCGGGCGTCAACGATGGCGCCGCCGCGCTGCTTCTGGCCTCAAAAGCCGCCCTCGCCCGCTTCGGCCTTTCCCCCATGGCGCGGGTGACGGGCTGTGCCACAATCGGCGTTCCCCCCCGCATCATGGGGATGGGCCCTGCCCCGGCGAGCGAAAAGCTCCTCGCCCGCACCGGCGAACGCGCAGCCGACATCCCCATCGTCGAACTCAACGAAGCCTTCGCCGCGCAAGCGCTCGCCGTCTTGCGCGCGCTAAAAATCCCCGATGATGCGCCCCACGTGAACCGCCACGGCGGTGCCATCGCCCTTGGCCATCCGCTTGGCATGTCCGGCGCGCGGCTTGTGGGCACGGCCGCCATCGACATTGAAGATGGTCTGGGGGACCGCGCCCTTTGCACCATGTGCATCGGCGTTGGCCAGGGGATTGCGATGCGGCTCGCCGCCCCGTGAAGAGACGCCCCTCCCTCATCCGCCGCTTCTGGTCCGAGCATCTTTATCAATATCGCTGGAAGCTGGTTTTGGCGCTCGGCGCCATCATCCTGGTCGCGGGCTCCACCAGCCTTTACCCGCTTCTCATCAATTGGGCCTTTGATTCCTTTGATGAAAAAGACTGGTGGGCGATCCAGACCCTCCCCTTCATCATCCTCCTTGCCGCAGCGCTGAAGGGGCTGTCGCTCTACATCCAGGTGGCGGCCACCCAGCGCGTCGTCACCCGCGTGGAGTGCGACGTGCAACAGCGGCTTTACGCCCACCTCATCGCGGCCGACCTTTCCCAAATCGCGGCCCACTCCGGCGCCACCTGGGCCCAGCGCTTCACCACCGATGTGCGCTACATCCGCGAAGGGGTCGCCCGGGTCATCAGCCACCTCATCCGCGATGGGGTGACGATGCTCGGCCTTCTCATCGCGATGATTTACCTTGATTGGGTGCTCTCGCTGATTGCGATGGTGATCATCCCCCTCGCGCTTGCCCCAATTGCAAGGATCGGCAAGCGGATGAAACGCATCTCCCGCCGCGCGCAGGAGGAAACCGGCGCTATGGCCGGCGTTGCCGCCGAAACGCTGGAGGCCGCGCGCGTTATCAAATCCTTCCGCCTGGAGGCCTACGCAAAGATGCGCGCGGCCGCCCTCTTTGAGGCCCTGCGCGCCCTTGCCCTGCGCGGCGCCCTCCAAAAGGCGCGCACCGAGCCGATCCTCGAATTCTTGGGCGGCGCGGCGGTGACTGCGATCCTCGTCGTCATTGGCTGGCGCATCCTGTCCGGCTCCAGCACCATTGGCGAGTTCACCGGCTTTTTGGGCGCGCTCCTCCTCGCGGGGCAGCCAATGCGCAACCTTTCCAACCTCCACGTGGTGATCCAAGAGGCCTCGGCCGCGCTGATCCGCGTCTACACGATCCTCGACACGCCCCCCACCATCAGCGACCGGCCGGCCGCGCGCGCGGCCACCTTCGCCGCCGACCCCGTGCGGCTTGAGGGGGTGACATTTGCCTATGCCGGCGGGGCGCCTGCGTTAAAATCGGTCTCCTTCGAGGCGCCGGCGGGCAAGACCACCGCCATCGTGGGCCGCAGCGGGGCGGGCAAATCAACCGTCTTCAACCTCATCGCGCGGTTTTATGACCCCACCCAAGGCGCGGTGCGCATCGGCGGGGAGGATGTGGGCGCCGTCACGCTGGACAGTCTTCGCGCGCGGGTTGCCCTCGTCACCCAAGACGTGATGCTGTTTGACGACACGGTGCGCGCCAACATTGCCCTTGGCCGCCCTGGCGCCACTGAGGCCGAGATCATCGCCGCGGCACAATCGGCCGGCGCGCACGATTTCATCACCCGCGCGCCGGAGGGGTATGACAGCCCGGTTGGCGTCGCCGGCGGGCGCTTTTCCGGCGGGGAGCGGCAGCGCATTGCCCTTGCCCGCGCCTTCTTGAAGGACGCACCGATCCTGCTTTTGGATGAGGCGACAAGCGCGCTCGACGCGGAATCGGAGGCGGTTGTGCGCGCTGCCCTCACCGCCCTTTCGCGCGATCGCACCACGCTCGTCATAGCCCACCGCCTGTCCACGGTGGAGGCGGCGGACCGGATCATCGTCCTTGATCGCGGCGAGGTGGCAGAGGTCGGCACCCACACCACCCTGATGGCCGACAACGGGCTTTACGCAAAACTTTCGCGCATGCAGCTCACCGCGGCCTGACCCGGCGTTTGGCCCAACCCCCACAGAACCCTTCGCCTCTTGCCTCCAGGCTGCACGATCGGAGATGGGGATCGCGCAGTTAGGGTCGGCGGGGGGGCAGGACAAGCGCGGGAAGACCCTCCGTCGCTTGTGCGGCGGCGGCAAGCTTGGCGGCGATGGGGTCGGCCGGCCCGCGCGGCGCTGGGCGGGGCACGGGGGCGCGCCAGCCGGGCAAGGCCGCCGTGGCGAAGGCTGTTGCCCCCATGCGCGATTTCAGCGCCGTGATGCGCCGGTGCGCCTCCTCAATGCGGCGGGCAACGCGCGGGTCCCGCGCTGCGGCCGACAACAAGGCGCTGCGCAGATCAGCGATCAGCCCCGCCGGGTCGCCGCGATGGTCGGAATAGATCTGAAGGTCAACGCCCGCCAAAAGCGCGGCCACCGCCCCCGCCCGGCGACCGGTGACGTTGCGCACAGCGTCCATGTCCATATCGTCCGACACCACAACCCCGTCATAGCCAAGGCGCTGGCGCAAGAGCCCATCCACCACCGCCGATGACAGCGACGCGGGCCCGGCACTGTCCGCAACGCCCGGCCGGCGCAGCGACACGTGCGCCACCATCACCATGTCCGCCCGCCCCGCATCGGCGAGCGCCTTGAAGGGCGTCAGCTCCGCCTCCTGCCAGGTGCGGGAGACATCCACAGAGCCCTTGTGGGTGTCGCCCCGGCTCGACCCATGGCCCGGAAAGTGTTTGAGCGCAGTCGCAACGCCAAACTCCCGGTGAGCGTCCACGAACGCGCCGGCGTAGGCCGCCACCTGGCCAGGGTCGGCGCCAAAACTGCGGCCAAGACGCCCGATGATGGGGTTGTTGCGATAGGTGTTGAGATCGGCGACCGGCCCAAAATTGACGTTGATGCCAAGGTCTGAGAGGCCCTGCGCCATGGGGCGGTAGACGCCGCGCGCGCCGGCCGGCGTCGTGCGCGCGGCAACCGCGGCGGCGGACGGTGTGCCCGGAAACCCATCGCGGGCGCGAAGGCGTTGCACGCGCCCCCCCTCCTGGTCGACGGCAATGAAGAGGGGGGTTGGCGCGGCTTGCTGCAGCGCCCCGGTGAGCGCCGCCACATCCGAGAGCGAGCCGATGTTGGCGCGAAACAGGATGACGCCGCCAACGCGCCCCGCCGCAACCTCGCGCCGCACCGCCTCAACGCCCCGCGCCCCCGGCCGTTTGCCGGGAAAACCCACCATCAAGAGTTCGCCCACCTTGCGCTCCAACGACGCTGGGGTGGCGTGCGCCATTGGCGCCATTGGCACCATCAGCGCCCAAAGGGCCACGCAAAGGAGGACGTGTCGCATTCTGGGCCCTTTTTGAGTGCGCGCCCGCGCGGCGGGTCGTTTGCTGCGCGTGCGCGAATCACTGGTAGCGTACGACAGACCGCGCCGCTTTAGCGCATCAGCTCCGTGACGTAGGCCGCGCCGTAGGACTGGCCGGCGGTCTTTTCACCGGAAATGACGCCCTGCCGCGGGGTGCGGCCGGTGATGTAGTGCTTTGGCCAGCACCAGTTTGAGCTTGGCACGTAGGAGTAGCCCCGGCAGTTGCGATCGCCCTGGCAAATGGCGCGGCACCGCTCGTGGCTGACGGGGCGGATGCCCTGGTGGTTGTAATCCGCACCGGGGAAGTCGATCCCATTTTCCAGGGTCAGTGAGCCGCCGCGGTTGGTGTTGTGACCTGCCCGCTCCGCCTCGGCGCGGCTCTTGTAGATTTCGCCCGAGCGTGCGGTGGGATAGGGCGTCACAATGCCTCCCGATTTGAGGAAGCAGCGGTTGGCCTGGGTGTTGAACGTGAATTTGCGGCACCCGTTCACCGAGGCGCACTGCCGGGCGCAGGCGTCAAAATTGTAGGCGGTGACGCCGCGGCCATAGCCGGGAAGGTCGCCGCCGTTGAAGTCGAGCCCCTCGAAGACGGCCACGAACGTGCGCGGGCGGTTGTAGACCGCGCGGCGGGCGCCGATCTCGCTGCGCACCGCGCCCACACGCTCCGCGCCAATGGTGCCGTGGGCGGCGCGGCAGGCGCTGAGCGCCCGCTCACCGGCCAGAAGGCCGGTTTCGTTGCGAGAAAAGCGCACCGTTTGCATCGCGCCATCATAGCAGGCGCTGGCGAGCGCGAGCTGAATTTGCCGGACCTGACCCATTTGGGCCGGGCAGTGGTCGTGCCGGCGCAAGAAATTGGCAAGGGCGGACGGGTCGTTGCGGTTGAGGGTTGCAAACGCATCCCCGCACGACACTGAGGCGAGCGCGGCGCGGGCGGCCATCACCTCATCGGGGCAATCGTCATCGCGGTCGATGGCAAAGCGCTCCAGCGGCCCGCGGCGCCCGGTCGCCTGGGCGTTGCGATAGGCAATGCCGCAGGCGGGGCGGGAAAGGCGCGCGTGGGTGGCGGCAAGCCGGCCGGCCAAAACGCCTGGAAAAATCTCCGAAAAATTCGCTTGCAGCGCCTCCACCGTCGCCTTTGCGCGGGCGCGCTCGGCCTCGGTGCGCGCGTCGGCGGCGGCATCTTCGGCCGCCATCACCCGCTGGCGGACGATGCGCGAGACGGAACGGTTCACGTCCTTGCAGGTGGTTGTGGTGAGAAGCTGTGCCAGCGCGGCGTTGGGCGCATCGGCCGTTGCCCGCGCGGCCTCAGCCCGGCAGTCGCCCAGCGGCGCGACAGCCACCGGGGTTTCGGGGAGCGGCGTCGGCGCCACCGGACGCGCCGCTTGTGGGCAGGAGGGGAGCGCGGCGGCGCGTGCGGCGAAGGTGGCGGGGTCGCTCACGCCGTCAAAGGCCGCGCGGCACACCGCTTCCCGGCCGCTTGCGATGGAGGCCGCGCCCGCATGGGGGCAGGTGCGCTCGGCCCGGGCGAAGGCGTCCAGCGGGGCAAAGGTGCGGTCCGCGCTCGCCTTCGCGACGGCGCGGTCGTAGGCGATGGCGCAGGCCGCACGCGCCGCATCCCCGCAGCCGGCGCCGTCCGGGTCAAGAAGGCAGCCGCACGCGGTGCTTTCCGGGTTGCCCGAGGCCTGGCACGCGGCAAAGGCGCGGCTGATGCCGCACTCGCGGGTTTGGTCGTCCACCAGGCGGTCGAGGTGGCGGGCGAGCGCGGGGTCGAGATAGCGCGGCAAGAGCACCGAACGGTCACGGCAGCGCTGAATTGTGGTGGACAACCGGCCGATCTTGGCGTCCAGCGCCTCCACCCGGTCCGGCACGATGCGGCCGCAGCCGATGGCATCGCAGCGGCTGGCAAGGCCCTCAAGGCGCTTCAATCGGCTTTCCCGGTCGCCGGGGCTGCCATCGGGCGCATCAAGCTCAAGGTCCAGCATCAGCTCAAACTGCAAGAGCGCCTCGCGGTTCCAGGGCGCCACCTGCGGCGCCTCGGGGAGGCTCGCCAGCACCAGCGGCGCGTCGGGCAGCGACACATCCGGCCGCTGGGTTTTGCCGAGCGCATCGCGCGTGTGGTCGGCCACGCGATCGGCGAGGAAGGCGTCAAGCTCGTGGGGGGTGATGGTCCGGTCCCCATCCTCATCCGCCTCGCCATAAAGCGCGTTGGCAAGAAAATGGGTGAAGACGCTGCGGCCAAGATTTTGGTCGCCGTGGGCCACATCATCGCGCCCGGCGGCGATGAACTGCGCAACGCCCACCGTGC
This sequence comes from Pseudomonadota bacterium, assembly GCA_039034015.1. GTDB lineage: Bacteria > Pseudomonadota > Alphaproteobacteria > Rhizobiales > Amorphaceae > Acuticoccus. Next base: position 329,280 of record JBCCBM010000002.1, on the reverse strand, counting down.
GGCGGGTTTCCAAAAGTGCGGGCGCCGGGACAGGCAGCGCCATGGACGAGGGGATCAGCGGGCCGTTTTGCGTCTCACCGCACAGGCACCCCTCGATGAAGAGGGTGACGCGGCCGTCGGGGAAGTGGCGGTCCCGCTCGGCGGCGAGGTTTTTGACAAGTTCGTCGTGGCTGAAGGCGGTGCGCGAGAGGGCGAGCGGATCCGCATCGCGCCCCAAAAGGTAGGCCGCGCCGCAGGGCGGGCTTGCGCAGGAGGCGCCCGGTGTCATCGCCCGCGCGCCGTGGCCGACGTAATAGACAAAGACCTCCGCATCGCGGTCACCGGGGCGCAGCAGGCCTGCCAGGCGCGAGCGGCCCTCCACCGTGCTCACAAAGGTGAGGTCCATCAGCGAACGGGTGAGGTCCTTGTAAACGCGGATATTTTCATCCGGAATTTTAAGCGCATCGCGGAAGGTGGCGCGCATGGCGTCCACATTTTCGTCCGCAAAGGGCACGGGCGGAATGGTTTTGAGGTCGAACGATGCGTTGGCGATGATGATGCCGTAACGCTTGGCAACCGCATCATCCGCGGCCACGAAAAACATGATGAAAAGTGTCAGCACCGAGAAAATTGGTGCAGCCGAAATATACTTCACCCTGGCGCTCCCCTCGCGCATTTAGGCAGACGCTATCTCATAACAGAGTGGAGGGAGGATACACCATCGGGCGGCGATTCGCCTTTTGCGGTTGCGAGGCCCCACGAAAGCCCCGATGGTCGCGCCATGGGGCGGGATTGGACAAACTGGCTGGTGCGTGGGGCAGCGATGGCGCTCGCCGCGCTGGTTGTGGCGGCTGGGCCGGCAGCGGCGGTCAACCCCCAGGGCGCGGGGTGCGTGGCGGTCGACACGCTGACGGATGAAGATTTGTCGCACATCATCCGCGAGCTGTGGGGCGGCGGCAACAGCGCCATGGACGAATGCCTGATGGCGCTGGCGTTCGAGCGCGTGGGCCTTTTGGAGCGGGCCGATCTTGCGCCCGGGGTGCCGGCCTTGTCGGGCGCGGCAGCAAGCTTTGCGCAGAGCCAGGGCATCTCTGGCGTTGACGCGCCAGAATTTCCAACGCGCCTCGCGGACCATCTGTTGGCCGTGCGCGCCGAGAAGGGCCCGCAGTTCCAGGCGTTTGACGAAAGCCGGACCGCGGCTGGATGGGCCGATGTGCGCGGCGTTGCCCGCCAGGACGACCCGCCGCAGTTTGACGAGCGCGCGCCCGACCCCGCACAGGCTTCCATCGCCGCGCTGCCCGACACCGCGCAAACGCCCCCGCCCGGCGACTGCACCGGTTACAACGGCACCCTTGGCACCGGGCCCACCCTTGATGGCTGCCCGGTGAACGCGGGGCGGATTGCCGCACCGCCCGCCCCGCCCCCCGAAATCGCCATCCTGCGGGAGGAGGCGCGGGCTCTGCGGGGTCTTCCTGACCGGTGCCTTGACCTTGCCAGCCAACGCGAGCCGGACGTGCGCGCCAACCTTGACGTCTTCGGCAACGCGCGCATCTGCATGACCCGCGAGAGCGTGAGCGAGCGTGGCCGCCCCGCCCCGTGGAGTTTTTCGGTTTTTGAAAATCTCGACGCGCCGGACGGCCCCGTCTGGTTCCTCCCCCACGACAATGAAAACGCCGCATTCACCGCCGCCGTCCACGCCATCGTGCGCTATGGCGGCAAGTTTGTGGCCGTGAACGCGCGGGAAAGCCGCAATTTTGGCCCCATCGACCCCAACCGCAATTTTGGCGCAACGCGGGATGAGCGGGCCGCATGCAGGCTCCGCGCACCCGCGCCCGCGTACACACAATTCGTGATGCGCCACTTTGGCGGCCGGCGGGAGGCGCTGACCTTGCACAACAACACCAACGGCGGCGGCGTCACGGCCAACGTCAACAACGGCAAGGAAACCGGGCTCCTCGCCCTCACAAATGTTGGCCTCGGCGACCCCGACCACCTGGTCTACGTCACCAGCGACCGGCGCTATGGCCGCGACCCCGCCGTCTCGGCTGAAATTGAACGGTTGCGCCGCGCGGGGCTCAACGTCGTTCACGAATATGTGCGCCCGGGCAACAACGATTGCTCGCTGTCGAACTATATCGCACTAAAGTATCCATCTATGAAATATTACAACGTTGAAGCGCAGCACCGATATTCAAAAGCACAACGTCAGATGGTGGATATTATGATGCAAACACTTGGATACCCCGCCATCGCCCGCGGAAGCTGACATGCGCGCCGCGCTCCTGGCCGCCCTCTTTGCCGTTGCGGCCACCTCAGCGCTGGCCGACACCCTGTTTGACACCCCCGCGGCCCCACCGGCTTCGGCCAACCCGTCCACGCACCTTTCCATCACCGAACTTGTGCTCGGCCAAACCCGCTCGGCCCTCGTCCTCCCCGCAGACGAGGCCGAACGCGTGCCCTTCAAGCGGCGCGAGGCGGTTCTGGCCGACATGGACAACCGCCGCATGTTCGTGAAAAACGCCGACGGCGTGGTGCGGCAATACCGTGTGGGCATCGGCCGGCCCCACGCGCACATTCCGCTGGGGCGCACGCGCATCACGTCTAAGCGGGTGGACCCCAGCTGGTGGCCAACGCCCCGCGCGCGCCGGCGAGACCCAACGCTGCCGGCCATGGTCAAAGCCTCGTCCGACAACCCGCTCGGCACAAGGGCGATGAACTTTTCGTGGAAATATTATCTCATCCACGGCACCAACGACGCGCGGAAAATCGGCCGCGGCGCCACCTGGGGCTGCATTTCTCTCTACGAGACCGAAGTGGGCGCCGTGTTCGACACGCTCACCATCGGCACGCGCACGCGCGTGGAGCCAACGCTCCTCGTACGAATTGGCGATGACGGCGGCCTCGACCCTGTCCTGATCGCCCGCCTCTTGGTCAAAAAAGGCACGACGGCCGCGCCGACCGCCGGCACGCGCCTCACCAAAGGCTGCACCCTCGCGCTCACCTGCCGCGGGCCGGTGGAGGTTGCATCGCTTGCGCCCTACCCGCCGATCCCAACCCCTGCGTGCCGGGCGCGGGCGTGCGCGGTGGCGGAGGGCTCACGCCCCCTCCCTGCCATCGATGTGGCAAAAGGGATCGCCGACAATCGCGCCGCCGTCGCAGCGTTGCGCAAGGGCCCGCACACCTATGAGCGGCTCACAAAGGCCCGGCGCGGCTTTGCCGATGCGGTGCGCGCCGGCCATCTGCCCGCGCTTGCCAACCTTGCCCTCGTGGAAGCGCGGCTTGGCAACCTCACCCTCGCAAGGCGCGTTGCGGACGCTGCGGTGGAGGCTGGCATCCTTGAGGCCCACCCGCTCGCCGCCTATTTTGCCATCGAGGGGATTGGTGGCCCGCGCGACCTTCCCGCAGCGCTCGCCCTGGTCAGGTCCGCTGACGCGGCCGGTGCGGCGGGCACGGGCGCCGTCTACGACCTTGATCTTGCCTATCTTTTTTCGCCCAAACACTGGGGCATGCTGCAACAGGCGTTGACCGCCGCAGGGTTTGACGCCGGGCCCGCCAACAAACTTTTTAAAGACCAATCGTGGGCCGCGCTCACCGCGTTTGCCAACCGTCATGGGGTCGCAAAGACCGTCTCCTTACGCACCTTGTCGCGGCTTGACCTGGTGGACGCGGTGTCGAACACCCTGCAAACTCAACGGTACATTCGACGCTACTGAAGGGTGTTGTGATGCGCATCGTGTTGATGGCGCTTGTTGCGTTGTGGCCCGCGCTGGCGAACGCGCAGGGCGGGCAATTGCGGCTCTCCACCGCGTTTGACGCGGCGGTGGACGCGCTGGTGGAAAGCAACGAAATCGCCCAGTGCCTCACCGACCGGCGCGATCTCATCTTCTTCCCCCTCACCGATTTTGAGCCGCATGTGAGCGATTCCATGCGCCGCATCATCAATGAGGCGAGCTGGGACGCGCTCGACCGCAGCCGCTATTGGAACGACCGGGTGAATGTCATCCAGGCCGGCGTCTACCACCGGGACTATCGCACCTATGTCGCCGGCCAAGCGCTGCAGCCCGGCCGCCAAAGCGCCTTCTCCGCCGCCGATGACCTCAAGAAAATTTACGAGGCGGATGTCGCCGCCTTCATCACCCTTCAGCGCAACCACCCAACGGTGGTGGAGGTGGTGATCAACCTTGCCGCCTATAACCGCGCCACCGGCGAAACCTGCCACGTGGAGCAAAGCCCCGCCGTCTATTTCGACCTTGCGACCGAGCGCGCGCGCCCAGAACGCCCGCCGCTCACCGCCTTCACCTTCGTCGACCTTTCGGTCAGCCTTCGCCGGGGCGTTGCCGCCGCCATCACCGAGGCGCGGGCGCAAAACCCACGCATCGACATTTTGCCCTTCGTGCCGCTGTCAGACTTTTCGGGCGCCCTTTGCCAGGCCGAGCCGCGCGATCTCATCGCCCAGGTGACCGCCGCCTCCGCCCATCTTGAGCGGGACCCCACACAAATCCTGAACGATGCGATCGCCGGCAACCGCGTTGTCCACCTTGAGGCGATCACCGAGCGGGAGGCAGCCAGCCGCCTTCTTGAGGGCCCCGTCCTCACCGTGCGGCTCGTCGCACTGGGTGCCCATGAGGAGCGGGACGTTGACGCCCAGCTCGCCCGCCTTGTGGTGACCATGCGCACCGAGGAAGGCCGGCGGCGCGTCGGCCCCTCCGTGGTGGTGGCGGTGCAAAACTGCGGCGAAGCGCTCGCCCACTCGCTGGAAGTCGTCGAAAGCCAGATGAAGACGACGCCCCGCTATTTTGTGGAGCTGACGGCGGATGGCGAGCCCTTCATGCTGGGCGATGACTTGACGGCAACGCTCAAAGTGCCCCTGCGCGATGGCACATTTTCCCAAATCCACACCTATTGCTGGATCATGTCGGACGATGAGGCCAACACCTGGTTTCCCAACCCCGCCTATCGCTCCGCAGCGCTGCGGGTGGGGGACTATGCCGTCCCGCGTGATTTTGGCATCCAGCCGCTCACGCTCAGCGAGCAGGTGCACGCCGCGCTGCACTGCTTTGTGTCCGGCCGCCCCCTGCCGCCCGAACTTCACGCCAAATGGGTGGCCGACTTTGGCCGCTCGTTGGATGCAGAGGCGATCACGGGGATCCTCACCGCATTCCGAGATGTGCCAAGCGTCAGCGAGGTGATGGCGTTCATCTCCATCGCGTCGGAGCGGGCAGCGCGCTGAGCCTGCCGTGGCGCTTCAAGGGCCCCTTGCCATCCTCGTCCCCACCACGGGGGGGACGGCCGTCATCGCCTCGCTCGCCCCCCAGCCCGGCGCACGGCAGCACTTTGCAACGCTGAAGGGCGACTTTCGAAAGCTGCCTATCAGCGGCGACTATGCGCAGTTTGCCACCCTGGCCGACCCCGCCGCGGTCGGCCTGCGCCTAGAGCTCACCGACCGTGTCGAAACCGGGCGAAGCTGGGAGTTCCCCGCCCTTGTGGCGCACCGCGCGCTGGCGGCCGGCCTTCCACTCACGGATGATGTGGCGTTGGCCGCAACGGTCATCTTCGCCACCGGCGAAATCGGCGCCGACCTTTCCCCCGGCCGCCCGCCGGAGGGGCTTTGCGCGAAGCTTGATCACGCCGCCCCGCTCTTTTCGGCCGCGGGGGGCACCATCGTCGCGCTCCACGGCCCGCTGCCAACCGAGGACGACGCAGCGCTTGCGACCGCTATGGACGCGTGCGGCGGCACGCGGATCGCCATTGGCAGCGCGCCCGACATCGCTGCGCTGTTCGCCGCCCCGCCCCCGCCTCCCCCTCCCCCCGCCTCGACGTCGGCACGGCGCGCCGCTTCAAGCCGGTTTGGAAAACGGGCGTTCCTTGCGTCGGGCTTGGTGGCCGCGGCGCTCGCGGTGGGCGTGATGGCGTCAAACCTCTCCACCACCTTGAGAGAAGAAGAGGTGAGCGCCCTAATGAACATTGCCGTCATGACCGCCGACACCCGCGCTGCCTGTCAGGACGCGCTGATGGCGGGCCAAGTCACCACATCGCCCGTCACCGTCGAAGACGGCGCGGTGGCGCTGCCAGAGGCGGCCCGCGTGTGCGCCCTCACCGTGGCGGCAACGGCCGGGGGGCCGACAAGCCTCATCGTGCCCCCGGCGCTCGGCGATGCGCTCATCCCCCACGCAACACCCATCGGCCGGCCTGTGGGCATTTTGGCCGGGCAGCCTTATACGCTCATTTTTGCAAAAACGCCGACCGCCGGCGCAACCCTCACCGCCGTCCGAGGCGAGGCGCGCCAGGTCGTCACCCTCGCCTTTGAAGGGGATGAGTGATGAGAACGCTGTGCCTGGCGGCCGCCGCCCTTGCCGCCTTCCTGGTGAGCGCGGGGGCGCAAGATGGGGTCGACACCCTGAACGCCATTATCAGCGGCGGCCCGGTCGCGCCGCAGCCGACCGTGCCGCGCCTCCCCGCCCCGCAAACCGACACCGACCGGCGGCTGGAAAGCTTTCCGATCACCGCCGCCCCCCTCTCGGCGCTGCGCGTCATCACCGCGCGGCCCCTGGCGGGGCAAAATTGCCGCGATGCCCTCTTTGCCGGCCAACCGATGATCCGCACGCGCCTTGAAAGTTCGGCCGGCGAAGCGCTCACCCTGCCGCTCGATGGGCTGTGTATGCTCGAATTTCGCAACGATGCCGGCGACCGTGCGCTGCGCATTCGCCTCGACCAGCGGGCCGAAGTGCTTGCCATGAGCGCCGCCCCACAGCTTTTTTCGGGGCTCGACCTTTTCCCCAACCAGGCAGTGGCCGTGCCGCTGCGTGACCTTCCCATCCGTCAGCTCGATCTGGTGGTGGAGGCGGTTTGGGCCGGGGAGCGCGACCCTGCGGCCACCGAGAAATTCACCTTGGTGCTTGCCCGGTAGGGGGCGGGCTGCAACAAACAAGAGTGCGTGTTTCATTTCGCCTTTCAGGAGAGCACGATGCGTCTTTTTTGTGCATTTTGCGCCGCAATTTTGTTGACCACCCCCGCGTCGGCGGAGCCCGCGCAGTTCCCCGTCTCCAAATTCGGCAGTGTCGACATGACGCTCACCGAGAGCCTTGGGGGCGCAACGGCGGCCGCTTTGAAGCGCGGAAATCTGTTTTATCGCATCGGCCGGCTGCGGCCCGATGACCCCATCCGCATTGCGAGCGACGCCATCGTCCGGCTCGACATGATCAAGGCCGTCGACGGCAAGGAGGGGATGAGCACCTGCACCGCCTCCATCATCAGCGAGCAACTGGTGCTCACCAACTATCACTGCATTCCCGGCTTTCGCGGCACGGTGAAGGCGGCGGGCATCATGCTTGACTATTTTACGCAAGGGGATCGGGGCGCCAAACTCGTGCGCACAGAGACCGCACCGATCCTCAGCGATGCCGACCTTGATTTTGCGGTGGTGCGCCTCACGGAGCGGCTCCCCCGGCCGGTGCGCCCGCTTCCGCTCCAGGAGGTGATGGTGCGCCCTGGCGAGCGGCTGGTCATGATCCACCACCCCGCCGGCCAGCCCAAAATGATGACGAGCCATGATTGCCGCGTCCACGGCCGCAACGAGGACCCGGCCGTGCGCCACGTCTTTCACGTCTGCGACACGCTCCCCGGCTCGTCGGGCGGCATCATCTTGAGCGGGTCGACCCTGCAGCCAGCCGCACTGCACTATGCGGGCGGGCTGTTGGCGGCCGACCCCGACAGTTTTAATCGCGCAACGTCGGCGGCCGCGTTCTTTGCCCAGCTTCGCACTCTCACGGGAACGCCGAACCCGCCCGTGCGCCGGCCGGGCCCCGCAACGGCGCAGGCGCAGCCGGTGGAGACAACCCCGCGGCCGGCACGCTCGTCGGTCGATAGCATCAACGATTTTATCAACAACTAGCCAAGAGGACGGGGTGTGCCGGAACGGCTCAAACCCTCCCACTGTCTTCGGACAGGTCCGACAACGGTCCGGGCACAACGAAGGATGAGGATGATGGTGAAGCGTCTAGCGACAATTTTGGCGGCGGCCGCGGCCTTCGTCGCCCCCCACACGGCAAGCGCCCAAAGTGCGGGCGATAACGTGCCGCAGATCAATTCGATCATCCAATCCCTCGCGCCCGCCGCCCGCACCCGCTACTCCGAGCCGCGCTACCGCGCCAAAATCCGCACCGTTGAGGTGCCGGTGACCATCAATGTGAATGTGCAGCCCACCGGGCCCTCGCGCACCACCCAGCGGTCCTACACGCTGAACTACAACCACAGCCGCGATTTTCGCGTCCACTTCGCGTTCGACAAGGCGGTGCTCACCAACCGCGCCAAAGACGTGCTCGACGTGCTTGGCCAAGCGCTCATCTCACCCGCGCTCGCCAACACCACCTACTTGATTGGCGGCCACACCGACACGGTGGGCCCCGCGGAATACAACTGGTTCCTCTCCGAGCGCCGGGCGTTGGCGGTGAAGGAATATCTCGTCACCACCTTCAACATTGACCCCGCCCGGCTGGAGGCGGTGGGCTTTGGCGAAACGCTGCTTGCGGTGGACCGCACGGGCGCCGTTGCCGCCAACCGCCGCGTTGAGGTGACGCTTGTGGAGACGGAAGCTGCCACCGTGCCCGCCCCCGTGGCCGAGGCGCCATCTGCCCCAACGCCTGCCCCCGTGGCCGAGGCGCCGCAAACGGCCGCGCTCCCCGCCCCGCCCCGCGGCACCGGCAACATTGTGTGCGACACCACCCCCGTGCGCCTCACGGACCCGCGCCCCGCGCGCAACAGCCTTGACGACTACGGCGGACGGCGCACGCCCGTTGCCTGCGGGGAGGTGCACGCCGCGCCCCCGCCCAGCAACATCGACGCCATCAACGACGCATTGAACTGATCCCCTCAAGGAAAGTAAGCCATGTTTCTCAAGGCATTCACAGCGGCAGCGACGGCCCTTGCCGCCTTCGCCATCACCCCCGCGATGTCCCAAACGGTTGACGTTCTGGTGCTCCAGGAGGACTGGGACGCGGAAAGTGTGCCCCGGGACAGCCGCATCCAGCGGGGCATGTTGATTGAGTTCAACAAGGTTTTGAACATGCCCCCGTTCCAGGCGCAGATGCGCCAATACGGGCTCCAGGGCATGAACGTTTATGACGAAAACGCCCTTGCGCTGGGCTGGTATGACAGCTCGCGCGTGCGCCGGTCGGACGAGGAGTTGATCCAGTTCGCCCGCCAAATCCCGGGCTATTCGCTGGACGCGATCGTGCTTTACACGCTCTACGCCCGCGCCGTGAAGGACCCTTATACGCAAGTGGCGCTCCTCCAATCCTCCATCCAATACCGCGTCCTCTCGGTGAAGGACGGCCGGTTTTTGGATGGTGACAACATGGAGCTCAACACCTCCGGCACGCCGCTGACGGGCTGCGCGGCAGGGGTTGCGGGCGCAGCGCCCGACCGCTCATGCGTGCAACAGTTTGTGCTGCGCAACGCGGCCTCCATGGCCAACGATGCGGCCGCAAAGATCGCGCTGCGCCTTGCGGCCCTCCTGGGCGGTGGTGCCTCCTCGCCGACGCCCGCGCCGGGCACCGGCATTGTCTTGAATGCGCCCGGCACGGCCGCCCCTGCGCCGATTGCTGCAGCGCCCGCCGTCGGCAACCAGTGCGCCAATCTGCCGATCACGTATCTGGTGCAATTCCAGGGCATTAGCTCAACGATGCAAAATGCGGCGGAGGAGTTCATGTCCTCCTGGGCCTGCGCCATGGGGCTTGAGCTGGAGAACGCCACGCTCACCGGCATCACCTTCCGCTACCAAACCCGGGCGGACCGCCGGCGCATCCTGCGCAACATTCGCCAGATGGGCGAGATGATGGGCATCTTCTTCGAGCCGCGGCTTGATGGCGAGCGCACCATTGTTGCCGAGGCGATCCCGATCCGCTCCAACTGAGGGCGGGGCGGGCCCCAATGAAACAAGGCGGGGAGGCATGCCTCCCCGCCTTTTTCGTCTTGAAAACAAAGGGTCCGGCACAAAAATGTCCGGGAAAAGACTTGGGTGTAAGCGCCTCGATTGGACAAAAGCGCGATGGGCAATCGCCAACCCCATCGCTGCCATGAAATTGACCGATTAACGCGCCGCTGAAATCCCCCTTCTGGGGGATAGGTCTCAATCCGAACTGGCCCCGTCGCAAAAGGGCGGCTCGAAAAGGGCAAGGCGCGCGGTCAAATCGCGAAGCGTCGTGGCGCCGCTCTTGGTCACGATGGCGCGCACCTGGCTCTTGATGGTCTCGGGCGACACGTTGCGCTGGTCGGCAATGGTGGCGCGGGAGGCGCCGGACGCGGCAAGCGACAAAACCTCCGCCTCCGCGGCGGAGAGCGCAAACATTTCGCGCGCAATGTCGATCGCCCGGCTGGCATCCTTCGCGCAGTCCAAAACGCAAAGGGCAACACCGTCGGTGTCGTGCGCAAAGAGGCGGCGATCGTCACTGTAACGCACGGCGAACACGATGGTGCCGCCGCCTGGCCCCTCCACAAAGTTGAGGAGGCTGCGCGGGCGAGACAGGGCATCGGCCGCACCAGAGAAAAAGCGGGCGAGCCAGGGCGGCCCCGTCACCCGGCCGGCCGCAACCGTGATTGGCCGCTTTTCAGTGAGGACGCGCGCGGCCTCCTCGGTCTTGTGGATGACCCGCCCGTCGGGGGTGGTGAGGAGGATGCCCCATTTCAGCCGCTCCAGGAGGGCCGCGGCGTGGGTCGCTTTTTGAAGCCGCCCGTGCATGGCAACGGCGGCCGACAGGTGGGTCAGCCAAAAGCTCTGATCGCGCCGGAAGGCGGCCGCACGCGGGCCCTCATCGTCGGAAAAGCCGAAACCCGCAAAGCCCACAAACGCCGCGTCCGGCGCAAAAACGCCGCCCGCATAAGTGGAGTAGCCCAAAAGCCCGTGAACGTCGGCCAACCACTCCTGGGTCTCTGCCCGCTCCTGCGCATCCTCGCAGAGGTCAAGCGGCGTATAGAGCGTCTCGGCGCCCTTCGCCATGGAGCGCACGAAGGTCTTTTGGTAGGTTTCGCCAAATCGCGCCATGTGCTTGTCCCAATTGCGACCGTTGGGGCCAAACAATTCGGACAGCGACGAGGTGCGGATGTTGGCCGACACGTTGCGAAACTCATCCACCTGCGTGAGCCAAACGTGCCGCGCGCCCACAACGTGCACGAGTTCGTCCAACACATGGATAAAGTCGTCGGTGTTGTGGTCGACCGTGTAGAGCCGGCGGACGATGCCATGCATCGCGGTGGGATCCATGGGGCGTGCTTTCAAGAACCGAACGCGTCTTGCAACAACGAGAGCCGCATTTAGCGGCCGGATGTTGACGGGCGCAACAGGCGCGATCGCAGCGGTTGACCGATGGCGCGGCCCATGGTCGTCTGGCCGAAGACCGCAAAAAGCGGCGAGAACGTCGGGCGGGGGCGGCCTTTTGTCGACAGCGGTCGAGATGGTGGGGATCGACAAGCGATTCCCGGGCGTTCACGCGCTCAAAGCCGCGCACTTCATGTTGCGCGCCGGCGAAGTTCACGCCCTGATGGGCGAAAACGGGGCCGGCAAATCGACCCTCATGAAGATCCTCTCGGGCATCTACACCCGTGACAGTGGGACGATCACTGTGGCCGGAGAGGCGGCGGAGATCCCCTCCCCCCGTGCGGCGCAAGATCTTGGAATTTGCATCATCCACCAAGAGCTTGCGCTCATGAACGACCTCACCGCCGCGCAAAACATCTTTGTGGGGCGCGAGCCACGCCGCCGCTTCGGCCGCCTCAACGAGCGCCAGCTCAACGCGGACGCGGCGGCCATTTTCGCATCCATGAACCTTTCGCTCGACCCGCGGGTGAGCGTTGGCGATCTCACCATCGCCAAACAGCAGATGGTGGAGATTGCCAAGGCGCTCTCCTTCCAAAGCCGCGTCCTCATCATGGATGAGCCCACCGCCGCCCTCAACGACCGCGAGATCGAAGAGCTTTTCATCATCATCCGCCGGCTAAAGGCCGACGGGGTGGGCATCATCTACATCAGCCACAAAATGGACGAGTTGGCCGAGATTGCCGACCGCGTCACGGTGATGCGCGATGGCGAGACGGTGGGCACGGTGAATGCCGCCACAACGCCCGTCTCTGAGATCATCGCCATGATGGTGGGCCGCACGCTCACCGACGACACCGCCGCGATCCCGGATTTGTCCGGCGCCCCCGTCGCGCTGGAGGTGGCAAACCTCTCCCGCGGGCGGGCCGTGCGCGATGTGAGCTTCTCCTTAAAAAGCGGCGAGATCCTGGGCTTTGCCGGCCTTATGGGCGCGGGGCGAACGGAGGTGGCGCGGCTCATCTTCGGCGCTGACCCGAAGGACGCTGGCAGCATCCGCGTCCATGGCGACCCGGTGGAGATTGCGCACCCGGCCGACGCGGTGCGCAACGGCATCGGCTATTTGTCGGAGGATCGAAAGCGCTTTGGCCTCGCAACGCCCATGACCGTGCGCGAAAATGTGGCGATGGCCTCCATGGCGCGTTTCACCGGCCGCCTCGGTGGGCTTGACGAGCGCGGCATGCGAAAGGCGGCGCAAGATGGGATTGCAACGCTCACCATCCGCACACCCTCTGACACCCAGGAGGTGCGGCTCTTGTCGGGCGGCAACCAGCAAAAGGTCGTTATCGCCAAATGGCTGCTTCGCGATTGTGACATCTTGATCTTCGACGAGCCGACGCGCGGCATCGACGTTGGCGCGAAGGCTGAAATCTATAAGCTTCTTCAGGCGCTTGCGGCGGAGGGGCGGGCGATCATCGTCATCTCGTCCGAGCTGCCTGAAATTTTGCGCCTCTCCCATCGCATCGCGGTGATGTGCGAGGGGCGGCTCACCGGCATCCTTCCCGGCGGCGAAGGCACCACCCAGGAGGATATCATGGCCCTTGCCACAAAGCGCGACCCTGTGATGGCGCCCGCATGACGACCCTCGACACGGCAAAGCCCACCCTCTCCGCGCGCCTGTTCTCCGGCGGCGCGTATCAAAAGCTCCTCGCCTTCGCCTCCCTCGTGGCACTTTTGGTGGTGTTTTCGCTGGCCTCGCCCAATTTCTTCCAAACCGCAAACATCATCGCGATTTTGCAGGCGACCAGCGTCAACGGTGTCCTCGCGGTCGCCGTCACCCTCGTGATCATCACCGGCGGCATCGACCTTTCGGTGGGCACGATGATGACGTTTTGCGCCGTCATCGCCGGCGTCGTCCTCACCTACTGGGGCCTCCCCCTGCCGCTCGGCGTTTTGGCGGCCATCGGCATGGGCGCGTTTTGCGGGCTCTGCTCGGGCTTCTTCGTCGCAAAGATGAAGATCCCGCCGTTCATCGCAACGCTCGGCATGATGCTGATCCTCAAAGGTCTTGCCCTCGTCATCTCCGGCACCCGGCCGATCTATTTTAATGATACGCCGGGCTTTGACTTAATTTCCCGCGGTTCTCTCATCGGCGAGATCTTTCCCGCGCTGCCGATCCCCAACGGCGTCCTCATCTTCTTCCTGGTGGCGCTTGGCACAGGCTACATTCTCCAGCGCACAATCTTGGGGCGCTACACCTTTGCGCTCGGCTCCAACGAGGAGGCGGTGCGCCTTTCGGGCGTCAACGTCGACGCATGGAAGATCGCGATTTATGGCACAGCGGGCGCCATCGTCGGGGTCGCAGGCCTGTTGATTGCCTCGCGGCTCAACTCCGCGCAGCCCGCGCTTGGGCTGGGCTATGAGCTTGAGGCGATTGCGGCGGTGGTGATCGGCGGGACGTCGCTGTCGGGTGGCCGGGGCACAATCTTGGGCACCGTGATTGGCGCGCTCATCATGGCGGTGCTCACCAACGGGCTCAGAATTTTGTCGGTGGCGCAGGAGTGGCAGACCGTTGTCACCGGCGCGATCATCATTTTGGCGGTTTATGCCGATCAGGTGCGCCGGCGAAAAACCGCATAACGCTTGGCGTTGGCGGCCAAGGCTGCCAAGCTTCACAAGGAGGCCGCGACAACGGCGGCCCACATTTGGGAGGAAGAGAATGTTCCGTTGGCTCATGGCGGGCGCGGTCGCGCTCACCGTTGCGACCCCGGTCGCGGCACAAGAGATCTACGTCCCGCTGATTTCCAAAGGATTTCAGCACCAGTTTTGGCAAGCCGTGAAAGAGGGCGCCGACCAGGCGGCTGACGATCTTGGCGTCGAGGTCACCTTTGAGGGGCCGGACAATGAGGGCATGATCGACCGTCAGATCGACATGCTGTCGGCCGCGCTGGCCAGAAAACCCAAGGCCATCGGCTTTGCCGCCCTCGACAGCCAGGCCGCCATCCCGCTCCTTCGCCAGGCGGACCGTGACGGCATCCCCGTGATCGCGTTCGATAGCGGCGTCGACAGCGACATCCCGCTCGCCACCGCCGCCACCGACAATGTGGCGGCCGCTGCCCTTGCGGCCGACAAGATGGCCGAGCTCATCGGCGGTGAAGGCCAGGTGGCCGTTGTCGCCCACGACCAGACGAGCCGCACCGGCATTGATCGCGTGGAGGGTTTTACAAACCGCATGGCCCAGTCCCACCCCGGCATTGAGGTGGTGACGGTGCAATATGGCGGCGGTGACCATCTCAAATCCACCGAGATCACCAAGGCGATCCTCCAGGGCAACCCGGACCTTAAGGGCGTGTTCGGCGCCAACGAGGGGTCGGCCATCGGCGTCGTCAACGGTGTGACGGAGATGGCCCGGGAGAACGTTGTCATCATCGGCTACGATTCCGGCACCCAGCAAAAGCAGGCGATCCGCGATGGTGTGATGGCCGGCGCCATCACCCAAAACCCGGTTGGCATTGGGTATGAGACGGTGAAGGCCGCCGTTGCCGCCATCAACGGCGACCCGGTGACAAAGATGATCGACACCGGCTTCTACTGGTACGACGCCACCAACATGGACGACCCCAAAATCGCGGCTGTCCTTTACGACTAGGGCGGTTCTCGATCGAATGGAATCATTTGATCGAGAAAAACCGCCTGCTTTTCAGAGGATCGGGCATTTTTCTCGCGCCGTATGCGGCGCGAAATGCCCTGAGCGGGTGCGGCGGGGGTCTCTTCCCCCGCCCGCCACACGTGTTATGGGGCATGGCACGCAAGGAGATGCCCCATGAGCTACCGCGAGTGCCCCGACCCCACCCCCGGTGACCGCGCCTCCACCGATGCCATCGACCTTGTCGTCGTCCCCCGCGCGGTGGACCTTGGCGAAATGACGGTGCGCCGCGCCCTCCCGGCGATGGAGCGGCAGATGGTGGGCCCCTTCATTTTCGTGGACCAAATGGGCCCCGCCGAATTCCTGACCGACCAGGGGATTGATGTGCGCCCGCACCCCCACATCAACCTCGCCACCGTCACCTATCTCCTCGAAGGCGAGATCTTTCACCGAGACAGCCTTGGCACCGCCCAAGCGATCCAGCCGGGCGCCATCAACTGGATGCGCGCGGGGAAGGGCATCGTCCACTCCGAGCGCACCGAGCCTGCGCTCAAGGTCACCGGCCAGCGCCTTTTCGGCATGCAAACCTGGGTGGCGCTCCCTCAATCGCTAGAGGAGAGCGACCCCGCGTTTGTCCACCACGCCCGCGCCGAGCTTCCCCACGTCACCGATCAAGGGCTTGGCATGCGCGTGATTGCCGGCGAGACCCACGGCGTCGCGTCCCCGCTCCAGACGGCCTCGGCGATGCTTTATGCCGACGTCTCACTCAGGGCCGGCGCCCGCTTCCAGATCGAGGCAAAATACCCCGAGCGCGCGCTCTACATCTTGTCCGGCGCGGTGGAGCTTGACGGCGCGACCCATGAGGCTGGGCGCCTTCTCATCCTCAAACCCGGGGAAGAGGTGGTCATCAAGGCCTCCTCCGACACGCGCGCGATGCTCTTCGGCGGGGAGCCCATGGAAGGCCCGCGCTACATCTGGTGGAATTTTGTCTCCTCCCGCCTGGAGCGGATTGAGGCCGCCAAGGAAGAGTGGGCCAAGGGCGTCTTCGACACGGTGCCGGGCGATGTGGACGAGTTCATCCCCCTCCCCGATGGTCCCGGAAAACCCCGCCGCGCGATGGGCGCGACAACGCCTTCCCCATGACGCGCCTTTCCCTCATCGGCTTTGGCGAAGCCGGCACCGCCTTCGCCGAAGGATTTTTAAGCGCCCGCCCCGCGATCACCGCCCACGACCTGGCGTTTTCAGAAGATTCTGGGATGGTCGCCCGCGCCGAACGCCTCGGCGTCACGGCGGCCGATAGCATGGCGGCTGCGCTCAGCGAGGCCGACATCATCCTGTCGGTGGTGACCGCCGACCAGGCGGTTGCGGCGGCAAGCCTTGCGGCCGACCACATCAACCAAGGCGCGCTTTACTGCGACATGAACTCGTGCGCCCCCGCCTCAAAGGTTGCGGCGGCGGCGGCCATTGAGGCGGCGGGCGGGCGCTATGTGGATGTGGCGGTGATGGCGCCAGTCTATCCCAAGCGCAACCTTGTTCCGCTTCTGGTGGCCGGCCCCCACGCCGCCGCGGCCGCCGCACGGCTCAAAACCCTCCCCATGGCCCCCACCGTGGTGGAGGGCCCGGTGGGCGCGGCCTCCTCCATCAAAATGATCCGCTCGGTGATGGTGAAGGGCCTTGAGGCACTGACGGCGGAGTGTCTTTTGGCCGCCACAAAGGCGGGCGTCGCCGATGCCGTCCTAGGATCGCTCACCAAGAGCCATGGCGGCACCGATTGGCCCCGCCAGACGGCCTACAATTTTGAACGGATGCTGGCCCACGGCGCCCGCCGCGCGGCGGAGATGGACGAGGTTGCCAAAACGCTCGCCGATCTTGGCCTTCCAAACGCGATGGCCCGCGCCACCGCCGATTGGCAGCGCGCGATTGTGGCCACCGGCGAGACCGCCGACCCAGACGAGCCGGTAACAAACATCGCGAACAGAATCCTGAAGTCCACCAAAATCTGAGGGCTGCGGCGGGGTCAAGCACGCGCCCAGAGCCACGCGCAGCCCCTTCTTCAGGGGCGAGCATGGCGAGGACGGGTGCTTGACGCCGTTGCAGCCCGACCAACTGTTGAGAGGGTTTGTATGTCAGTCGAGCTTCTTCAGCCCGTCTGTCATGCAAACCTGCCCATCGGCGAGATGGGGGAGCGCACCCAAATCGCGGACGCGATTTGGGCATCCTTTGATCGCGAAGTCGGCAACAGCCGACTTCGAGGGGGAACTCCCTCGCACATGCCGCGCCTCCTCCAGAGCCGAACCAAGTGGACCTCAGTGGTTCGTCCGAAACTGCGCCTCCCGAACAAGGGCGGTAAAGCGATAGAACCCATGCGCCATCTTTGAGAACGGCAGCGTGATGAAGAGGGCGAGCACAGCGCCAAGGTGGATGGCGAGCAGGGCGGGGACGAGGGCGGTCCCAGTTGCGGCGTACAGCGCTAGGCCGGTGGCGCCGGTGGCGGCGAGGAGGAGGGTGAAGGCCATCTCGCCGCCACTCGCGCCGGGGGTGCCGAGGGCGGGGTCAGACTGGCGTTTGAGGCGCGCGAGCCACAGGGCGCCGAGGGTGAGGAGGATACCGCCGGGGACGCCCAGGAGTTTGGGCGCGGTGTACCAGGCGTAGGGCGCTGGCCAATCCAAAAGATAGTGCATCACCGTGCCGGACGAGGTTGAGGCAAAGCACAGGAGGAAACCGCCGGCGGTCATCTGATGGGCGATGCGGCGGGCGTTGGTGGCGCGCGTCCCGCGCTCAAAGTGGCAGCCTTGGCCCTGCCCGCCGGAGAGGTTTTTGAGGCGGCCGGCGCTCGCCGCAGCGGCGATGATGTGGGGAAGGCGCAGGCGCTCGTCGCCCGTCTCGCGCCACTGGCGGCGGACGGCGAGGGCCATGATCGCAAGGGGCGCCAGGAACGCGGGCGCAAAGATGGCGACCATCGCGGTGTGGGAGAGGACGGCGTAAAACCCGTCGCCGCTTTCAGGGCGAAGGGCGGCGATGGCGGCGAACAGTGCCGCAAGGCCCGCGACGAGCGCTGCGGCAAGGCCGACGCCGCGGTCGTGGAAGAGGCGGGCAAGCGCGGCGGGCGGGGCAAAGCGGCGGGTGCTGTCGCGGCGGACGGCGGCAAGGGCGGCCGGCACGTTGAGCGCAAATTCGTGGGGCTCTGTGTACTGGCACGCGTGGTAGCAGCCGCGGCAGTTGTGGCAAAGGTGCGCGAGATGCGTGATGTCGCCGTCCGAAAAGTCGCGCCCGCGGGTGATGGCGGGGAAGACGGCGCAATAGCCCTCGCAATAGCGGCACGCGTTGCAGATCATGATCTGCCGGCGCGCTTCTTCGGTGGTTGTCATAGGTGCGCGGCGGCCTCCCGTCCCGCAATGCGGCCAAAGACTGTGCCGATGGTCATCCCAAAGCCGGCGAGATAGCCCTCCCCCAGGATGGAGCCGGCCATGATTTCCCCCGCGGCCCACACATTGGCAAAGGGGCCGGCGGGGCCGGCGACCCGCGCCGTCTCGTCCACCTTTAGCCCGAGGTACGTGAAGGTGACGCCCGGGCGCAGCGCATAGCCATAAAACGGCGGCTCGGTGATGGGGCGCGCCCAGTTGGTTTTGGATGGCGAGAGGCCCTCGGTGGCAAGGCCGTCCAGCGTTGTTGGGTGGAAGGGGCCGGGGCGGCAGGCGGCGTTGAAGGCGTCCACCGTGTCGCGAAGGGTTTGGCCCGAAATGCCGAGCTGTTGGCCAAGGCCCTCGATGGTGTCCGCGCTCACCGGCGGGTAGACGGAGGGCATGAAGAGGTCGAGGCTTTTGGCATCGATGATCGCGTAGGCCACCTGATCGGGTTGCGCAGCGACGAGGCGGCCCCAGATGGCGTAGCGTTTTGGCCAAACGTCCTCGCCCTCATCATAAAACCGCGCGCCACGGTTGTTGACGACCACGGAGAAGGGCACGCAGTCGAGGCGCGTCACAATCCCGCCGTCGAACTTTGGGGCGCGGCCATCGATGGCGACGGCGTGGCACTGGGTGGGGTCGCCCACGCTTTGGGCGCCGTGACCCAGCATCGTTTTCAGCGGCACGCCGCGGTTATAGGGCGTGCCGCGGATCAGAAAATTGCGCGCGGCGGGGCCCCAGGCGTCGGCCAGCCAATCAAGGTCGGCCTGAAAGCCGCCGGACGCCAGAACGAGCGCGCGGCCCTCAATGCGCCGCTCCTCGCCGCCGATGGTGACATCGACGCCCTCGAAGCGGTCGCCCGCAAGAGCGACGCCGGTGACGTTGGCCTCGTAGTGCACGGTGATCCCAAGGTCTTCGGCGGTGTCATAGTAGGCGTTGACCAGCGCTTTGCCGCCGCCAAGGAAGAAGGCGTTGGTGCGCGACAGGGACAGTGTGCCCGACAGCGACGGCTGGAAGCGCACGCCGTGGGCCTCCATCCAGGGGAGGCACGGCTCGCTCTCGCGGATGGCAAGGCGGGCAAGCGTGGGGTCGGTCTTGCCCTTGGTGACGCGGATGAGATCGTCAAAATACTCGTCCTCGCCATAGCGTTCGGTCAGGACGGAGAGGGGCGCTTCGTGCTTGCAGCGAAAGTTGCGGGTGTGGCGCGAGTTCCCGCCGCGATAGGGTTTTGGCGCGGTCTCCAAGATGACGACGCGCGCCCCGGCCTCCGCCGCCTCGATGGCCGCGCACAGCGCCGCGTTGCCGCCGCCAACCACCACAATGTCGAAGATTGCCTCGCGTTTCATGCGGCCTCAGCGCGGGGGCGCAGCTGGCGAAGGCGCGCGGCGTGGGCGCCCTCAATGTGGCGGCGCATGGCGGCCTCGGCGGCCATCTCATCCCGCGCGCGAATGGCGGAGAGGACGGCGGCGTGCTCGGCAACAGCGTCGGCCGCGCGGGGGCGGTTCAGCGTTGTGGGACCCAGGATGAGGAGCGTTTTGCGCACCCCCTCCACCGCCGCCACCAGGAAGCGATTGTGCGCAGCGGCCAGAAGCGCGGCGTGGAAGGCCGTGTTCAGCGCAGAAAGGCGTGCCGGGTCATCCACCGCTGCGGCCATGTCAGCGTTGATGGCCAAGAGTTCATCCCGCGCGATGGGCGAGGCGGCGCGGGCGGCAAAGCGGGCGGCCGAGCCCTCCAGCACGGCGCGGGTGTCGTAAAGCTCGGACACTTCTGTGGGCGTCAGCGTGCGGATGACGGTGCCGACGCGCGGCGATTTCACCACCAGGCCCTCCGCCTCCAGCTGGCGCAGCGCTTCGCGCACGGGGGTGCGCGACACACCAAGGGTTTTGGCAAGGCTCACCTCGCGCACGGCGCTGCCGGGCAAAAGGTCGCCGGCGCGGATGGCGGCGATGATGGCGCCATAGGCGTCTTTGGTGGGTCTGAGCGCCATGGCGGCTCCGGATTGCGCACGAATGTATACAATGGTACGCAACCGCGTGCAAACCGCCATCGACCGCACCCGCCTCCTGCGCCGCTGCGCAACCCTTGCCATCGCAGCGGCAGGGGCCGCTGTCTTCGCCGCCGCGGGCCTGCCCCTCCCCTTCCTGTTCGGGCCGATGTTTGCCTCGCTCATCGCAGCACTGCTGGGCGCAAACCTTTTGGGCCTCAAGCTGATCGAGAAGCTGTCGCGCACAGTGCTTGGCGTGGCTGTCGGGGCAAGCCTCACACCCGCGGTGGTGGCGCAGCTTCCTCAGTTTGCCGCCTCCCTCGCGCTCTTGCCGTTTTACCTTGCGATCATCGCCGCCATCGGCATGCCCTTCTTCCACAAGGTTTGCGGGTTCGACAGGGCAACCGCCTGGTACGCCTCCATGCCGGGCGGCCTTCAGGACATGATCCTCTTTGGCAAAGAGGCGGGGGGCGATGTGCGCGCCCTCTCCCTCATCCACGCACCGCGCGTGTTGATCATCGTGTCGGCCGCCCCCATCATCATGACCCAGGCGTTTAATGCGCCGTTGATCCACCCCATCGGCGCGCCGGCCAGCGCCATCCCGGTGCACGAACTTTTGCTGATGGCGGTCGCCGCCATCGTCGGCTGGAAGGGGGGGGAGAAGGTGGGCCTTTTTGGCGCCGCAATCCTGGGGCCGATGATTGTCGCCGGCGCCATGAGCCTTGCCGATCTCATCCACTTTCGCCCACCCGCAGAGGCGATCATCACCTCCCAATTCTTCATCGGGATCACCATTGGCGTTGGTTATGTGGGCGTCACCATCGCGGAGCTGAAGAAGGACGTTGCGGCGGGCGTCGTGTTCTTCTTGATTTTGGCCGCGCTCGCCTTTGCATTTACTGAGGTTGTGCTCATCCTCGGTCTTGCGCCGCCGCTGGAGGGATTTTTGGCCTTCGCGCCCGGTGGGCAGGCGGAGATGACGATGCTTGCCATTATCGCAGGCGCCGACCTTGGTTATGTTGTTATCCACCATCTGGCGCGCGTCTTCTTGGTCATCACCGGTGCGCCAATTGCGTTCAAACTTCTTCGCATGGGTAAAGATTGACGGTTGAAGCGGGCGGTTCCCCTGTGCGACCGTTTGATGAAACGAGGCCGAAAGCGGCCCTTCTGGAGGAACCCCATGACCATTCTTTCGCGCGGGCTGACCGCGCTGGTGGCGGGCGTGTCTGCGCTTGCCCTCTCATCGGCCGCACATGCGGTGGACCTTTCGGGCGAAACGGTGGAATTCGTGATCCCGTTCTCCGAATCGGGCGGCTCGGCGCGCTGGGCCAACTTTTATGCGCCGCTGTTGTCGGAAGCGCTCCCGGGCAACCCGTCGGTGGTGGTGCGCTACCGGCCGGGCGCCGGCTCCACCTCCGGCGCCAACTGGTTCCAAAACCAGCGCACCGATGATGGCACGCTCATCTTCGGCACATCAGGCTCCACCCAGTTCCCCTACCTTCTGGGCGACCCGCGGGTGCGCTACGAATACAACGATTGGCAAGTGGTGCTCGCCTCCGGCACCGGCGGCGTCGTCTATCTTCCGCCCGATCTTGCCGAAAAGTTCGACGGCGATGCCGACGACCTGAAAGACACCGACTTCATCTGGGGCTCCCAAGGCGCAACCCGGCTTGACCTTGTGGCAAACCTTGCCTGGAAAATGCTCGGCATGAATGTCGAGCCCGTCTTCGGCATCAAGGGCCGGGGCGATGGCCGGCTGATGTTTGAGCGCGGCGAAGCCAACATCGACTATCAAACCTCGTCCGCCTACCTCAAAAGCGTCACCCCCATGGTGGAAGACGGCCGGGCCGTCCCCATGATGACCTGGGGCGCGCTGGACGATGACGGCAACATCGTCCGTGACCCGACCTTCCCCGATGTTGCGACCTTCAAAGAAGTCTGCGACGCCACCGAAGGCTGCGAAACCTCCGGCGAAGTGTGGGACGCGTGGAAAGCGTTCTATATCGCAGGTTTCCCCGCGCAAAAAATGGTGTTCCTCCCCGGCTCTGCGAGCCAAGAGCTTGTGGACACCTACACCGCCGCCTTCAACGAGGTGATCGCGCGGGCCGACTTTGAAGAGCTTTCTGCCGCAACGCTCGGCGTTTACCCGCAGATGACGGGCGATGCGGCGCAAAACGCCAAATCGCTCGCCACCGGCGTTCCGGATGCGGCCAAACAATACGTGGTTGATTGGCTGCAAGAGGCCTACGGCGTGTCCCTCCGGTGAGCGCTGTGGAACGCCTCCGGACCCTTTGTCTCGCCCTGCCTGAGGCGGCCGAGAAAGAGGCGTGGGGCGTTCCAACCTTCCGCGTGAAGGACAAGATGTTTGCCGTCGTCTCCCCGCGCGACGGCATCTCCGTGTGGGTCAAAGCCCCCGAGGGCGCCCAAGAATTCCTGACCGAGGCGGACCCGGACCGCTTTTTCAAGCCGCCCTATTTGGGGCCAAAAGGCTGGGTCGGCATCATGCTCGACCCGCCCCCCGATTGGCACGAGGTGGACGCCCACGTGCGCCGCTCCTACCAGCTCGTTGCGCCGAAAAAACTTGCAGCGGCGATGGGCTGAGCCATGGACCTTTTCGCCACCGCAGGCACCGCGCTCCTTGAAGCGTTTGCGCTGATCCTCCAGCCGCAACAGCTGGTCTTCCTGTTCCTGGGCGTGTGCCTGGGCCTTTCCATCGGCGTCTTCCCCGGCCTTGGGGGGATTGCAGGGCTCAGCCTCGTGCTCCCCTTCATGTTCGGGATGGACCCGGTGTCCGGCCTTGCCCTGATGGTGGGCCTCATCGCGGTGGTGCCAACGTCCGACACGTTTGCCTCCGTGCTCCTCGGCATTCCAGGCTCCACCGCCAGTCAGGCCACCGTGCTTGACGGCTTTCCATTGGCCAAAAAGGGCGAGGCGGCGCGGGCGCTCGCCGCCGCCTTCGTCTCGTCCCTCTTCGGCGGCCTTTTGGGCGCAACGGTGCTCACCGCCTTCATCCTCTTTGCGCGGCCCATCATCCTCGCGTTCGGCCTTCCCGAAATGCTGATGATCACGCTCCTCGGCCTTTCGATGGTGGCGATCCTGTCGGGCCGCATCCCGCTCAAAGGCGTGGTGGCGGCAGGCCTTGGCCTCATGGTGGGCACCATCGGCGAGGCGGGCGCGGGCGGGTCGCTGCGCATGTCCACCTACGATGTCCCCTATCTGGTGGACGGCCTCTCCCTGGTGATTGTGGGCCTTGGCATCTTCGCCATCCCCGAAATTGTGGCGCTGCTTCGCCAAGACCGGGCGATCTCCAAAACCGGCGGCCTCGGGCATGGGTGGCTAAAGGGCCTCTCGGACTGGTGGGCCAACATTTGGCTCTCGGTGCGCTGCTCGGGCATTGGCGTTTTGGTGGGCACCATTCCGGGCCTTGGCGGCTCGGTGGTGGACTGGATCGCCTATGGCTTCACCGTCCAGTCGTCCAAAGACAAGTCGCAGTTTGGCTCCGGCGACATTCGCGGCGTGATCGGGCCGGAAAGCTCCAACAACGCCAAGGAGGGCGGCGGCCTCGTCCCAACGCTCATCTTTGGGATCCCGGGTTCAGGCTCCATGGCCGTCTTCATCGGGGGCCTTGCGCTGCTGGGCTATGATGCCGGCCAGCACATGGTGCGTAACGAGCTTGACCTCACCTACACCATCGTGTGGTCGCTGGCGCTCGCCAACGTCTTTGGCGCAGGCATGTGCATCTTGCTCTCCGGGCCGATCGCAAAGCTCACCACCATCCGCTTCACGCTGCTGGCGCCCTTCCTCTTCATGGTGATTGCGTTTGCAGCGTTCCAATCGCGCCAATCGCTGGGCGACCTTGCCGCCCTCATCACCATTGGTCTCCTCGGCGTATTCCTCCGCCGGTTTGATTGGTCGCGCCCCGCGTTCCTCATCGGGTTCGTCTTGTCGTCCCAGGCGGAAAACTTTGCGAACATGGCGAACCAAGTGGCCGCCTCCCGCTTCCGCCAATCCGTCGAGCAGGGGGTCGAATATATCGCCTCCCCCATCGTCCTCATCATTTTGGCAATGACGGTGGTGTCTGTCATCATCGGCATACGCCAAGGCAAACACATTTTGTCGGACGACAATGTGCCCACTGGCGGCAAGCGCGCGCCGCTCCTCTTCCTGCTCTTCGTGACCGGCTACTTGATGATCGCCTTCATCGACGCGCTCACCATCAGCTTCATGGGTGACAAGATCTTCCCGGTCACCATTGGCTCGGTGGCGCTGATCGGCTGCCTGGCGCTCCTCATCAAAATGATGCTTGCGGCCGAAACCGACCCCGTCTTCGCTGATCTTGAGCGCGGCGAAGATGGCCGCGCCCCCCACGGCCTCTGGGCAACGCTCGCCTGGTTCGCGGGCCTCTTGACGCTCACCGCGCTGGTCGGCTTCATCCTGGCGCTCGCCACCTTCTTCATCGCATTCCTCAAGGTGCGGGCGGGCTGCACCTGGCAACGCACGCTCACCCTCTCGGCCATCGGCGTTGCCATCATGGTCACCATGGGCGGCATCTTGGGCCGCGATTTTCCGCCCGGGCTCCTCCAGGAGGCCATCACCCTGCCCTGGCCGCTCACATGACCCAGCGCGCGGTCCCTTTCCTTTTCCTGCGCGGGGGCACCTCGCGCGGGCCATACTTTCACCGCCGCGACCTCCCCGACGATGAGGCAACGCTCTCGGCCGTGCTGACAGCGGTGATGGGCTCCGGCAATCCCAACACCATCGACGGCATCGGCGGCGGCAACGAAGTGACCACAAAGGTCGCCATGCTCTCCCCCTCCGACGACCCCGACGCGGACGTCGATTACTTTTTCGCCCAGGTGAACGTTGACCGCCCCCTGGTCGACTACGGGCCCACCTGCGGCAACATCCTCGTTGGCGTCGGCCCCGCCGCCATCGAGATGGGCCTCATCCCCCCCGCCGGCGACACGACACTGGTGCGCATCCGCGCCGTCAACACGGGCGCCCTCGTCCGCGCCACGGTCCAAACCCCGGGCGGCAACGTCGCCTATGCGGGTGACACCGTGATCGACGGCGTGCCCGGGAGCGCGGCCCCCGTCGCGCTCGACTTTTTGCGCGTGGTGGGCTCGCGCACCGGCGCGCTTTTCCCCTCCGGCGCCCCCCAAGAGACCATCGATGGCGTTGCCGTCACACTGATTGATGTCGCAATGCCCATGATGCTCGCCCGCGCCGCCGATTTTGGCCTCAACGGCGATGAGACCGCCGCCGCGCTGGACGAAAACCGCGACCTCTTTGCCCGCATGGAAGCGGTGCGCCTGGAGGCCGGCCGCCGCATGGGCTTTGGCGATGTTTCCGAGAAAGTGGTGCCCAAAATCGGCCTCCTGTCGCCCCCGCGCGGAGAGGGCCACATCACCGCGCGCTACTTCATGCCCTGGCGCTGCCACCCGACGCTCGCCGTCACCGGCTCCCAGGCGATTGCCGCAAGCCTCTTGGCCCCCGGCACCATCGCAGAGGGCCTCTCGCGCCCTGTCGCCGCCGCGCCCGCCACCGTTGCCATCGAGCACCCCCTCGGCACCCTTGATGTCGCGGTGGACTACGCCCTCACCGATGGCACGCTCGACTTCAAAAGCGCCGGCCTCACCCGCACCGCCCGCCTCATTGCCCGCGGCGAGGTGATGGTGCCCGCCGCCGCCTGGCCCCCATGACGGTCAAGCAATACGCGATCGGCGGCGGGCGCCCCCCAACAAAATCCGCGCCCACAACCCCAAAAGAGAGGGTGTACGATCGCCTGGCAAAACTCTTTGCGCAAAAAGAGGTGGGCGTCTGCTTCGCGCTGCTGGGTGATGCCAACATGATGTTTGCAACGCGCCTTGGCGAAGAGGGCGTCCAGATCGTCACTGTCCGCCATGAGCATTGCGCCGCCGCCGCCGCCATGGCCTACGCGCGCAAGACGGGGGATGTGGGCCTTGCCACCGTCACCTGCGGCCCCGGCCTCACGCAGCTGATGACCGCGCTCCCCGCCGCAGTGCGCGCAAAAATCCCACTGGTGGTGTTCGCCGGCGAGGCCCCGCAAAAGGCGGCGTGGTACAACCAGGCCATCGACCAGGCCCCGCTGGTGACCGCCACCGGCGCCCGCTACCTGCCGCTGCGCCACCCAAACCGAATCATCCCCGGCGTGAACGAGGCCTTCCTCACCGCGCGGGAAGAGCGGGTGCCCGTCGTGGTCGGCGTCCCCTTCGACCTTCAGGCCGAGCCGTTCCACGCACCGCCCTATAAATTCAAGCCGCAGACCGGCCGGCCCACACCCCTTGGCCCCATGCCGCCGAACCCTGATGATGTGGAGGCGCTCACCTGGCACCTTGCGGGCCACGACCGCATCATCCTCCTCGCCGGCCTTGGCGCCGCGGGCGCGGCGGACGCCTGCCGCACCCTTGCCGAACGGCTTGGCGCCCTCACCGCCACCACCCTCCCCGCCCGCGGCCTCTTCCACGACGACCCGCATTGCTTGGGGCTTGCAGGCGGCTTCTCAACCACCTTTGCCCACGCGCGGTTTGAAGAGGCGAACGTCGTGCTTGCCATCGGCGCGTCCCTCTCCCAGCACACGCGCGACGGTGACACCCTCTTCCCCCAGGCGCTCATTTGCCAGATCACCACCGCCCCCCAAGAGGTTGTGCAGGGGAGCGTTGCCGCCAACATCATCGTCCGCGGCGACGCGCGGCTCACCGTGGAGGCGCTTCTGGCCGCCCTCCCGCAGCAATCCGGCTGGCGCACACCCGAGATGGCGAGCGCCATCAAAACCCACCCCATCGACGACACCCCGAAAGCCACCGATGCCCTTGACCCGCGCGATGTGATTGCCGCCTTCGACGCCGCGCTCCCGCCCGAGTGGGAGATGGTGAACTCCTCCGGCCACTCGTCCTACTACGCCGCGCACATGCCCTTGCGGCCGTTCGCGCGCTTCCTCACAATCCGCGAGTTTGGCGCCATCGGGAACGGCCTGTCGTTTGCCATCGGCGTTGCCCTTGCCCGGCCCGACACGCCGGTGGTGCTCTTCGACGGCGACGGCAGCCTCATGATGCACATCCAAGAGTTTGAAACCGTGCGCCGCCTTGGCCTCAACATCCTCATCGTCGTCCTCAACGATGGGGCCTACGGCTCTGAAATCCACAAGCTGCGCGCCAAGGGTTTTTCGGACGAACACGCCGTTTTCGGCCGCACCGACTTTGCCGCCATCGCGCGCGGCTTTGGCCTTTCCGGTGAGCGGATCGACGACTGCGCCGCCATCCCCGAGGCGATCGCGCGCTACGCCGAGGCCGGCGGCGGGGCTGTGCTCGACGTTGCCATCTCCGACAAAGTCATGTCCCCCCTGGTACAACGGCACAGCCGCATGCATTGACGCGGCGCCGCAGGGGGCGCACCACAACGCCCCACGGAGGACGTGTCATGACCGTTGATGAGGCCATTGCCGAGGCGGAAGCCGCGCTTCACACCGCGCTCCGCCGGCTGCGCGCAGAAATCAGCGCCTACCCGCAGCCGATTTCCGGATGCGATGCGCAGTTCAACCACCTTTTGGCCGAGCGCACCCGCCTTTCTGGCGCCCTCTCTGCGCTGTCGGCGCGGCCCTTTGTGCCCACACCCCGCTCGCCCGACCCATGGAGCGGCGTTGAAAGCCGGTGAAGGTCCACATCCTCGACGATTGGTTCAACACGCTGCGCCACCTGCCGAGTTTTGAAAAGCTTGCCGACCACGACGTCACCGTATGGACCGACCACGCGCCCGACACCGCAACCCTTGCCGACCGGCTGAAGGATGCGGAGGCGCTCATCCTGTTTCGCGAGCGGACGGCCCTTCGCGCGCCGCTGATTGACGCGCTCCCGGCGCTGCGCCTCGTCAGCCAGCGCAGCGTTTATCCGCACATTGATGTGGCCGCCCTCACCGCCCAAAACATTCTCCTGTCATCCAACATGCACGCGGGCACTCCGTCCTATGCGGCGGCCGAGCTCACCTTCGCACTCATCCTGGCGAGCGCGCGGCAGCTTCCCGCGCAAATGGCCTCGGTGAAGGCCGGCGCGTGGCAGATGGGCGTCGGCAAGACCCTGCGGGGGCGAACGCTTGGGCTCTACGGCTATGGCCGCATTGCGAAGGCCGTTGCGACCTTTGCCGAAGCGTTCGGCATGGCGGTGGTTTGGTGGGGTTCTGAAGCCGGCCGCGCACGGGCACTTGCCGATGGCGCGCGGGTCGCGAAAAGCCGCGCCGCCTTCTTCGCCCACAGCGATTTTGTGAGCCTCCACGTGCGCCTCAAACCCGAAACACGCGGCATCATCACCCTTGATGACTGCCTTGGCATGGCATCGGGCGCCACACTCATCAACACGTCCCGCGATGGGCTCTTTGCCCCCGGCGCGGTCCTCGCCGCGTTGGAAGCGGGCCGCCCCGGCACCTTCGCGCTCGACGTTTTTGATGGCGAGCCGGTGCGCGACCCGCACCACCCCATCGTGTCGCACCCCAACGTCATCGCGACGCCCCACATCGGCTACGTGACCGAGGACGAGTTCGACCTCCAGTTTTCCGACATCTACGACCAGGTGAACGCGTTTGCCGCCGGCGCGCCCATCAACGTCATCAATCCTGAAGCGCTGGCTCCGTGACGGCGGCGCGGGCGGCCATTCGCGCCGCCTGCCGGGCCTTCTCCACCCCCTCATCCACATGGATTGTCACAAGGCTGGCATCGGGGTCGCGCGACACGTTCTTTTGCGTCTGCTCCAAAATCTCGACGTCTTGTTCCAAGGTCTCCACCGTTTGTTGCCAAAGGTGGGCAAGCTTGTCCTCATCGGTCTGCCGAAAGTGGCAGTGGACCGTAAAGTAGTGGCACGAGGTCTCGGTGGCGGGGGTGATGCAGGTGTTGCCCCGGCTCACCGACAGGGCCGCTGCCGGCGCATCGGCCTCGGCGGAGCGAAAGTCAAACCCCGGCGCCCCAAAGATCCCTCGGCCGAGACCCTTGAAGGTGCGGATATAGGCCGGCGGCTGAAACTCGATGATTTGCCAGCGGTCGATGGGGGCGTCGGAGCCGAGCGCTTTGGCAAAGGTCGGCGAGGGCGCAACGTTCTCCACCCAGCGCCGCACGGTGACGGTGGTGCCCTCGGTGAGCGTGTCGACGACCGCGTTTTCCGCATCCGCCGCGCTCCCGATCGTGGAGGCGTGCACGTAGCCGATGTGCGACAGGTCCATCAGGTTGTCGACCGACAGCATGTAGTGGCACGCGATTGGAAAATGGCCGCGAAGGCTGGTCCACTCCGGGTCCTCAGCCCACCGCCAATCCGGCAGTTTTGAGGGGTCCGCCGCCCCCTCGCCCGGCCAAACCCACAAAAGCCCGTAGCGCTCCACCACGGGAAAGGTCGCGACCCGCGCCCGGGCGGGAATGCGCGCCTGCCCCGGCACGAAGGTGCACATCCCATCGGGCCCAAAGCGCAGCCCATGGTAAGGACACTCGATGGCATCGCCGATCAGCTTGCCGGGCGAGAGCGGCGCGAGGCGGTGGGGGCAGCGGTCCTCCATGGCCACCGCCCGCCCATCAGGCAGCCGATAAAACACAAGCGCCCGCCCCAAGATTTCGCGCGCGAGGGGCCGGTCGGAAATCTCATCGCAAAGCGCCGCCGCGTACCAGGCGTTCTTTTGGAGCGGAAACGATTTCAGCGTCGGCATGGGACCTCCCAGCTCTCAACATCCACCCTCGCGGCATGATGGACCGAAGCCCAACTATGCCGCGAGGAATGCGGAAGCGTTACTGCTCGCCCTTGGCAATGTAGTCCTGGAAGAAGGCGGTCATCTCGGCGGAGGCTTCACCCACGCTCGCCTGGGCCAGGAGCGCATCATCGGTGGAGAGGAAATTCACCTCTTTGCCAAAGGCTTGGCGGTGCGCCTCTTGGAACTCTGGGTCATTGGGGAGCGCCTGCCAGGCCGTGCGCAGCGCCTCGACCGCCGCATCGGGCGAGCCCTCGGGCAGCCACGCGGAGAGGCCCATGTTGGAGAGCGTCTGCAGGGTTTTGAACGCCTCCCAGAGTTCGCCTTCGGGGGCGGCGCCGTGAACGTGCTCATAAAGTTCGTCAAGGCGCATCACGCCAAGCTCTTCCATCACCGAGGCGGGGATGGCGTTGCCGTCCGCGTCAAACGAGGGGTAGTGCACGAAGAGCGTCCCCGGCCCGTTGTCGATGAAGGCCTCTTTTGCGGTGGCCGCGTACGTGCCGTAGTTGGAGCCCACCAGAGAGACTTCGCCCGACAGGAACGCGGGGAGTTGCTTGGCCTGCCCGCGGTAGCCCGGCACATAAAGGTAGTTGACGCCCAGCATATCGAGGGCGAGGCGCTGGCGAAGATCAAGCGTGGACGACGGGGAGAGCCCTGCAATCACGACACGCTCCGCATCGGCAATGTTTTTGACATCACCATCCGGCAGCACGTCCTTGGAGATGATGGCAGTGTCGATGGCGCTCTCGCCGCCAATCACGATCATTTTTGAATAATCGAACCGCACGCCCGCGCGCTTGGTGAGCTGGGCGATGGAGAGCCACGGCGCGCACAGCATTTCTGAGCCATCGTTGGGCGCGTCTTGGCTCACATAGTTGTTGGCCTTCATGCCGCCGGCGCCATCCATGTTGGTGATGACAATGTCGGGCTGACCGGGGGTGAGGCGGGCCAGATGCGGCACCACCACGCGGAAGAACGAATCTGTGCCGCCGCCGGGCGCATAAGGCACGATGCAGTTGATCGTTTTGCCTTCGTAGAATTCCTGTGCGGCGGCGGGGGATGCGGTGAGGAGAGCCGCACCGGCCACCGCAAGAACGATGTGTTTCATCAGGTTGCTCCTTTTCAATGTGTTGCGCCCTCCCGGCGCAATCTTGGGGCCGCTCACGAACCGGCCCAAAGCTCGGTGATGATGGGACGTTGGAGAAAGATATTCATCGTCACATCATAAAAGAGGTGGATGAAGAGCGCGCCCCCCACCCCGTAGGCGAGCGCGAGCCACCACGGCCGCTTCCCCCACACGAGGACGTAGGCGGCCATCATGGCCGCGATCGCCGCCTTTAAGCCAATCAGCCAACAGCCAAGCACCGTGAGCGCCATCCACCCCAAAAAGACGGCGGCCGGCCGAAGCTCGGCCGCGCGAAAGGCGGCCGCAGATGCGGCCCGTGCGCCGAGCGCCCGGATTTCAGCGCGGGCGGCTCGCGCTTCACTTGCAATCACTGCCACAAGCAAAAGCAGCGCAACGCCTGAGGTGAGGAGCGGATAAAGCCGGTTGGTGGGGTGAAAATTGAGCGACAGCAAAAGCGCAACGGCAAAGATGACGCCGAGCGTGAGCGCCAGGAGGATCGCGAGGATGGCGTTTTTCTCCGCGCCTTCGATGGAGAGGCGCCGCTCCACATCGTCGATCGCGGCGGGGGGTTTGCGGCGCACTTTGACGAGGCCGAACGCGGTCAGCCCCAGCGTGAGCACAATCAGCGCACCAATCACCATGGAGGCCGGCCGGTCGAGAAAGCCGAAGGTGCCGTAAATCCGGTTCGCGATGACGAGGGAGTTTTCCATGTTGGGCCCCAGCACCAGCGCGATGATGAGGGGCGGCCGCGGCCAGCCGGAGCGCTTCATGACAACGCCGAGCGCGCCCATGGTGAGCATCAAGATGAGGTCGCCCATGGAGTTGGCGCCGAGCCACGACCCCATGAACACAAAGAGGATCACCACCGGCACCAACAGATGGCCATCCACGAAGACGGCCCGCGCCACCTGCCGCCCGATCACCATGAGGAGGAGCGCGGAGGCAATGTTGGCAATGATCAGCGTCCAGATCATCGAGAAGGTGAGCGGCAGGTTCGTGGTCAACATCTCCATGCCGGGGCGAAGGCCCTGGATCATCATGGCGCCGAGCAAAATGGACATGGCAAAATCGCCAGGGATGCCGAACGCGAGCGTTGGGATCAGCGAGCCGCCCCGCTGGGCGTTGTTGGCGCTTTCCGGCGCGATGACGCCCCTGATGTCGCCCCGGCCAAAGGTGTGTTTCCCCTTGGTGGTCTGGACCGCAAACCCATAGGCCGCCCAGTCGACAATGGAGGCGCCAAGCCCCGGCAACATGCCGATATAGGTGCCCAGCGCCGAAGACCGCAGCGTCAGCCACCAATAGCGAAAGACATCGCGGATGCCCCGCGCCATCCCCCCGCCGGCCGATTGATCCTTTGGCACGCGCGAGATGGACGTGCTTTTGGTGGCAAGTTCTAGCATCTCGGGGATCGCGAAGAGGCCGAGCACCACCGCCACCAGCGGCGGCGTGTTGAGAAGATATTCGAGCCCAAAATCATAGCGCGGGACGCCATTAAACGTGCCCTCGCCGATGGTGCCGAGCATCATGCCGAGCGCGCCCACCACGAGCCCCTTGGCCATGGAGGTGCCGGACAAGGTCCCCACCATGCAAATGCCCAGGAGCGCGAGCATAAAATATTCGGGCGTGGAGAAGGTCGTGAGGATCGGCCGGATGAGCGGCATGGAGACCGCAAGCACAATGGCGCCGACGATGCCGCCGATGGCCGAGCAGGTGTAGGCGGCGCCCAGCGCCCGGTCCGCCTCGCCGCGCTGGGCAAGGGGGTAGCCGTCGAGCACCGTTGCCTGGCTTGCCACCGTCCCGGGGATCCCCAGCATCACCGAGGCGATGGTGTCGGACGTGGTGGTGACGGCAAACATCCCCAGCATCAGGGCGAAGGCGGCCACCGGTTCCATGGTATAGGTGAACGGGAGGAGGAGGATCAGCCCCGTCACCCCGCCGATGCCAGGGAGCGCCCCCAGCCAAATGCCCAGAAAAATCCCCAGGGCCAGATAGCCGATCGCCGGCCACGAGAAGACTTGGCCAAGCCCGGTGAGGACAGGGTCCAAGATCTCCATCTTACCGCAGGCCGCTATGGAACTGGCGTTTTCGGGCCACCATCGGCGCTATGACGCCTTCCACGACTTGTAGCTGAGGCGCGCCTCGTCGCTGATCGGGCAGGGTTCGACCCGGCAGCGCACCTCGGTCTGCACGTGGCGCTCCACGGTGGGCTTTTGGGTGCCCCCGTCCGGCTCGCCCCAAAGGAGGGTGAGCTCGGTGCCGGGCACCGCCACCTCGGGGTCCAGGAGGGCGAGCGAGATCCAGCGCCGCACGTTCGCGGTGTAAACCGGATAGTGCGAGAGGCCCACGAGGCGGCCGTTCTGCATCACCGCGTCGAGGGGCACGGTGGCATAGTGGGACGCGGGCATGTCCATGTATTTAAAGCGCTCTTCGGGCTCAAACAGGGACGCGAAGATGCGGATCACGTCCTCAGGGTTCCACACCAGCGTCATCTTCTTGCGGTGGGGCCGGTCTTTGATGGCCTCCAGCGCCGTCCGACCCACAAAATCATGGTCGAATTTGACGATGTGACCGTAGCCAAGCTCAAAGGGCGTCACGTAATAGTCTTCGATGGTGTCGGAAACGAAGGAGCCGCCCTGGCTCATGTTGGCCTCAAACGAGGTGGCCGGCAGCCATTCGCGGTAGGGTTTGAGCGCATCGCCCGAAAAGATCGCCGGCAGCGGGGACGGGAACCAGCCGCTTTCGTGGGCGGGCGTTGAATAGGTGCGCGAGCCGCCTTCCAAGATGCCAAGGTCGGCGCCGGCCTCCATCACGCGGTCGTGCACCTCATCTTTCAGCGCCCAATCGCCCATGAGTTCCAGGCCCTTGGCGCCGGCCATCCCGTGGCGGAGGGCACGCACGCGGTAGGGGCCCACGTTGATCTCGCCGAGGCCAAAAAACTTGAAATCGGGGATCGGCCCGCCGTTCACCCGCTCCAAAATTTCCCACGCTCTGGGGCCTTGCACCTCGAAGCGAAAGCCCTTGCGCGTGCCAGCGTTGTCGACGGAGCGCGCGTCGGTCTCGGCGGTGACGTCAAAGTCGCCGGTGTCGATGTGGTATTGCACCCAGTTGCGGTTGATGGGCTTGTTGACAATGTTGATCTTGTGATCATCCAAGATGAACATGATCGCATCGCCCACCACGTAGCCGTCAGGGCTGGTGAGGACCACTTGTTTGGCGCGGTTTTTGCCAAAGTTCGCCATCGAATTCACCGCGACACGCTCCATCAAGCGTTTAACGTCTGGGCCTTCGATTGTATGTTCGGTCATGTGGTAGGACTGATCGAAGAAGACGGCGGTTTTGCGCCAGGCCTCTTGCTCGTCCCGCCAGTTGGTGAACTCGCTCTTGATGGGGAAGGGGTACGGCCCGCTTTGCGCGTTGCGCAGCATCTCGACGGGGTTTTTAAAATCTTGGAGCTTGTCCTCCAGAGAGCGGACGGGCATGGCGGAGCTCCTTCGATGACGGCCCCAAAGTTGTACAGACAAGTTTACGCGCCTGTGAAGGGGGGATCGGCACTTGATCTCAACGCCCCTGTCAGGAATGGTCGGCGAAGTTGTCTTTCCAACTTGAACGGAGATCCCGTTGGGCGCGCCCCCCTTCGACACCCCGCGCATTCGCCTCGCCTTCGACCCGCAGTCCGCCGCCATCATCGGCGCCTCGCAGGATCCGCGAAAGTTCGGTGGCCGCGCGCTCAAATTCTGCCTTGAGCGGGGGTATTCCGGCCGGCTCTACCCGGTGAACGCGTCCGCCGACGAGGTCCAGGGCGTCAAAGCCTACCGCACCATCGGCGATTGCCCCGAGGCGCCCGATGTGGCGGTGATTGCCGTCCCCGCCCCCGCGGTCCAATCCGCGCTGGAGGCCGCCGCCGACAAGGGCGCGAAAGTCGCCATTGTTTATGGCGCGCACTTTGCCGAAGCGGGGCCCGAGGGGCGCGCCCGGCAAGACGCCATGGTGGCGGTCGCCAAACGCGCCGGTATGCGCCTCATCGGCCCCAACTGCATGGGCGTGATCAGCCTCGCGACCGGCTTTGTGGCAAGCTTCACCACCGCGCCCGAGCACCACGACGGCAACGGCTGGCCCGACCCCGGATCCGTATCCGTCGCCAGCCAATCGGGCGCGGTGGGCATCCAAATGTTTGCCCAACTGCGCGATCGGGGGCTTGGCCTTGCCAACTGGATGTCCACCGGCAACCAGGCCGACATTGATGTGGCCGACTGCATCGCCGCCTACGCCGACGATCCGGCCACAAAGACGATCGCCGTCTACATGGAAGACGCCTCGCGCGGCGAAAAGCTGGTGGCCGCCCTGGAGCGCGCGCGCCAGGCGAAAAAGCCCGTGGTCATCCTCAAAGTCGGCACCACGCCGGAGGGGGGCGCGGCGGCTGCCGGCCACACCGCCTCGCTTTATGTGGAAGACCGCGTGGTGGACGACCTGTTCGCCGCCCTCGGCGTCCTGCGCGCCCGCTCCATCACCGAGCTCATCGACCTTGTGGCCGCGTGCAACGCTGGCGTGATGCCCACGACGGCGGAGGTTGCGGCGGTCAGCGTCTCTGGCGGCGGCGCGGTCATGATTTCGGACGCTGCCGCGAAGGGCGGGCTCACCCTCCCCGCCTACGCCCCGGATGCGCTCACCGAGCTTCAGGCGGTGAACAGTTTTGTGGTGCCGCGCAACCCCATCGACATTTCCGCCCCCTCTATGGCGAATATGGAGATCACCGGCGGGCATCTGGCCTGGGGCACCGATCAGCCGCCCGCCACGATGGTGGGTTACATCAGCCACATCCCCCTCGTGCCCCGCACCCGCACGCTCATCATGCCGCACCTTCTGGCGCTGCGAGACCGGCACCCGGAGAAGCTCATCGCCCTTGCCGCCAACCTCTTGCCCGAGGATCGCAAGGCCCTCGTCAAAACCGGCCTCGCCGTCTTTGAAGACCCCATCGCCATGACCGAGGCGGTGGCCAAAATGGTGCAAACCGGCCGCGCCATGATGGCCCCGCCGCGCGATTTCCCCGCCGCCGCGCCCGCCTCTCCCGTCACCCTTTCCGACGCCCGCACCCTCCTCGAAGGCGCCGGCATTCCCGTCGTCCCCGAAACCATCGTCAGCGCAGACGAGGCGGTGGCCATGCTGGATGACGGGCCGCTGGTCCTAAAACTTGCCGCGCCCACCCTTGCCCACCGGACCGATGTCGGCGGCGTCATCGCGGGCCTTGCCACCGAGGCCGCGGTCCGCACCGCCCACGACACGCTCGTCGCACGGGCAGAGGCGCTCGAGCCCGATCACCCCGAGATTGCAGTCGTCGCCGCGCCCATGGCAGCCGGCGTCGAGATCTTTGCAGCGCTGAAGAACGACCCCCATTTCGGCCCCCTCTTGATGGTGGGGAGCGGCGGCACCGATGCCGAACTTTTTGACGATGTGGTGTTTGCAAAAGCGCCTGTGACCGCAGCGGATGCGGCGGCGATGGTCGCCCGCCTTCGGGTCGCGCCGCGCCTTGCGGGCCACCGCGGCGCACCGCCGGCCGATACAGCGGCGCTGACAGCCGCCCTCGTCGCGCTCTCAAGCCTTGCCGGTGCGCCGGGCACGGGCTTTTCCGCGCTGGAGATCAACCCGCTGATGGTGGGCAAGGCCGGCGTCTGCGCGGCGGATGTGTGGGCCGACGGGTGAACCTTTTCGCCAACGTTATCGGCGGAAAACCCCTGGCCGGCGGCGGGCCCGGGCGAGTGCGCCACAACCCGATGACAGGCGATGGGGTCGCCAGCTGGCGCGAGGCCGATGCCGCCGATGTCGCCGCCGCTGTGAGCGCCGCCCGCACCGCCTTTGAGGCCGGCGATTGGTCCGGCGCACCGGTCGCCACCCGGCAAGCGGCGCTGCGCGCCATGGCCGCCGCCATCCGCACCGCCGCGGGCGACCTTGCCGCCCTGCAAACCGCCGAAACCGGCATCACGATCAAAACCGCAACGCGCCACGTGGCGGGCGGCGCGGCCTGGTTCGACTATTTTGCCGACGCCCTCGCCACTGACGGCGGCGCGGTCCACTCCCAGCTTCCGGGCGCCACCACCCTCATCGTGCGCGAGCCTCTCGGCGTGTGCGCCCTCTTCGCGCCCTGGAACGTCCCGGTCGGCCTCGCGGCGATCAAAATCGCGCCAGCGCTCGCGGCCGGAAACGCTGCGGTCTGGAAAGCATCGGAAGAAACGCCAGCCACCGCACGCGCGCTTTACGATTGCCTCGCGCCCCACGTCCCGCCGGGCATCCTCAACCTCATCAACGGCGCCGGCGCGGTGACGGGCGCAGCGCTCGCCGAGGCCCCCGTCGATGCAATTTCCTTCACCGGCGGCGGCGCGGGGGGCGCGGCCGTGATGCGCGCGGCCGCCGCCCGCGCCGTCCCGGTGACGCTGGAACTTGGGGGCAAGTCGGCCAACATCATCTTTGCCGATGCCGACCTTGAGGCCGCCGTCGCGGGCAGCCTCGCCGCCGCCTACGGCAACAATGGCGAGGCATGCCTCGCGGGCTCGCGCATCCTGGTGGAACGACCGATCTTCGACGCTTTCGTGAAGGCGTTTGAAGCGGGGGCCGCGGCGCTCACAGTCGGCGACCCGATGGCGCCGGATACTGACATCGGCCCTATGGTCTCCCCCGCCCATCACGCCCGCGTCACCGCCTTCTTCGACCACGGCGCGGAGGACGGAGACACACTCCTCTTCGGCGGCCCTGGCGAGGGCCTCTTTGTGCGGCCAAGCGCCTTCCTCGCCGGCACAAAAGGCCGTGTGTGGCTCCAGGAAATTTTTGGCCCCATCGCCGCCATCCACCCCTTTGACGATGAGGCGGAGGCGATCGCCCTTGCCAACGACACCGCCTATGGCCTCGTTGCGTACCTTTGGACCCAGAACGCCACGCGCGCGCTCAGCCTGCCAAAGCGCCTGCGGGCCGGCACCGTCCTCCTCAACACCGCCATGTTGCGCGAACTGAACGCGCCCTTCGGCGGCGTCGGCCTCTCCGGCATCGGCCGCGAGGGCGGGCGCTACAGTTTTGAGAATTTTTCCACCGCAAAGGCCATCGTCATGAGGCACACTTGATGGGGCAGCTTTCCGGCCGGTCGATCCTGGTGACCGGGGCCGCCCAAGGGATCGGCGCGGCCATGGCACGCGGCTTTGCGGACGCCGGCGCAAAGCTCACCCTTGCCGACATTGAGGACCCTGCCCCCGCCGCGGCCGACATCCCCGGCGCCGTCGCGGTCACGGGCGACATCACCAACGAGGCCGATTGCGCAAAAATGGTCGCCCGCGCGGTGGACGCCTTTGGCGCGCTCCATGGCCTTGTTTGCAATGCGGCGCTCTTTGCAACGCTGCCGCCGACGCCCTTTGACGCCATTGATCTGGACGAATGGGACCGCGTCATGCGCGTCAACGTGCGCGGCACATGGCAAAGCGTGAAGGCCGCTGTGCCCGCGATGGCGCCCGGCGCATCCATTGTGATGATCTCCACCAACCGCGTCTATCACGGGTATCCGAACCTTTTGCACTACGACGCCTCGAAGGGCGCGGTGATGGCGATGACCCGCTCGCTGGCGCGGGAGTTGGGGCCGAAGGGCATCCGTATCAACGCCGTGGCGCCGGGGCTGACGCTATCGGAGGGCGTCCTCAAAAAGCCGGGGATTGAGGATCGCGAGCCACTCATTGTCGCAGGGCGGGCGCTGGGGCGCAGCCAAACGCCGGACGATCTTGTGGGCGCCGCCACCTATTTCCTGTCCGACCTTTCCGCCCACGTGACGGGGCAAAGCCTCATCGTGGACGGCGGCGGGCTCATGCAGTGAGGGGTTTATGGCCATCATCGATGTGACAATTTTGGAAGGGCGACCGCAAAGCGTGAAGGACGCGATCTGCGAAAAGATCACCAACGCGATGGTGGAAACCATCGACGCCAAGCCGCACCAGGTGCGCGTCGTCATCCGCGAGGTGCCGCGGGGGAACTATGCGGTGGCCGGCAAACCGGTGTGAGGCTTGCGCGGGGGCAGCGCTGCGTGACACAAGTTGCATAGTCAACTTGGGGTCTTGCCGATGGCCAACGTTCGCGCCTTTGCCGCCACCATGCAGGCCGTGTGGTTCAGCGACGATCTGGGCGAGACGTGGCTGCGCCCCAACACGCAAAAGGGCGGGTTTTACAACGAGGCCCACGCCTGGTGCACCGTGCCCCACCCCACGCGCCCTGGCGAGGTGTGGGCGGGAACGGATGTGGGCATCTACCGCTGGCTGACCGATGAGGGGCGGTGGGACCATGTGCCCTCCCCGCTCGACGGGTTTCACGTCCAACAGCTCGCCATCGACCCGCGCAACCCGGACGTGATTTACGCCGGGACCCGCCCCGCCCAGCTCTGGCAAACCCGCGATGGCGGGGCCACCTGGCGCGAGTGCGCGCTCAACATCCCGTCCGAGTGCTATTTCATCAACACGCCCCGGGTGACGTCCATCAACATTGAGCCCTGGCCGCCCCACGCGGTGTGGGTGACGGTGGAGATCGCCGGCCCCTACCGCAGCGCTGACGGCGGCGACACCTGGGAGTATCTCCCAAAGGGTCTTAAAAGCATCGACACGCACAACCTCGTCTTCAAGCAGCACGAGGGTGAGAATGTGGTTCTGATCACCACCGAAGAGGGGCTCCACAAGTCCACCGATGATGGCAAAACGTGGACGCCGATCGATGTGCCGGTGTGCGAGTTCGATTACATGCGCTGTATGGAACAGCGGACCGACAACACCGGCTATCTGTTGCTCTCGGCCGGCGACAAACCCTCCGGCGTGACAGGAAAGCTTTATCGCAGCCGCGATTTTGGTGTGTCATGGGAGGTGGTTGCGCTGGATGCGACGGTCAACTCCACCATCTGGTGGATTGGGGTGCACCCGGCCGATCCGATGCTCATTTTCTTTTGCACGATCTTTGGCCAAATTTGGCGCTCCACCGATGGCGGCGAAAGCTTTGAAAAGATGACCCGCGAGCTTGGCGAAATCAGAATGATCGGCTGGGCGCCGGCCTGAGGAGTTGTTATGCCCCACGACGTAAAAATCCCCGACTACGTGATCGAGCGGATCATGAACAAGCGGGGCAAGCTCGAAGTCTTCGACAAATTTGACCCCTCTGAGACCGCGCTCGTCGTGGTCGACATGCAGAATTTCTACGTCAAAGAAGTCGACACCGCGCGCTCCATCGTCCCCAACATCAACCGCCTCGCCGCCGCCTGCCGCGAAAAGGGCGTCCCGGTGATCTGGCTGATCATGACTGTTGCGGAGGCGGAAGGGGCGGAGAGCCAGTGGCCGCTCTACCATCGATATTTCTTCACAGAGGCGAAGGGCGCCAACCACCGCAACCAACTCTCCATGGGCGCGGAGGGCCACAAAATCTTTGAAGAGCTGGATGTGCAGCCCAACGACCCCATCGTGCACAAAAAGCGCTTCAGCCCATTTCTTGTGGGCACCAGCGATCTGCATGAGCGCTTGCAAGAGATGGGCGCAAAAAATCTCTTCATCTGCGGAACGGCCACCAACATGTGCTCCGAATCCACCGCGCGGGACGCGATGATGCTGGACTACAAGGTCTGCATGGTGATCGACGGCAACGCTGCCCGTTACGACGATGACCACCTCGCCGGCCTCACCTCGTTTTACCAAAGCTTTGGCGACGTTCGGACCACCGACGACGCCATCATGATGCTGGGCTGATGCCGACACAGTTTCTTTACCAACCGCACATCCACGGCGATGGCATGGTGCTGACGCCCGACTTTCCCATCGCCCGCGTCCTCGCCTTCAGCGGCGAGGGCGGCCCCCACCCGCTGTCGCCCAAACGCTTGGTCACCGACCAAGTGGTGCAAAACGCGGCCGAAAAGCCGCAAGTGCTCGCCGCCTACGCCCTCGTGGCCGCCTCCGAGGGGCCGCTTGTGGTCGCCGCCGCATTCATTGTCGAGCCGTTTGGGGATCAATCGTCCATCGCGGCAGGCGACGTTGCCCTGTCGCGCCAAGCGGTCCGCCTGAAGGATTGCGATCCAAGCGCCCTTTGCCCCGCGCTTGACGATGGCACCGCCGCGCCGGTCCTTGCCGCGAGCCGGGCGATTGAGGAGAGCGAGGGCCTCCCCTACGGCACCCTCGTCCTGTGCGCAGCGGAGGAAGGGCCGCCCGCGCGCACAGGCCCCGTCACGGTGACGCTGCCGACGGGGGCAAAGACGCTCACCCACCCCTTCCAGCTTGAGCGGTTGTGGTGAGCGAACAAACGCTTGTCACGCGCGAGGGGCCGGCGCTCATCGTCGCCTTCAACCGGCCGGAGGCGCTGAATGCGCTGACTGATGCGATGCTGGCGCAAACGCGCGCCGCGATGGTGGAGGCGCTCACCGACCCCACCATCGCCGCGGTGGTGCTGACCGGCTCCGCGCGCGCCTTTTGCGCCGGCGGCGACCTCAAGGGAACCGCCGAAAGCACCCTCCCGCCGTACGATAAGTATCTGAAACGGTTTACGGAAACCGAGTGGCACGCCTTCGCCCGCTTCCTCCACCGCTTCCCTCGGCCCGTGATCGCGGCCGTTGAGGGCCACTGCTATGGCGGCGGGCTCGAACTTGCCTTGATCGCCGACTTCATCGTGGCGAGCGAGACGGCAAAGTTTGGCCTCACCGAGGCAAGCCACGGGCTCTTCCCGATCCTGGGGGGCGCGTGGTCGCTCGCCCGGGCGGTCGGCCCGCGGCAGGCCAAGGCGCTCGCCTTCACCGCCAAACGTTTTGGCGCGGAAGAAGCGTTGCGGCTGCAAATTGCGGTCGAGGTGACGCCCGCGGGCGATGCGGTGCCGCGCGCGGTCGCCATGGCCGGCGAGATCGCAAATTGTGCCCCGCTGGCGGTCGCGGCGGCCAAACAGGCGATCGACCGCGCGCACGGCCAATCGTTCGACGAAGGGCTCACGGCGGCGGGCGAATTCTCGCTGATGCTGATGTTTTCAGAAGACCGGGCCGAAGGTCTTGCCGCATTCAAAGAAAAGCGCGCACCAAAGTTTAAAGGGCGATAGATGACGCGAACCTATGATGCCGTCATCATCGGCGGCGGCCACAACGGCCTCACCTGCGGCGCTTACCTTGCCAAGGCCGGCAAAAAAGTTCTGGTGCTGGAGCGGCGCGACATCATCGGCGGCGGCGCGGTGACAGAAGAGTTTTCGCCCGGCTACCGCGCGTCCACCTGGTCGTTCATCATGGGGCACCTTCACCCCAAGGTGATTGAAGAGCTTGAACTCTATAAGCACGGGCTCGAACACGTGAAGGTCGACAATGTCATCTCCCCGACGGATGACAACGACTGCATCGTTTTCACCAAAGACCCGAAGAAGACGCTGGAGCAGATCGCCCGCTTTTCCAAGCGCGACGCGGAAAACTATCCAAAGTTTTTTGCCAACCTTCAATCGACCATAGAGATGCTGCGCCGCCTGCAGCTTGAAACGCCCATAAACCCCTTCCGTCGCGACCCAAAGGGCCTTTTGGAAACGGCCCGGTTTGCGCTTCGCTATCGCAATAACCAAAAAGACTTCATCAACCTCATCGATGCGCTGTCGATGAGTGCCCACGATTACGTGTCGCGATGGTTCGAAACCGACATCGTCAAAGCAAAATTCATGTATTGGGCAACGATCGGGTCCAACATCGGCCCCTATTCGCCCACCACAGCGTTTTATCTTGTCGCCCACCTCATCGGCCAAACGGGGATGAGCTTTGCCCGCGGCGGGATGGGCAATATTTCCAAGGCCATCGCCGCCTCAGGCGCCGTCCACGGCATGGCGGTGGAAACCAACGCCACCGTCACAAAGGTGCTCACCAAGAACGGCCGCGCCATCGGCGTGCGGCTTGAAAGCGGCGAAGAGATCCACGCCAAAACCGTCGTCACCAACGCCAACGCCAAAACAACATTCGGCACACTCGTCCCCGAAGACGAGCTTCCGGAAGATTTTATCGAGCGCATCCGCGGCTTTCGCTCCCGCGGCACGTCATTCAAGCTCTTGTGCGCCGTCGACCGCCTGCCCCAATATTCAAGCTTTGATGCCGAAAAGACGGGCGTTGAGTATCCCGCCTACGCCCACATCGGGCCAAGCCCCGAATATCTTGAGCGCGCGTTCGATGAAGCAAAATACGGCTGGTATTCCAAAGAGCCGTTCATGTCGCCCATC
Source organism: Pseudomonadota bacterium (assembly GCA_039034015.1). GTDB lineage: Bacteria > Pseudomonadota > Alphaproteobacteria > Rhizobiales > Amorphaceae > Acuticoccus. Next base: position 285,885 of record JBCCBM010000002.1, on the reverse strand, counting down.
GTCCCCTCCTACTATGACGACACGCTGGCCCCGCCGGGAAAACACGTCGTCTCGCTCTACGGCGGCGTCACCCCTTACGCCCTGCGCAACGCGACATGGGAGGCCGAGCGGCCGAACTTTGTGAAAAACGCGTTCGACGTCATGGACCGCTTTGCCCCTGGCTTCTCCGACAGCGTAACGGACTGGCGCCTCTACCTCCCGGAAGATATTGAAACCATTGGCGGTTTTCCGGGTGGCAACACCCAGCACGGCGAGCTCACGCTCGACCAAATGTTCTTTATGCGCCCCGCGCCGGGCTATGCGGACTACCGCTCCCCCATCACCGCGCTTTACCAGTGCGGCGCGTCCACCCATCCGGGGGGCGCGGTCTCGGCGGTGCCCGGCCACAACGCGGCGCGCGAAATCCTGCGGGATTGGAAGCGGTTGTGACAGCCGGCGGGCGTGCCGTGCGCATTTTCGCAACCGGCGGCACGATCGACAAAGTCCACGACCCGCGCTCCGGGGGCCTCAACGTCGCGCGCGGCGGGCGCAGATCAGATGCGCACGCCTTTGATTTGCGCGCGTTTTTTCCCGCTCAGGTGATCCCACCTGAGCGAGAAACGCTCTGGTGCGCGGCGGCCTCCAGCCCGAGCGTTGCGTAAAGCGGTACCATCGCGCCAAGCTCGGCCGCCCGCGCGGGGTTGGCCGCATTGCCCGCAAGGCCGCGCGCCTTCACGCCCTGCAAAATGGCCGCCATTTTGAAGAAGGCGAACGCCACCACCACGCCCAGCGCATCGCGATCCACCGGCCCCGCCACCGCCTCGTAGGCGGCAACGAAGGCCTCATCCGCCGGGAGGCCCAGCGCGGCACGGTCCACCCCGGCAAGGCCGCGCCCCTTTGTGCCCGCCGGCAAGCGCCACTGCATCAACACCGCCGCAAGGTCCGCATAGGGATCGCCGAGGGTCGACAGCTCCCAGTCGAGCACGGCAAGCACTCCGTCCGCGTTTGCGGAGAGGAGCAAGTTGTCGATCCGAAAATCGCCGTGGACAAGGCTTGCCCGGCCGCTGTCCTTGGGGAGCGTTGCCGCAAGCGCTGCAATGAGCGCGTCCATCTGGGGGAGCGGCCCGGTCTCGCTCGCCCGGTATTGCGCGGTCCAGCGGGAGAGCTGGCGGCCAAGATACCCCGCCGGCCTGCCGTAGTCAGAAAGGCCCACCGCGGCCACGTCCACACGGTGGATTGCGGCAAGCGTCTCAGCCACCCGCACCATCAGCGAGGCCCGGGCGGCGGGCGCAAGGCCAGGGAGCCGCGGATCGTCAAAGGTGCGCCCCGCCACATGGTCCATCACATAAAATTCTTGGCCGATCACAGAAGGGTCGCTGCAATAGGCGCGCATTTTTGCAACTGGGACGTCCGTCTCCTCAAGCGCGCGCTGAACGCGAAACTCGCGGTCAATGGCGTGGGCGGAGGCGAGCAGCGCGCCGGCGGGCTTGCGCCGCAGGACAAAGGCCTCGCCCGCACTTGTCACATGGAAGGTCGGGTTGGACTGGCCGCCTGAGAAGGCCGTGAAGGTCGCCGGCGGCGCAAAGCCTGCCACATGCCGCGCCATCCAGGCAGCGGCGGCGGCCTCGTCCATCACCGTGCGGCGCCGAAAATGGCGGGGCCGGTCGCAACATTGATCCCGCCTGAGACGGGGAGGACGGCGCCGGTGACGTAGCTCCCACCATCGCCGCAGAGGTAAAGGAGCGCGGCGGCAATGTCGGACGGCTGGCCCAGGCGCCCCACAGGCACGTCGCCGGCGACCGCTGCGGCCGTGCCGGGGTCGGCGGTGGCAAACGCGGTCATTTTGGAGGGGAAGGGGCCGGGCGCCAGCGCGTTCACCAGGATTCTTGCGGCCGCAAGCTCCTTTGCCAAAATGCGGGTGAGGTGGTGGACGGCAGCTTTTGAGGCGGCGTAGCTGTAGGCCTCGTCCCCCAGCGGCGCCTCGCCCATCACCGAGCCGATGTTGATGACCCGCGCCGGCCGCCCATCGGTCGCGGCCCGCCCAAGCGCCGGCAACAGCGCCTGGGTGAGCGCAAAAAGCCCCGCAACGTTGAGCGCCATCACCCGCTCGAACGAGGCAAAGGGCACCTGCCCGAGCGGCGCCCCATAGCTGCGGCCGGCGTTGTTGACCAAAATGTCGAGCCGGTCGGTGCGCGCCATCACCGCGGCCGTCAGCGCCGCCACCCCCTCTTCGGTGGCAACGTCACCCGAAAACCCCTCCGCCTGGGGCAGGGTTTTTGCAAAGGCCTCGCAAGCCGCGCCCTTTCGGCTGGCGATTAAGACGCGGGCGCCTGCGGCGGCGAGCGCCTCGCTCGCCATGGCGCCCACCCCCGCAGCGCCCCCGGTCACCAGCGCCGTGCGGCCGGTGAGGTCGAAAAGGGCGGCAACGTCGATCACAGTTCGCCGGCCGCGTGTTTGTCCCGGAGGGTGCGTTTGGAGACTTTTCCGGTGGCGGTGAGGGGCAGGGCATCGACGCACACGATGCGCTCCGGCACCTGCCATTTGGCAAGCGCGCCCAGAAGATGCGCGCGCAAGCCCGGCTCGTCGAAGCCATCGGCCGGCACCACCACCAGGAGCGGCCGCTCGCCCCAGCGCGCATCGGGGATTGCGATGGCCGCGCACGTGGCAACCCCCGGCGCGCCGGCCGCCGCATTTTCAAGCGCGATCGAGGAAATCCACTCGCCGCCCGATTTGATCATGTCCTTGGTGCGGTCTTCGATGGCGAGGAAGCCGTCGGCATCGATGGAGGCGACATCGCCGGTGGTGAACCAGCCCTCATCAAAGCTGCCATCGGTGGTGGCAGCACGCCCGTGATAGGCGCTGATGACGGTGTTGCCGCGCGCACGCAGCTCACCCGCCGCGCGCCCATTGTGGGGGAGGTTTTCGCCCGCCTCGTCGACAATTTTGAGCTCGACGCCGAAGAGGCGGCGGCCCTGGCGCGCTTTGCGGTGCAGGCGGGCGGCCTCGGGCGCGCCGTCGTCCTGGGGCGGGGTGTGGCACACGGTGCCGACGGGGCTCATCTCGGTCATGCCCCATGCGTGGCACACGTTCACGCCAAGGGCCTCAAAGCGCGCAATCATGGCGGGCGGCGCGGCCGAGCCGCCGATCACCACATCGCCAAACCCGGTGGGGCAGCGGCCCCGCGCGGCAATCTCGTCCAAAAGGCCGAACCACACCGTTGGGACGCCCCAGGCGGAGTAGACGCCCGTTTGATCCATCAGGTCGAAAAGAGCGGGACCGGAGAGGTCAGGCCCCGGCATCACCAGCGAGGCGCCGGCAAGGGGCGCAGCGTAGGGCAGGCCCCACGCGTTCACATGGAAGAGCGGCACCACGGGCAAGATGCGCCGCCGCTCCTGAAAGACCTTTGGCAGGCTGACAGCGAGGGAGAGGGCGTGGAGCACCGTTGAGCGGTGGCTGTAGAGCGCGCCTTTCGGGGCGCCTGTGGTGCCAGAGGTGTAGCAAAGGCCGGCGGCGTCCGTTTCGGCAAAATCGGGCCAGGCGGCGAGGGGCTCGGCGGCGTCCACCAGGCTGTCTAGACCCATCTCATCCATTGCGATGGTGGTGCCGGGGGGCATCGGGAGGGCGGCGGCGAGCGGGGCAAGGTGTGGGTCGTGGAAGAGGAGGCAATCGCCCGCGTCTTCGACAATATAGGCAAGGTCTGTGGGGGAGAGGCGCGGGTTTAGCGTGTGGCAGACGGCGCCAATGCCGGAGATGGCATAGTAAAGCTCAAAGTGCCGGCGGTTGTTGAAGGCGAGCGTTGCGACGCGATCGCCCGGGCGCACGCCCCGCGCCAGGAGCGCAGCGGCAAGGCGGGCAATCCGCGCGCCCAGCGTTTTGTAATCCATCCGCTCCGGGCCGCCGGGGGCGGCGGTGATGACCTCGCCCGCGGGGTGGACCTCGGCGGCGTAGGTGAGGATGTCCGCAATCTTGAGCGGACACTCCATCATCATTGCGCGCATGCCACCCCTCCGTTCGCCCGTTAGCGTAACGGAACGGGGCGGGCTGACAAGTCAGCGTTGGGCGATGGGCGTATAGTCCCGCTGCCGCGCGCCGGTGTAGAGCTGGCGGGGGCGGCCGATCTTTTGGCTCGGGTCCTCCACCATCTCTTTCCACTGGGCAATCCAGCCGACGGTGCGCGCCAGCGCAAAGAGCACCGTGAACATCGTGGTCGGGAAGCCGAGCGCCCGCAGCGTGATCCCCGAGTAAAAGTCGATGTTCGGGTAGAGCTTTTTCTCGATGAAGTATTCGTCGCTGAGCGCGATCTTTTCAAGCTCCACCGCCACTTCAAGCAGCGGATCATCTTTGATCCCAAGCTCGGACAACACCTCGTGGCAGGTTTTCTGCATGATGCGCGCGCGCGGATCGTAGTTTTTGTAAACCCGGTGACCAAAGCCCATCAGGCGGAATGGGTCGTTCTTGTCCTTGGCGCGATCGACAAATTCGGGGATCCGGTCCGCCGAGCCGATTTGCGACAACATGTTGAGCGCCGCCTCGTTGGCCCCGCCGTGGGCTGGGCCCCAGAGGCACGCAATCCCGGCCGCAATGCACGCAAACGGGTTCGCGCCCGATGAGCCCGCAAGGCGCACCGTGGAGGTTGACGCGTTTTGCTCATGGTCGGCATGCAAAATGAAGATCCGGTCCATGGCACGGGCGAGCACAGGGTTCACCTGGTACTCTTCGCACGGAACGGAAAAGCACATGCGCAGGAAGTTGGACGAATAGTCTAGATCGTTGCGCGGGTAAACGAACGGCTGCCCGATCGAATATTTGTACGCCCAGGACGCGATCGTCGGCATCTTCGCGATCATGCGCACGGAGGCAATCATCCGCTGGTGCGGATCGGAAATGTCGGTGGAGTCGTGATAGAATGCGGAGAGCGCGCCCACACAGCCCACCATGATTGCCATCGGGTGCGCATCCCGGCGGAACCCGGCGTAAAACCGGTTCATCTGCTCGTGGATCATGGTGTGATAGGTCACGCTGGCGGTGAATTTCTCCCGCTGCGCGTAGGTCGGCAACTCGCCGTAAAGCAGGAGATAGCAGGTCTCCAAGAAGTCGCCCTGCTCGGCCAACTGCTCAATGGGGTAACCGCGATAGAGCAACACGCCCTTGTCGCCGTCAATATAGGTAATCTTGGATTCGCAGGCCGCGGTGGAGGTAAAACCCGGGTCGTAGGTAAACATCCCGGTGTCTTTGTAAAATGAGCCAATGTTTATAACACTCGGCCCTTCAGTTCCGTTCAGAACATCGTAATCCACCTTATCGGCGCCGACGGCGAATTGCGCGTTGTTGTCTGTCGTCATCGTCGCCTCCCGAGCAAACGACTGCGCCATGGCGGACCATCCCCCCGCAGTCACCGCTCGCTTTACGCGATAGCGCCCCCACCCATCAAGTGTGGCGCAAACGCCGCGCACAGACAGCGTTTGCGCCAAGCGCTCACTCGACGGTGATGGTCACAACGTCGGAATAAACGGCAGGGTCGTGGGGCACATGGCGCCAGTCGCCCAAAAGAAGTTGCAAGGTGTGCGTGCCGGCCGGAAGTTCTAGCGTCGTCTCGGTCTGCCCGCCGCCATAATGAAGGCTGGTCTCATCCGCGGGGACCGGCGCGTCGAACGTGGGCAGCTCACGGTTCACCAACAAATGGTGGTGGCCAGTGTTGGGCTTGTCGACCCCCGCCGGCGCCACACCCATGCCGGTCAGGCCAAACACCACCGTCACCGGTGAGGCAACCGTTGCCCCATCCGCCGGCGCAATGATGCGCACCGCAGCGTTCTCCGGCGACGGCAGGCGGCTGTCATTGCCCGCCAGCGCAGGCCCTGCCAGCAACACGGCCACCGCGGCGGCGGCAATCATCTGTTTCATGGTCGTCTCTCCCTCTCAAAGGTCGCGGGTTTCCCGCTTGACGAGAAGGCTAGCAGAGGATTGTCGCCGCGTCCCTTCACACACGCGTTCTCGCCGCGGTGTGGATGCTGTAAGGACGCGCGATGGCATCCGGCTTTTACGTCCGCAACGCATGGTGGCTCGGCGCAGGCGGGCTTTTGACGTTCGCGTCCTCCTTCGGCCAGACCTACTTCATCGGCCTCTTCGCCGGCGAGTTTCGGGCAACATTTGGCCTTTCCAACGGCGAATGGGGCACGCTTTACACGGTCGCCACCGTCGCCTCCGCCGCCGTCCTCATGTTCGCCGGAAAGCTTGCCGACACCGTGCCCCTTGCCCGCCTCACCGGCGGCATCCTGGTGGCCTACGCGCTCGCCGCGCTCCTCGTCAGCGTCGCGCCCCACGTGGCGATCCTGTGCCTCGGTCTCGCGGCGCTGCGCTTTTGCGGCCAGGGCATGATGGGCCTCATCGCGATGACGGCGATGGCCCGCTGGTTCGCCGCCAACCGGGGCCGCGCGGTCGCCATCGTCATCCTCGGGATGCCGGTGGGCGAGGCGCTCTTCCCGTTCCTCGCGGTCGCCAGCATCGCAGCCTTTGGCGCGGCGGCCACTTGGCAGATGGCCGCCCTCTTCATCGCCGCCATCGTGCTCCCCCTTGCCCTCATCCTCCTCTCACGCCAAAGGGTGCCGCTGGGCGAGGGCGCAGGCGCCGACACCGTCGGCCTTCACGGGCGCCATTGGACGCGGCGCGATGTCCTCTCCCACTGGTCGATCTGGGCGCTGCTGCCCGGTATCCTGGCAAGCCCGTTCATCGGCACGTGCATCTTCTTCCACCAGGTGCACGTCGCCGAAGTGCGCGGCTTCGACCTTGCCACAATGACGCTCGCCTTCCCGCTCTACGCCATCGTCACCGTCTCAACGACGCTCGTCACAGGCGCCGTCATCGACCGCATCGGCGTCGTGCGCCTGTTGCCCATCATGCTCCTGCCCTTGGCGGCGGCCGTCACCGTTCTTGCGCTGCCCGGCGGCATCATCATCTGGTTCCTCACCCTCGCTGGGACCGGGCTCAGCCAGGGCATTGTCGTCACCATGATGGGCGCGCTCTGGCCAACGCTTTACGGCACCCGCGCCATCGGCAGCGTGAAGGCGATCTTCTCCGCCTCCATGGTCTTTTCCACCGCCCTTGGCCCGGGCATCACCGGTCTCATCATCGATGCCGGCATCACCTTCCCGGCCCAGGCGGGGTGGCTCGCCGTCTGGTGCATCGTCATGAGCGCGCTCTTTGCCGTCATCGCGCCAAAGCTTGCCGCTCAACTGCCGCGCCGTCAGCCCGCCTGATCACCGATCCGCGCCAAACCTTCCCGGCCCAGGCGGGGTGGCTCGCCGTCTGGTGCGTCGTCATGAGCGCGCTCTTTGCCGTCATCGCGCCAAAGCTTGCTGCCGACTTGCCGCGCCGTCAGCACGCCTGATCACCGATCCGCGCCAACGCCTCTTCCTTGGGGAGCGCGGCCACCACATCAAAAATGCCCGGCGATGTGTTGGTCCCGGTGAGCGCGGCGCGCAGCGGCTGCGCAACCTTGCCAAGCTTTGCCCCCGCATCCGCCACATAGGCGCGCACGGCCGTCTCCACAGCCTCCGCCGTCCACGGCTCCACCGCCGCAAGCCGCTCGGCAAGCGCGGAAAGATGGCCCTTCGCCTCATCCGTGATCAGCTTTTGCGCCTTCTCATCCAGCGCGAGCGGCCGGGTGGCAAACAAGAACGCGGCCCCCTCAAAAAGTTCCACCAGCGTCTTCGCCCGCTCCGCAAGCCCTGGGATCAGCGCCATCAAGGCCGCCTCATCCACATCATCACCTTTGCCGGACGCTGCGATGATCGGTGACAGCGCCTCCCGCACCCGCTCCGGCGACGCGGCACGCAAATAGTGCCCGTTCATGTTCTCAAGCTTGGTGAAATCAAACCGCGCCGGCGAACGGCCCACCGCCTCAAGCCCAAACTTTTCAATCATCGCGTCGCGGCTGAAAAACTCCTCATCGCCATGGGACCAGCCAAGCCGCACCAGATAGTTCGACAGCGCCTCCGGCAGATACCCCATGTCGCGATAGGCCTCCACGCCCAGCGCCCCGTGCCGTTTTGAGAGCTTTGCCCCATCCGGCCCGTGGATCAGCGGGATGTGCGCCATCGCGGGCGCCGGCCAGCCGAGCGCGTCATAAATCAGCCGCTGGCGGGCCGCGTTCGTCAGATGATCATCCCCGCGGATGATGTGGGTGACACCCATCTCATGGTCGTCCACCACCACGGCGAGCATGTAGGTGGGCGAGCCGTCCGAGCGCAAAAGGATGAGATCGTCCAGATCCTTGTTGGCAAAGCGCACCGTGCCCTGGACCCCGTCCTCAATCACCGTCTCCCCCGTCTGCGGCGCCTTGAGGCGCACCACCGGGGGCACACCCGCCGGCGCCTCGGAGGGGTCGCGGTCGCGCCACCGCCCGTCATAGCGCGGGGGGCGCCCTTCCGCGGCGGCCGCCTCGCGCATCTCAGCCAGCTCCTCGGGCGTTGCGTAACATCGGTAGGCCTTGCCACCCGCCAGCAGCGCCTCGGCCGCGGCGCGATGGCGGTCGGCCCGCGCCGATTGATAAACCGGCGCCCCATCGCCGGAGAGGCCGAGCCAGGAAAGCCCCGCCAAAATCGCATCGATGGCCTCGGGCGTGGAGCGCGCGCGGTCGGTGTCTTCAATGCGCAGGCGCATCTCCCCGCCGTGGTGTTTGGCATAAAGGTGGTTGAACAGCGCCGTGCGCGCGCCGCCAATGTGCAAGAAGCCGGTGGGCGACGGGGCGAACCGCGTCACCACTTTTGGTTTAGTTTCCATCTCAGACACGCTAGACGTTTGAAGACCCGTGTCTCTAACCCATCGGCGCCGCCGTTTGAATGAACCCCGCGATCGCAGCGGCCGGCGTCACACCGTTTAACCATGCGCGGCGTTCGCCACTGCCGCGCCAACCGCCCCGCGCCGGGGCCTGGCAGGGCCCATGTCCCTCGCACTGCACGCCGCGCCGCAGCGTTTCACCTGGCTGGCCGGCCAGATCGCGCACGAGCGTGACTTTGGCCGCTTTGCCCTGTGGCTCCCCATCCTGGCCGCCCTCGGCGTTGCGCTCGCCGAGCGCACGGCCCCGATGCCCCCCCTCCCTTGGATGATCGCGACGGCAGGCCTCTCCGCGGCCCTTTGGCTCACCGCATCCCTGCGCGGCGCTGCCCTGTCCGCCGCGCTCTTGGCGGGCCTCACCGCCGTCAGCCTCGGCGCGATCTCGTTTGAGGCAAGCCACCACCTTTACGGCGCGAAAATGCTCACCCGCGCGACATCCGTCAGCCTCACCGGCCGCGTGGTGGCAGCCGACAGCCGCGCCGCTGGCGGGCGCATTGTTGTGGCGCCCGACGACCCCGCGCTTCCCGGCCGGGTGCGCCTTTCGGTTCGCAGCGGCACGCTCCCCGCGGTGGGGAGCACCATTGCGGTGGGCGCGCGGCTCTTTCCCCTTCGCGGGCCAACAATTCCAGGCGGCTACGACCCCGCCCGCCGCCTCCACTTTGACGGGATTGGCGCCACCGGCTTCACCTACGGCGCGCCAAAGATCACCGCCCCGCCCGACAAGACGCTGCGCGCGCGCCTGGCGGCCCTTCGCGAGATGGTGGGCGACCGGGTGATGGCGGCGGGGGGCGAGCATGCCGGCTTTGCCCGCGCCCTCCTCACCGGCGCCCGCGGCCTCATCGATGAGACCACCACCACCGCCCTTCGCCACAGCGGTCTTGGCCACATCCTCGCCATTTCCGGCCTTCACATGGGCCTTGTGGCGGGGGGCATATTTGCCGTGGTGCGCCTTTGTCTCGCCCTCATCCCCGCCATCGCGCTGCGGTTTGACACACGGGCGCTGGCCGCCATCGCAGGCCTTTGCGCCGGCACGCTCTATCTTGGCCTCTCCGGCGGCGCGGTGGCGACCCAGCGGGCCCACATCATGCTGTCCATCGCGCTCCTGGCGGTGCTCCTCAAACGCCCCGCGCTCACCATGCGCGCGGTGGCGGTGGCCGGCACGCTCCTCATCGCGCTCGACCCCGTCGCGGTGCTGGAGCCTGGCTTCCAAATGTCCTTCCTCGCGGTGATTGCGCTTGTGGGCACCTATGAGGCCTGGTCCATGGGCCGCCTTCGCCGCCGGTTGCCGTTTCTGGTGGTGTTTTTTGGGGGGGTCGCGCTCACTGCGCTTGTGGCAGGCGCCGCCACCGCCATCCCCAGCGCCTACCATTTTCAGCGCCTCGCCCCGTTCAGCCTTTTGGCGAACGTTGCGGCAATGCCCATCTTCTCGATGCTTGCCATGCCCGCCGGCATTGTGGCGCTCGCCGCGATGCCCTTCGGCCTTGAAGCGCTCCCCCTCGCGGTGATGGATTTTGCGCTCGGCATCGTGGTGTGGATTGCCGCGCACGTCGCTGCGCTGGGCGGTGATGGGGGCGCGGTGGGCCTCGTCCCCGCCGGCGGCGCGCTCCTTGCCGCGGCGGGTCTTTTGTTTTTGGCCATCATGACGGCGCGCTGGCGCCTTTTCGGCGTCTTGCCCATCGTGGCTGGCGTGGTGTGGATGGCCGCCGCCCCGCCGCCCGATCTCCTCATTGCCGCCGATGGCAAAAGCGCGGCCGCCCGCACCCCCGCGGGCGTGCGCGTTTTGGAGGGCAGCGGAAACTACCCGGCCGATCAGTTCCGCAAAGCGTTTGGCGCCCCGGCCGCGCCCAAAGGCGGGCAGTGCGACGCGGACGGCTGCGTCCTCAAAACCCCGCACGGCGCGCTCTCAATGGCCAAACACCCCCGCGCCGCGCTGGAGGATTGCCACCGCGCCACCGTGGTCGTGAGCGCCAACGCCCTCCCCCGCTGCCCCGCAACGCTGGTGCTGGGCCGCGCCGCACTCACCCAAAAGGGGGCTGCCATGGTGTGGCTCTCCCCCTTTGCCGTGCGCCACGCACGCCCGAACGGGCCCACAAAACCCTGGCACGTCCCCCTCCCACCCCGGCGGTGAGCGATCTAAAGCACCGAAAGCAGCGCATCGGCCGCACGTTCAGCGGCCGGGGCATTGCCCGCCATCCGTGCAGCAACCCGTTCAAACGCCTCGGCCTGCGCGGCGCGGGCGGCCCCTTCCGCAAAGAGCGGAGTGAGCGCGGCCGACAGCGCCTCGGGCGTTCCCTCATCGTCCAGCATCGCGGGGATCGCGTTTTCCCCCAAAATGATGTTGGCAAGCACCATGGAAGGCGCCTTCACGATGGGAAACACAGGGTGGAGCGCCTTGATCACCTTGCCAATCCCATCCAGCCGATAGGCGACCACCATGGGAAGGCGCGCGGCCGCAAGCTCCAGCGTCACCGTGCCGGATGCCGCAAGGGCCGCGCGCGCGCCCGAGAATGCGGCCGCCTTTGCCCCCGGGCCTGACAGGATCTGCGGCGCGCGCGGCCAATCGGCGGTGAGCGCCGCAATCCGCCCGCGAAGGTGTGGCACCGCAAGAACGTTGATGGCGCGATCGCCCGCCGCCCGCGCCGCCGCCTCGCCGAAGACGGGCATCAACCGCTCAATCTCGCCGCGGCGGCTGCCGGGAAGCAACAAAAGCGCCTCCCCGACGGGCGGCGCGTCCGCCCGCATCGCCTCAAAGAGTGGATGGCCCACATGGATGCACCGCGGGCCATCGAGCCGGCGGTGCACCTCGGGCTCGAACGGGAAAAGCGCCATCACGAGGTCGATGTAGGCGCGCATCGCCTTTGCGCGGCCGGGGCGCCAGGCCCACACCGTCGGGCTCACATAATTCACGATGGGCATCCCCGGCCGGCGCCGGCGCACGCGCTTTGCAACGCGGTGGGTAAACTCCGGCGCATCGACAATGAGGAGGACGTCCGGCGCAAAGTCGACCACCGCGCGGGCCGCCTCATCAATCCGCCGCAAGAGCGCGGGGAGGCGGCGCACAATGGCGTCGAACCCGTTCACCGCGATCGCCTCCATGGCAAAGATCGGCGAAAGGCCCTCGGCCTCCATCGCCGGCCCGCCGACACCGCGCCATTCGACCGCGCGCCGCGCGTTCACGGCCGCCATCAACGCGGCCGACAATTCGTCCCCCGACACCTCCCCCGCGATGACGGCAATTTTGAGCGGCGCGCCCACCCTAAAGCGCCGTCACGAAGGCGCCCTTGGCATCGGCCAGCGCCGCCATCTCGCCACGCTGGGCAAGGATGGTGCGCCCCGCCTCCACCGCAATCCCGCCAAGCTGTGCGGCGAGTGTGAGCTCCAGCGTCTGGCGGCCCACCACCGGCACGTCAGAGCGCATGTCCTGGCCGACCTTGGCCCGCTTCACCAAAACCCCGCGCCCCGGCTTGCCGGAAAAGCGGCGGGCGGCGCGCAAGGCCGTCACGCGCTCCAGCATCTGGTCGGTGCCCTCCGCGCCCTCCACGGCAATGATGCGGCCCTCCACCACCACCACCGCTTGGCCGACATCAAAAGGCGCCGCAGCATCCAAAAACTGGGTCCCGACGGCAATGTCAGCCGCCTGCCCCGCATCGGGCCCATGCTTGCCCACCGCGCCCTTTGGCGCCAAAAGTTCGGGCACCGCCTCCGCAACGCTGACGACGCGGAAGCCCTCCGCCTCCACAAGCGCGGCGACGCGGCGCACAATGCTGTCATCCCCGCCCACCACCGCCTTGATGATGCGCGGCAAAAGGCGCAGCGTCTCACGGTCCGGCGCCAAGGCTTTGAAATCGGGGCGCTTTGTGATGTGGCCGAGCATCAGGATCTCTGTGCACCCGTGGGCGTGGGCCAATTTGCGGGCCGAGCCGATCTGGCCGAACGTGAAGCGATGGGCGGGGATGCCGGCGGGCGCTGCGTCCGCCTCGCCCTCAATGGCGATCACCAGCACCTCGCGGCGTGGGCCGATGGCGCGTGCCGCATCCCACGGCAGCGCGCCGCCGCCGGCGATGATCGCAAGGGGCCCGCTCACAACCCCGCTTCGAGGAAGGTTGGCGTGTTTTGCGCGCCCGTTGCCCTGGCGAGCGGCTGCAACAAGGGCCGCTGGGGCGCCTCGTCAACAAAGGCCAAGATGGGCGCGACCAGCGGGTCGGCCGCCATCTCGCGAAGCGTGGCAAGGCGGTCCGCAAAGACGCCCTCCCCCTCAAACAAAACCGCAAACGCTGCGCGGAGCGTCTTGATGGCGGCGCGGTTGTAGCCCCGCCGCTTGAGGCCCACGAGGTTTAACCCATCCAATCGCCCGCGGTGGCCGATGACGTAGGCGTAGGGCACCACGTCCTTGGTGACGCCCGACAGGCCACTGATGAAGGCAAACGCCCCAATGCGCACGCGCTGCACAATGGCCGCCCCGCCGCCAATCAACACATGGTCACCCAGCGATGAGTGGCCGGCCAAAAGCACGTTGTTGGACAAGATCACCCCGTCCCCCACCCGGCAATCGTGCCCCACATGGGCGCCCACCATGAGGTAGCACCCGTTGCCCACAACGGTCGTCCCGCGCCCCTTCGCGGTGCCGGCGTGGATGGTGACATGTTCTCGCAGAACGCAATCGGCGCCAATTTCGACGGCCGTGTCCTCACCCTTATAGCCAAGGTCTTGGGGTGGGCCGCCCACCGCAACGCCGGCATGGAGTGTTGTGCCGGCGCCGATGGTGGTGCGCCCACTCACCACCGCATGGGGGCCAAGGGTGACGCGGTCGCCCAGCGTTGCGCCGGCCTCGACCACCGCGTTGGGGCCGATCACAACCCCCTCCCCGAGTGTTGCCCCAGCGTCGACAATGGCCGTTTGATGGATGGTCACCCGTCAGTCGCGCACGATCATGGCGCTGACGTTGGCCTCTGCGACCATCTGGCCGTCCACCACCGCCTCGCCGTGGAAGCGCCACACGTTGCCGCGCTTGCGCTCGCGCGTCATGCGGTACTGCACCACATCGCCCGGCACCACGGGGCGGCGGAATTTCGCCTTGTCGATGGTCATGAAATAGACGAGCGAGGGTGTGTGCCCGCCTTGGGCCACCACGCAAAGGACGCCCGCCGTCTGTGCCATCCCCTCAATGAGGAGGACGCCTGGCATCACCGGTTGAGCGGGGAAATGGCCCTGGAACTGGGGTTCGTTGATGGTGACATTTTTGATGCCGACGCCGGAGCGGTCTTCATCAATGTCGACCACCTTGTCGATCATGAGGAAGGGGTAGCGGTGCGGCAGGTATTGCAGAACCTCCATGATGCCCGCCGTGTCGATCGTCTTGCGCTCGGCGAGTGCGTCCTCTGCATCCATCGGCCAACAGCTTTCCGTCCCGTTTGCGTCCGAGCCGCACCTTAGAGCCGTGGCCTAGCTTTTTGAAGCGCGCTTTGCACCGGCCCGCGCCAAACGGACCACCGCCCAGCGCTCTTTAATGTAGGTTTTGGCAAGCACAGCCGGGAAACCGGCCCACTGCTCGCCGGCCGGGATGTTGTCACCCACCGCAGACGCGCCCGCGACCGAGGCGCCGTCCCCGATGGTGATCCCATCGCGAAGGCCAACCCGGCCCCCAAGGGTGACGTAGTTGCCCAGCGTCACCGACCCCGCAATCCCCACGCACCCCGCGATCACGCAGTGGACGCCAATGACGGTGTTGTGGCCCACCTGAACCTGGTTGTCGATTTTGGTGCCCTTGCCGATGATGGTGTCCCGGCTCGACCCGCGGTCGATGGTGACCGAGGCGCCAAGCTCCACATCATCCTGGATGACGACGGCCCGGGTTTGCGGGATTTTCAAGAATCCCTCGCGGCCGCGGGCAAGGCCGAACCCGTCTTGGCCGATGCGGCAGCCCGGGTGGACGATGACGCGGTCGCCAATGTCGGTGCACTGGATGGTGGTGTTGGCGCCAATAAAACTGCCGCGGCCAATGCGGCAGCCCGGGCCGATCACGACGTTGGGGCCAATGACGCTGCCCCGACCGATCTCCACCCCGCGGGCGATGACGGCAAAGGCTTCCACGATGACGTTGGCCTCCAGCCCCTCGGGGCTTTCGACCACGGCGGTGGGCGCAATCTCACCGCCCGCATGGGTGGTGAGGGGGCGCGGGCGCATGGCAGACGGGTGAAAGAGGCCCGCAGCCAAGCCGAACGCGTTGCCAGGATGCTCGGTGAGCACGGGGATTGCGCCCTTGGCCAATTCGCCGGCAAAACGCGGATCGCAAAAGATGGCGCCAGCGCCACTGTCGCGCGCGGCGGCCACGAATTTGCCGTCGCGCAGGAACGAGATGTGTTCGGGGCCGGCGTCGGCGAGGGGCATCGCGTCGGACATGATGGTGTCGCGGGCCCCATCGTCCACCTTGGCGCCGACGGCATCGGCGATGGCGCCAAGGGTTTTGGGTTCTGCGGGCGGAAAGAACCGGCTCGACATGGCCGCGCCGCCCTAGAAGGTGGTGCCGCCCGAGAGGCGGAAGACCTGGGTCTTGTCCTCGTCCTCCTCCAGGAAGGGGACGGCAAAGTCGGCGCGGATCGGGCCGAAGGGCGAGGCCCAAAGGACGCCCACACCGCCGGAGGCACGGATGGCAAAGTCGTTGGACGAGATGGTCGCCGCGCCGCCGTTGCGGGCCACAATGTCCGGATCCACACTCCACACCGAGCCAGCGTCCGCAAAGACCGAACCCGACAGGCCAATTTCAGGCGGCAGGAAGGGGATCGGGAAGGTCGCCTCCGCGGAGCTCACGAAGTAGTAGCGGCCGCCAAGCGCCTCTTGGGTGGCCACATCACGCGGGCCAATGCCGGTGGTCTGGAAGCCACGCACCTTCGCCCCGCCCAGGAGGAACTGGTCCTGGATCTGAAGGTCGTCGTTGAGGGACTGCATGGCGCCGCCCTCCACCGAGAGGCTGCCCACCACGCCGAACGCGGGCAGGATCTCTTGGTAGTAGCGGGCCTGGGCCGTGCCGCGCAGGAAGGCCGCATCGCCGCCAAGACCGGCCACTTCCGTGGTGAGCTTGCCGTAAAAGCCTTCACGCGGGTTCAGCTGGTTGTCGAGGGTGTTGTAGATGAGCGAAGCGCCGATGAGCGAGGTGATGCGCTCCCCCTCCGACCCGCAAACCGCGAGTGAGAGGTTCGGGTTTTGGCCCACACAGCCGCCCGGATTGATCTCAATGTCACGGTAGGTGAGCGTGTAAAACGGCTGGATCAGGACATTTTCGGTGAGCGGCACACCCAGGCGGAGCGAGCCGCCGATCTCGTTCTTTGAGTAGGACTGGTCGTCGTCGTCATCGTTCTCGCGCCAGAAGAGGTCGAACCCGCCGCGCAGACGCCGGCCAAAGAGATAGGGCTCGGTGAACGCGAAGTTGAAATTCCGGGTGGACTCGCCACCGCCGACGGACGCGCGGACCAGCTGGCCGCGGCCGAGGAAGTTTTTCTCCTCGATGGAGATGTCGCCGATCACACCATCGCTGGTGGAGTAGCCGATACCGAACGACACCTTACCCGTGGATTTTTCCAAAACCCGCACTTCGATGATCACGCGGTCGGGCGAGGAGCCGCGGCGGTTGGTGATCTGCACCGTCTCAAAGAAGCCAAGGTTGCGCAGGCGCCGCTCGGCCCGGTCAATGAGGATGCGGTTGAACGCATCACCTTCCGAGATGTCAAACTCGCGGCGGATCACATAGTCACGGGTGGTCGAGTTCCCGACAATCTCGATCCGCTCCACGAATGCGCGCTCGCCCTGGTCGACGCGGTAGACGACGTCGATGGTGTTGGTCTCAAAGTTGCGCTCACCGGTGGGGATCACCTGCGCAAACGGGTAGCCCTTGCGGTTCGCCTCAAGGGTGAGATCCTCGAGCGACTTTTCGATCTTTTGCGCGGAGTAGCGGCGGCCCGGACGGCTTTGGACCCGGCGCTCCAGCGTCGTGGGGTCAAGGTCGGCAAGGGTGGTGTCCACCCGCACGGCGCCAAAGTCGTACTGCTCGCCCTCGTCCACCGTGAAGGTGATGAAGAACTGGTTCCGCTCGCGGTCAAAGTCGGCGGTGGCGGAAATCAGCCGGAAGTCGGCAAAGCCGCGGTTGAAGTAGAAGCGGCGCAGGATCTCTTGGTCCTGCTGAAGGCGGATGGGGTCGTAGGTGTCGGTGGAGCGCAGGAAGCCCAGGAGGCCGCTCTCTTTTGTGCCGATCTGATCGCGCAGCCGGCTGTCGGAAAACGCGCGGTTGCCGATGAAGCTGATGCGGGCGACCGTTGCGGTGGAGCCTTCGGTCACGTTGAAGACGAGGTCCACGCGGCCGCGGCCACGGTCGATGGTCTGGGGCTCAACGCTGGTGTTGAAGCCACCGCGGCGGCGATAAATTTCCAAGATGGTCGCAACGTCGCGCTGGACTTTGGCGCTGTCGAAAATGCCCCGCTCGCGGCTTTGCACCGCGCTCGACAGGATGGCGTCGCTGACCTTGCGGTTCCCCTCAAACGAGACCTGGCTGATCACCGGGTTTTCAACCACGCGCACCACGAGCGTCGACCCGCGCTGGGTGATCGAAACATCCTGGAAGAGGCCGGTGGCGAAGAGCGCATCAATGCTCTCATCCACCTGGCGCGCGCCGTAGGACTGGCCGATGCGAATTGTCAGATACGCCGCGACGGTGCTGTCGTCGATGCGCTGATTGCCTTCCACCACAACGCGGCTTGCAACGGCCGCCTCCGCGACAGGCGCCGTCGCCAAGAGGCTGAGCGCCACGGCAACAACGCCGAAAAGCCGCAGGAAGGGATTCTGTGTGCCCGGACGGGAGAACATGATCGGGTCGCAGCCTCGCTTCACTTTACGCCGCAGGGGAGTGCGGCCACGGTCAGCTATGCTCGCACCAAGCTGTAAGAACAAGGCAATCTGGGGTGTGGGCGGGCGCATTGGGGGCCAACCGTTGCGCCGAAGCCACGCCCCTCACGAGGTGAGGTGCATGATGTCGTTGAAGGTGGCAAACCCCATCAACAACAGGACAAGGCCAAGCCCAATGCGAAAGCCAACGTCCTGCGCCCGCTCTGACAGCGGCCGTCCCCGAAGGCCCTCCACCGCGTAAAACAGAAGGTGGCCGCCATCCAGCATGGGGATCGGCATGAGGTTAATGAGCCCAATGGAGATTGAGAGCATTGCCGCCAGGGTGAAGAGCGCGGCGATGGAGATGGACGCCACCTCCCCCGACACCTGCGCCACACGGATCGGCCCGCCGAGCTGGCTCGCCGACTGGGTGCCGACAATAATGCCGCCCACAACCTCGACTGTGCGCCGGGTGATGTAAATCGTCTCTTCCACCCCGGCCGACAGCGCGCCGACGGGGCCAAGCCTCTGCCGGGGGATCCCTTCCGCGCCCACATCGCGCCGCACGCCAAGCACACCCTGGGTGAAGGGGTTGCCCAGCGGATCGGTGAGCTCCCGCCGCTCCGGCGTTGCCACAAGGTCCAGCGTGGAACCGCCGCGGTCGATGGTGAAGGTGAGGTCCTCGCCTGCCGCGCTCGCCACCACGCGCTGCACGTCGGAGAAGGAGCGCATGTTGCGCCCGTCGATCGCCAGGATCGCATCGCCCGCCTCAAAGCCGGCGATGGCCGCCGGGCTCTCTGGCTCCACCGAGGAGATGACGGCATCGGCCATGGGCCGCCCGGCGACCGCGAAATAAATGGCAAAGATCGCGATGGCGAGGATGAAGTTTGCGATGGGGCCGGCCGCCACAATCGCCGCCCGCTGCCACAGGGGTTTTAACTGGAAGCTCGTGCGACGTTCGGCCTCGCTCATGCGGTCGACGGCCGCCTTGTCGGGGACGCTCGCGACATTCTCATCGCCCGCAAATTTGACGTAGCCGCCGAGGGGGATCGCGCACAATTTCCAGCGGGTGCCGACGCGGTCGGTGCGGCCCAAAAGCTCAGGGCCAAAGCCGATGGAGAAGGCGTCCACCGCCACCCCGCACCAGCGGGCCACCAAAAAGTGCCCCATCTCGTGGACGAAAATGATGATGCCGAGGACGAACAAGAACGGGAGGGCGTAGCCGGCCACGTTCGAGCCGATCTCTGTGACGAACTCCATCATTTCACCTTTTCTAAACTATTGCGCGGAGGGTGACCGATTCGAAGGCGCCCGGCGAGGCGGACGGGGCTGGGTCTCCTCGTGATCCCCAGCGCAGTGTGTCGCATTTGCGCAACACATCTCGCTCGATACCGCGCTTTGGTGCCCGTGTCAGCCCGCAAGCGCGGGAAGTGCGTCGGCCGCCAGGCGCCGGGCCGTGCGGTCGATCGCCTCAATGGCGTCAAGACTGTCGCCGGCAGAGCCCGTGCCCGCCATCCGATCGAGCGTCGTTTCCACCACGGCGGCAATGTCCAAAAAGCCGATCGCCTCATCAAGGAATGCGGCGACCGCCACCTCGTTGGCCGCATTCAGCGCGTTGGTGGCGGTGGGGCCGGCGGCCATCGCCTCCCGCGCCAGGCGAAGGGCGGGAAAGCGCGCCTCATCCGGCGCCTCAAAGGTGAGTGTGCCGACCGCCGTGAGGTCGAGCATGGTGACGGGCGCGGGGCCCCGCTGGGGGTGGTGGAGGCAGTTCGCGACCGGCGTCACCATGGAGGGGTTGGAGAGCTGCGCCAGCGTCGACCCATCGGAATAAACCACCATGCCATGGACGATGGACTGCGGGTGGACAACAACGCCGATCCGATCCTGCCCCACGGGAAAAAGCTGGTCGGCCTCGATCACCTCAAGGCCCTTGTTCATCATGGTGGCCGAATCGATGCTGATTTTCGCCCCCATCGACCAGTTGGGGTGTTTTAAGGCGTCCCTTGGGCGGGCGGCGCGCATGGCCTCAAGGCTTGCGGTGCGAAACGGCCCGCCGGACGCTGTCAGGACGATTTTCTCGATTGCGACCCCGGCGGCGGGCTCAAACACCTGAAAAATCGCGTTGTGCTCACTGTCGACGGGCAAGATTGTGGCGCCGCCTGCCTTGGCCCGGGCCGTCACCAATGCGCCGGCCGCCACAAGACACTCCTTGTTGGCAAGGCAGATCACCTGGCCAGCGTCCGCGGCGGCAAGGCAGGGGCGCAGCGCCGCAAACCCTGGGATTGCGACCACCACCTTGTCCGCCTCCATGGCGGCAAGGGCGCAAAGATCGTCCATCCCCGCCCCCGCCTTCAGCCCAAGCGGTTTTAGGCGCGCGGCAAGGTCGGCGCCGCAGGCAGGATCGGCGCAGACGGTGAGCGCGGGCCGGTGCTTTTGCGCAATTTCTGTCAGCGCATCCACGTTGCAGTTGGCCGCAACGCCGACAAGCTCAAAGCCGCCCGCCTCAATGGCCGCGATCGCTGATTGGCCCACCGAGCCTGTGGCGCCCAAGAGGACAACCCGCGTCATGAGCCGGCCATCAGTGTGAGGAGGCCGGCCGCCGGCGTCTCGCTGGCGGTGACGGCGCCAAGGCCCGCGGTCACCAGCGCTGCGGCAATGAGGCCATCCACACGGTCCATCACGCCGCCATGGCCGGGGATGAGCGAGCCCGCATCCTTCACCGCAAACCGCCGTTTTGCCGCCGATTCCACAAGGTCCCCCGCCTGGACGGCCGCCGCGATGCAGCCGGCGGCGAGGATGGTGACCACCGTGACAGGAAGCTCAAGGAGGAACGCAACCGCGGCGCCAAAGACGATGCCCGCCACAAAGCCGCCGGCCGCGCCCGACCAGGTTTTGCTGGGTGAGACCGCCGGCCAAAGCTTTGGCCCGCCCACATTTCGCCCCACAAAAAACGCAGCCGTGTCACTCGCCCACGCAATCAGGAACACGAACATCACCGCGCCGAACCCCGCCTCGCCCTTGCGCAGCATGATGAGCGCCACCACCGCAAGCCCAGCGTAAAGCGTGCCCATCGCCGCCCAGCGCGCCTTGCAGGCGGCGGCGCCCGTGTGCGCGAGCGCGGCCATCACAACCATTGTGGCCGCAACAAGAAGACCGGCCGGCAGGGGCCCGTAAAACTGCGCGGCCGCGCCAGCCAGAACGAGCCCGACCGTCCCGATAAGATGGAGGGGCAGCGCCGTGCCTGCCCCCACCATGCGCAACCACTCATAGTGGACGAGCGCGGCGGTGAGGAGGACGAAGGCCAGAAACGGAAGTTCACCGAGCCACGTTGAGAACAGAACAAACGGGATGAGCACCATCGCCGAGATGAGGCGAAGGCGCATTTCGCGCTTGAACACAAAGCGTTCGCGCAGGCGCCGCACCTTGCGCCGCACCCGGCCGGGCGGGCGCCGGATGATGGCCTTCAGCCGGTCGCGGGTGCGCGTGTTCACGGCTGGAGCGCCTCCAGCGAGACTTTTCCGAACCGGCGCTGGCGGTGGGCATAATCGGCCAGCGCCTCGTCAAACAGCGCCTCGTCAAAGTCGGGCCACAGGGTTTGGGGGAACGCGTATTCCGCGTAGGCCGACTGCCAGAGGAGAAAGTTGGAAATCCTGAGTTCGCCGCTGGTGCGGATCACAAGGTCGGGGTCGGGAAGGCCGCCAGTATCGAGAAAGGTCGCAAACGTTGCCTCCGTCAGCGCATCGGCCGAGAGCTCCCCCTGCGCAATGGCCTCATGGGCGCGGCGAACGGCGCGAACAATCTCGTCCCGCCCGCCATAATTGAACGCAAGGACGAGGTGCATGCGCTGATTGGACTGGCTGCGCGCCTCGGCCGTCTCGATAAGGTTGCGCAGGCCATCGGAAAGATCGTCCCGCGCGCCGATGACGCGGATTTTGACCCCTTCGGCCACAAGCTCATCAAGATCGCTTTTGATGTAGCGCTGCAGAAGGCTCATCAGCTCTGAGACTTCCGTCGGCGGGCGACGCCAATTTTCGCGGCTGAAGGCATAAAGCGTCAGGCATTCCAGGCCCCGCGCGCCCGCGTGACGCACCGCGCGGCGCACAGCCTCCACCCCCTTGCGATGGCCAAGGGTGCGCGGCAAACCGCGCTTGCCGGCCCACCGCCCGTTGCCATCCATGATGATGGCAACGTGGCGCGGCACGTTTGGGGTGGTGTCGGCGCGCGGATGGCTCACGTGTCAGATCTGTGAAATCTCAGCTTCCTTCGCCGCCACGATAGCATCGATTTCCTTGATTTTGTCGTCCGTCAATTTTTGAACTTTTTCGGACTGGGCGCGGCTCTCGTCTTTGCCAAGGCCATCCTTCTCGGCCTTCTTCACGTCCTCCATGCCGTCGCGGCGCACATGGCGCACCGCAACCCGCGCACTTTCGGCATATTTGTGGGCAACTTTGACGAGGTCTTTGCGCCGCTCTTCGTTGAGCTCGGGGATGGGGATGCGCATCATCGCCCCCTCCACAACCGGATTGAGCCCAAGGCTGGATTCGCGGATCGCCTTTTCCACAGACTGCGCCATCCCCCGGTCCCACACCTGGACGGTCACCATGCGCGGTTCCGGCACCGAGACCGTTGCCACCTGCGACAGCGGCATCGTGGAGCCATAGGCCTCCACGGTCACAGGCTCCAGCATGGACGCGCTGGCGCGGCCTGTGCGAAGGCCGGAAAGCTCCGTTTTCAAGACGCCGAGGGCCCCGTCCATGCGCCGTGTGAGGTCAGCAAGGTCAACGCTCATGGACAAGATCTCCTGGGGTGTTGTGTGGCCGCTCGGCGGCGTGTGTTAGCAGCGCGCGCCCTCCTCGTGCAACGGATCGATGACGCCCCGTCAGGTGACGAGGGTGAAGCGGCCCTCGCCGTTCACCACCGTTGGGAGTGCGCCGTGGTTCTGGATGGAAAATACGCTGATCGGGAGACCATTGTCCCGCGCGAGCGCAAGGGCGGCGGCATCCATCACGCCAAGATTTTTCTCCAGCGCCTCCTGGTGGGACAGGCGCTCATAGCGCGTGGCGGCAGGGTCCTTGTTGGGGTCGGCCGTATAGACCCCGTCAACGTTGGTCCCCTTGAGGAGGGCATCGCACCCCATCTCAACGGCGCGCAAGACGGCGGCGGTGTCGGTGGTGAAGAAGGGGTGGCCGGTGCCGGCGGCAAACAGCACCACGCGCCCCTCGGCCATGTGTTTGATGGCGCCGCGGTGAGTAAAGCGATCGCAAATGATTGGGACGTCGATGGCCGAAAGCACGATCGCCTCTGTGCCCAGCGCGCGCAGTTGGGCGGCAACAGCCACCGCGTTCATGACTGTGGCAAGCATCCCCATCTGGTCGCCGGCCACACGGTCAACGGCGGTGAGGGCCACATTCGCCCCGCGCAAAAAATTGCCGCCGCCGATGACGAGGCCGACCTCGCGGCCGCCGCGCACCACCTGCACCACCTCTGAGCAAACGCGCTGGAGGACGGGCTGCGAGATGCCGTGGACGCCATCGCCCATCAGCGCTTCGCCGGAAATCTTAATCAAAAGCCGGCGCCAAAAGGGCGCCGGCTTCGCTTCGGTGGAGTCGGTCACCGGCTCAAACGCCGGCCGCTGCGGCGACTTCCGCCGCAAAGTCGCTCTCTTCCTTCTCGATCCCCTCGCCAAGGGCAAAGCGCAAGAACCCGGTCAGTTTGACGGGCGCGCCAACGTCGGCCGCGGCGGCCTCAACCGCTTGGGCAACGGTCTTGTCCGGGTCCACCACAAAGGCCTGCTGGAGGAGCACGACCTCCTGGTAGAACTTGCGCATGCGCCCTTCCACCATCTTTTCGATGATGTTTTCCGGCTTGCCGGAGGCGCGGGCTTGGTCGGCGTAGACGGCGCGCTCCCGCTCCACAGCGTCGGCGGGCATCTCATCCACGTCGAGCGCAAGCGGGTTCACAGCGGCGACGTGCATGGCGATCTTGCGGCCAAGATCGTCAAGCTTTGCCTTGTCGCCATCGGAATCCAGCGCCACCAAAACGCCGATCTTGCCGAGCCCATCGGCGACCGCGTTGTGCATATAGACCGACACAACACCGGTTGCCGACAGCGCCGCCGAGCGGCGCAACGACAGGTTCTCGCCGATGGTGGCAACGGCTTCCGTCACCTCGCCCTCCACCGTGCGGCCGGTGCCGGGGAAGCTTGCGCCCTTTAGCGCATCAACGTCGCCGTTCGCCGCCAGCGCTTCACCGGCAATGGTGCGCACGAGCGCCTGGAAGGTCTCGTTGCGGGCCACGAAGTCGGTCTCGGAGTTGACCTCAACCAGTGCGGCACGGCCGTCGCCCGAGGCTGCGCCCACAAGCCCTTCCGCGGCCACCCGGCCGGCCTTCTTCGCGGCCTTGGAAAGGCCTTTTTTGCGCAGCCAGTCGACCGCCGCTTCCATGTCGCCGCCCGACTCGTTCAGAGCCTTCTTGCAGTCCATCATGCCGGCGCCAGTCTGGTCCCGGAGCGCCTTCACTTGGCTCGCCGAAATCGTCATCGTGGGGTCCATTTTTGCTAGAATTGGTCGTGCGGGCGCACCGCGAGGCAGCACTAGGCCGCCCGCGCCACGCCGTCCAGGCCGGATCGCGCCTTTATCGCGCGCCGGTCGTGGTGGTGATATAGGAACGCCAAGCGCCTTTGGCACGGGGGGCTCGGTCTTATCGATGGGATCGTCCGGCCCCGCCGCGCTCAGGAGGCGGTTCAACACCCGGTCGCGCAAGCCGAAATTCGCCTCGTGGACGCTGAGCGTCTCGCCGGCGAGGCGGCCAAAACAGCCCCCGCCCACCCGTCGCAGGCCGGTTTTGCCTTGCAATCGGGGCAAATCCATGCATTGCACCCTCCATCTCTCACGCGTGCCAGACCATCCGGTGCCCTCAAAGGGGCGTAGACGGCGCGCGGCGGCATAACCGGAAAGGGTTTTCGCACCATGGCAGTGCCTGACTTTACCATGCGCCAGCTCCTGGAAGCGGGCGTGCACTTTGGCCACCAGACGCACCGGTGGAACCCAAAGATGCAGGACTACATTTTCGGCGCGCGCAACAACGTCCACATCCTGGACCTTGCGCAGACCGTGCCCCTCCTCCACCAGGCGCTCAAAGCCGTGTCCGACACGGTGGCCAAAGGCGGCCGCCTTCTGATGGTGGGCACCAAACGCCAGGCGCAGGAGGCGGTGGCCACCTCAGCGTCGGAATGCGCGCAATACTATGTGAATGCCCGCTGGCTCGGCGGCATGCTTACCAACTGGAAGACGATCTCCAACTCCATCAAGCGCCTCAACAGCCTTGAAGAGATGCTGGTTGGCGAAGCCCAAGGTTTCACGAAGAAAGAGCGTCTCAACCTCGACCGTGAGCGCGAAAAGCTTGAGCGCAACCTTGGCGGCATCAAGAGCATGGGCGGCACGCCCGACATCGTGTTCATCATCGACACGAACCGCGAATCCATCGCCATCCAAGAGGCCCGTCGCCTCAATATTCCCATCGTCGCAATCCTGGACACCAACTGCGACCCTGAGGGCATCACCTTCCCCATCCCCGGCAACGATGATGCGGCCCGCGCCATCACGCTCTATTGCGACCTCATCGCCCGCGCCGCGCTCGACGGTCTCCTGCGCAGCCAAGGCGACACCGGTTACGACCTTGGCGAGAGCGAGGACGTCCCCGTTGAGCCCGAGCTTGAAGAGGAGCCCGCCGCCGATGCGCCGGCCCCGGCAGCCGAGGCAAGCGTGGAAGACCTCATGCAGCCCTCCGCTGAGGACACCGGCGAGGCGCAGCCTGCACAGTCCTAGCGAGCGGGCGCCCACACAACCTTCATGGGCGGCCTCCCGCGCTGTCTGAGAGAGGGCCGGCATGGCGAATCGTTTATAGGAACGTTTTCCGCAACTCCTCGTTTATCGAATAACCGAAGAACGAGGAGTTTTATAATGGACGTGGCACCCGCCAACATCCGTGACAGCGAGACGTTCGAGATCTTTGTCACGGGCCTTAAGAATACGCACGGCCTGCAAAAGCAGAGCGAAACGATGCTCGAGAACCAAATCGAGCGCGTCGAGCAGTACAGCGACTATAAAGCGCTTCTGACCGCACATTTGGGCGAGACGAAGGCGCAAATCCAAGCGCTCGAAACCATTTTGGACCGTTACGACGAGAACCCGTCTGCGCTTAAAGAGGGTGTGATGTCGCTGATGGCGGAGCTTCCGACCCTCGGCCATGCCACTGCGCAGGACGAAATCTTGAAGAACGCATTCGCCACCTTCGGCCTCGCAGCGTACACGATCGCAGCGTACGAGTCGCTCATCGTGATGGCACGGGCCGCTGGCCACACTGAGATTGCCGTCTTCGAGCGCGCCATTGCGGAGGAAGAGGCCTTCCTCAAGACAGCGCGCCCCTTGGTCGCCAACGTCACGGCAAAATATGTTGGCCTGACAGCGGCAGATCAGGACGCTTCCTACTAAAACGGCAAAGGCCCGGTGCAACATTGCGCCGGGCCTTCTTCGTCACCACATCATCTTCAAACAACAAGATGAAGGTGACCCATGATCCCGTTTGATATCGGCATCAATCTCTATTTGATTGCAGCGGCAGTCTTGGTGTTCGTCGTCATCGTGGCGGCGGTCAAAACCGTCCCCCAAGGGATGCATTACACGGTCGAACGCTTCGGCCGGTACACGCGCACCTTGCGCCCAGGGCTCAACATCTTGACCCCATTCGTCGAACGGGTTGGCGAAAAGCTCAACATGCGCGAGCAGGTGCTCGATGTGCCCTCCCAAGAAGTGATCACGCGCGACAACGCCACCGTGACCGCCAATGGCGTCACCTTTTATCAGATCCTCGATGCCCCCCGCGCCGCCTACGAGGTCACCGATCTCGAAGTGGGCATCTTAAACCTCACAATGACCAACATCCGCTCCGTCATGGGCTCCATGGACCTTGATGAGCTCTTGTCCAACCGCGACGAGATCAACCAGCGCGTCCTTCGCGTGGTCGACGCGGCGGTGGACCCCTGGGGCGTCAAAATCACCCGGATCGAAATCAAAGACATCAACCCGCCCGAAGATCTTGTGGGCGCCATGGCCCGCCAGATGAAGGCGGAGCGCGAAAAACGCGCCGTGGTGCTGGAGGCGGAGGGCGAGCGCGCGGCCGCCATTGCCCGCGCGGAGGGCGAAAAACAGGGCCTGATCCTCGCCGCAGAGGGCCGGCGCGAGGCCGCCTTTCGCGATGCGGAGGCGAGGGAGCGCACCGCCGAGGCCGAAGCCCGCGCCACCGCCGCCGTCTCCGAGGCCATCGAGGAAGGCTCGCTCCACGCCATCAACTATTTCGTGGCCGACAAATATGTGGGCGCCCTGCGCGACATTGCCGCCGCCCCCAACCAGCGCACCCTCATCCTCCCCGTGGAGGCGGCCGCCACCATGGGCTCCCTCGCCGGCATTGCCGAAATTGCCAAGGACGCCTTCGCCGCGCCCAAAACCAACGGCGCCCAGCGCCCGGCCCCCGCGCCGCTCTCGGCCGCAGTCCCGGACGCACCGCCGCCAAGCGCGCCCGCCCCCTCCCGCGCCGAACGCAGCCAACGGCTGGCCGATGACGCCAAGGCGCTCGGCGACCGGCTCGACAAGGAGGCCAACGCCTGATGCCCCTCCTCACCATCCTCGGCATTTTGCAAAACCTTGGGCCCTACGCCTGGTTCATCGTCGGCGCGCTCTTCCTGACGGCAGAAGTGATCTTGCCCGGCGTCAACCTCATTTGGTTCGGCGCGGCCGCCTCCCTCGTCGGCATTGTCTTGATGGCGGTGCCGCTTGGCTGGGAGTGGCAAATGGCGCTCTTTCTGGTGAGCGCCGGCGTCTCGGTGGTCGCGGCCCGCTTCATCGCCGCCCGCCGACCCGACGATGGCGAAGACAGGGTGAACCGCGGCACCGACACCATGATCGGCCGCGAACTGCCGCTGGCCGAGCCCATCGTGAACGGCACCGGCCGCGCGCTTTACGCGGACGGCACCTGGCGCGTTTTCGGCCCCGACCGGCCCGCCGGCACCCTGGTGCGTGTTGTGGGCGTCGACGCGTCCACGCTGGTTGTGGAGCCCGTCGAGAAGTAGCGCCCCGCCCTTGCGCCGTGCCGCGCGCTCAGGCATCCCACAGCGATGCGGTGCCTCACATTCAACAACCTTGTCGAAGCCACCTGGGTGGAGCGGCGCAAGCGCTTCATGCTGGACGTCACGCTCCCC
Source organism: Pseudomonadota bacterium (assembly GCA_039034015.1). Classification (GTDB taxonomy): domain Bacteria; phylum Pseudomonadota; class Alphaproteobacteria; order Rhizobiales; family Amorphaceae; genus Acuticoccus. Next base: position 257,948 of record JBCCBM010000002.1, on the reverse strand, counting down.
GATGGCGCGCCGCTGACCGCCCACTGCCCCAACACCGGCGCGATGACCGGGCTTTGCAACCCCGGCGCCCGCGTGCTCCTTTCCGTGTCCGACAACCCGAAGCGCAAATACTCCCACACCCTTGAGGCGGTGGAGGCGGACGGTGTCTTCGTTGGCGTCAACACCCAAAACCCCAACAAGATCGTGGGCGCGCTCGCAAAGGCCGGCCATCCACCCTTCCCGAGCGGCGCCACGGTGCGGCCCGAAGTGCGCTACGGAAAGGCTGAGCGCATCGACTTTCTGATTGAGGAAGACGGCGCCCCGCCCCTTTTTGTGGAGGTCAAAAACGTGCACCTGGTGGAGGCGCCGGGCGTTGCCTCCTTCCCCGATTGTGTGACCGCGCGGGGCGCAAAACACCTTGGCGCCCTTGCGAACGAGGTGGCGGCGGGCCACCGGGCGCTGATGGTCTACCTCGTGCAGCGGGGCGATGTGTCAGAATTTCGCCTCGCCCGGGCCATTGACCCCGCCTATGCCGACGCGTTCGATGTCGCACAGGCGGCGGGGGTCGCGATGGTGGCGATCGCCTGCGATGTCACCGCGGAGGGCATCGACGCGGTGCGCACCCTCCCCATTGCGGAGCCGGGGATCGTGAAGGCGGCGTAAATCGCCTTGCCTTTTGGGGACCAAGGCTCGACATAGGAGCTTCGCGAACATCGAGTGGTCCCATGGTCGAATTTGTCGACGCCGCCGTTGCACCCCCCCGCAACACCGGCCAAATCCGCCTTTACGACACCGCGGCCTTCGCATCGATGCGCGAAGCGGGCGCCCTTGCCGCCGCCTGCCTTGATGAACTTCACGACCTGATTGAGCCCGGCATTACCACAAAGGCCATCGATGACCATGTGATGGCCTTTGCCAAGGCGCACAACGTGCTCCCCGCGACCCTCTATTATCGCGGGTATCGCCACGCCTCCTGCACGTCGATCAACCACGTGGTGTGCCACGGCATCCCGGCCAAAAAAGCGCTGCGCGAGGGCGACATCGTGAACGTCGATGTCACCTTCATTCGCGACGGGTGGCACGGCGATTCCTCCCGCATGTATGGTGTTGGCGAGATTCGCCGCGCGGCCGAGCGGCTGTTGACCGTCACCAAACGCGCGCTCGAAATTGGGATTGAGGCCGTGCGCCCCGGCAACACGACGGGCGACATTGGCGCTGCCATCCAAACCTATGTGGAGGGTGAGCGTTGCTCGGTCGTGCGCGAGTTTTGCGGCCATGGCGTCGGCAAACTCTTCCACGACATGCCCAACATTTTGCATTACGGCCGCCCCGGCGACGGTGTGCCCCTGCAGCCCGGTATGATTTTCACCATTGAGCCGATGGTGAACCTTGGCCGCCCCCACGTGAAGGTGCTTTCCGACGGGTGGACGGCCGTCACCCGCGACCGGTCACTCTCCGCGCAATACGAGCACTCCGTCGGCGTCACCCACCAGGGCGTGGAAGTGTTTACGCGCTCCCGCCGCTGAGCTGGAGCCGGCGCGCCGGCGCCTCTTTGATGGGAAGGTGCACAAGGGCCGCCAGCACGCCCAAAAGCACGCCAATCCACCACAACATGTCGTAGGTCCCGGTCTCCGCGTAAATCACGCCGCCGAGCCACACCCCCAAAAACGACCCCACCTGGTGGGAGAAAAAGACAACGCCAAAGAGCGTTGCCATGTACCTGGGCCCGAACATTGCCGCCACCAGCCCCGATGTGAGCGGCACTGTGGAGAGCCACAACAGCCCCATGAGCGATGAAAACACAATCACGCTCGCCGGTGTGACCGGCAACAGCACAAAGCCCGCAATCACCACCGAGCGCGCCAGGTAAAGCGCACTCAGCGCATAGGCTTTTGGCATCTTTTGCCCAATCGCCCCCGCCCCCAGCGCGCCCGCCACATTAAAGAGGCCAATCAGCGCGAGCGCGATGCCCCCCAGCTGTGCGCCAAGCCCAAGGTCCACCAGGTAGGCCGGCATGTGGGCGATGATGAACGCCACGTGGAACCCGCACACGAAAAAGCCGAGCACCAGAAGAACGTAGCTCCTGTGGGCAAACGCCTCGCGGATCGCCTCGCTGAGCGACTGGCTCGGCCCATCGTCCACGGGCCCCGCCTTCCCCTGAAGGGGGATGGCGAGGAGGCACACGAGCAGCGAAAGGCCCGCAAACACAAAAAGCGTCGCATACCAGCCGTTCTCGAGGATGAGCACCGCGCCCAGCGGCCCAAAGACAAACATGCCGAGCGAGCCGGCGGCGGTGCCAAGCCCGAACGCAAGGCTGCGCTTGGCGGGCGTCACCGAGCGGCCGAAGGCGGACAGCACAATCGTGAACGAGGAGGCGGACATGCCAAGCCCCGTCACCACGCCGAACGCGATCAGGAGCGCGGTCGCGCTTTCCAGCTGCGCGGTTGCCACAATGCCGGCCGCATAAAGGATGCCGCCCGCGAAGAGAACGCGCGCAGTGCCAAACTTATCAGCCAGCGCGCCCGCCACCGGCTGGCCGATGCCCCACACAAGGTTTTGGATCGCGAAGGCGAGCGCGAATGTCTCGCGCCCCCATTCGCGCGCGGCCACCATGTCGGCCTGGAAGAGGCCGAACGACGAGCGCGCGCCCAGCGACAACAGCGCGATGGCGCAGCCGCAGCCAAGGATCAACGGGATCGGAAATGTGCGCGTCATCAAGCCACCCCCAAAATGCCCGCCGGGGGTAAAGGGTTCGCGCCCCTAGGTCCAGCCGCCGCGCTTGGTGAGATAAAAGATGTGGTTGTCGATCCGCTCCAGACGGCGCATGGCCCGCGCCCATTTGGGCGACACGCGGGTGGCGTGATAGTGCGTCGCGGCGCCAATTTCGGGCATCCAGTCCTCACCCGCGGTGTAGGCCTTGGCGATGGTTTTGGCGCGGCGCCAGGCGGGGCGGTTGCGCACAACATCCTTCACCCGGTCGCAGGCAAAGGTGAACTGGCACGCGTTCCGCCGTGAGCGGTTTTGGAACACCACGCCGCAGACCGTGTCCGGATAGGCGGGATTTTTGACGCGGTTCATCACCACCTGCGCAACCGCGCGCTGCCCCCGCGGGCTCTCCCCCCGTGCCTCAAAATAGATCGCCTGGGTGAGGCAGCGGACCGAGGCCGCACTTGCCACATCGCGCGGCAAGGGGCGATCGGACCACCAATGGTCGAACGCGGAAGGCGGCGCATTCTCCGGCCCCAAAAGCATGCGAAACGGCGTTTCAACGGCCGCCTGCGGCGCGTAGGCGGTGAGGCGGGAGGCAAGGCGCGCGCGCGCCGCATCCGCCTTCAGCGCGGGGACGGGGGCCGCTGCCATCGCAAAATTGCCGCGGGGAAGCGCGGCCTTGCTGGCCTGCGCGAGGACGCCGGTGATGGGCGTCGGCAGGGCACGCGCCAAGGTTTTTGGCGTGTTTGGCGCCCGGGCGGCTTTGTGCGCGGGCGGCGGGTCGCTCGGGCGGCCAACCGCGGCCACCACCGGCCCCGCCGCAACGGTGGGCGAGAGCGCCACCCCAGGGTCCGGCGCCTTGAGCGCGGCCGCCCAAGACGGGCCAGCGGAGAGGACCGCCAGAACCGACTGCTCCCCCACCCCGCCGGCCGACAGGGCATAAAGCCCCGCCGCCAGCCACAACACGCGCCGGTGGCGCGCCCGGCGCCCCGGCACATAGGGCCGATGCGCCCCGTGGGCCCGGCGCACAAGCCCGGGCTGAAGGTCGGTCAATCGCACCCGGGCACACCCCCACTGCGGCCTTTGTGTGGCACGGGTGGGTTGTCGCCCTCAGGTGGTTGCCGTTCGGTAAAGCCGGCCGGCCAAAGTCAGTGGACCGGCTTGTGCGCCTCGATGAACCACAAGGCGCGGTCGGCGGTGCGCACAATCTCGGTGAAGAGATCGGCGGTCGCCTCATCGCCCGCCTCGTCCGCCTCTTTGATGGCGGCGCGGTTGTTTTTGGCATAGGTGGCGATGGACTTTGACACCGCGGTGATGTGCTCGTCAGGGCTGACGGCCTTCAGCGGATAGGACGGCAAGCGCGACTCTCTCGCGGCCACATCCACCGTGCCCTCGGCCTGGCCCCCCAGAACTTGGATGCGCTCGGCCACCAGGTCCACCTGGCCCTCCACCTGCTCGTGGAGCGTGTCCAACAGCTCGTGCAGGCCGATGAAGTTGGGGCCGCGCATGGTCCAGTGCGCCTGCTTCAGGTGCGAGACAAGGTCCAGACCGTCCACAAGGTTGGCTTGCAAAAGGCCGCAAACGGCCTGGCGTGCCTGGGCGGGAAGGTCATGGCTTGTGGGATGCATAAGAATGATCTCCGTTCATCTGATGCACCTAGAACGCGGCCGGCGCCCGTTCGTTTCGCCGGGCGTCGGTCCGTCACACACGCCTCACAACACGCGCCGCCAGCGCAAGATGGCCGCCATGGCGCCCGCCGCCAGCCCCATCGCGGCCAGGCACACCAAAAAACCATGGTGAAATTTGAGCCCCGGCATGTCGGCAAAATTCATCCCAAAGATTGAGGCGATCAGCGTTGGCGGCAAAAAGAGCGCGGCCGTGATCGAGAGGAGCACGGTGACGGTGTTTTGGTCGTGGGCGATGAGGCCGAGCGCCGCGTTCAGCTGAAAATCGATGGCGCGGTCGAGGGCCTCGGCGCGCTCGGCAAGGTTGGCCACGTCGCTTTTGAGGGTTTTGATGTCTGCGCTGTCGTCCCGCCCGGCCATCAGCGAGAGGGCGAGGGAGAGGCTGGTGAGGCTGTCGGCGACCTCTTGTGTGGCCGTGCCCAGCGCGCCGAGCCGCCGCACGACGCCCCGCACCGCGCCGGGCTTTGGCGTTTCATCAAAAACATCCTCGCTCACCCCACTCAGCGTCCTGCGCACCGCAGAGAGCCGCGCGGCCGCGCGCTCTGCCGCCTCCTCCACCAGGGTGAGGAGCGCGTCGTCCGCGCTGATCCCGCCTTCGGCCACCAGCCGTTCGCGGGCGGGCGCGGTCAGGCCTTCGGGCCCGTCGTGCAGCGTCACCAACTGGCCGGCAATGAGCCGGCACACAACGCGCACCGGCCCATCCTCGCCGAGCAGCGTGATTGCAAGATCCAGCGGCCCTTCTTGCCGGGCGCGCCAGAAGAGCCGGGGTTCGGCGGGAAGGCCGCCGGGGCATTGGCTCGCCCACGCGCGCTCGTCCGTCGTTGGGGCGGCAAGGTCGACCCACACGGCCGCGCCAAAGGGGTCGGCGGGGGCAAGCGTCCCGTTGTGGAGGGCAAGGGCATTGATCATATCGCGGAGTGTGGCGAAGCCGGGCCGGGATGGCAAAGGGCTTGCCCTGCCCCCACCTATGGGCTTAGTCCACAGACTTAGTCCACGACGTTTGTCAACGCTGCTGGCAGAACGGGAGGCCCCATGGCAACGGTCAACGTGCACGAGGCAAAGACGCAGTTTTCAAAACTCCTTGCGGAGGTGGAGGCGGGCGGCGAGGTGGTGATTGCCCGGGCGGGCAAACCTGTGGCGCGCCTCGTCCCCCTCGAACAGCCCAAACCGCGACGGCAAGCCGGCACGCTGAAGGGCAAGATCAAATGGGACGAGCGGTTTTGGGACCCGCTGCCCGAGGAGGATTTGCGTTTGTGGGAGGGGCATGGCGACTGAGTGCGCCTGCTTTTGGACACGCACGCCCTCATCTGGTGGGCGCTCGATCTGCCACGGCTCGGCCGCGCCGCCTACGCTGCCATCGACGATGCGACCAACACAGTCAGCGTTTCAGCCGCAACGGCCTTTGAAATCGCGACCAAACACAGAATCGGCAAGCTGCCGCAAGCCGCGGCGCTGCTTGCCGATCTGCCGGGGTATTTGATGTCCCAGGATTTTGGCGTTTTGCCCGTCACGCTGGACCATGCGTTGCAGGCCGGCGCGCTGCCTGGCCCGCACCGCGACCCGTTCGACCGCCTGTTGATGGCCCAGGCGCTGAGCGACGATCTCACCGTTGCCACCCAAGACCCCGTGTTTGCGCACTATGGGGTCCGGGTGGTCTGGTGACGGGTTAGCGCAGCGCGGCCTGGGCGGCGGCAAGGCGCGCGATCGGCACGCGGAAGGGCGAGCACGAGACATAGTCAAGGTCCACCGTCTCGCAAAAGGCGATGGAGGCGGGGTCGCCGCCGTGTTCGCCGCAAATGCCGAGCTTGATGTCGGGGCGGGCCGCGCGGCCGCGCTCGGTGGCCATGGCGACAAGGGCGCCCACACCGTCCACATCGAGGGAGACGAACGGGTCCACATCGATGATGGCTTCGCGGATATAGGCGCCGAGGAACACGCTCGCGTCATCGCGGCTGATGCCAAAGGTGGTTTGGGTGAGGTCGTTGGTGCCGAAGGAGAAGAACTCGGCCGATTCGGCGATGGATTTTGCGTTGAGCGCGGCGCGCGGCAGCTCCACCATCGTGCCCACCTGGTAGGCAAAGGTTTGCCCGGTTTCCTCCGATACGGCGCGGGCGGTGGCATCAATCCGCTTTTTCACAAAGTCGAGCTCTGTGCGCAGCGAGACCAGGGGCACCATAACCTCAGGCTCCACCGGTGCGCCGGTCTTTTGCGCGGCGGCAACGGCGGCCTCGAAGATCGCGCGGGCCTGCATTTCGGCGATTTCGGGGTAACTCACCGCAAGGCGACAGCCCCGGTGGCCGAGCATGGGATTGAACTCTGAAAGCTCCCGCGCGCGGGCGCGCAGCTTGTCGGCCGACACGTCCAGCGCCTCGGCAACTTCAGCAATCTCCGCCTCCGTGTGGGGGATGAACTCGTGGAGCGGCGGGTCGAGAAGGCGGATGGTGACCGGAAGTCCCGCCATGATTTCAAAGAGCTGCGTAAAATCCTCCCGCTGCATCGGGAGGAGTTTTTCAAGGGCGGCACGCCGGCCGGCCTTGTCGTCCGCCAAGATCATCTCGCGCATGGCGTTGATGCGGGCGGGCTCGAAGAACATGTGCTCGGTGCGGCAAAGGCCGATGCCCTCGGCGCCAAAATTGCGGGCGGTGCGGGCATCGTGAGGGGTGTCAGCGTTGGTGCGCACACGCATCCGCCGCGCGGCATCCGCCCAGGCCATGATGCGCTGAAAGTCGCCGGAGAGCTCTGGCGTCAGCATCGGCACCTCGCCCATCAGCACCTCGCCGGTTGCGCCGTCGATGGTGACCTTGTCGCCCACCTTGAGCGTCACGTCGCCGGCGCGCATGGTGCCGGCGGCATAGTCAATGCGCACCGATCCTGCGCCGGAGACGCAGGGCTTTCCCATCCCCCGTGCGACCACCGCCGCGTGGCTCGTCATGCCGCCGCGGGTCGTAAAAATGCCTTCCGCGGCGTGCATGCCGGATATGTCCTCAGGCGAAGTTTCCACCCGGCACAGGATGCAGGGCCGGCCCATGGCGGCAAGCTTTTCCGCCTCTTCGGACGAGAACACGATCTCGCCTGCCGCAGCGCCCGGCGAGGCGGGAAGCGCCTTTGCAAACAACACCTTGGTGGCGGAGGGGTCGATGGTGGGGTGGAGGAGCTGGTCGAGGGAATTGGGCTCGATCCGCTTCACCGCCTCGTCTTTGCTGATGAGGCCCTCGTCCACCATGTCGACGGCGATCTTGAGCGCAGCCTTCGCGGTGCGCTTGCCGGAGCGCGTTTGCAGCATCCACAGTTTGCCGCGCTCGATCGTAAATTCCAGATCCTGCACGTCGCGGTAGTGCGCTTCCAGTTTGTCGCACACGCCTTTGAACTCGGTGAATGCGTCCGGCAGCGCGGCCTCCATGGAGGGCTTTTCGGAGTAGGCGGCTTTGCGCGCCTTCTCGGTGATGTCTTGCGGGGTGCGGATGCCGGCGACGACGTCCTCCCCTTGGGCGTTGATCAAAAACTCGCCGTAGAGCGCGTTTTCACCGGTGGAGGGGTTGCGGGTGAAGGCAACGCCCGTCGCGCTCGTCTCGCCCATGTTGCCAAAGACCATCGCTTGGACGCTGACGGCCGTGCCCCACCGCTCGGGAATCGCGTGAAGGCGGCGATAGGTGATGGCGCGCTCGTTGCGCCAGGAGCTGAAGACCGCGCCGATTGCGCCCCACAGCTGATCTTTCGGCGATTGGGGGAAGGGGTTGCCGCTGTGGCGCTCCACCAGCGCCTTACAGGTGGCGATGAGGCCGCGCCAGTCGTCAGCGGTGAGGTCGGTGTCAAGCTCAACGCCTTCGTTTTCTTTCAGCGTTTCCAGCGCCTCATCAAAATGGCGCAGGGGAACGCCAAGCACCACATCAGAGTACATCTGGATGAAGCGGCGGTAGCTGTCGTAGGCAAAGCGCGCGTCGTCAGCGTTTTTGGCAAGGGCGTCGACGGTGGCATCGTTGAGGCCAAGGTTGAGGACGGTGTCCATCATGCCGGGCATCGAGATGCGCGCGCCGGAGCGCACCGAGACCAAGAGCGGCAACGTGCCGTCGCCGAAGGTGCGGCCGGTGGACGCGGCAATTTTGGCGAGCGCCTCGTCCACCTCGCCCTCCAGTTCGGGCGGGTAGGTCAATTCGTGCTCGTAGTAGTACGTGCAGACGTCGGTGGTGATGGTGAACCCGGGGGGAACGGGCAGGCCAAGGCTCGACATTTCGGCAAGGTTCGCGCCCTTGCCACCGAGCAGATTTTTCAGACTTGCATCGCCCTCGGCGCTGCCATCGCCGAACGAATAGACCCAAGTCCCCATAAAAGCCCCCTCACACCATTGCGAGTTTCTATAGGGTGCAATTTCGTGCGAGGGAACGGCATTGCGAAGCGCGGCGCGATCGTGGCAAATGCGAACGGCTTCGATTCCGGGCCCGCAAACAATGCGATGGTGCGCTGGATGGCCCCATGGGCGGGCGTTTTACCGGCACATCAACAGCCACCGCCGAGCGAGGGTGAAAGACGTGAAAAGCAGTGTGTGGACGGCGTTCATCACGGCAGCCGGTCTCCTGTCGGTGGCCCCGGCGTGGTCGTTGGGGGCGGTGGAGCCCGCGCCCCTCGGCGCCGCGGAAGAGGCGATTGTGGAGCGGGACAGCGCCTCCCTCGCCGGGTTTTACCTTGCCGGCCGCTCCGCCAACATCGCCAAGGATGTGAACGCGGCCGCAGGCTTCTTCACCCGCGCGCTGGAGAGCGATCCGAACAACGCAACGCTCCTCAACCAGGCCGTGCTCTACAATGTGGCAAGCGGCAACGTGCGCAAAGCGCGGGAGTTTTCCGAACCTCTACTTGCGATTGAGCCCAACCAGCGCCTCCCGCACCTCACCCTGGCGGTGACGGCCTTTCACACCGGCGACATTGAGACCGGCCTCTCCCACATCCGCACGCTCAAAAGCATTGACGGGCCGTTCCAGCAGCTGGTCGGCTCGCTGGTGGAGGCGTGGGCGGTGGCCGAAACCCGGCCGGCCGCTGCCATCCGCCTGTTGGATGATGTGCGCGGGCAGGACTGGCTCTTGAATTTTACGCGGCAGCACGCCGGCTTCATTGCCGAGAGCGCGGGCCTTCTCGACATTGCGGAAGACCGGCTCCGCCTCGCCTATGAGGCCGACCAGACCGACATTCGCCTGGTGGAGGCCTTCATCCGCACGTTCCTGCGCCAGGGCGAGCGGGCACGGGCGGAGGAGCTCAAACGCCGTTTCGTCCAGCGTCTGGGCGGCAATGACGCGGCCGAGCGGCAGCTTGAGGCGGTCCTTGCGAGCGACCCTGTTGCGCCCTTCATCGGCTCCCCACGGGAGGGGATGGCCGAGGCCCTTTTCTCAGTCGGTCGCGGCATTGGCGGCAGCGAATATGTGACGGCCGCCGCCCTCCTGCAGCTCGCCCTCCACCTCAACCCGGGCTCCGACTACGCCGCCATGGCCCTTGGCACCACCTTTGAGGGCATGCGCCAGCACGAGGCGGCCATCGAGGTCTACAGCCAGGTGGAAGACAACTCGCCCGTCCACCGTGAGGCGCAAATGCAAGCCGCGCTGAACCTCAACGTGTTGGAGCGTCGGCAAGAGGCGGTGGGCCTGCTGGCCGATCTCGTGGCCGACGACCCGGATGATATCCCAGTCGCCATCGCGCTCGGCAACGTTCACCGCGCGCTGGAAGACTTTGCCTCCGCCGGCGATGTCTACCACGCCGCCATTGAAACCTTTGATGGCCCGCTGCCCGACGCATACTGGACGCTCCACTATTTCCGCGGCATTGCCCATGAGCGCACCAAGCAGTGGGAAAAGGCGGAGGCCGACTTTCGCCGTGCGCTGGAAATGTCGCCGGACCACCCGCTGGTGCTGAATTACCTTGGCTACTCGCTGATCGACCGGAACGAGAAGCTGGCCGAGGCCATCGACATGGTGCGCAAGGCCGTGGAGCAGCGCCCACAGGATGGCTACATCGTCGACAGTCTCGGCTGGGCCTACTACCGGCTTGGCGAGTACGACAAGGCGGTCACCCAGCTGGAGCGCGCGGTGGCCCTTCGCCCCGCCGACCCCACCATCAATGACCATCTGGGCGATGCCTATTGGAAGGTGGGGCGCAAACTTGAAGCGACCTTCCAGTGGAAGCACGCGCGCGACATGGACCCGGACGACACGCTCAAAGCCCGGGTGTTGCGCAAACTTGACGTCGGGCTCGACCGGGTCCTGGAGGAAGAGAAGGCGGCCGCCGAAACCGCGTCCGCTGCTGAGCCCGCCACCGCCCAATAGCGCAGGGGCTGAGCGGCGATGGATGCCCCCTCGCGCACCGTGGTGCGGCACGAGATCGCGCGGCCGAAGGTGAACCTTGCACTCCACGTGCTCGGCCAGCGGGCGGACGGGTACCACACGCTGGACAGCCTCGTTGCCTTCGCAGCGCTGGATGACGGGGTCGGCGACCGGCTCGCCGTCACCTTTCAAGACGGGGCCGCGCGCGCGGTGGTGAGCGTGGACGGCCCCTTTGCGGCGGACCTTCCCGAAGGGCCGCGCAACATTGCCGCGGCCGCCGCAGAGGCCACCGGCGGCATCGCGGCCATCCATCTCACCAAAAACATCCCCGTCGCATCGGGCATCGGCGGCGGCTCGGCCGATGCGGCCGCCGTCTTGCGCGCCGCGGCTGCACGGAGGCAGACGCCGCCGGCCGCCTTTCACACAATCGCCGCGTCCCTGGGCGCCGATGTCCCCGTCTGCCTTGAGGGGACGCCCTGCCGGATGGAGGGCGTTGGCGCGGCGCTGACGCCAGTGCGCTGGCCATCCTTCCCCTGCCTCTTGGTGAACCCCGGCGTGCCGGTGGAAACGCCCGCCGTGTTCAAAGCGCTCGCCGGCCGCTTCGGCGCCCCGCTCCCAAACCTGCCGGCCGAGCCGACGGCAACGGATGCGCTCCAGTGGCTCTACGCAACACGCAACGATCTCGCTGGTCCCGCCATCGCCTGCGCCCCGGTGATTGACGATGTGATCGCCGCGCTCAGCGCCCTTCCCGGTGCAAAGCTGACACGCATGTCAGGCTCAGGCGCGACCGTATTTTCGCTGTTTGACACGGCGGGGGCGGCAAGCGCCGCGGCCGCCGCCCTTCGCGCCACCGCGCCGCCCACCTGGTGGATTGCCCCGGCAACCCTTGAAGGCTCGCCCGACCGGAGCGATTGAACCCGCAGCGCGTCAGGCGTTGCCGGGCACCTCTTCGCCAACGCCAGCATCGCGCATCAGCGCCTGCGCCTCCGCAAGCCGATCACCCTCCACCAGAACGCGGCGGGGGATGACGCCGATCGACCCTTCCAAGACGCTCATATTCTGATCGAGCACAAGGCAACCGATGCCCGCCTCGCTGAGGAGCGCCTCCACGAACGAAATCAGGACAGGGTCGTTTGTGCGCAACAACTCTTTCACCGGTGACGCACTCCTGTGATGCGGCCTCACAACACAGCCGCTGTGATGCGGCCTCACAACACGGCCGCTGTGATGCGGCCCCACATGAAGGCCCGCTGTGATGCGGCCTTACAACAAGGGCCTGCGACGCGGCGGCTGGGTTGCCGCGGGGCCTTCGCCTCCCTAATGTCCCGGCCATGCGAACGCCCGGAACACTTTACCCATGACGGCGCCCCTCACCGAAGCGCCGGCTCCCGCGGGCGACATCGACCGCTTGGTGTCAAGCGTCGCCGATCGGATGGCGAAGGTCAACGACCTCATCATCTCCCACGCCGGATCGGACGTTGCGATGATCCCGGAGGTGGCCGACCACCTCATTTCGTCCGGCGGCAAGCGGATCCGCCCCATGCTCCTCCTCGCCACCGCCGAGCTCTTTGGCTATCGCGGCGAGGGCGATGTGAAGCTCGCAACGGCTGTGGAATATATGCACACAGCCACCCTCCTCCACGACGATGTGGTGGATGAAAGCGCCATGCGCCGCGGCCGCCCCGCCGCCCGCATGATTTTTGGCAACCAAGCCAGCGTCCTCGTGGGCGACTTCCTGCTTGGCCAAGCCTTTAAGCTCATGGTGGATGTCGGTTCGCTTGCCGCGCTGGACGTCTTTTCCAGCGCCGCCGCCACAATTTCTGAGGGTGAAGTGCGGCAATTGGCGGGAGCGCGTGACTTATCGGTCGGAGAACGGCACTATATGGCCGTGATCGAAGCCAAGACCGCCGCCCTCTTCGCCGCCGCGACGGCCGCTGGACCCATCATCGCCGGGGCCGACGACCACCGTGCGCCGCTCCAATCCTACGGCCGGCACCTGGGCCTCGCCTTCCAACTGATTGACGACGTTCTGGATTTTGCCGGCGACGCCAAGACGCTGGGCAAAAATGTCGGCGATGATCTGCGCGAGGGGAAGGCAACGCTGCCGGTCCTGTTGGCCTACGCCCGCGGTGATGGGGCGGATGCCCCGTTCTGGACGCGGTGCATTGAGCGCGGCGAGGTGTCGGACGATGACGTGTCGCGCGCCGCTCGCCTCGTGCGGGAAACCGGCGCGCTCGCCGAATGCCGAAAACGGGCGGAAGACTTTTCGGCCCGGGCGATCGCCGATCTTGACGGTGTGCCCCCCTCCCGCATGCGCGACATTTTGGTTGATGTGGCGCGCTTTACGGTCGGTCGCGCGCTATGAGCGCTGTGGGGGGCGCGCGGTTTTATGTGCCGGCCCTCCCCGCACGGTCTGCCAGCGCAGCCGTGTTTGCCGACGAGCTTTATCCCCTCGAACCCTGCTGCGGCGAACAAGATGTGGGGCTCGCCTTCGGGGTTGACCCGTGGCAGCTGGCCGCCGCCGCGGCCGCGCTCGTCGGTTGGCCAAGCGCGCAAATCCATGTCTATGGGGCGCGGGCAACCCTGCCGCTGCGCACGCTCACCCTGTCGCGCACGCCGCTCGCGGTGAACACGGTGGCAAGCCTCGTCTTCACCACCGGGCGCCGGGTTGCGGTGCGCGATGCGGCCCACGACCCCCGCACGCGGGATCTCACCGATGTCTCACGGTTCCCGCCCGCCCGCGCCGTCATCGGCCTCCCGCTCCTTTGCGGGACGCTCCCCATCGGGACGCTGACGCTGGTGGATTACGAACCGGCCGACGTCCCAACGCCCGGGACCCTTGCGCAGCTGGAGGCGGTGGCCGCCGCCATCTCGCGCTCGCTGTGCGATGATCGGTGTGATGCCCGCGTGGACTGTTCGCGCCTTTGCGGCCATCCTTCCTAGACCCCATCCGCCCACGAGCGAGTTGTGACGCAAAATCCCATCAAGGCTGCCATGGTCGCCGGCCAGACCGTAACCGCGCTCTGGCTTGAATCTGGCTCGCCGGAGCTTGCCGAGGCCGCGGTCCACCACGGGTGGACCACCATCCTCATCGACAATGAACACGGGGTGGCCGACCTTGCCGGCGCCGTTGCGGTCCACCGGGCGGTGTTGGCGGCGGGGGGTGATGCGATCCTCAGAATCCCGTCCGCGGACCCTGCGACGCTGAAGGGCGTCCTCGACCGCGGCTTTCGCTCCATCATGGCGCCGATGGTGTCCTCGGTTGCGGCGGCAAAGGTGTTTGCCGAGGCCTGCCTTTACCCCCCGCGCGGCAGCCGGGGCTACGCGGCGCCCGTGGTGCGCGCCTCCGGCTACGGCATTGACGCCGGCTACCGCGCGCGGGCCCACGAAGACATGCTCCTCATTGCCCAGATCGAGCATGTGGACGCGGTGGATGACGTTGACGCCATCGCCGCCGTGCCCGGCATTGATATGCTGTTCATGGGCCCCAACGACCTCTCCGGCTCCATCGGCCGGTTGGAGGAGATGGATGCGCCCGACGCCGCTGCCCTTTGCGACCGGTGCGAGGCCGCCATCCTCAAAAGCCCCGCGCTTTACGGCACCATTCCGCGCCCGGGCCACACCGCGCAGGCCCTGTCCACCCGCGGCGCCCGCCTCATTTGCGGCCCCACCGACATTGGCCTTTTCGTCGCCGGCGCCCGCGCCTCCCGCGCGGACTTTTTGTTCGATTAACGCATCCACCGACGGCGGCCCCCGTTTGAAGGGAGGACGATCCCATGGAGAAAGTGACGGGCATTGGCGGCGTGTTCTTCCGCGCGCGCGATCCAGAGGTTCTTTCGGCCTGGTACCGGGACCATCTGGGCGTGCAGCCCATCGCCGAAGGTCTATGGACCCAGGAGGCCGGCGGCACCGTGTTTGCCCCGTTTGAACGGGAGACGGACTATTTTGGCCGGCCCGAGCAGCAGTGGATGATCAATTTTCGCGTGCGCGACCTCGATGCCATGTTGGCCCAACTCACATCGGCCGGCATTCCGTGGGAAACGCGCGCCGAGTGGGACACGCCAGAGACCGGCCGCTTTGCCCGGCTCCACGACCCAGAGGGCAACCCCGTCGAACTCTGGCAGCCGCCCCAGTAGCGCGCGCGATCAGGCCGATCGCCAGCACGGGCATCCCGCGACATTGTGCGGGAGGTCAGCCAGCGGCGCGGGCAGTTTGATGGTGAGCCGCTGGTTGGACCATCGGCAAGGCGACGGGCGCCAGCGCTGGTCTCAGTTCGCGGGCGCTTGCTCCTCTGCGGCAAGGTGGCACGCGGCCAACCCTGCGCCGACCGGGCGCAGGACGGGGGTTTCTGTGCCGCAGCGTGGGATGGCGCGCGGGCAGCGCGGGTGAAAGTGGCAGCCGGCGGGCGGCGCGAGGGGGGACGGAATTTCCCCCGCGATGGGCGCCAGCGGTTGCGCGGTGCCGGAGAGATCAAGCCGCGGGACGCTTGCCAGAAGCCCGGCCGTGTAAGGGTGTTTGGGGGCAGCAAACACGTCTTCGGTGGCGCCCTCCTCCACAATGCGGCCCAGATACATAATCGCCACCCGGTCCGACAGATGCCGCACCACCGAAAGGTCGTGGCTGATGAAGACCATTGTGAGGCCAAGCTCTTCTTTGAGATCGAGGAAGAGGTTGATGATCTGCGCCTGGATCGACATGTCGAGGGAAGCGACCGGCTCGTCACAGATGAGAACATCGGGCGCCATGGCGAGCGCCCGGGCGATCGCCACCCGCTGGCGCTGCCCGCCGGAAAATTGGTGGGGAAAGCGCACGCCGAACGCTGGCGGCAAGCCGGCGCGGGTGAGGTTCTCTGACACAAGCCTGTCCCGCTCGGCCCGGGTTGCAAGGCCGTGTACGAGGGGGCCCTCGGCGATGATGTCGGCAATGCGCATGCGTGGATCGAGGGAGGAAAACGGGTCCTGAAAAACCGTTTGCACCCGGGTGGTCGCCTTAGCGCCGCCCGTGCGGACGGGTGCGCCATCAAGGGTGACGGTGCCGGCCGTCGGCGACATGATGCCCGCCAGCATCCGCCCAAGGGTTGATTTTCCGCACCCCGATTCGCCGACGAGACCGAGAGTTTCCCCCTTGTTGACGGTGAGCGAGACGCCGTCGACGGCCTTCACCGCCCGCGTTTCCACCCGCGCGCCAAGTTTGGCGGCCACGCGGTCCCCAAACGTGAGGGTGGGCGCGAAGTGGCGCACAAGCGCGTCGGCGTTCAAAAACGCGCTCATGGGGCAAGCGGGTGGTGGCAGCGCACGGCCCGCGCGCCATCGGCGGTGCGCGGCGGCTCGGTCTGGCACAGGGTGTCGGCATGGGCGCAGCGGGGGGCAAAGGCGCAGCCCGGCGGCCGGTCGGCGAGCGAGGGCGCCGTCCCCGGGATTTGCGGCAAGCGCGCACCCGGCTTTGCCGCGGAGGGGAGCGAGCGCATGAGCCCGGCCGTGTAAGGGTGGCGCGGGGCCGAGAGCACGGCCTTGATGGGCCCCTCCTCCACAATTTTGCCCGCATACATCACCGCGAGCCGGTCGGCGAGGACGGAGACGGTCGCAAGGTCGTGGCTCACAAAGATGAGCGCGGTCCCCTCTGCCTTCGCCAAGCGCTTCATTTCCGACAGGATTTGCGCCTGGATGGAGACATCGAGCGCTGTTGTCGGCTCGTCCGCAATCAAGATTTTTGGATCGTGGAGCAGCGCAATCGCGATCGCCACCCGCTGGCGCATCCCGCCCGAAAGCTCATGGGGATAGGTCTTTAAGCGCGCCCTCGGGTCGGCGATTCCGACCTTTTCCAGGAGTGCGATGGCCCGCGCGTCGGCCGCGCGGCGGGCGAGATTTTGGTGCGCCTTGAGGGCGAGGCGCATTTGTGTGCCAATGGTCAAAACCGGGTTCAGCGTCATCATCGGGTCTTGGAAGACCATGGCGATCACGCGCCCGCGCCGGTCTTTGAGGGCCGCTTCCGAGAGTGTCGTCAGATCCTCCCCGTCCAGGCGCACCATGCCCGAGACCACGCGCCCCGGCGGATCCACAAGGCCGATGAGCGAAAAGCCGGTGACGGATTTGCCCGAGCCCGACTCGCCGACGAGACCCAAAATTTCGCCGCGCTCCAGGGTGAAGGACACCCCGTCCACCGCCTTCACCACGCCCGCGCGGGTGAAAAAGTGCGTCTCAAGACCTTCGACCGCCAGAAGGCTCATTTGTTGAGCCTTGGGTTCAGAACGTCGCGCAGGTGGTCGCCCACAAGATTGATGGCAACGATGAGGATGATGAGCGCAATGCCGGGGTAAACGGAGATCCAGGTGCGCCCGCTCATCATGTATTTGACGCCATTGGAGATGAGCATGCCGAGGCTGGGTTCGGTCACCGGCAGGCCAAGGCCCAGGAAGGAGAGCGTTGCTTCCAGCGCGATGGCGTAGGCCACTTGAACGGTCGCCACCACAATGAGCGCGGGCGCAGCGTTGGGCAAAAGGTGGCGCCACACAATGCGCCAGCCTGAAAGGGGCGTCGCGGCGGCCGCCTCGATGTAATCCTTGGAGCGTTCGGCGGAGGCGGCGCCATAGGCGGTGCGGGCAAAATAGGCGTACTGGGCCGTGACCAGCGCGACAATCAATTGCATTTGCCCCTGGCCGAGCAGCGCCACCAGAACGAGGGCAAGCAGGATGGGCGGGAAGGAGAGTTGAAGGTCCACCAGCCGCATGAGCGCCGTTTCGGTGAGGCCGCGGGCGTAGGCGGCGACAATCCCGATGGTGGTGCCAATCATGAGGGCGAGCGCCCCCGCCGCAAGCCCGATTTTGAGCGAAACGCGCAGCCCGTAAAGGATCGCCGACAACAGATCGCGCCCCTGCGCGTCCGTGCCGATGAGGTGAACGTAGCCGCCCGTTCCGATGTGTCCGGGCGGGCGGCGCGCGTCTCGCAGGGAGAGGCCGGAGAGATCGTAGGGGTTTTGGGGCGCGATGAGGGGGGCCAAGAGCGCCAGCCCCACCATCAGCACCACAACGCCAAGGGCAACGACCGCGACCTTGTCCTCACAAAAGCGCTGCCACAGGAGCCGGGTGGACGAGACCGCCGCGCTCATGTCCGCCCCCGGCGAAGGCGCGGATCAAGGAGTGCGTAGACCAGATCAACCACAAGGTTGATGGTGACGAAGAGCCCCGCGGTCAGGATGAGATAGGCCATCATCACAGGGCGATCGAGATTGCGAATGCTGTCGATGATCAGCTTTCCAACGCCCGGCCAAGAAAAGATGGTTTCCGTCACCACAGCGAAGGCGAGCGTTGAGCCAAGTTCCAAGCCAAAGACGGTCACAATGGGGATCGAGATCAGTTTGAGGACGTGCCGCAGCAGGATCGTGCGCTCGGAAATGCCGGCGGCGCGGGCGAATTTGACCGTGTCGGAGAGCATGATTTCGCGCGTGCCGGCGCGGGCGAGGCGGATCATGATGGCAAGCTTGAAGAGCGCGAGATTGATCGCCGGCAAGACAAGGTGGGACCATCCGTCGAGCGTCAAGATCGACCAGTCGACGCCCAGAAATTCAACCGTGTCGCCGCGCCCGCCCGAGGGCAGCCAGCCAAGGTTCACCGCAAAGGTGAGGATCAAGATGAGCCCGATCCAGAACGTCGGGACCGAAAAGCCCAGGATCGAGACGGCCATGATAGCGCGAGACGAGAGCGCATTCGGCCGGTAGCCCGCCCAAACGCCCAAGGGGACGCCGATGAGGAGCGCGCCCAAAACCGCGGTCAGAACGAGTTCAAGTGTTGCCGGGAGCCGGGAGAAGATGAGTTCCAGGACCGGCTGGTTGAACACGTAGGAGCGGCCGAGGTCGCCTTGAAAGAGATTTGAAATATAAAGGAAATATTGCTGCCACAGGGGCTCATCGAGCCCGAAGCGGGCAATCACCCGGGCCCGGACCTCTTGGGTCGCCTCGGGCGGCAACAAGACCTCCATGGGGTCGCCGATGGCGTAAATCCCCACGAAGACGATCACCGACATCACCGCCATGATGACGACGGCCTGCATGAGGCGCTGCAGCAAAAAGCCGGTCATTCAGCGCCCCAGAAAGCGGCCCGCCACGCGGGGGGCGGGCCGCATCGCTTCACTGCGCGGGCTTCATGAAGTAGGCGAGGGTTTCTTCGTCAGCCCGCGGGGTCACGACCACCTTGTCGGCGTTGCCGGCCCACACGGTCTGCAGGACGACAATGGAGATGTACGCCTGGTCGGCCACCGTCAGCTCCATGGCCTCCTCAAAGAGGGCGCGGCGCTTGTCGGGGTCGGCCTCCTGGGTGCCCGCTTGCATCAGGCGGTCAACCTCTGGGTTTTCGTACTCGATGCGGTTGAACGCGCCCATCTTGGCCTCCTCGTTGGGAGAGTGGGCGAGGGAGCCCAGCGTATAGGACGCTTCACCGGTGAGCGTCCCCCACCCGTTCATGAAGGCGGAGTACTCTTTGCGCGCCTGGGCGGGGAAGTAGACGGTGCGCGAGATGGCGTTCACGTCCGTGTCGATCCCGATTTGGGCAAACATTTGCCCGAGCGCCTCGCAGATCGCCCCATCGCCCGGCAGGCGGTCGTTGGTGCAAAAAAGGTCCATCTCGAACCCATCCGGGAAGCCGGCCTCGGCGAGCAGTGCCTTGGCCTGGTCAGGGTCATAGGGCTTTTCGGGGATCTTGTCGGAGAAGCCGAAAAAGCCTGCGGGCATCATCTGGTTGGCCGGTGTGCCCAGACCCTCCAGCACGATTTCGACCATGGTTTCCCGGTCGATCGCAAGGTCGATCGCCGCGCGCACCCGCGCGTCCTTAAAGGGGTTTTCGGCAAGGACGTCGCCGCCTTTGGCACGCACCCGCGGGGTTTGATCGCGCTGATCAAGCTGCAGGTTCATGACGTAAACACTGTCACCGATGAAGGTTTCAATGTCAGAATCGTTCTCAAGCGCGAGGTAATCGGCGGAGGAGACGTAGTTGATGACGTCCACATCGCCGGCTTTGAGCGCAGCAAGGCGGGAGGCATCATCAGGAATTTCCCGGCGGACCACCGTTTCCCAGTCGGAAGCGCCGCGCCAATACTCGTCAAACCGCTCCAGCGTGATGCTTTCCTGCGGGCGATACTCCACAAACTTGAATGGGCCCGTGCCGATGGCCGCCGTGCCGGAGTTGAAACCCTCGGCCGAGGTTTCGGCGGTGGAATAGTCGGCCGCCGCGTCCGACGAGACGATGAAGAGGCGCACGAAATCGTAGGGCAGCGTTGCCGCTGGGCCATCGGTGTGGATGTGGATCGTGTGATCGTCAATGATTTCAACGTCGGCAACGCGGCGCACGTAAATTTCCGTGGTCGTCGGGCCGGCAACGTTGGGGATCCGCTCGATGGAGAATTTGACGTCCTCCGCCGTGAAAGCCGACCCGTCGTGGAAGGTCACGCCTTCGCGCAGCTTGAACTCCCACGTGTCCTCGTCGACCGCCTCCCACGCGGTGGCGAGCGCCGGCTCCAGCTGAAGGTCGGCGGCGGTCCCCACGAGGGGGTCATAAATGTGCTTCAGCGCGTCGGAGTTGGGGCCGAGGGCGGAAAAGTGCGGGTCGATGGAATCGGGGCCTGCGCGCACCCCCACCGTCAGCGTGTCGGCCAAGGCCAGCTGAGGCAAGGCGATGAGGGCGGCGGCGGCCACAAGCCGTGTGGGCCGTAAAAGGGTCATAACGCTCCTTCCCGGGCCGCGACGGAACGCGCGAACCCTTCCATTTGGAACTTGTTTTACCGATCTTGCTGCCCCATTCTGGCCCCGTCAAGCGCAACGTCCGGTCAGCCACCCCATGCAATTGCACAACGCTTCATCAAGCTCGCCAAGCGGGCAAGCCATGATGGAGGCCAAACTTTGGAACAACCCGTGCTGGTTGACCTATCGGCTCAACTACTTGGCGCTGCGCTACAACACGCCTCTCTACGCCTTCGTCGAAGACAAATGGGGCCTCAGCCGGCCCGAATTCGTCGTCATCTATTCGCTGGGGCTGAGCGACCATTCCAACGCGGTCGACATTGCCGCTTCCTCCGGCTTTCCACAAAACACGCTGAGCCGCGCGATCCATCGCCTGTCGGGCCTTGGCCTGCTTGCCCGCGCGGAGGACCCGGCCGACGGGCGCCGGCGCGTCGTCTCGCTGACGGCGGCGGGGCGTGCGCTTTTTGAGGCCGCACTCCCCCATTTTGTGGCGTTTGAGAGGCGGATGCTGTCGGCGCTCTCCACGGCGGAGCAGGAAACGCTCTCCAACCTCATGGCCAAAATGGTGATGGCGGCGCCCGATTGGCCCACCACCGTCGACGGGAAGGATTCCTATGCAAATCCGTGACATGAACTGGGAGGATGTGGGCCGCCAGGTGGCGCGGGATGACCGCTGTGTGTGGCCGATCGGCTCCACCGAGCAGCACGCGCAACTCTCCCTGTGTGTCGACATGATCTTGGCCGAGCGCGTTGCGACCGAGGCGGCAGAGCCCCTTGGCCTGCCGGTCTTCCCGGTGATGCCCTTTGGCCTTGCGCCCTATTTTGCCGCCTACCCCGGCACCGTCACCTTACGCGTTGAAACGCTTCTTGCCGTGGTGCGCGACACGCTCGCCTCTTTCCGCCGCATGGGCTTTCGCCGTGTCCTCATCGTGAATGGCCATGGCGGCAACCAGCCCGCGGGCGCTGTTGCCAACGAGACGATGATTGAGTGGCCAGAAATGCGCATCAAATTCCACAACTGGTGGAACGCGCCCAAAACGGCCGCGCACGTCGCCGCCATCGACCCCGCCGGCAGCCACGCCAACTTTATGGAGAACTTTCCGTTCACGCGCCTTGCCCACGCGCCTGCGCCGACACATGAGAAATCCGCGCCCGATCTCACCGCGCTCAAGGCCGCCGACCCCGCAACGGCCAAAGCGATGCTGGGCGATGGGGCCTTTGGCGGCGCCTATCAAAAGGATGACGCCACCATGATGGCGCTCTGGCAAACCGGCGTGGACGAGACCCGCGCCGCCCTTGAAGGCCCCTGGCCGGGGCGGGACTGATGGCCCCCGTCCTCGTTTGGGGCGGCGGGGCCATTGGCGGAACCCTCGCCGCCGTCTGGGCGAAGGCGGGCGTTGATGTCTTGATGGTCGACATTGCGGCGGACCATGTGGCCGCCTCCCAAAAGGGGCTTGCCATCACCGGCCCGGTCACGACGCTGACCGTCCCCGTCCCATCCGTCACGCCGGCTGCACTTTCGGGCGTTTATGAGCGCATCGTGCTCGCCGTAAAAGCGCCCGCCACCGCGGCCGCTGCGGAGGCGCTCGCCCCCCACCTTGCGCCGGACGGGTTTGTGCTCTCCGCGCAAAACGGGCTCAACGAACTGATGCTTGCCGAGCGGTTCGGGCAAGAGCGCGTCATGGGCGCGTTCGTCAACTTTGGCGCCGACTGGCACGGCCCGGGCGACATCCTTTACGGCAACCGCGGCGCTGTCGTTGTGGGCGAGATCGACGGTGTGATCCGCCCCCGCACAAAAGACATGCACGCGCTCCTCAAACTCTTTGAGCCCGATGCGGTCCTGACGGACGACATCTTTGGCTACCTCTGGGGCAAGCTCGGCTATGGCGCGATGTTGTTTGCAACCGCCCTCACGCCGCAATCGATGCACGAAAACTTTGCTGATCCGGGGCGCGTGCAAACCTTTGTGGCGCTGGGGCGGGAGGTGATGGCGGTGGCCGCCGCAAGGGGTGTTTCCCCACGCGGGTTCAACGGGTTTGACCCGGCCGCCTTCTGGCCGGGCGCGGATGAGGCGGCCGCGCGTGCGTCCATTGCGGCGCTCGCCGATTTCACAAGCCGCACCGCAAAAACCCACACCGGCATCTGGCGCGATTTGGCCGTGCGCAAGCGCCGCACGGAGGTGCGCGAGCAGGTGGGCCTTGTGGCAACCCTTGGGGCCGAGGCGGGCGTCCCCTGCCCGATGTTGTCGCGCCTCACCGCGCTCATCATCGAGATTGAGGACGGCCGCCGCCCCCAAGCCCCTGAAACCTTTGAGGCGCTCGCCGAATGCGGCTGAATTTTGAAGGCCGCGGGGTTTTGGTCACGGGGGCGGCCCAGGGGCTTGGCCGGGCCATTGCCGCCGCCGCCCTTGAGGCGGGCGCCACCCTCACCCTTGCCGACATTGACGAGGCGGGCGTTTGCGCCGCCGCAAAAACGCTCGGCGCGGAGGCAATCGTGGTCGACCTTGGCGAGCGGGCCGCGGTGCTCGCCGCGCTCGGCGATCTTGCGCCCGACATTGTGATCCACGCGGCCGGCGGCACCCGCGGCCAGGCCCATCGCCCCCTTGGCGAGATTGACGAGGCCTCGTGGCGGCGCGTGTTTGCCGCCAATGTGGATGCGTTCGCCTGGGTGGCGCAGGCGAGCGCGCCCGCGATGGTCGCAAAGGGGCGCGGGCGGCTGGTGGCGTTGGCGTCGGGGGCGGGGTTGCGCCCCTCGCTCACCGGGGTGCAGGCGTACACCGCCGCGAAGCACGCGCTGGTGGGTCTGGTCAAACAGCTGTCACAAGAATTCGGGCCGCACGGGGTGACGGTGAATGCGGTGGCGCCGGGCTTTGTGCGCTCCAACCCCACCACCGAGGCGCAATGGCACGCAATGGGGGAAACCGGCCAAGCCCGACTCATCGAGGCGACCCATGTGCGGCGCCTGGGCACCCCCGCCGACATCGCCGCCGCCTGCCTTTTTCTGGCGAGCGACGAGGCCGGCTACATCAGCGGCCAAACCCTTTGCGTGGACGGCGGGCGCTCATGATGGCGCCTCTCACGACGGTGGGCGGGCGGCGACGAAGCCATAAAACCCGCTCAAAAACCGCTCGATGGGCTGGCGGCCGTAGGGCGAGCTCGGCGCGATGTCTCCCCAGGTGTAAACATCGAGCATGATCTCGCCGACGGTCGGGCTGCGCCCGCGACGTTGGTGCCCACACACTCTGTAGGGGTCGTAGACCGAGGACGTGGCGGTCAGCGCGGTCGACCACGAGCGTGATGGCCACACCGTCGAGATCGTAAACTGCCCAGCCGAGACAACCCAGTGGTTTGCCCCCTCGGCAAAGCATGGGCGGTCCTTCCTTTGCTCGTCAACGACCGCCCCCTCAACGAGGAGTACAACATCGTCGCCCGCAAGGTGATGCTGCTGGGCGCCGACCAAAGTCTGAAACGAGGCGTTGGCCGTCGTTTTGTAACGCCCGGTTACGCTCTGCCAGCCCGCACTTCGAAACCAATCCATCATCTGTTCGGGGAACGTTGCGTCTTGCATACCCCGCGAGCCGACAAGCGCGCCGGCGGCAGCTGCGGTGCCGCCGGTTTGTTCGCGCAGCGGGCCAAGGCCGTACCAATCTGCATCGGCCATGACGGCGGGCTTCTGGCGCTTCTTGAAGGCCTCCGAGACAGTTATTTTAAGGTTCCCGATCGAACCAACACCGTTCTTCAACAGGCCATCCATGTAGGCGCTGTACAGTTTGGGTTTGGATCGGGCGACGCAGAAGAGGAAAGCGGCTGGCCCACACAGATATGTCCAGCCGGTCTGATCGATGTTCTTGGCGCCACCGGGCGCTGAACGCGCAGAGACTTCTGCCTTGAACGCCTGCGTGTTCTTGAGCCCAAGCGCGTTCTTCGGGGCCGTCTGGCTGGTGGGATCCATCAGCGCCTCCAGGTTGGGCGGCGGCATGGCCGCCGCCCAGAAATGTTAGCGGATGGTGATGCGCCCATCGAGGGCGGGCGTGATGGGGCCGGCGCCCATCATGTAATCGGCAACCACCTGCTCCACGCCGGGGCCGTAATCGTAGGCGTTGGTGGCGTCGTCGGCGAACATGGCGTAGCCGTCACCGCCGCGGCGCATAAAATTGTTGGAGACAACGCCGTAGATGGCCGCATCGTCGAGGGGGGCAAAGCCGTCGGCGGTGGCGACCTCAACGCTCACAATGCGGGAGCCTGCGGGCTGGGAAAGATCGGCCGTGTAGCGAAGGCCGGCCACCTGCGCAAAGCGCCCGGCCCCCTCTTCCACCTGGCTTACGCCGTTTTCCAGCGCCGCGCGCACGCCGGCGCCCGAAAGCTGGAAGGTCGCGAGCGTGTTTTGGAACGGCAGCACCGTCAACACTTCGCCCATGGTGATGGGGCCCGCGTCAATGGATGCGCGGAGGCCGCCCCCGTTTTGGATCGCGATTTGGATGCCCTGGTCGGCCACACGGTCAAGCAGCGCATCGGCGACGAGGTTGCCCATCTCGCACTCGCGCGCGCGGCAGGACGAGCGCTCCCCATCGATGACGGCGGCCGCTTCCCCCACAACCTCGTTGCGCAGTTCTTCCAGCGGACCGGCAAGCTCGGTCACCAGAGCATCGGTCTCCGCGTCTTTTTCAACAGAGCCGTCCACCACCATGGTGTCGCCCACCGCGGCGGTCACAACGCCGTTGTCGTCGAAGGTGACGTTGATTTTGCCCAGATACTTTGAATAGGCGCCGGCCTGGACGATGGGCGTTTCCCCATCGGGCGAGGCGACCATGGTGGGGTATGGGCCGGCCGCATCCTCATCGGTGTTGGAGAGGAGCGTGTGGGAGTGGCCGCCCACGATGATGTCAACGCCGGTGACAGCCGCGCCAATGCGAAGGTCCGCGGGGAGGCCGGAGTGGCTGAGGAGGATGATGCGGTCGATGCCGTCGGCCGTCAGGCGGTCCACCTCGGCTTGGACGGCGGGCACGGGGTCGGTGAAGGTGATGGTCTCGCCGGGGGAGGAGAGTTCGCCGGTGTCGTCAGGGGCAATGCCGATGATGCCGTAACGGTGGCCGCCCTTTTCGATGACGGTGGAGGCGGGGACGAGGCCGGCGATGGGCGAGGCGTCCGTCATCTCCACGTTGGCGAAGAGGACGGGGAAGTTGACCATCTCCACGAAGGATTTGATGGTTTCGGGGCCATGGTTGAACTCGTGGTTGCCAAGGGCCATTGCGTCAAAGCCCATGAGGTTCATGGTTTTGGCCGCCGCCTCGCCTTTGTAAAGGCTGTAGAAGAGGGAGCCTTGGAACTGGTCGCCGGCGTCCAGCACCATCACGGGGTTCTCCGACGCCTCGCGCGCCTCGCGGATGGCGGTGACGAGGCGGGCCGCGCCCCCAAAACATTTTCCTTCCGCATCGTCTTCGGCGCTGCAGGTGGAGTTGAAGCGGTTGATGGGCTCAACGCGGCTGTGCACATCGTTCACGTGCAAGATCGTGAGCGTGTCCTCGGCGGTGGCCATGGTTGGCAGCAGCGCGACGAGGGCGCCCGCGGTCAAAAAGCGCAAGGTCATGGATTGTCCTCCGAACATGGCGGTTGGCCCGCCTTCAAGCCGATTGTCATGACAGGCGTGTTGCAGTGCGTCACGCCGCCTCACCGCCCGCCGCCGCAGCAAGACGGCGGAAGAATTTTTCAATCAACAGTTTTCCCGCGCCATCCAGCAATCGGCCGCCGGCCGCCGCCACCACGCCTTTGATGAGGATCGCGTAGGTGTAGCGCACGAGGGTGCCCCCGGGGGCGGGGTCAAGGTCCACAAACCCTTCCCCCGATGAGTGGCCGAAGGGGCCCTTTGCGCCGCCGGTGAGGGTGAGCGCGCCCGCGTCCACCTCGTCGAACCGGCAGGTGACGCGATAGGTGCCCTTCATGCGGCCAACGCCGATCCCAACGTCGGCGGCATAGGCCCGCACGCCATCCTCGTCCGCGCGGTGAAGGTCGTCTGCGCCGGGGATGGCAGCGGCAAGGCGCGCCTCGTCCATGATGAGCGCCAGCAGCGCGTCCGGCGCGATGGGCACCAGCGTCTCGCCGGTGCCGGACATGGCATAGCCCCGGCCCTCGGGCATTGTCGGGGCGTCACGGCCGGCGCGCCGGGGCGTTTGTCGGAACGGTGCATCCATCGCGCCCGCCATAGCATCGGCGCTCGGCGCCCGCGAGGGTGCGGCCCTCCCGGCCAAGGATTGTTGACCTATACTGCCTGTCATGACCCCGTCGCGCGACGATTTGCTCTCAAAGTCCACCGGTGCCGGCAATTTTGATGCCGAACAGGTGCGTCACCACCATGCGATGACCTTCATTTGGGCGATCAGTTGGCGACAGCAGCTCGTCATCATCGCCCTTGCGCTCACCGTTGCCGCGCTCGACGTCATCCCCCTCGAACTGCAGCGGCGCCTTGTGGACGGGGCGATCGAGGAGGGCTCCATCGCGCTCCTGATCGAGCTTTCGCTGGTGTACCTCGCCGTGATCGCGACCCACGCCATCACAAAGCATGCGCTCCGCGTCTTTCAGGGGGCGGTGGCGGAGGACGTTTTGCGCAACGCCCGCGCAACGCTTTATGACAAGAGCGCGGCCGACGACACGCAGCCCCTCAACGACGATCACGATGACAACGCGCAGGATGGCGAGGGCACGCGCGTTGCGGTCCTGGGGCAAGAGATCGAGCAAATCGCGCTCTTTTCGGGCGTCGCCTATGGAGAGGCGGTGGTGCAGCTTGCCACCATCGTCGGGCTGATTGGCTACATGGCGGTCACCGAGCCGCTGCTGGCGGCGATCTCACTGCCGTTTTTGCTTCCCCAGGCGGTGGCGGTGCCGCTCATCCAGCGGCGCATCAACCGCCTGTCGGCCGACCGGGTGGAGGAGCGGCGCGCGCTGAACACAGCCGTGATCGACGAGGATGGGCGAAAATTCCACCGCACGGGCCGCGTGCTGCGCCGGCTTGGCGTGAACGTTGCGTGGTGGAAAAGCGTGGCGCGGCTGGTGGTCAACGGGCTGAACGCGCTCGCGCCGCTCGCCGTGCTCGGCTTTGGCGGCGCACTCGTCATTCAAGGCGAAACGACACTCGGCGTGCTGGTCGCATTTGTCTCAGGATTTCAACGGCTTTCCGATCCGGCAAAGCACCTCCTGGATCACTACCGGGCCGCCTCCCTCACCCAGACACGGTACCGTCTCGTTGCCGCCTTCATGGCACGCCATGGCGCGACCGACACGAGCGATCGAAAAACAAGATAACTGCTATTGCGCCACATGAATTTCGGGACTCGGGAAAACGCGCCTAATGGTTTAGTGTTCACTTAAATAACGAAGGGGCGACGCATGCGCGCACCAACCCGGCGCTTTCAGCCCGCCTCGGTTGAAGATCGGAATAGACTCATGTCACGCTGCGATGTGTGTTGGTCACGGTCGGGTTGGGAATGGAAAGCGCGCAAGCAATTCGGCGGCGGGACGAAAATTTGACCACCGTGCCCGACTACGGCCCCTATCGGCCGCTGACCACAGACACCGTTGCGGAGCGCCTCGCCACGTACGTGGGCATGGCCGAGCGCCTGGGCGGCCATCCCACCGATTGGACCGTACGCGAGGTGGGCGACGGCAATCTCAACTTCGTCTACATCGTCACGGGGCCGGCCGGGTCCGTGTGCGTCAAGCAGGCGCTCCCCTTCGTGCGCCTGGTGGGCGAAAGCTGGCCGCTCCCCCTCAGCCGCTCATTTTATGAGCATGCCGCCCTCGTGCGGCAGGACAAGGCCAACGGCTCCGTCCCCGAAATCCACCATTTTGATGGGCCGCAGGCGCTCATCGTCATGGAAAATCTGACGCCGCACGTCATCTGGCGCAAAGCGCTGATCGAGCGGCAGCGCCACGGGGCGGCCGCGCGCATTGTGGGTGAGTTTTGCGCCGAGACCCTGTTTCGCACCTCAACCCTTGCCCTCTCCGCCGAGCAAGCCAAGGCCGAAATCGCGCTCTTTGCCGGCAACACCGCGCTTGCCAAAATCACCGAAGATCTCGTCTTCACCGACCCTTACACCAACCACCCGATGAACGACTTTTTGCGCCCCGAGATGGACGCAACAGTCGCCGCAGTGTGGGGCGACCCCCAGTGGCGCGCGGCCATTCAGGACCTCAAATTCGCGTTCATGAGCCGGGCGGAGGCGCTCGTCCACGGCGACCTTCACACCGGCTCCATCATGGTGGCGCACACCGACGCGGGCGAAGACGTGCGCGTCATCGACCCAGAATTTGCCTTCTACGGCCCCATGGGGTTCGACCTTGGGGCGCTGACGGCCAACCTCCTCCTCAACTATTTTGCGCAGGACGCCTGGGGCGAACAGCCGGCCGTCTACCGCGACTGGCTCGCCGAACAAATACAATGCTTCCACGGCACATTTGCCCGTCGCTTTTCAGAACTTTGGCGGTCCGAGCGCGGGGGCGATGCCTTCAGCGCCGCCCTCTTTGAAGAGCGGGGCGACAAGGACGGCATCGAGATCGCGCTCACTGGCTTCTTGGAGCGGGTGGAGCGCGACGCGTTGGGCTTTGCCGGCGCAAAGATGACGCGGCGGATCATCGGCCTTGCCGGCGTTGCCGACCTTCGCGGCATTGAGCGGCGGGAGGTTCGCGCAACTGCGGAGCGAAGGGCCCTTGCGCTTGCCCGTCAGCTGGTGGTGGAACGGGGGGAGATCCACACCATCGGCCACGTGATTGAGCGGGCCGAGCGCACCTTAAGGGACGTCTCATGAAGGTGAACGGCACCCCCACACGGACCATTTGGCCCCACGCGCTGCCGGGCGGCGGCCCGGGGGCGGTGCGCATCATCGACCAAACCCGCCTCCCCCACGAATTCGTCACCGTCGACCTCGTGACGCTGCATGATGCCGCCCGCGCCATCTCGGCGATGCTTGTGCGCGGCGCCCCCCTCATCGGCGCAACGGCCGCCTATGGTGTTGCGCTCGCCCTCCATGGCGATGGGTCGGACGGCGCGCTGCAAACCGCCTACGACACGCTCATCCAAACCCGGCCGACGGCGGTGAACCTTCGCTGGGCGCTCGACGAGATGATGGTGAGCCTCAAACCCCTCGCCCCCGACGCGCGGGAAGCCGCTGCCTGGGCGCGCGCTGCCGAAATTGCCGACGAGGATTCTGAAATCTGCCGGCGCATCGGCGCCCATGGCCTGCCGCTCATCAAAGAGATCGCCGCCAAGCGCGGTGGCCCGGTCAACATCCTCACCCACTGCAACGCCGGCTGGCTCGCAACGGTCGACTTTGGCACCGCCACCTCGCCCATCTACCAGGCGCACGATGCGGGCATCCCCGTCCACGTGTGGGTGGATGAGACGCGCCCGCGCAACCAGGGCGCCTATCTCACCGCGTGGGAGCTTGCCAACCACGGCGTCCCCCACACGGTGATTGTGGACAATGTGGGCGGCCACCTGATGCAGCACGGCAAGGTGGACCTTTGCATTGTCGGCACCGACCGCACGAGCGCCAACGGCGATGTCTGCAACAAAATCGGCACGTACCTGAAGGCCGTCGCCGCCCACGACAATGGCGTCCCCTTCTACGTGGCGCTCCCCTCCCCGACCATTGATTTCACCCTGAAATCCGGATTCGACATCCCCATTGAGCAGCGCGCGGGCGACGAAGTCTCCCACATGACGGGCCGCACGGCGTCGGGCGCCATCGAGACCATCCAGCTCACCCCCGATGCCTCCCCCGTCGCCAACTTCGCCTTTGATGTGACGCCGGCCAAATACGTCACCGGCCTTATCACCGAAAACGGCGTTGCGGCCGCCACCACGGAGGGGATTGCCGCCCTCTTCCCGGAGCGGGCGCGGCAGGCGGCGTGAGCGCCTGGATCACGATGCTGTCCGACGAGGAGGCAGACGCGGCGCTGACGGCCGCGTTCGACGAAGCGCGCACGCCCCACGGCACCCTCGACAATGTGATGCGCGTCCATTCCCTCCGCCCCGCAACGCTGAAGGGCCACGTCACCCTCTATCGCGCCGCGCTCCACGATCCTGGCAACACCCTGCCCCTGTGGCTGCAAGAGACCATCGCCAGCTACGTCTCCGCCCTCAACGCCTGCGCCTACAGCTACGCCAACCATTTCAAGAACGCGCGCCACCTGATGGCCGACGATACCAAGGCCGACCGCATCGAGGCCGGCTTCAAAACCGGCGACTTTTCCGGCGCGCTTGACGCCAAGGGGGCCGCGCTCATGGTCTACACGCGAAAACTCACCTTAACGCCCGGCGCGATGGAGGAGGCCGACGTCATCGCCCTTCGCGCCGCCGGCTGCGACGATGGTGAGATCCTTGAGGCCAACCAAATCATCGGCTACTTCGCCTACGTGAACCGCCAGCTGAACGGCCTTGGCGTCACCACCGCGGGCGATGTGGTGGGGTATTACAAAGACGCGTGAGCCCGCCGGCGCCCGGGCGGTCTGCGGCTCCGGAGGGCGCGCCATGGCGAACGATCACATCCCGGTCATCGACATGGCCCCACTCATCGCGGGTGATGGCGCGGCGGTGGCCGATGCGCTCCTCTCCGCCAGCCAATCGGTCGGCTTTCTCTACGTGAAAGGCCACGGCATCCCGGAGGCGACGATCTCTGAGGCCAGGGCCGCAGCGTTCGACTTTTTCCGCGCCCCCGCCGCCGACAAGGCACGCGTTGGCGTCAGCGGCGCGCACCGCGGCTGGCTCGCCCCCGGCGGCGCCAAGATGGCCGACGACGCCGCGCCCGACCTCAAAGAAAGTTTTATCTGGGGCCTCCAGGATAGCGCCGGCCAAACCCCAGCCGACCACCCGCTCCGCGGCCAAAACCGCTGGCCCCCCTTCCTCCCCACGCTGGAGGGGGCGGCGATGGCCTATTTTGCCGCCGCGCACACTGTCGCGCGGCATCTGATGCGGGGCTTCGCGCTCGGCCTTGGCAAGCCGGACGACACATTCTTGAAGACCGACACCGCGCCGCTGAGCCGCGCAAGCTTTGTCTACTATCCGCCGCAGGAGGCGGGCGGCACGCGCTTTGGGGTTGGCCCCCACACCGACTTTGGCGTCCTCACGGTGCTGTGCCAGGACGCGGTCGGCGGGCTTGAGGTGCAAACCGTTGCGGGGGACTGGGTCGCCGCGCCCCCGATCGAGGGCACGCTCATCGTGAATGTGGGCGATCTGTTGTCCCGCTGGACCGATGGCGCCTTTGTCTCAACGCCGCACAGGGTGGTCAACCGCTCGGGCCGGGAGCGGCTTTCGCTCGTCCTCGCCTATGACCCTGACCCGGAGACGGTCATCGATCCCGCCGCCGTCGTTGGCCGGCCGGGCGAAGGCCCCATCACCTGCGGCGACTATCTGGTCGCCCGCTTTGCCCGCGCGTTTGCCTACCGCGCGGCCGCCGCCGGGTGAGACGCGCGGCCAGCCAAAACCTCCTGCGCTGCGGCGGTTTTGCCCCCGGCGCCGACCTTCTCGTGGTGGCCGAAGACCCCAGTCACGGCTGGTATGAGCCCGGCCTCGCGCAAGATTTTGCGGACGACGCGCGCGCGGAAGGGTTTTTTCCAACCCTGATCACCACCACCGCAATCGACCGTGGCGAGGATGCCGCCCTCGATGCCGCGATCGCCGAGGCAGGCAACATCGTCTTCTTCGCCCGCGTTGGCGATCGGGCGCGGTTTTCGGCCGCCACCGGCCCGCGCATCGTGATGGTGTACGCCACCGAGCGTGCGCTCTACGCCTCGCCCTATGGCACGCTCGACCACGCCGACCTTGCCCGCCTGAAGGATGCGATTGACGCCGCAACCTTTGCCGCGCGCGACATTTCCATCACCTGCCCGCTCGGCACTCACCTTCGCGGCGCCATCGATGAGGGCGTGCCCCCGGCAGATGTCACCGTGCGCCGCTTTCCCCTCGGGGTGCCGGCGCCCATCCCTGCCGCAACGTTTTCCGGCACGGTGCGGCTTGCCCATGCGCTGGCGCCCACGGGCTCGCGGGTTTATGCGCCCGCAACGCTTCCCCTTCCCTCCCCGCTCACCGTCGCGCTGGCGGGCGGGCGGTGGCGCGCGGCCGGCGGCGACCCCGCGCTCACCCGCGCGATGGGGGAGCACTATGCCGCCGTTGCGGGCCGCTTTGCCATTGATGGGGCGATCGTCCACTCATTCCACGCCGGCTTTCATCCCGGCGCCGGCACCCACCGCCCTGCGGCCGACGACTATGATCGCTGGGCCAACACAGTGTTCATGTCCGCCCGCTTTTTGCATTTTCACACCTGCGGCGCCTATGCCCCCGGCGAAATCTGCTGGATGATCAAGGACCCGACAATCAACCTCGACGGGGCCGCCGTGTGGCGCGGGGGCACCTTTGACCTTGATGCGCACCCCACCATCGCCGCGGCCGCGAGCCCCGCGCTGCGCGCCGCTTTTAGCGCGCCAAACCGGGTGGTGGGACTGTGATGGTGGCGACCGTCCCCCGCCCCACGTGGGAGCGGAGCGTGAACGAAAAGCCCGCCTCCCGGCACGTCTCCTCCACAATGGAAAGGCCGAGCCCCGCGCCGGCCGAGCCCGCGCCCCGCACCCCGGCCTGACGCACGGTTTCAAGCGCCGCCGCGTCCATGCCCGGGCCATCATCATGGATCTCGAACGCCACCGCGCCCGCCCGCGCGCGGCAGCCCACCAGCACCGTGTCGCCGCCGTGGGCAAGCGCGTTTGCAACGCAATTGCTGACGCAGCGCATCAGCGCCAGCGGCTCGGCGTGGACGGTGCGGGCGGATGGCACGGTGCGCAGCGATTTTTCGGCCCCGGCGGCCTCTTGCCCAAACATTGTCGCAACGTTGGAAATCACGAGGCCAGCGCCAAAGGTTTCGGCCGGCGCGCCCGGCTCTGCCGCGGGGTGGCGGGCCATGGTGTCGGTGATGATGCCGTCCAGATAATCAAAACTCATGGAAAGGCGCTCGGCGACGTCCGGCCGATGGTCAAGGGTGAGGAGTGCGGCGCGCAGGGAGGCCAGCGGCTGGCGAATGTCGTGGGCGGTGGAGGCGGTGCGCTGCCGCTCTTCGTCCACCGCCTCAAGGGCGCTGCGATGGTCCCGCTCGGCCGCCCGCAGCGCCTCCGACAGGGTGAATTTTTCCCGGCTAAGGGCAACCTCGGCCTGGAGCGCGCGGGTCCGCTCCTCCCGCACGCGCACCGCGTGGCGAAAGATGGCGAGCGCAAACGTCAGCCCCTCGATGAGGAGCGCGCCGCGGGCCATGACGCCCACATGGTCCTGGTCGAAAAGGCCGGGGTTGAGGTAGCCCACCGAGAGCGCCAACACGGTGAGCGTGATGGCGGTGGCGCCCACGCAAAAGAGCGCGGCCCCCGGCACCTTCGCCCGCAACGCCACCAGCGCGGAGACGAGCGGCAGCACCGACCCAAGCCCCACGATGGCCGCCGTCGCCGTCTTGAACCAGGCTGCATCAAAGAAGACGGGCGACGCGACCATCACGACAACCAGCAGCGCGGCCGCCCCAAGGAGGAGGCGCGAGAGCCACACCGGCGCACCGCCCACACACACGAACGCGCGGGCAAAAAGAGCAGCGGCCGCCGCGGTCGCCATCCCGATGGGGACGAGGGCGAGCGCGTTCCACCCCGGCGCGTTTGGCCACAGATAGTGGAACGCAAAGCCGTCAGCGGTCGCCATATAAAGGAGCGCGAGGAGGAGGTACGCGCCATAATACCAGGCGGCGGCCATGCCGAGGGACGCAATATAAACCGTTGAAATGACGGCCATCGCGAGGACGGCGCCGCCAACCGCGAAGGCGGACGCGTCCTCCCCCCGCACCCGCTCAGAAAAGGTCGCCGGATCCTCGATGAAGAGGGGCATCTGGGTGGTGCGGTCGGAGGTGTAGGCGATGAGGAGGCCCACCCGCTCGCCCGCATCAAGGTCAAGGGGCACGACGAGGCTGCGGTGGGCAACCGCGCGCCCATCAAACGGGTCGCTGAGCCGGCTTTCAAAGATCGGCGCCGCGCCATCCGGCGTGACGCGGAAGACGGTGAGGCGCTCGGCAAGCACCAATTCGGGCGACAGGAGCCAGCGGGCGGGGCCGCCCGCGTTCTCCACCACTGTGAGCACGAAAAGCTGCGCGTCGGTGAAGCCAAAGTCGATCACGGCGGTGTCGACCGGGCGCCAGCCGGGGGCGGCCAGCGCATCCGCGGCCGCCTCAGCGCGCGTTGGATCGCTGAGCACCCAGCTGCGAGCGGTGAGGTCGATGTGGCCGCCGTCGGCCGGGAGCGTCACCGTTTCGACCGCGGAAAGGGGGCTTGCGCCGGCGGGGTGCGTGACGCTGGCCAAAAAGAGGGCTAACCACAAGAAACCGAACAGGAAAGGCCGCCGCGGATGGATGCGTTCACCGCCGTCATCGCCGACGATCACGCCATCGTGCGCCACGCCCTGCGCGATGTAGTGGCGGCGGCCGGCGGGCGAGTGGTGGATGAGGCGGCCGATGGCCTGGAGGCGGTGGCAAAGGCGAAGCAACACCGGCCGGCGCTGATGCTGCTCGATCTTGCGATGCCGCTGGCGGACGGGGGCGCGGTGTTTTTGGAGGTGCGCCGCTGGTCGCCCCAAACGCGGTTTATTGTCTTCACCGGGCAGACCTCGCGCCAGCAGCTCTCGCGCCTCATTGCGGACGGCGTGCATGGGCTTTTCATGAAGGCGAGCGACCCGGCAAAGATCGCGCAGGCGCTCCCAACCATCCTGCGCGGCGGGCAGGTGATTGCCGATGAGGTGCGCGCCATGGTGGGCGATCAGGCGCCAACCACGCTGACCGCGCGGGAGGCGCAGGTGCTTGCCCTCATTGCCAAGGGGCACACCAACAAGGCCATCGCCGAGGCCCTTGGCGTCAGCTTTAAGACGGTGGATCACCACCGCACCAATCTCATGCGCAAGCTATGCGTCAGTTCCACCGCGGCCCTCCTTGCCACCGCCCTTCGCGAAGGATTTTTGGACGGCGCGGCAGAGAGTTAAGCGGCGCTTCGCCTCCAAGCGCCAGGGCAAGTGTGGCCAAATAGGGGATCTCCCCGATCCCGCGGCGGGGTGGCGTTTCTTAGGTTTTGATCATCGGACGGCGCACTGGCCGACCGCCAAACCTTTGAAAGGACTTCAGAAATGTTCAACGCCCTTGCCGCCAAATCGCTTTCCCTCGCCCTGGCCGCCGCTGTTCTGGTGCCGCTCGCCGCCACAAGCGCCGCCGCCGGCCCCAAACAAACGATCTACGGCACCCAGTCCGACCGGGGCGGCTGCTCAAAGCTTCACCTTCGCAACCGGGGGATCCTGGTGGCCCGGGCACGCAAAATGTGCGTCGACCAGACGGGGCTTTATCGCACCAACGTTTTGACGCGCAGCAATTATGATGGGCGCGGCTGCACCACCCAAAAGCAAGGGTTCAAGCGGTTCAGCACGGTGCGCGGCAGCTTCTCGTTCCGCTGCCGGTGATTGAGTTCGGACCCTTAGGCCGCCGCGCGGGTGACGGCGTGCTCCGCGCCATCAAAAAGGTGCACGCTGTCGCGACGGGCGTGCACGTGGATGGTGTCGCCCACCTTTGCGGTGTGGTCGCCGGGGGCGCGCACGGTGATCTCGCCGACCCCTTGCGCCTCGACATAGTAAAAGCTGTCGCCGCCAAGGTGTTCGGCCACCACAATGGGGCCGGAGAAATCGGCCTCGCTGGCGCCGGTGAGCATCAAATCTTCGGGCCGGATGCCAAGTTGGACGGCGCCGCCGCGCACGACTTCGCGGTCGGTGACGATTTGTGTGTTGCCCACCGTCACACCGCGGCCATCCGCCTGGGTGCACGGCAAGATGTTCATGGTGGGGGAGCCGATGAAGGTTGCGACGAAGATGTTGGCCGGGTTGCGATAAAGCTCCAGCGGGTGGCCGAGCTGCTCGATCTTGCCGGCAGAAAAGACCACGATGCGGTCCGCCAACGTCATCGCCTCCACCTGGTCGTGGGTGACGTAGATCATGGTGGCGTCGAGCTTTTCGCGCAGGCGCGCGATCTCGATGCGCATTTGCACGCGCAGCGCCGCATCAAGGTTGGAGAGCGGCTCGTCAAACAAGAATGCGGACGGAGCGCGCACGATGGCGCGGCCGATGGCAACGCGCTGGCGCTGGCCGCCGGAAAGGTCTTTTGGCTTGCGCTCGAGCAGCGGTTCCAGGCGCAAAATACCAGCCGCGTCCGCCACCGCTGCCGCCTGCTCGGCCTTTGAGGCACCGGCGACGGAGAGGGGGAAGCCCATGTTCTCCCGCACCGTGAGGTGAGGGTAGAGCGCGTAGGACTGGAACACCATCGAGAGGCCGCGTTCGGGGGCGGAGAGCGCCGTCACATCGTTGCCATCGATTAAGATGTTGCCGTCCGTCACCTCTTCAAGGCCCGCAATGAGGCGCAGCATTGTGGACTTTCCGCAGCCGGACGGGCCCACGAAGACGGCGAACTCCTTGTCTTCGATCGACAGATCGACGCCCTTGATGACTTCGACGGCGCCGAAGGATTTTTTGATGTTGTTGAGGTTAATCTGCGCCATCGTTCCTCGCAAAGTCGAGCCATGCGGCCGCGGTCCAGGTGAAGGCCCCGCCGCCCAGCGCCGCCCCATCGAGCGGGCTAAAGTATTCGTAAAAGCCGCCCGTGCGGACGAGCTCGGCACTGTCGCGGCGCAACATGTGCGCGCGCGTGTCATCGCCCGCCTCGGCGTACCCCATGGCGATGAGCCAGTTGACGACCAGCCAGACGGGGCCGCGCCAGTAGCGCTTTTCGTCAAACATGGCGGCGGCCGGGTCGTAGCTCGGCGCCATGTAGCGGCAGCTTTTGGCGAGCCTGTCGAAGTGGGCGTTGATGGTGGTGGTGCGGGCAGGGTCACGCTCACCGGCGAGGAAGGCGAGGAAGCTTGCGCTGGAGACGCCTTTGCCACGCTCACCGGTGACGCAATCGCGCGTGGTGTGGGCGCCAAGGTCATCGCACCACAGGGTGTCAAAGCCGATTTTGAGCGCATCGGCCCGGGCGTTGGCGCGGGTGGCCATCGCAGCGTCCCCCATCCGGGTCGCAAGGGTGGCGAGCGCGCGGTCAGCGCGGATGAGGATTGCCGTCATCCCAGGGTCGGCGACGCGGAAGGGGCTGGTGGCGCCAAACGCCCGCTGGTCCCACGAGAGGCCGCAGCCAAACTCGACGAGTGCGATGTAGCGGTCGTACTGCGCCTTGGTGGGGCGCATGGCCGCGTCCACATGGCCAAGGTCGCGCCGTTGGAACGGACGGACATTGTCGGCGGGGACGCGGGCGAGGGCCTCGTCCCAATCGGGGAGGTTGTCGCGCCCCGATTCCCAGGGGTGGACGACGTGGATTGCGCCCTCCCCTTCGCGCCGCGCGGTCATGAACCAGGCGTGCCAACGGTCCGCGGCGGCCATCAAGGGCGCGCGGTCGACCTCGGCGATTTGGTCGAACAGGCGCTCCATGGCGATGGCGAGGACCGGCGGCTGGGTGATGCCCGAGCTTGGCGGCATGGTGCCGCTTGCCCACACATCCGGGCCCGGAAAATAGCCATCATCCGGCTGGTGGAAGATGATGTGCGGGATCATCCCATCGGGCCACTGGTTGGCCGCGAGGGTTTTGAGCTCGGCGACCGCGCGGGTGGGGTCAAGGTGCGCGTAGCCAAGGGCGGCAAACGCGCTGTCCCAGTTCCACTGGAACGGATAGAGCCCGCGGGTGGGGACGGAAAAGCCGCCCCGATCGTTCTCTTTGAGGATGGCGATGGCCTCGTCGGTCCGGCTCATCCCTTCACCCCGCCGGCGGTGAGCCCCTTCACCATGAAGCGTTCGGCCAGCAAGAACAGCATAAGGATCGGGATGGTTGTGACCACCGCGCCCGCCATCAAGTACTGCCGTGGGACTTCGGATGAGTTCAGCGAGACGACGGCGCGGGACAGTGTGAAGATGCTGGGATCGTCGAGGAACATGAAGGCGAACAGGAACTCGTTCCACGCGATCATGAACACATAAAGGCCGACGGACGCGAGCGCGGGGAGCGACAAGGGCAGCGTGATGCGACGGATAACGCCGACCCGCGAGAGGCCGTCCATCAGCCCCGCCTCCTCAAGCTCGGGCGGGACGCCGCGGAAGTAACCCTGGAGCATGTAGATCGCGACGGGGAGCGTTGTCGCCGGGTAGACGATGAGGAGGCCGATGATCGAGTTGCGCAGGCCAAGCTGTGAGAAGACCGCGTAAAGCGGGATCACGAGGACGATGGCCGGCACAAGGTAGATGAGCAGGATTGATCGGGAGAGCGCTTGGCGGCCCGGGAAGTTAAGCCGCGCCACCGC
This sequence comes from Pseudomonadota bacterium, assembly GCA_039034015.1. Classification (GTDB taxonomy): domain Bacteria; phylum Pseudomonadota; class Alphaproteobacteria; order Rhizobiales; family Amorphaceae; genus Acuticoccus. The sequence continues at coordinate 219,170 of JBCCBM010000002.1, read as the reverse complement.
GTAGGCGCCGGGGACGGCAAATCCCAGACAAATGATCACCGTCAACGTCGAGACGACGAACGAGATGATCATGTAACGGCCGAAGTCGTAGTTGGTGAAGAGTTGGATGTAGCTGTCGAACAGCGTGGAGAAGTCTTGTGTGAGGTCGATGGAAAGGTCGAGCGGGTTCGCGATCAAGCTTTGCTGGGTTTTGAAGCTTGTCATCACGAGGACGTAGAACGGCAAGATCACCATCACCGCGAAGAAGAGGTGGCCAAAGGCGCCAAGGCTTGCGGCAAAGGCATGCTCGGAGGTGCGGCGGGTTTGTTTGCCCAGCGTGATGGTTTTGAGCGTGCCGTGCATGGTGAGCGCGACCGTTGCGCCGGTGATGAAGAGGCCCATCCCCTGCCAGCCCGATGCGTCGGCAAAGGGGCGGCCGAAGGGGGCCGCAAAGCTGACCGCCAGGAGGACGAGCACGCACAACAGGCCGGATGCGGCAACGTAGAGCGGGTCGCGCGCGGCGGCGGGGCGGGCGGCAAGCGCAAGGCCGGCCGCAGCGCCCCCAAGGGCGGCTGCCCCCAGCTGCGGCGAGAGCGCGACGCCAGAGAGCAGCATGAACGAGATCGCGCTGACGAGGTGGAGGATGAGGCCCCAGGCCGCGCCAAGGCCCGCCGCAATGGCAAACCCCGGCCAGCGCCCTTCACGAACGGCGGCGGTCACAACCCTTCTCCTTTCGGCAAGGCGCGGAAATAAAGCAGCGCAAAGGTCAGAAGCATGATGAAGATCACCACCGCGACAGCCGCACCCGCGCCAAGGTTCCCCAGCGCAAAGCCCTGGTAGTAGACGTCCACCGTCAGCGTTCGTGTGCCAGCGGCACCGCCTGTGAGCAGGAAGATGTCATCGAACTTGTTGAACGTCCAAATGAAGCGCAGCAGGAAGAGCACCGCCAAGATGCCAAAGATCTGCGGCAACGAGAGCCTGAAGAACTTTTGGAACGGCGTCGCGCCATCCATGTCAGCGGCTTCATACATATCGGTGGGGATCGACTGCATGCGCGCCAGGATGAACAGGAACGACAGCGGGAAGTAGCGCCACGCCTCGAACGCGATCACCATGGCAAGCGCCAGGGGGAAGCCGAATTCTAGGCCGAAGACGGTGACCGGCACCATCCGCTCGCCAAAGAAGTTCACCGGGCCGTCGGAGGCATCCATCGCCACAATCATGGCGTTGATGGTGCCGGAAAACGGGTCGAAGAGGACGAGCCAGGTAAAGGCCATCGCAATCACCGGCGCCACGTAGGGAAAGAGGTAGAGCCCGCGCATGATGGAGCGGCCGCGGAATTCGCGGTTGAGAAGCTGCGCGGCGGCAACGCCCAGGACCACGGCGCCCAGCGTGCCGAAGAAGGTGTAGGCGATCGTCACCCACATGACGGTGACAAACTCCTCACCGTCGAAGACGGCGCGGTAGTTCTCCAGCGACAGCTCTAGGTTGGTGAGCACGTTGGGCGCGCTGGCAACGGTGTCGGCGTCGGTGTCGCGAGGGTTGATGGGGTTGGCGAGATAGGCCGCCGTCGCCCGCACCGCAATTTCGAGCGTTTCGCGCTCGCCGGGCTCAAAGTCGCCCAGAACGCAGCTGAGCGTCCCGCCCGAGAGGGTGCACCGGCCGTCAAGGTCGATGGGTTCCAGGCCCTGCGGCCACACATCGGTGAAGCTGGTGTTGCCAAGCGCCACCTCGCGGGAGGAGTTGCGCAGGCGATATTGGATCGTCGCCTCATCGCCCACCGCCTCAAGGTCACCCCGCAGGCGCTCGTTCGACAGGAGCGCGGGGGGGCGAAGGTCGGCGATCTCGACCGGCTTAAAACTGATCCAGATGTTGGCGGCGAGGGGGAGGAGGACGATCGCCATAACAATGGCGACCGTCGGCAAGAGCATGGTGTAGGCGAGGCGCGATTCCCGCCGCGCAATGGGGCCGACCCCGTGGTCGATGAGCGGTTTGTCGGTCACGCGCCTGGCCTCGCTTTAGATTTTCGACAGGGCGTCGTTTATCGCTGCGACGGTGCCCGCAGCGTCCCGCTCACCGTCCAAATACTGGCGGACGAGGCGGTTGATGTCCTGGCTGTTGATGATCTTTGAGGCGAGCGCGAGCTGGCCCTCTTCCACGCCCCAGCGCGCGGCGGTGTCGAGACCGGAGACGATGTCGGCAATGGTCTCGGCCGCGTAAAGCTCCGTCAGCGGGGCTTTGCGATCGACGCCCACCGGCAACGTTTCCCACACTTTGACGAAGCGCTCGGGGTCGCTCTCATCACCGCGGCGCACTGGGAACTTGCCCTCCGGCGCGATGGAGAGCGTTGCTTCATAGCCCTCGCTCATGGCGAACTCGACGAACTCCATGGCGACATCGGTGTTGGCGTCGGCGGTGACGCCAAAGTAGCGCACGTCGCCCCAGGCGGCGCCATCGGGGTTGGACGGGCCGGAGAAGCGCGTCACGATCCCGGTGTTGCTGGCCAGTTCGCGGCTCGTCGGGTCATCGTTGATGGTGACGGGGGCGGAATCGCGAAGGCCGGCCATCTCGTCAAGGATAAAGGGCGACCAGATGATCATCGCCGCCTTGCCCGCAAAGTAAAGCTCGCGAGACTGCTGCCAATAAAGGTCACCCGGGGGGGAGGCTTCGGCAATTGCCTTGTAGAACTCCAGAACTTCCGTGGTGGCCGCTTCGTCGAGCGGGGCAAAGCCATCATCGTTCACCGGCGAGACGCCGTTGGCGAGGAAGACATGCTCCAGCACTTGGCTCATGAAGTTTTCGTCCACCTTGGTGGCGGCGACGAAACCGTAAAGCTCGGGCGGGTTGTGGAGCGCTTCAAGCGCGGCTTCCACGGCCGCGTAGGAGGTGGGCGCCTCAAGGCCGGCAGCGTCAAACAGGTCTTTGCGGTAGACGATCATCTGCGTCCACCCATCCACGGGGACGGCGGCGGTGATGCCGTCAAAGTCGGCCATCTGGAGCGCGCCGCTGGCAAAGGTGTCGCGGCCCAGCTCTTCGATGATATCGTTGTTGGTCTCAACGTCGAGGATGCCGTCTTCGGCCCAGGGGAGCACGTATTGGAGCGTGTGGTAGATGACGTCAGGCAGATCGCCAGCAGCAAAGGCGGCGGTGGCGCGGGTGCCAAGATCGCTCTCCGTCACCGGGATCACGTCGACCGTGTGGCCGGATGCTTCGGTGAACGCGGCCGCCATCTCTTTTTGGAGGGCGAGGCGCTCGGGCTGCTCCTCGGTGGTCCAGAAGCGGATGGTGTCAGCGCTTGCAGCGGCGCTGACGGCGCACAGGGCCGCGGCAATGGCAAGCGTGGACGCGCCGCGGCGCAGGGCGATGGTCATAGGGTGGCTCCTCCCTTGGGCCGCGAAAATTCGCGCGCCCAAAGGGGGCACGAGCGTCCGCAGCCGTTTCCTCAGTCCGGCTCTTTGGCCGGTCTTGCCCCGAACGTGTCGTGAAGGCGGCGGCGTTGTCAATCGTGTGACAGCCGCCTGCCGCATATTTATGCGGGGGCCGGAGATGCCCCACAAAGGTTGGACAAATGCGTGTCGACGTTGCGCGGCGCGGGCGGCGGCATCACCTGGCGCACCGGCCGCCCCGTCCCCGCCTCGCCCGTGATGGCGCCCTCACGCATCACCATCGCGCCGCGCACAAAGGTCGCCACGGGCCGCGCCGTCACCCGCCGCCCCTCAAAGGGCGACACCTTGCCTTTGGAGGCGAGCGCGGCCGCCGACAAGCGCCAGTCCGCCCTCATATCCACCAGCACGATGTCCGCATCGGCGCCCGGTTGCAGCACGCCCTTTTGCCCGTAAAGACCGAAGGCCCGCGCCGCATTCGCGCTCGACACCTGGACGTAGCGCGGCAGGCTCATCGCCCCCTCGTTCACCAGAGAGAGCATGATGGGGAGCTGGCTTTCCAGCCCCGGAAAGCCGCACGCCGCATCCCAAATGTCGGCTTTGTCCTTCTCGGACGGCAGGTGCGGGGCGTGGTCGGTGGAGATCATATCGATGAGCCCGCCGTTCAGCGCGTCCATCAGCGGGCCTTGCTGCCAGCGCTCACGGATGGGGGGGTTCATGCGCATGATATTGCCCATGGGCCCGTCGGCATCTTCGATCGCAAGGGTCAAGTATTGTGGCAATGTCTCGACGGTGAGGTCGACGCCGCGCTCTTTAAAAAACTTTATGTACGGTACGCTGCGCGCACAACTTTCATGCACGATGTGAATGCGCGCGCCCGTCCACTCCGCAAAGACGCAACTGCGGGACAGCGCCTCGAGCGCCACCACATCGGTGCGGGACATCAGATGGTCGATCGCCCCCGCGCGCCCGGCCGCCTTCAGCCGTGCCTCCCGCCAAAACAGGATCGGCGAGTTTTCCGCATGGATTGAGACGCGCTTGCCAAGCTTTGCGATGATCTCAAACGCTTCAAGCACCGCACCGTCGGACGGACAAGGAAGGTTCCCCGTCGTATTGCCCAGAAAGAGCTTGTACCCAATCACGCCCGCGTCGGCCATCGGCGCCAAATCGCCTAGGTTGTCATCCATGATGACGCCATAAAGCCCAAAGTCGACCAGCGCTTTTGACGAGGCAAGCGCCCGCTTTTTTTCAAACCGCGCCACGTCTGAGACCGGCGGCGCGGTGTTGGGCATTTCAAACACCGTGGTCACTCCGCCCTTGGCGGCGGCCATGGTGCCGGTGTGCCAGTCTTCCTTGTGGTCCATCCCAGGCTCGCGGAAGTGGACGTGAACGTCGATGACGCCGGGGAGGATGTGAAGCCCGGACGCATCCACCACCTCGCTTGCAGCGGGCATGTCGGCGGCCGCGCCAATGGCGCTCACCTTGCCGTCGGTGATGGCGATGGAGGCCTCCACCACATCAAGCTCGCTCGCCAAAAGCCCGTTCTTGATCAAAAGGTCCGCCATCGCCCTCTCCCCCGTTTCAGGCACGGTCGATGCATGCCCGGGCGGGAAGACACAAGGAGGGTGACTTGGAATTTTCAGGCAAGACGGTCGTCATCACCGGCCCCGCCAAGGGGATGGGCGCGGCCATCACGCTGGCCTTTGCCCGGGCGGGCGCTGACCTTGCGCTGCTCGGGCGGGACACGGCCGCCATCGCCCCCGTTGCCGCAGAGGCGGAGGCCATGGGCCGCAAAACCCAAACCTTTGCCTGCGATGTCACCGATGAAGCGGCCGTCGCAAACGCCATCGACGGCACCCTCTCCACCTTCAACACCATTGATGTGCTGGTGAACGTTGCGGGCGGCCGCGGCCCTATCGGCAAGTCCGGCGTTGCGACCACCGCGGACGATTTTGACGCCATCATGACGCTGAACGTCACCGGCGTTTTCCTCACCATGCGCGCGGTCCTGCCCCACATGATGGCGCGCCGCACGGGCAAGATCGTCAACATCGGCGGCACATTTGGCCTGCGCGGACGGGCGGGCCGCGTCTCCTACTCGGCGTCCAAATGGGGGATGCGCGGGCTCACCAAATCGTTCGCCCTGGAGGCGGGGCCCCACAATATCAACGTGAACTCAGTGTGCCCGGGCATGGTGGAGGGCCCGCGCTTTGAGACCGTGTGCGCCGACATGGCCAAGGCGCAGGGGATCAGCGTTGACGCCGCGAAGGAAAAACACGCGCAGGACTATGCCCTTCGCCGGGTCTCCACGGGGGAGGATGTGGCCGCCGCAACGCTCTTTCTGGCGAGCGAAGGCGCCCGGCAAATCACGGGCCAGGACATTGCGGTGGACGGCGGCTGGGTCATCTGATGGCCCGCCCCTTGCAGCACCACACACGCAAGGAGCACCAGAATGAAGCACATCAAAACACTTTTGCTGGCCGGCGCGCTCGCCCTTTCCGCGGGCGCCGCCAAGGCCGACACGGACATCAAGTTCGTGCTCGACTGGGCCTGGCAAGCCATGCACGGCCCGTTCCTCATCGCCGTCGACAAGGGCTACTATGAAGCCGAGGGCCTCAACGTCACCATCGACCGGGGCTATGGCTCTGGCGACACCATCGCAAAGATTGCCGCAGGCTCCTATGACATCGGCTTTGCGGAGGGCACGGGCCTCCTCAAGTTCAACAACGAGAACCCCGAAAACGCCGTCAAAACCGTTCTCGTCATCAACGATCAGTCGCCCACCGGCGCCATCTCGCTGAAGAAGAACGGCGTGTCTGAGCCGACGGACCTCCCCGGCAAAACGGTCTCAGCGACCGCAAGCGCGGCAACGGTGCTTGCATGGCCAGTATTTGCGGCCGAAAACGGCATCGATCCGGACAGCATCGAATTCATGTTCGTGGAGCCGAGCCTGCGCGATGCGATGCTTGCCCAAGACCGCGCCGAGGTCGTCTTCGGGTTCACCACCACGACGGTCCTGAACCTTGTGGCCGCCGGCATCGACCGGGACGACATCACCTACTTCACCCTCGCCCAATACGGCCTTCAGCCTTATTCCTCCGGCCTCATCGTCAAAGAAAGCTTTGCGGCCGAGAATCCTGAGGTGGTGGAAGGTTTTGTCCGCGCCACCATCAAGGGCCTCCAGGACATGATGAGCGATCCGGAAAGCGGGCTCGCGCTCCTCAAAGCCCAAGAGCCCCTCGTCAACCTTGATGTGGAGCGGGACCGCTGGGCGCTTGCCAAAGAACTCTCGATCCTGACGCCGAGCGTGATGGAAAACGGCATCTCCGAGGTGAGCGAAGAGCGGTTTGAGACCGCGGCTGCGCAAATCGCCAAGGCGTTCGGCCTCGAGATTGAGATCGAAATGTCGGACTATTTCGACGGCAGCTTCCTGCCGCCGGCCGCCGACCGCCAAGTGCCGGCCGACGTGAAGTGAACGAAGGGCGCGCCGCAACCCGGCGCGCCGCTCAATCGATGGAGCAGGTGGGTTTATCGCTCATGATGAGTTCGGTCAGCTCACCCTCCATCGCAAACGTGCCGTAGTCGAAGACCACGTCGTAGGCGATGCCATTGTCGAGCATCGAAAAGGTGAGCTCATAGTCCGGCACCCGCTCGCCGGACTGCTCATTGTCCTCAAAATAGCTGATCACGAGCCGCCACACCGTGCGCCGCTCCACATTGGGGATCGCGGCAAGCTCGCCCATCTCCCCCACCGATGCGCGCGGCAGGCCGGTTTGCCCCGGGCCAATCAGCGTTGCGGTCTCATAAATGGTGTCGGCCTCATCGCCCCCATCAAAGACGCGCGCCTCCAGCACCCGTTCCCCCGCCTCCGCCGCCTCCAGGATGAGCCGGGTGTGGGCGGTGGGAAAAATTGCCCGCACCAGCGAGACCGTCGTTTCTTTGGGGGCTTCCACCGCCACCGCCACGCCGCCCGCCCGGCTTTCCGCCCGGCCCTTGATGCCGGAAGGTGCCATCCCGTCCACCACCGTCTCGTGGTCGAAGACCAGCACCGGCGGGGCGAGCGTTTCGGTGGTGGAGGAGCGAAGGTCGGTGGTGCGTTGGGCGCCTTCGCGGTCCGTCACGCGGGTGACGTTGCGAAAGTCGACTGTGTAGCCATCGCAGGCCGATCCCTGCAGCTCAAACACCAGACGGCCGGACGCGGCCACCACGCTGGTGCTCGGCTCGGCCGACCGCAGCGTCAGATCATAGACCGCTTTGTGGGGTTGCAGGCTGTCGGCCCACGCCCCGCTGAGCGACATCGACACGAGACAGCCCGCCGCCAGATATTGCCGCATCACAAAACCCTTGTTTCAGAAGCGTGCGCGCTTCAAAGACGCATCCGCCCCCGCCGTCAAGCGAAGGCGCCTTGTGGTGCCCGCCCGCGCCCGCTATCGCGGGGCCATCCATCGCGCCCCAGGAGACGATATGGCCGACACAATTGACGCGCGCCTTGCGGCCGCCGGCATCACCCTGCCAACCCCGCCGACCCCGGCAGGCTCCTACGTGCCCGCCGTCATCACCGGCAACCTTCTTTATGTGTCCGGCCAAGTCCCCTTTGGCGAGGGCGGCCTCATGTACATCGGCCGCGCCGGCGACACGCTGTCCACAGATGATGCGATCAAAGCGGCCCGCCAGTGCGCCCTCAACATTTTGGCGGTGGCGCGCACCACGCTTGGCTCCCTCGACCGGGTGAACCGCGTCGTCAAGGTCAACGGCTACGTCAACTCCACCCCCGATTTTGGCGACCACCCCAAAGTGATCAACGGCGCGTCCGACCTTTTTGTGGAGGTGTTTGGCGATGCGGGTCGCCATGCGCGCGCGGCAATTGGGGTTGCCAACCTCCCCTTTGGCGTCGGCGTTGAGGTGGAAGCGGTGTTGGAGATTGCGCCATAACCGGGCTCACGCCGCCCTGGCTCACACGCCATCCCATTGCCCACCGCGGCCTTCACCGCGAGGGCGTGCCAGAAAACTCCCTCGGTGCGGTGGAAGACGCGATTGCGGCGGGGTTTGCGGTGGAGGTGGACCTCCAGCTCACCCGCGATGGCGGCCTCGTGGTGACCCACGATGCCACCTTCGACCGCACAACGGTGGAGAGCGGCCGCGTCGACGCCCGCACCACCGATGAGGCGCGCATGGTGCGCCTCAAGGGCGCGGACGAGACGCTCGCCTCCCTCACCGATCTCCTGGCCCTCACGGCCGGCCGCGCGGCGCTGTTCCTGGAAATGAAATCCCCGCGCACCGAGCCCGGCCGCGCCGCCGCCGTTGCCGCCGTCACAAAAGCGCTCAACACCTATGGCGGCGCCGCGGCCGTGATGACCTTCGACCCTGACCTTCTGGCGCTCCTGCGCCGCGCGCTGCCCGACACGCCCCTTGGGGCCCTTGCCGGCGGCGAGCGGTCCGGGTCCCTCGTCAGCCGCTTTGGCCGCGACGCTCTCCTCCACACCCCGCGCACCAAGCCCGATTTCATCGGCTACTTTGCAACCGCCCTCCCCCACCCCTTCGTCACCCTCCAGCGCCGAAAGCGCCCGGTCCTTGCCTGGACCGTCCGCTCCGCCGCCGAGGCCAAAACCCTCGCCCCCCATATCGACCAAATGATTTTCGAGAATTTCATCCCAACCAAACCGGAGTAGCCCCCGATCTCGCCACCCCGCCCCCACAGGAAAGGCCCGGGGTCGAGCCTGTTCCTCGGAGCCAGCCATCATCCGATCCCTCAGGGCATCAATCAGCGATGGCTGGCTCTGAGGGACAGGCGTCAAACCTGTTCCTTGGTGAAGTTTGAGCCCCTGCGATCGTCCCACAAGGCAAAACGCCGCGCAGGGTGCACGCCCCGCCCCACACCGCGTACAACCAAGGAACCGAGAGGGAGGTGAGGATGCTCGACCCAACCGCCCAGCGCACCGTCGTGAAAGCCGAGGCCATCGCCGGCCTCAAGGCCATCGACCCCGCCGAGTGGGATCGCCTCGCCATCCCCGGCTGGCGGCTGGAGGCCGGCGGCCGCCCCGTCGCGATCGACACGGCACCAAAACCCTACAACCCCTTCGTCACCCACGAATTCCTGAAAACCTTGGAAGACGCCGGTTGCGTCGGCGGCCGCACAGGCTGGCGCCCCACCCACGTCATCGTGCGCGACGCGGCCGGTTCGGCCATTGGTGCAGCGCCGGTCTACCAAAAGGTCCACAGCCAGGGCGAATATGTGTTCGACTATGGCTGGGCCGACGCGTTCGAGCGGGCGGGCGGGCGCTACTATCCCAAACTCCAAGTGAGCGTCCCGTTCACCCCGGCGCAGGGGCCCCGGCTTTTGGTGGGCGATGCGGACGAGGCCGTCCGCCGGGAGGTTGTGGCGCGCACCCTTGCCGCCCTTTCAGCAGAACTCGGCACATCCTCGGTCCACGTCACCTTCTTGGAGGAGGCGGACGCCAAAACGTTTGAGGCGGAGGATTTTCTCATCCGCACCGACACCCAGTTCCACTTTGAGAACCGGGGCTACGACACGCCGGACGATTTTTTGGCAGCCCTTGCGTCGCGAAAGCGCAAGCAAATCAAGCGTGAACGTCGCGATGCGCTGGCAAACGGCATCACAATCGTATGGAAGACCGGCGATGACATCACCGAGGCCGACTGGGACGCGTTTTATGCGTTTTACATGGACACGGGGGCGCGCAAGTGGGGCCGGCCGTACCTCAACCGCAAATTCTTCTCGCTGCTGGGCGAGCGGATGCGCCATTCGGTGTGCCTGATCTTTGCCGAGCGGGACGGGCGAACCATTGCCGGCGCGCTCAACATGATTGGCTCGGAGACGCTGTTCGGCCGCTATTGGGGGTGCAGCGAAGACCACCCCTTCCTGCACTTTGAAGTTTGCTATTATCAGGCCATCGACTTTGCGATTTCGAGGGGGTTGAAGCGGGTGGAGGCGGGCGCGCAGGGGCAGCACAAGCTTGCCCGCGGCTACGAGGCGTCCACCACGCGCTCGGCCCACCACATTGCCCACCCCGGCCTTCGCCGCGCCATTGCCGACTATCTTGAGGAGGAACGCGCGGCCGTCCAACATCAGAACGCGGCGCTCAACACCTACGCCCCCTACAAGAAGGGTTCTTAATGGGCCATCTGAGGGGCAAACGAGGAGCGCGCCGGTGAGCGACTACGACGATCAAAACGTCTTTGCCAAGATTTTGCGCGGCGAGATGCCGTCCGAGAGCGTCTACGAGGACGAGAACACCCTCGTGATCATGGACATCATGCCCCGCGCGCCCGGCCACGCGCTTGTCCTCCCCAAAACCCCCTCGCGCAACATTTTTGATATTGCGCCCGCCGACCTTTCGGCCGTGATGGCGACGGTCCAGCGGGTGGCCAAAGCCTCGCGCACGGCGTTTGAGGCCGATGGCATCACCATCCAGCACTTTGTGGAAGGCGCGGGCGGGCAGATGGTGTTCCACACCCATGTGCACGTGATCCCGCGCCACGCGGGCGCGCCGCTGCGGCCCCACAGCGGCGATGTGGCGCCGCCGGAAGAGATCCGCGGCAATGGCGCAAAGCTGCGCGCCGCGCTCAACGAAGAGTGAGGAGCGCTGCGGCAAGCAGCACCTCGGCGGTGACGATGCCAACCGCCAAGCGCTTGCCGCTGATGAGGTAGGCGCCGAACCCGGCAGCGGCCGCCGCCACGCGCGCGGCAACCGGCACCTCGCCGAGCGCACCGCCGGCAAACAGTATAAGCTTTGCAATCAGCGCCGCGACGAGCGCCGTTGCCACCGCCTTCACGAACAAAAAGAGCTCTGACGTTTCGTCGAGCCGGCCGGAGAGCGTCACCCCCAGCCAGCGCCACACGTGAGTGGGGAGCGCGGCGGCAAGCAGGATCGCAAGGTAAGGCGAGAGGCCCCAAAGGGTGTCGCTCACGCGCGCCCCCGCCGGCCGATGAGGTAGGCGATGGTGCCACCGACGAGCCCGGCCACCAAAAGGTCCGCGCCCGGCACCAGGAGCGCTGCCATGGGCCCCAGACAAAGGCCCGCCACCATCGCCACGCGCTCAGACGGTGCGCGCGCCGCGCCCCAGAGCGACATCAAAAAGTAGATCGGCATCAAGAAAATGAGGAGCGCGGCCGCCACCGGCGGGATCGCGTCGATGGCGACGAAGGCCACCGCCACAATGCTCGCATTCATGAGCGCGAGGGTGATGGCAAAGCCCGCCATGTAGCGCACCCGGTCGGCACGCGGGAGCGCGGGGAGCTTTGCCATCGCAAACACCCAGGCCGTGATTGCGATGAAGCAGGAGAGCGCAAGCAGCGTAACGCGGGATGTTTTTGGCCCGCGCACCACGGGCGTCCACGACATGATCATCGGCATAAAGCGCACCGCCGAGAGGGTGACGGCAAGGGCTGTGGCCGCCATGGTCGCCCCGCCCGCGACGGAGCCCACAAAGACCACCTGGCTTGGCAGCGCCCAGACGGCGAGCGTAAGGGCAAGGGTTTGCCCCAGCGAAAAGCCAGTGTCCCGCGCAAGGGCGGCAAAGCCCACCATTGCGCCCATGAGCACCAGCGCCGGCAACGAGAAGGCGGCGAGCGCGCCCTTCAAAAGCACGCCGGGCCGGGGGTATTTCGACATGGCAGGGGTTTAGAGGGTTTTGCCCGCCCCGTCGCGTCTTAGCGCGCCGCCCGATCAGGTTGGATCAACCTGATCGGGCAAAAGGTGCTCGTCGATGAAATCTCGCGCATCAACTGGTCGACCTGTTTGATTCAAACAGGGCGGTTGGTGCGTTAGCGCGCGTAGGGTTTGGCAAATCCGCGCAGCACCATCCAGGCGTTGATGCTGAAGGGTTGGCCCTCGACGGTGAAGATGCGGCCCAGATAACGGCGGAAGCTGCCGGTCCGGTCGCGTCCGTTGCGGTCGGGGATGGTGCAGACGATGACACGGCGCCCTTCGATGGCGCCGGCAAGGGCGGCCTTGGCGCGGAGGCCCGCCTGCCGCTCGTCACCGCGCATTTCTGGGGCGTCGATGCCGTGGAGGCGCACCCGCTCGTTGTTGCGCCAGGTGTCGAACCCAAGGTCGATGTTGGCGACCACCGTGTCCCCGTCGATGACGCGGGTGATGGTGGCTTTGTAGATGTAGAGGGGGTTGCACCCGGGGGGCGCGGCCGTCGCGACGGTTGGCGTCAAGAGGAGCGCACCAATGACGAGCAGTCGGATCATCCCGCGTCTCCAATCTAAAATGGAAACTAGAACCGCGGTGGGTTGTGGCAAGCTGAGGGCGGCGGTTTGCGGGTGTGGTGAAAGTTTTGGGCAAGTTTCACCCAAAGGTTGAAACGCTGAGACCTTTTTTGACCCCAGCGTTGACTGCGCGAAACCTAAACCCAAACGTCGTCGTCGGTGAGGGTGAAATCTGGGGCAAGATTGTCGAGCGCGACGGAAACGGCCCCGGCCGACACCACAAGCCGGCCAACGCCCGCGTCCACCACGGAAAGGTTGTTGAACGTGTCGATGCCCGAAACCCTTGAAAAATCGAGGATGTCGCCGGCCTTAAAATCCTCGATCACGTCGCGCGCGTCGGCGTGGCGCAATTCAAACACGTCGCGCCCGCCACCGCCGAAGAGGATGTCTTTGCCGCGGCCACCGTTAAGGACATCGCGGTCGGCGTTGCCGGACAGGTGGTCGTTGCCGTCGCCGCCGAGGAGGGTGTCGTGGCCGCGGCCGCCATTCAACTGGTCGTTGCCGTCGCCGCCGGAGAGGCGGTCGTTGCGCAGGCCACCGAAGAGGGTGTCGTTGCCGGCGTTGCCGTTCAAAACGTCCTCGTGGTGGCCGCCGCGCAGGCGATCATCGCCCGGGCCGCCGCGCAAGGTGTCTTCCCCGTTGGCGCCAATCAGCGTGTCGTTGCCGGCGCCGCCTGCGACCTGATCGTCGCCGCCGCGGGCGTTCAGCCGTTCGCCCGCCCCAGCGAGGCGGATGACGTCATCGCCATTGGTGGCGCCGGGGGGCGTTTCGGGCGGGAGGGGGGTGTTGGTGGAAAGGTCCACCTCGCGATCGTCAAAGCGGGCGCGCTCGATCCCGCTCAACCGGTCGGTGCCGTCGGGCCCGCGCACGATGGCCTCGCCCGGGCGCAGCCACTCAATGTCGTAGGCGCCGCGGGCGCCGTTGAAGACGGCAACGTCAAAGTCGCCGCCGCCGATCAGCGTGTCATCGCCGGCAAACCCGGTCAGCACGTCGCGCCCGACGCCGCCCTCCAGCCGATTGTTGCCCTCAAGGTCGGTGCGGAAGTTTTGCGGTGTGTCGTAGCCGGCGAAGAGGGCGAGATATTCCAGCATCGACGTGCCGTAGCCGTCGGCGCTGATGTCGGTGCCGCCGGACTGCAAAAAGTCCCGCATGCCGGAAAAGCCCACGAGCCAAGTGGCGCCCAGGATGCCTGAAAGGGTGAGCTCGTGGCCGTTGAGGGTCTGCCCGGCGTAGATGTTAAAGCCGTAGCGGGTGAGGGTGTCCCAATTCCAGGTGGTGTATTCGCGGGCGGCGCTGTCTTGGACGGCGGGGTTGTTTAAAAAGTCTTGCTTGGATTTGATGCCGTCGCGGCCGGTCCAACCGCCGATGTAATCTTGGGGCTGGGTGTTGTCGCCGCGGTAGTAGCCGATTTCGGCGAGCGACAACTCGCCCAGCTGGTAACGGCCCAGGTAACCGAGGCTGCTTTCCAACTGGTAGTTGTTGGTGGATTCGCGCTGGCCGAGCGCGTCAAAATAGTCGTCGTAGGTCCCGCGCCGCGTCATCGTGCGCCACTCACACTCATTTGCATTCCACCGATCTGGGGCGCGATCGTGTCTGAATTAAGGCGAAGCTGGGGTGAGGCTTGCCGCGCACGGGGATGTGAGGGAGGCCTTGCCAAGGGGGCGCGGATCACCCCATGGTGCGCGCGCCGGGGCCTGTAGCATAACGGTTAATGCCCACCGCTCATAACGGTTCAGATGGGGGTTCGAATCCCTCCGGGCCTACCACGGCCCTACCCTGCGGCAGCGCGCGGCGGCTCGGGCGCCTGGTCGGTGGGCGGCGGCGTGTCCTCGTTGGCGGCCTTGGGCGGTGACAACACGCTCGACATTTCCCGGCTCGACACAACGCCCATGAGACGCCCGCGATCGTCGATCACGGGAAGCGGATAGTCGGTCTCGAGCGCTGTGGGGAGCGCCACCTCGAGCGCCGCATTGGCCTGAAGCGTCGGGCCCTCTTCGGCGTAGGTGTAAAGATCGTCGCCGGCCTTGCGGGCGCTGATGGCGGCCTCCAGGCGCTCTTTCCGCAAAATGCCGCGGTAACGCTCTTCGTCGACCACATAGCCGTAGGCGGCGCCCGTGCGCACCATCTCAGCGAGCGCTGCGTCAAGGTCGTGGCCGGTGAGGCGCGCGATGGGCGCTTTCATGACGGTGTCGACCGTGAGGACGCGCGCGCGGTTCACATCGCGCACAAATTCGGCGACGTAATCGTCGGCCGGGTTGAGCAAGATTTCGGGCGGGGTGCCGACTTGCGAGAGTTTACCGTCTTTCAAGATTGCAATGTGGTCGCCGATGCGCAGCGCTTCATCAAGATCGTGGGTGATGAAGACGATGGTTTTGCCAAGCTCGGCCTGAAGCTCAATCAGTTGATCTTGCATCTGGCTGCGGATGAGTGGGTCAAGCGCGGAAAACGCTTCGTCCATCAACAGAATTTCCGCATCGGTGGCGAGCGCACGGGCAAGACCCACCCGCTGCTGCATGCCGCCGGACAGCTGGGTCGGATATTGGTCCTCGTAGCCGGAAAGGCCCACCACCTCGATCCAGTGGCGCGCGCGCTCTTCCCGCTCCGCCCCCTTCATGCCGCGCACGGCGAGCCCGTAGCCGACATTTTGCAGGACCGTGCGGTGGGGCATCAGGCCAAAGCGCTGGAAGACCATGCTCATGGTCGTGCGGCGGAATTTTTCGAGCTCCCGGTTCGACATTTTGAGGACATCGTTGCCCTCCACCAGGATTTGGCCGTCGGTGGGCTCGATCAGGCGGTTAAAGTGCCGGATGAGCGTGGATTTGCCCGAGCCCGACAGGCCCATCACCACGAAGATTTCACCCTTGGTGATGGAGAGCGTCACATCGGCAAGGCCAAGGGTGTGCCCGGTTTCGGCGAGCAACTCTTCCTTGGAAAGGCCGTCGCGGTAGCGGCCGAGGGCGTCCTTTGGCCGGGCGCCAAAAATCTTCGTGACGTTTTTGACTTCAATCAGCGCCATGGTCGCCGCCTCATCTCACTGTCTTTTGGCCGCAGCGCGGCGTTTTGTTGGGTGCGCGCCGTCAGTGGGCAACGGCGCGGTGTTTTTGGGCCCGTTGGCCGGCGGCCTGGGTGATCCGGTCAAAGATGATCGCAAGGATGACGATTGCGATGCCGCCGATGAGCCCCTGCCCCGCGTCATTGCGCTGGAGGCCCAGGAGCACAGTTTCGCCGACGCCCCTCGCGCCAATCATGGAGGCAATCACCACCATGGCGAGCGCCATCATCATGGTCTGGTTGATCCCTTGCATGATGGAGGGGAGCGCGAGCGGGATTTGCACGCCCGTCAGCATCTGCCAGCGGGTGGCACCGAACGCGCGGGAGGCCTCGGTCACCTCACGGTCCACATAGCGGATGCCAAGGTCGGTGAGGCGAATGCAGGGGGGCGTTGCATAAATCACCGTCGCGATGATCGCCGGGATTTTGCCAAGCCCAAACAGCATCACCGCGGGGATGAGATAGACGAAGCTCGGGATCGTCTGCATGAGGTCGAGCACTGGGTTTACGATGGCCCGCGCCCGGTTGGACTTTGCGGTGAGCACGCCGCCAGGAATGCCGATTGCGACCGATAGGCCCACCGCCACCAGCATGATGGCAATGGTTTGCATGGCTTTGTCCCAAAGGCCGAGCGCGCCAATGAACCACAGCGCCAACACCATGCCGACCGCGAGGAAAATCCGGCGCGAGGCGGCGTAGGCGATGAGACCGACCACCGCCATCACCACCAGGATGGGCGTTGCGTCAAGCAAGCGCTCCAACCACACCAGCGCGCGCAAGAGGACGTTGGAGAAGGCCTCGAACCCATCCCCATAGTTGCGCACCAGATGGACAATGAAGTCGTTGGTGGCGGACCGGATGGCCTTGCCGATGGCGCCGTCGATGAAGAACCAGTCGGCGAAATCGTTCACGATCCGGTCGAAAAATGAGGGTTCGTTGTCCACGCGAAAAAGCCCTTTTGGCGAGAAGTCAGGGCGGGGCCACGGGGGCCCCGCCGCAAAGGTTTACGCCGAAGCGAGGGCGGCTTTAATGCGATCGGCCGCGTCCGCAGGCACCCAGGTCGTCCAGGTGTCTTCGTTGGACTTCAGCCACTCCACGGCGGCCTCTTCGGCAGAGGCGCTGTTTTCGCGCATAAAATTCAGCGATTCTGACACAATCGCCGCGGTGAACCCGTAGTTGCCGAAAAATTCCATCAGCGTGGGCGTTTGCTCCTGGAATTCGGTGTTCACGCCAATATCGGCCGGGGTGTCGGGCCAGGCCATGGCGGGCGTGTCGGTGGTCACTTCATCCACGTCCGCATCGGCGAGGACCTGCCAGCTTGCCTCATCGTAGGCCGGCTCTTCCAGGCGGATGAGGTCAGGACCCACTTTGCCGAGAACCCACGTTGGCCCCCAATAGTAGAAGACGATGGGCCGCTCACGCAAAAGCGCGCTTTCAATGGCCGACGACAATGCGCCGCCGGTGCCGGGGCGGAAGTTGTTAAAGCTTTCGTCAAGACCGTAGGCGATAAGCTTCTTTGTGTTCATCACCTCGCAGCCCCAACCGAGGATGCAATTGTAGAACCGGCCTTTGTCGGGATCTTCCGGATCTTGGAAAAGGCTTGCGTATTTCGGCAGATCCGCGACCGATTTGAGGTCCGGCGCCGGCGCATCCTCGCCCTCCACCAGGTAGCGGGGCACGTACCACGCCTGGGATGCATCGGGGAACGAGACACCCACCGAGGCCACATCACCGTCGGCGGTCGCTTTGTCCCACGCGTCTTTGATGTTGGGGATCCACACTTCCATCGTGACGTCGATGTCACCGCGGATCATGCCGTTAAAGAGCGGGATGGTGGACCCGGGAATGCTGTCCACTTCGCAGCCATAACCATGCTCGAGCATGAAGCCGGCAACGGCGTTGTGGAACGTCACGCTGTCCCAATCGAGACCGGCGAAGACCACCGGGCGGTCGAGCCCGTCACAATCGGCCGCGTGGGCAGCGGTGGGAAGGGCGAGAACAGACGCAGCAAATCCTGCTGCCGCAATGGCAAGCGTTTTCAAAGGCAGACCTCCAGAACCGTCGGCGGGGCGCAGGTGCGGTGCCAGGCACACGCAAGCGCGCACAGGAGGCGCAAAGTCACCCCGTCTCCGAACGCATCAGTGTTTGTCCATAGGAGTATAGCCTACAGATGAAGCTTGTAAAGCCGGCCGCAGCAAATTTGCCCGACACGCGATAATTCTCATCAGTACGCCGCCAAATCGTCGCGCCTGTGGCAACCCGCAACAGCCCTCCAAATCTGCGCCAGTACTGGAGAAAACCCTTTGAATACGCAATAAAGGCCGCCCGCCACCGCGTGACACAGTGGCGGGCGGGAATTGGTCGAAAACAGACCTTAGTTGATGGCGGACTTAACCTTTTCTGCAACCTCCGCGGGTACCCAGGGCAGCCAAACGTCCTCATTGTTGCGAAGGAACTCTTGGGCCGCCTCCTCGGCGGACGCATCCTCCTCCCGCATAAAGGCGAGCGCCTCAGACGTTTGCGCGCTGGTGGTCGAGTAGGCCGTCAAAAACGCCGTCAGCGCGTCCGAGCCTTCGGTGAACTCAACGTTTGCGCCAATCACCACCCGCGTCGACGGGTAGGCCGTGGCCGCCTCCGGCTCGTCCGCCGCGTTCATCGCGTCCCAGGTGGCCTGGTCAAAGGGCGGCTCGTCCAGCATGACAAAATCATATTTGCCGATCAGCCACGTGGGCGCCCAGTGGTAAAAAAGGACCGGCCGCTCGCGGATATAAGCGGTCTCGACCGCCGCCTCGAGCGCTGCGCCCGACCCCGCGCGCACGTTCGTAAAATGATCGTCAAGCCCATAGGCCATCAGCTTTTTGGAGTTCACCCCCTCACACACCCAGCCGATGACGCAGTTGTAAAACCGGCCTTTGTCCGGCTCCTCAGGGTCCGTGAAAAGCTCTTTAAAGTCGGCCAGCTGGTCCACCGAGGTGAGACCCTTGGCCGGGGCATCCTCGCCCTCGACGAGATAACGGGGGACGAACCAGCCCTCCACCGCATCGGGGAAGGTGGCGCCAAGGCGCGTCACATCGCCCGCGGCCTCCGCATCCAAGAACGATTGGGCGGTGTTGCCGGTCCACACCTCCATCAAAAGGTCGATGTCGCCCCGCGCGAGCCCCTGGTTGAGCACGAGCGTTGCACCGGGGATGGCGTCGGTCTCACAGCCATACCCCTCCTCCAAAATGGTGCGTGCGAGCGCGGTGTGGAAGGCGGCCGACCCATAGTCGAGGCCGCCGAACATGATTGTCCTGTCGATGGGGCAAGCCGCGTGGGCCGAGCCCGGCGCTGCCACCATTGCCAAAAGCCCCGCCCCCACCAGGAGGGCGCCATTGCGATGGAACATGTCGGGAATATCCGG
The DNA here is from genome assembly GCA_039034015.1 of Pseudomonadota bacterium. Taxonomy (GTDB): domain Bacteria; phylum Pseudomonadota; class Alphaproteobacteria; order Rhizobiales; family Amorphaceae; genus Acuticoccus. The sequence goes on along the minus strand of JBCCBM010000002.1, from coordinate 200,122 downwards.
TCTGGAACGTTGTTCTCACCGATCTTAGCCAACCCTTTTCCCATTGCGCAAATCACACGATGCCACGGCCACATGCCGCACGGGACGCCAGCGCGCTGGACAAAGGGGCGATTGTGCGCCACGGCGGGCGGCACGCTGCCGGAGACCCCCCATGGAAGGCGCCTTGGCGTTCCTTGCCCCCATCGAATGCACGGTGTTTGCCGTGGCGACCGCGCTTGTGGCCGCCTTTGCGCTGTCGCGCCGCGGTCGGCCGCTCACGAGAAGCCGCGCGTTTGACGTTGGCCTATCCTCGATCCTGTTCATTTTCCTCGGAATTCGCGGGCTCTGCCTTGCCGCCACCTGCGCGATTGACCCAGCGCTCGTGGTGCCGGGCGCCTCCATGGCGGTGGCGGCCGCGCTCACCGGCCTTTATGTCGCAGCTGGCCTTTTGGGCCTCATCACCCACCGCGGGCGCGTTGGCTGGCGGGTGCTCGGAACGTTTGCCCTTGCCGTTGTGGCGGTGGTCGAGATTGTGGCCAACGCCACCGTCCTCGCCGTCCCGCCGCTCGCCGTTGCCGACACGTTCGTTTCCCTCGCGATGACGGCAATCGCGATCATCTGCACGGCGTTCTTCTGGAATTATCGCACCGCAACGCCCAAGCCGCTGGGCTCCGACACAAAGCCGTTCGACTACTAGGCGCTCTCAGTTCAGCGCTTAGTGAACGCTGACGGTGACGAGGTTGTGCTCCATCGCATTGGCAATCACCGCGTGGGGCGTGTCGGCCAGCACAATGGGTGTGCCTGCCGCCGATAAAAGCGCCCAAATGATTTGCCCAGGCGCCATCTCCGGCGCGTTGGGGAACACGGAGTTCACCTCCTCCGAGCGCATCTCGCGCACGTAGGCCACGTGGCCCTCGCCCAGGATCGCGAGTTGATCCGCACTGATGACGGCCAACGGCCGCACCGCATCCTCTCCACTCATGCCCATCACTCAAAACTCCTTCACAAGCGCCCGCGCGAAGGCCCATCACCCCCGCCGGACCAAACAATTATAAGGTGCTGTCGCTGGTCGTTGCCTTGCAAACGGCCATCGAAGCTGGCCACAAGCCGACCTTGCGCAGAAGGCCGCCCTCAGGCGCCAGGATCGCTGGAGATTTCGATGGTGCGCACGGTGCGCTCCGGCTCCGGCCGAACCAGATCAATCGCCAACAGGCCATCGGAGAGCGCCGCAGACAGGATCTCAATCCCCTCCGCCAGCACAAAGGCGCGCTGAAATTGCCGTGCGGCGATGCCGCGGTGCAAAAAATGCCGCCCTTCGTCCGCCTGCGGATCTTGCGCGCCGCGGATCATGAGCTGGTTGTCTTCCACCGTCACCGAAAGCTGCCCACGGGAGAACCCAGCGACGGCCAGCGTGATGCGCAGGCGATCACCCGACGCGTCCGAAACGCGCTCAATGTTGTAAGGCGGGTAGCCGTCACTGCCGGATTTCGTCACCCGGTCGAGCACGCGCTCAATCTCTTCAAAGCCGAGCAACAGCGGGCTCGACAGCGTCGTCATACGGCTCATTGTGGTCCGATCCTTCACTGAGCGACCGAACGCGGGGCCCGAAGCACCCCGCGCCCCCGCAATATTGGGGGGTCAAACGTCCCGCACAACCCTTTCGCGGCTCGCCCAAAGGTCGGGCCGGCGCCCGGCCGTCAAACGCTCGCGCGCCGCCTGCCGCCACGCCGCCACCTTTTGATGGTCGCCCGACAGGAGCACCGGCGGAATGTCCCGCCCCTCAAACGTGTTGGGTTTTGTGTACTGCGGATGCTCCAAGAGCCCGTCAGAAAAGCTCTCCTCCTCCGCCGAGGCCGCGTTCCCCATCACGCCCGGCAACAGCCGCACGATGGCATCAAGCACCACCATCGCCGCCACCTCCCCGCCCGACAACACCGCATCGCCCACCGCAATTTCGACAAGGCCCCGCGCCTCAATCACGCGCTCATCCACCCCCTCAACGCGTCCGCACACCAGCGTGAGCGCGCCGCCGGCCGCAAACTCCTCCGCCATCGCTTGGGAAAACGGCCGCCCCCGCGCGCTGAGGAGGATGCGCGGGCCCGGGCACGCATCGATGGCGCGGGCGAGAATGTCGGGCCGCATGACCATGCCGGGGCCGCCGCCAGCGGGCGGGCCATCGACGGTGCGGTGCTTGTCGGTGGCAAAGTCGCGGATGCCCACCGCGTCCAGCGCCCAAAGGCCCGACGCCAGCGCCTTGCCGGAGAGCGCGGCCCCCAAGGGCCCCGGAAACATCTCTGGGTAAAGGGTGAGGACGGTGGCGCGAAAGCTCATTCCTCCCCCGCGACGGTCTCCGGCGGGTCGATGGTGAGCGTGCCGGCGTCAAAGTCGATGGTCGGCACAGCAGCGCGTGTAAAGGGCACCATCAGCGCGGTGTCGCCCGCAATTTCAAGGAGTTCGCCGGCGCCAAAATCGTGGACCGCGCGCACGGTGCCCGCCGGGCGGCCATCGGGCCAGAGCGCAGTGAGACCGATGAGGTCGACATGGTAAAACTCGTCCTCATCGGGGCGGGGCAGACGGGCGCGCGGCACGCTTAGCGTCTGATTGGTGAGCGTGCCGGCCGCATCGCGATCGTCAACACCCTCGATCCGCGCCACAAACCCCTTGCCGATGGCCTCCACCTTGAGGAGGCGAACCGTGCGCCCATCGGGCAGCGAAAAAGGGTTATAGCGCCGCAGGTCCAGCGGCGCCTCGGTGAAGGCTGTCAGCTTGACGGCGCCGCGCACCCCGTGGGGCGCGCCAATTTGCGCCATCACGATGGGTCGATCCCGGCGCAGGGCGTTACGCCTCCGCGCCCTCGGACGCCTCAGCGGCCTTGGCGGCTTTCTCTTCCGCGCGCTCCTGCGCCTTCTTGCCGGGCTCGGCCTTCTTCGGGTTGCTGCGGGCGGGGCGCGATTGGATGCCAGCCTGGTCCAGGAAGCGCAGCACACGGTCGGTCGGCTGCGCGCCTTGACCCAGCCAATGGCGCACGCGCTCTTCCACCAGCGTCACGCGCTCGGGATGGTCCTTGGCGAGCATCGGATTATAGGTGCCCACCTTCTCGATGAAGCGGCCATCGCGGGGGGCGCGCACGTCGGCCACCACAATGCGGTAGTAGGGGCGCTTCTTCGAGCCGCCGCGGGCAAGGCGAATTTTGGTTGGCATTCGTTCGGTCTCTCTTTGAGCTTCGTTTGTGGTTTGAAAGGGTTAGGCCCCGCCGCTCCCCGCCGCACCTGCCATGGGGTGGACGAAACGGAGATGGGTCTTGTCGCCAAGGAGGCAAACCGTCCCCTCCTGGCGGGCATCAAGGCGGTTCGCAACGCGGATGGAGGGCGCATTCTCTGGGTGGACAAAACTCACAAGGCGCGAGAGGCCCCGTGCGGCCGCAGCTTTCCGCACGGCCTTCGCGGCCTCGGTGGCGTACCCTTTGCCGCGCGCGGTGGTCACAAGGTCCCAGCCAAGCTCGATCTCGGGCCAACCGTCGGGGAAATAAAGGCCGACGCCGCCCACCAGGCCCGTCCCATCGTCAACGGCGTAAAAGCCGAAGCCGCGCAGGTGCCAGTGGCCAAAGAGGGCCGCAAACTCCTTCCATGCCTCGTGGCGGGTGAGGACGCCGCCCGAAAAGCGCATGGTCTCAGGGTCCGCGTTGTGGGCGGCCATGGGTGCAAAGTCGCCATCTTGCCATTGGCGCAGGGTGAGGCGGGGCGTTGCAAGGTCGGCGGGCATGGCGAACGCGCTCACGGTGCGGGCGCCTTGTGCACGAAGACGTCGACCGGGCCGCAATGGATCGTGATCCGCCCCTCGATGGTCGCGCCCACACGGCGGGCGACGGCGGCGGAGCGGTGATTGTCCGGGTGAACATAGCTCACCAGCCGCGCCATCCCTTGGGCATGGGCAACGTTGCGCACGGCCGCCACCGCCTCCGTCGCAAACCCTTTTCCGCGCGCTGCTTTTGCGAGGGTGTAGGCGATCTCCATGTCGGGCCAATCGCCAGGCTTATAGAGCCCGATCATCCCGCAGAACGCGCCCTCATGCTCCACCGCGTACATGCCATAGCCCGACAAATGCCAGGCGCCGGCATAGGTGGAGAAAATGCGGCTCGACCGGTAGAGCGACTGCACGCCGCCGATGAAGTGCATGGTCTCTTCGTCGGAAAAGAGGGCGTGCACGGCATCAAAATGGTCGGGCCGCCAGGGCGCCAGTTGCAACCGTTTGGTGGCAATCCGGAGCGGCATCTTGCGCGCGTCGATCACCACATCCTCGCCGCAGGGCGCGGCGGGCCGGCTGGCGTACCGCCAGACCTCAGCGCTCTCGCCGGTGGAGAACAGATGCGTGCCCTCGCGCACCGCGCCGGCGGCAGAGGCCACACGCTGGGAGGCTGTGTTCTCAGGCGCAATGTAGCTCACAAGGCTCGGGACGCCCGCCGCCTCCGCCTCTGCGCGGATGGCGCGCACCGCCTCGCGCGCAAACCCCTTGCCCTGGGCGGCGGGGAGGAGGCCGTAGCCGATCTCGACCTCCGGCCAGTCGTTGGGGAACCAGAGGCCCGCGTAGCCCAGGAACGCGCCGTCTCGCGAGAGCACCGTGTAGGGGCCGCCGCCATAAAGCCGCCAGCCGCCCGAAAAGCGCTCCATCCGCTCCAGCGCGCCGGCCGCGTCCGTGGGGCCGCCGATGAAGCGCGTTGCAACAGGGTCACCGAAGAGTGCGGCAAACCCGTCCCAATCCGACCGGTCGAACGGGCGCAAAATGAGCCGCTCGGTCACGATCTCGCGGGGCATGAGGACGCCGGCAAGCTTGGCCTCCACCCCCGCGCGGCCCGCCGGAACCCGCTCTGCAGTGAGGACGGCCGTCATGTTTGGCGCACCGCGCTCAGCGCAAGAGCGGCGGCAAACGCGCCGAAGATGGCGGCCACCGCGCGCTCAATCCCCCGCCGCGCGGCGCGATAACCGGCCTGAACGGCGGGGTTGGAGAAGACGAGCGCATAGCCGCCGTTGATGAGGATGGCGAGGACGAGGCACCCGAGCAAAAACGGCACAGCGTGCGAAAGGTCGCCGCCGGGCACGCCCACCACCACCACCGCAAGCCAGCTGAACACCGCCTTGGGGTTCGACAAATGAAGCGCGAGCGCTGCCAAAAACGGCCGCTCAATGGCCCCCGCGCGGGCGGCAATGGCGGCATCCTTGCCCGATCGGCGCAGCGCCTTCACCGCCAAAAGCGCAAGATAGGCCGCGCCCAAAAGCTTGAGCGCGACGGCGAGCGAGGCGTAGGCCTCCATGGCCGCTGCAAAGCCGAGCACGGCCAAAAGCCCCCACACCTGCGAGCCCACCACGACGCCTGCCACAAAGCGCAGCGCCCGGCCGCGCCCCTCACTCACCGCAAGGGACGCGATGGCAAGGGTCGAGGGGCCAGGCGTTGCCGCCGCCACCAAAAAGACGAGCCAACCGGCCACAAGGGTCGTCACTTTCGTTTGCCCTTTTGCCGCTTGCCCTTGCCGTGCCCCGCACCCGGCAAGCCAGGAAGGCCTGGCATACCGCCAAGCCCCGGAAGCTGCGGCGGCATGCCCCCAAGGCCCGGAAGCCCCGGCGCGCCGGCGCCCGGAAGGCCGCCCATTTGCTTGGCAAGCTTTTCCATCTCGGCGGGGTCCATGTTGGGCATCCCGCCGGCGGGCATCGCAGGCATACCGCCCGGTGCGCCGCCCATCATGCCGCCGAGCGCGCCCATCAGGCCGCCCTTTTTCTTGCCCATGGCCTTCATCATGTCGGCCATCTGCCGGTGCATTTTGAGGAGCTTGTTCACCTCCTCCACCCGCGTGCCGGAGCCTGCCGCCACGCGCTTCTTGCGGCTCGCCTTCAAAAGGTCGGGCTTTTTGCGCTCGGTCTTCGTCATGGAGTTGATGATGGCGACCTGGCGCTTGATCACGCGGTCATCAATGCCGGCGGCTTCCATCTGCTTTTTGGCTTTGCCCACGCCCGGCATCATGCCCATCAACCCGCCAAGGCCGCCCATCTTCTCCATCTGGCCGAGCTGATCTTTCAGATCGTCAAGATCAAAGCCGCCTTTGGCCATTTTCTGGGCCATGGCCTGGGCTTTTTCCGCGTCCACATGCTCGGCGGCTTTTTCAACCAGGCTGACAATGTCGCCCATGCCGAGGATGCGGTCGGCCACCCGCGCGGGGTGAAACTCTTCCAGCGCATCGGCCTTTTCACCGACACCAATCAGCTTGATGGGCTTCCCGGTGACGGCGCGCATGGAGAGCGCCGCGCCACCGCGCCCATCACCATCCACCCGGGTGAGGACGGTGCCCGTCACCCCCACCCGCTCGTCGAACGATTTTGCGACGTTGACGGCGTCCTGGCCGGTGAGACTGTCCACCACGAGCAGGATTTCATGGGGGTTGGTGGCCCGCTTGATCTCGGCCATTTCGTGCATGAGGGGCTCATCCACGTGGGTCCGGCCGGCGGTGTCCAGGATCACGACGTCATAGCCGCCGAGGCGCGCGGCGGTGATGGCGCGCTCGGCAATTTGCGTCGGGCTTTGGCCGGGCACGATTTTGAGCGTTTCGATGGCGTTTTCTTCGCCAAGGACGCGCAGCTGTTCTTGCGCGGCAGGGCGGCGCGTGTCGAGCGAGGCCATCAAGACTTTGCGCTTGTCGCGGGTTTGCAGGCGCCGGCCGATTTTGGCGCTGGTGGTGGTTTTGCCCGACCCTTGAAGGCCCACCATCATGATGGCGACGGGGGCTGCCGCGTTGAGGTCAATGGGCTCGGCCGTTTCGCCCAGCATCGCCACCAATTCGTCGTGGACGATTTTGACGACCATTTGGCCGGGCGTCACCGATTTGACGACCAGGGCGCCGACGGCCTTTTCCTTCACCTTTTCAACGAATTCACGGGTGACGGGAAGCGCGACATCGGCCTCCAACAGCGCCCGGCGCACTTCGCGCAGCGCAAGGTCCACATCGGAGGAGGAGAGCGCGCCACGCTTGGTGAGTTTGTCAAAAATGCCAGACAGGCGATCGGACAGATTGTCGAACATTCTTGACCCCACCGTTCCCAACAGCGTTGCAACGCAAAGCGCGCCCGTGGGCGCAACGCGCTGACGGGCGGACGCGGTTAGCTACGCGCTTTCCCGGTTGGGGTCAAACTCAAAACAACTTCGCCACCGCGCGAAGTTGCGCATTAAACTTCACCGTGTCGATCTTATTCTCAAACTCGCCAACCGCGTCGATCTCGTTCTGAAAGCTCGCCGCCCCGCTCGACACGCCCACCACAAAGCGGCCCAACCGCTCGTTCCTCGACAAGATCACCCGCGGCTCGGATTGAAACGACACGTCAACCTCGCGCACGAGCCAGTGGGTGGTGAGCTCGCCCTCGTCCCACCCGACAGACTGGCCCATCCACCGCACACGGACAAAAACGTAGTGCGGCAACGCCGGCACCCCCTCGAAGATGAAGTTGCCGCCCGCATCACACCGGGACCGCTTGGTGACCTTGTACCCCGTCGACTGCACGTTGTTGGTGTAGACCCCGTCGCCGCGCCGCCAAATATCCAGCGCCTCCTCCGAGAGCGGCGTTTTTGGCAACAGCCAGGCATCATTGCCGGCGCACGTGGCAACACCGCCGCCCGTCACCCGGATAAACGCTTGTCCGGCAATCATCCGCTCGCCGATTTCCGCGTAGGGCGCCACGTCCTCGGCCAGATGGGGACTGCGAAACTGGATCGGCTGGGTGGCGCGTTTGAATGGCAAAGTGGCCTGCACACAGCCAGCAAGACAGGTGACGAACAGGATCATGCCCAACAAACGCATCGGTCCGCTCCACTCAAACGCGCAAGCGTTATAAACCGAAGATTGCTTTATCCACAGCAAAACAACCAAAAGCAGGTGTCGCCATCGCCGCACTGCGGCCTTCGCGCCACAGCGAGAAATAGGGAAACTTTCTCCAACCTTTCGCGCTTCCTTACAAAACCGCCGAAAGGACAATCCATGACCCTGCGCGAACGCACCGGCGCCACCGAGCTTAACGTTGATGTGGACCTTGTTCGCATGATTGTCGTCAAAGGCCGCGCCGCGCTCGCCCCCGTGCCGGACGCGGAAGCCGCAGCGCCCGAGATGGAGCTTGAGCTCGACCGCGCCACGACCGTCACCAAAGAGGACCCCGCCCAGCTTGCCGAGGAGCGCGCCGACGACCAAACGCAGAACGAGACCGCCGCCATGATCGACAGCCTCTCCGCTGACGAGCAGGCCGAGGTGATTGCCCTCACCCTCATCGGCCGCGGCGATTTTGAGCCGGTCGAGCTAGAGGCCGCCGTCCGCCTCGCCAAGGAGGACGCCACCGGCCCCGCCAGCGATCGCCTCTTTGAGATGGACATTTTTCCAAGCCACCTCGCCAACGGCCTGGATGCCTATGAGGCATGGCGGGCGAAGCAGCCGGGATAAGAAGCGGGCGAAGCAGCCGGGATAAGAAGCGGGCGGGACGGCCAGATTAGAAGCGGACTTTTGTCTTATCTTCGTTGAACCGCGCGACCCCCACAGTTGACGTCGGTCTACAGCGCGGGGGTGAGTATGGCAAAAATCCTGGGAACGAGTGGCGACGACATCCTGGATGGAACGCCCGTCGCCGACTTCATCGAAGCCTTCGGGGGCGACGACCTCATCCGCAGCGGCCGCGGGCGGGACACCGTGTTCGGCGGCTGGGGCAACGACACGCTCATCGGCGGCTCTGGCAATGATCTTCTGATTGCGACCGACGGGTTGAACCTCTTTTTGGGCGGCACCGGAAACGACACGCTGAGCGTTTCCGAAAACGGTGCCCCCAGCACGCTCCACGGCGAGGAGGGGGACGACAGCATCGTCGGCAGCCGCATGGATGACGAGATTTTTGGCGGCAGCGGCCGCGACATCCTGCGGGGCGGGTCCGGGAATGACCTCATCCGCACCGGCGACCCCGGCGACAGCACCGACATCGACACCTTTGCCGACGGTGGCGCCGGCAACGACACCGTTTATGGCGCCGGCGGGCGGGACCGGATTTTTGCAGGTTTTGGGGACGATCTCGTCCGCGGCTTTGGCGGCGGAGATGTCGTGCGCGGCGGCGAAGGCAACGATCGCCTCTTTGGCCAGCGCGGCGATGACACCTTGCGCGGCGGCCCGGGCGACGATGAAATCTTCGGACAAAGCGGCGTTGACCGCCTCATCGGCAACGCCGGCAACGACACGCTCCACGGCGGGGGCGGCCCCGACACCATCAACGGCGGCGCGGGTGATGATGTCATCGACGGGGGCCGCGGGCGCCTCCTTGCGCGGGGCGAGGCGGGCAACGACCGCATCACCGGCAACGCGTGGGACGACCAGCTTTTCGGCCAAGGCAACGACGACACGCTGGAAGGCGGCGACGGGGACGACACGCTCCACGGCGGCAAAGCCGAGGACAGCCTGTTCGGCGATGCCGGCGACGACGTCATCCTCCCCGGCACCGGCAACGATCGCATCCTCGCCGGAACGGGGGACGATCAGGTGCGCCTCACGGGCGGCGTCCACGACATCACCCTTGGCGAGGGCGCCGACATTGTCCGCTGGCTGAACATCAACGCCCGAGCCACCGTGAGGGATTTTAACCCGGACGAAGACGTCTTGAGTTTTAGCGCCGAAGCCCTTGGAAACCCGGCCGGGCCCGTCACCATCGAGGATGGCATCGACCCCACCCGCAACCCCGAAACGTTCTACGCGAGAAGCGGCGGACTCACCGTGATCTCGTGGGTGGACGCCGCCGGCGTGGAGACCGATTTCGTCACCCTCCGCGACGTCACAAGCTTCGACGACCTTGTTCTTATCATCGGCTGACCGCGCCGCGACCGGGCACGCACCGCGCCCCTCAACACCGGCATCGCTGATATGCGAACGCAAATCTTCGGACCCCTTGGCCCGAACTTGAGGCAGCGGTTAACCCGGCCGAACGTCGTCCCACCCGTAACGAATCGGCAAGAGAACGGTCAGCAAAGTGCAAAGACCCTCAATCGGCCTCCACGGCCTCAAAATCATCGGCACGGCTGATGACGAGCTCTTGGTCGGCACCAGCGGAAAAGACCTTATTCGCGGGCGAGGCGGCGATGACACCATCCTTGGCGGCGGTGGGAACCGGGATGTAATCCACGGCGACAATGGCGATGACTGGCTCTATGGCGGCTCGCAAATCGACTCCATGAACGGTGGCGACGGCTTTGACCGCCTCTTCGGCCGGGCGGGTGACGACAACCTCAGGGGCGGCGCCGCCAAGGACATCCTCCGGGGCAGCCTTGGCGACGACCGCCTGTCTGGCGGCCCAGGGCGCGACACGCTGTTTGGCGGCCGCGGCCAAGACACCCTCTTTGGCGATGATCAAGACGACACGCTGCACGGCGGCGATGGCGCCGACAGCATGCAGGGCAACGACGGCGACGACGACATCAACGGAGATGCGGGCGCCGACATCGTGCGCGGCGGCGAGGGGCTCGATAGCCTCACCGGCGGGCAAGGCAACGACAAAGCCTTCGGCGGCGCCGGCGATGACACGCTCACCGGCGGCACAGGCCGTGACCTCCTCGTCGGCGGCACGGGCGACGACAGCCTTGAAGGCGATGCCCACAACGACACGCTGGATGGCGGCGCCGGCAACGACACCCTGCGCGGCGGCACCGGTGACGACAGTGCCACCGGCGGCGCCGGGAACGACCTCATCCGCGGCCAAGCCGGAAACGACACCATCGACGGCGGGAGGGGCGACGATCTCTTGTTCGGCGATGCGGGCAACGACGCAATCACCACCGGCGCCGGCAACGACCGCGTCTTCGGCGGCACCGGCGATGACACTGTGACCGTCGGCGGCGAGGCCCGCCTCACGCTCGGCGATGGGCGCGACACCGTCCGCCTAGAGACGCTGGACGCCTTTGCCCACATCCCCGACTTTAACACCGCGGACGACGCCCTCGCCTTCGCGCCGGCAACCCTTAGCAACCCACCTTCCGTTGTGGTGGAGGACGGCGACCTTGCCGCGCGCGAAGACAACACCTTCTATCTCTTTGACAGCGGCGCCCTCCTTTGGCGCGATGCGGCCGGCGTTGAGACCATGCTCGCCCAGCTGGACGGCGTGTCCGACCCGGCATCCCTCACCATCCTCATCTGACCCGTTCAAGTGCGGTTAAAGTCGGAGGGGACAACAGTCCGCCTTCGGGCGCGCGCGCCCGCCGTTCCTGCGTTGCGGAGAGTTTATGGCCAACATCCCCGGCACCAACCGTTCGGACCGCCTTGAGGGCACCCCCTTTGACGACCTGATCGAAGGTTTTGACGGCAACGACACGCTGCTGGGCCGCGGTGGCGACGACACCCTGTTCGGCGACAATGGCGATGATGACCTCTTCGGCGGCAACGGCGACGATGACATCTCTGGCGGCTTCGGTGACGACATTGCCGTCGGCGGCCGGGGCAATGACGTGATGCTCGGCGGCGCAGGGTTCGACGCCTTCGACGGCGCCGAGGATGATGACTTTTTGGATGGCGGCAACGGCGAGGACACGCTCCTTGGTGATGCCGGCCAAGACACCCTGCGCGGCGGCGCCGATGATGACGACCTGGAAGGCGGCGCCGGCGACGACGAAATTTTTGGCGAAGGGGGTTTTGACGCAGCGCTCGGCGATGGCGGCAACGACACCATGGACGCCGGCCCCGGGGACGATGCCTTTGACGGCGGCGATGGCAACGACCTCATCTTCGGCCGCGCCGGCCGCGACACGCTCTTTGGCGGCGACGGGGACGATAGCCTCCAAGGCCACAACGGCAACGATCGTCTGGAGGGTGAAAACGGCGACGACGACATGTCCGGCGGCAACGGCAACGACCTGATGCTGGGCGGCGCGGGCGATGATCGCCTCTTTGGCGGCGATGATGACGACACCCTCAACGGCGGTGCCGGCGAAAACACGGTGAACGGCGGCCAGGGCGATGACGACCTCATTGTCGGCGCCGGGCGCGGCCTTGCCCGGGGCCAAGATGGCGACGACATCATCGAGGGCAGCAACAGCGGCGACCGCCTGGTCGGCCAACAGGGCAACGATTTTGTCGAAGGGGCGGGCGGCGCCGATTCCATCAACGGCGGCGCCGGCAATGACACCATCTTTGGCGACGGCGGTGACGATGTGATCGACACCGGCCGCGGCAACGACACCGTGTCCGCCGGCACAGGCGACGACCTCGTGCGCATGAACGGCGGCAACAACCTCATCACCCTTGGCAGCGGTGAGGATGAGGTGCGTTGGCAAAAGCTCGCGGCCTTTGCCCGCATCACCGATTTTGACACCGCCGATGACAGCTTAACTTTTACCGCCAACGTCTTGGGCGGCTTGAACGGCCCCGTCGACATTGACGATGGCGAGGGCCTTTCGCGCGACCCCAACACCTTCTACCTCTTCAACGATGGCGAACTTGTCTGGCGCGATGCGTCAGGCGTCGAGACCACAGTTGCCGTCATCGACGACGTGTCGAACCAAAACAACCTCGACATTTTTATTGTGTGAGCGAGCGGCCGTCCTTGGCCGCACTCACCACCTGGTGAAGAGAAGAGACGCACACCGAGCCCTCCCCCACCGCAGAGGCAACGCGCTTGACCGACCCCGCGCGCGCGTCGCCCACCGCAAAAACGCCGGGCTGGCTGGTCTCCAGAGGGTGTGGCGCGCGCGCGTGGGGCCAGGCATCCCCCACATCTGCGCCGGTGCACACAAAGCCGTTGCCGTCGCGCTTCACGCAGCCCTCCAGCCAATCGGTGTTGGGCGCTGCGCCAATCATCAGGAAAAGGTGGGTGACGGGCGGGCGTTCGGTCGCCCCGCTCACCCGGTTTTTCCACGTGATTGCCTCCAGCGCCCGCCCGCCATGGAGCGCCGACACCTCTGTGTTGCGGTGGAGCGTGATGTGGTCGGACGCCTCAATCCGCTCCACCAGATAGTCGGACATGGAGGCCGCCAGCGTCTCCCCGCGGATCAGAATGTGCACGTGCTTGGCCCGGCGCGCCAAAAACACCGCCGCTTGGCCGGCCGAGTTGCCGCCGCCCACCACGGCCACCTCCTCGTTGCGGCATAGATCTCCTTCAAGGGCGGTGGCGGCGTAGTGGATCCCGTTGCCCTCAAATTCGGCAAGGCGCGGCAGGGGGAGTTTTCGATAAACGACGCCCGTTGCCACCACCACGCCGTGGGTTTTGACGGCCCCGCTGCCCAAATGCAGCGTGTAGGGGTGGCTGTCACAGTCGAGCCGCTCCACCGTCTCAGGGACCGAGATGGTGGCGCCGAACTTTTGCGCCTGCACCTGCGCCCGGCCCGCCAGCGCCTGGCCAGAAATCCCGGTGGGAAAGCCCAAATAATTCTCAATGCGGGAGCTTGTGGCCGCCTGCCCGCCCGGCGCCTCCGCCTCCAGCACCAGCGTTTTGAGCCCCTCTGACGCTGCGTAAACCGCCGCTGCCATCCCCGATGGCCCCGCGCCCACCACCACCACATCCCAAACGCCCTGGCGCGGGTCCTCATAAAGGCCGAGCGCGAGGGCAAGGTCCTTGTTGGAGGGGTTGGTGAGCGCCTCTTCGCCCGCGCCGAGCACCAGGGGGAACGTTGTGGCCTCATGGGTGAGGATGCAGCGCGCCCCATCCGCGCTCTCTTTGGTGACGACCTTTGTGGGCACGGCGTTGCGGCGCAAAAAGCGCTCAATGCGCAAGGTGTCGCCGCCCCGCCGCTCGCCGATGACGGCAACGCCCCCTTGGGTTTGCTCAATCAGCCCCATGCGCCGCAGGATGAGCGCCCGGGTGATGATCTCGCCAATGTCCGGCTCCGCGCTCATGAGGCGGTGGAGGTTGTTGCGGGTGATGCGCAAAACCTCGCCATCCTCCGCCATCACCCCGTCCACCAAGATTTTGCGGTCGTTAAAAAGGTCGAGCTCGCCCGTAAAATTGCCGGCCGCGTGGGTGGTGATGGTCTCTCCCTCGCTCAGCGCCGTGTCTTTGATGGCAATGCTGCCCGATAAGACGACAAAACAATCCACCCGCCGGTCGCCGCGGGTGAAGAGGCGCGTGCCCACGGGCGCCGGCTCGCGCGTGCCAAAGGGCAGGCACCGCGCGATGTCGTCCGCGCTCAGTTTGGGAAAAATCTGTTCGGTGCGCGCGTAAGCCCCGGCGGGCTTGGGTGGCTGGGGCTGGGGCTGGTCCATGGCGCGGCTCCGTTTGGTTTGGCGCCGTCATGGCCCATTCGGGAAGGCCGGTCGAGGGGGCGCGCCGGGTTCCGGCCGACGCGCTGACCGAGGACGCCTCAGAACACAAAATCGTCCGATGACAGCGTGCCGCGCGTCCCGACCAAGATGATGGTGTTGCCCGCGCCATCATCGATGGTGGTTTGGTCGGCGCTGAGGTGATTGGCGATGAGGTCCGCATAGTCGGTGATTGTGGCGATGGCGGACATGTCGATGGTTTCGCCCGCCTCGTCCGCGTCAAACCCCTCGATGGTGTCGTTGCCAAACGCACCGTCGAACACAAAAACGTCCGCCCCCGCGCCGCCGTTCTGGTGATCGTCGCCGGTTCCGCCGGTGAGCGTATCCTCGCCGCGGCCGCCGCGCATCACATCGTCGCTCTTGCCCCCCAGTAGCGCGTCGTTGCCCGCCCCGCCGGACATGAAATCCGCCCACGCCCCGCCATCCAGACGGTCGTCGCCAGCGCCGCCGCGCAGCGTATCGGAGGCGTGACCGCCGTTCAGCACATCGTCACCATCCCCGCCGAAGAGCCGATCGTGGCCCCGGCCGCCGGACAAGGTGTCGTCCCCCGCCCCGCCGAAAAGAAAGTCATGGGCCCGGCCGCCGCGCAGAAGATCGGCCCCCTCATCGCCGTAAAGGAGATCGTTGTGGTCGCCGCCATGGATGACGTCCTGGTGGGCACCGCCGCTGATGGTGTTGCGTCCTCCCCCACCGATAATCGTGTCGCGCCCCTCATCGCCGTGGAGCGCCGTGTCGGCCTCGCCGAAGATGAGATCGTTGCCTTTGCCGCCGAACGCGACGCTTTCCCACCCGGCGTGGATTTCATCGCCGCCCGAGCCCCCGCTGATGGTGTCCGGACCGGACACGCCGCGGATGGTGTCGCGCCCGGCGCCGCCGTCCAGCGTGTCGCCGACGTCATGGTGGCCGCTTGTGCCAACGATGAGATCGTCCCCCTCCCCGCCGCACGCGAAGAGGCTCCCTTGATCCGACCCGATCAGCGTGTCGTTGCCCTCAAACCCGAAGAGATTGTCGTTGCGGCCGCCCACAAGGCTGTCGTCGCCCTCAAGGCCGATGTAGGTGGCGCTGCGGAAGCTGTCGCGGCTGCCGCCCATCGTGTCGGCGCCCTCGGTGCCAACGGCGTAGATCGACCCCCACGGGTTGTCGGGATCAAAAACGAGCGTGCCAGGCTCCAGGCCGTGGCGAAAATAGTGCGAGAGGTCGCCGCAGGACCGCATGACGAAAAGGCCTAAGGTTCGCTGTGGATCGCGCTTCAAGGGGACGATGGCACCACGGTTGCCCGCCGCCGACCGCCCCGCTTAATTTCCTAAATAACAGGTGATTGAAGTTACGTCCACGCCCGACCCCTGCCCGCTGGATCATCGGCGGATCGGATGAGGGGCGCACGCGGCGCCCCCGACCGGTTACGCGTCGTTGCCGGTGATGGCGTCGGCAAAGGGCAGGCGTTTTGGCGTGGTGCCGGTCAAAACGCGCATGGCGCTGCCGATTGCGGGGGCAACGGGCGGCGTGCCCGGCTCACCCACCCCCGTGGGCGGCTCCGACGATTCGAGGATCGAGACATGGATTTTTGGCATCTCGTTGATGCGCAGGAGGCGGTAGCGGTCAAAGTTTGACTCCCGCACCGTGCCGCCGGGGTCGAGGTGGATCGCATTGTGGAGCGCGGTGCCAAGGCCGAAGCCAGCGCCCCCCTCCATTTGCGCGGTGATCACATTGGGGTTCACCGCAACGCCGCAGTCCACCGCAATCCACATTTGGTGGACCTTTGGCATTCCCTCGTCGTGGGAGACTTCTGCGATCATCGCGACGTAGGTGTTAAAACTCTCGTGAAGTGCAACGCCGTAGGCGCGGCCATCGGCCCCCTTTGGCCCTTGCCAGTTCGCCATTTCGGCGACCCGCTGGAGGACGCCACGGTCGCGCCCCGCCCCGTCCGACAACAGGTCAAGCCGGCCTTGAACGGGGTCCTTGCCGCCGGCGGCGAGCAGCTCATCCAGGAACGTTTCGGTGGCGTAGGCGGTGTGGGTGTGGCCCACCGCGCGCCACCACAGGACCGGCACCTGGCTTTCCATCATGCGCCACTCCACCCGGTGCGCGGGCCAAGCGTAGGGCATTTTGGTGGAGCCCTCGTAGGCGGTGGGGTCGAGCCCGTCTTGCATCATCATCGCAAAGGGGGAGCCCGCGATGATGGACTGGTTGGCGAGCACGTTGTGCCAAGCGACGATGTTGCCGTTGGCGTCGAGCCCGCCGCGCAAGCGGTGCACCGTCAGGGGGCGATAGTAGCCGCCCTTGATGTCGTCTTCCCGCGACCAGAGGAGTTTATACGCCCCTGGCCCGCCCGCCTTTGCGATGGCGGCGACCTCGGCGGCCACGTGGCTGGTGGGCTGGGCGCGCCGGCCGAAGGAGCCGCCAGCCATCATGGTGTGCACATTCACCGCAGCCAAATCGAGGCCAAGGGTGCTGGCGGCCACCTGGTGGTCCACGGTCTGAAGTTGCGAGCCCATCCAAAGGTCAGCCTTCGCGCCGTCCCACTCAAGAACCGCGTCGAGCGGCTCCAGCGGCGCGTGGGCCAGCATCGGGAAGATGTACTCGGCCCCAAGCACGGTGTCGGCGGCGGCAAGGGCGGCGTCCACATCGCCCGATTCCTCCGCCGTCAGCCCGCCTTCCCGTGCGGCGGCGGCCCACACCGTCTCCATCTCATCGCTGGAGCGGGTTTCCGCGTTCGTCTCATCCCACGTGGCGGTGAGCGCGCGGCGCCCCTTCAGCGCGGCGTGGGTGTTTTTCCCATAAACCGCAACGCCGGACGGCACCCTCTCCACCCGCGTCACACCGCTGACCGCAAGGGCGGCGGTGGCGTCGAACTCTTTCAGCGTTGCGCCGAATTTTGGCGGGTGGAGGACGGCGACCGTTGCCATTCCCTCGCGGTAGACATCGATGGTGAAGTCGGCCTTCCCGGTGGACTTTTGCGCCGAGTCGAGCTTTGGCCGATTGGTGCCGATCAGCTTGAATTGGGACGGATCTTTGAGCGGCGGGTCGGACGGCACGTCGCTGTTGGTCGCCTCCGCCGCCATCTCGCCGAAGGTGGCGCTGTGGCCGTCCGCGTGGCGGATGACGCCGTTTTCGATCAAAAGATCGTCCGCCGAGAGCCCCCACGTGCGCGCGGCCGCATCCAAGAGCATTTTGCGCGCCGCAGCGCCTGCCTTGCGCATCTGAATGTATGAGTTGGCAATGGCAGTGGAGCCGCCTGTCCCCTGCACGCCGAAGATCGTGTTGGCGTAAAGCGCAGCGTTGGCCGGG
Source organism: Pseudomonadota bacterium (assembly GCA_039034015.1). Taxonomy (GTDB): domain Bacteria; phylum Pseudomonadota; class Alphaproteobacteria; order Rhizobiales; family Amorphaceae; genus Acuticoccus. Next base: position 182,553 of record JBCCBM010000002.1, on the reverse strand, counting down.
GCGGCGGTGGCGCGCATCTGGCCCCAATCGGCGTCCATCTCCTCCGCGACGAGGGTGGAAAGGCCAGTGTAGGGGCCCTGGCCGAATTCGATGTGTTTGACGAGCACGGTGACGGTGTTGTCGGGGCTGACGCGGACGAAGGCGTTGGGCGCAAAGGGTGCCTCAAACGGCGCGTCGGGCGCGATGACGGCGGCAGCGCCGGAGTGGGCGCGGGATTTGAGCGGCAGGGCAACGCCGATGACGAGGCTGCCAGCACCGGCAAGAAAGCGGCGGCGGGTGGTTTGCATGGGGGTCACGCCTCCAACGCTTTGGCGGCATCGTGGATTGCTTGGCGAATGCGCACATAGGTGGCGCAGCGGCAAAGGTTGCCGGCCATCGCCTGATCAATGTCGGCGTCTGTGGGGGATTTGTTGGACTTGAGGAGGCTCGTCGCCGCCATCACCTGGCCGGATTGGCAGTAGCCGCATTGGGGGACGTCAATGGCGATCCACGCGTCCTGCACCGCCTTTGCCTCGGCGCCCTCAAGGCCCTCGATGGTGGTGATCTCCGCGCCCTCAAGGGCTGCGATGGGGGTGACGCACGCGCGCAAGGGCGTGCCGTTGACGTGGACGGTGCAGGCGCCGCACTGGGCAATCCCGCAGCCGAATTTGGTGCCCGTGAGGCGCAATTCGTCCCGTAGCGCCCATAGGAGCGGGGTGTCGGCCTCGGCCTCCACCGCCCTCATTTGCCCGTTAATCGACAGATTGATCATGGTTCGACCCTCCGTGCCTCTAGGCTAGCACAGAAGGCTCGAATTGGACGCATTCAAAAATGCAAGACACCGGCCGGAGGGAAGACGCCGGCCAGAGGGAAGACGCCGGCCGGAGGGGCGATCAATCGCCCAAAATGCTGCGCACGTCGAGCCCGCTGTTGCGGGACATGCGGTCCAGCGCATCATCGCGCATCTGGTCCACAAGGTCGCCAGCGGTGGTGGTGCGGCGTCGCGCGGCGTAGCCCCCAGCGGCGGGCTTTTCGGCATAGTCGTCATCGTCGCAATAGTCTGGGACGATGTCGGCGTTGAGGTCGCAATCCCCGTCGCGGCCCGCGTAGTACGGCCGCTCACGGGGGATGGGGCCCGTGCGCACCCGGCCGTTGGTGACGGTGGTCCGCTGGCCGTTTTGGATAACGGTTGCGCTGGAATTGCCGGTTTGGGAGACCGAAAAATTGTTCGACTGGGCGAAAACGGTTTCGCCCGCCATGATGCCCGTTGCCGCAAGGAGCACAGCGCAAACGGACCCTGAAAGGAGTAATAAACGTCGCGACATGGCGTTGCCCCATTTTGTGCACGCAGGGCGCGCGGGTATACTCTAAAAACGTGAACGTGGGGTGAGCGGCGCGCGACGATCGGTCGGCGCCCCCGCATCCCCAATCTCAATACTCAACGGCGGTGCAGCGGATTGTCCATCTGATTGCCGATCACGCGGTTGTTGTCGCCCCGTTGGCGCACGAGGGCGTTGTTGTTGCGGCCCGCTTGCATCACGCCGCTCACGTTGTTGCGCGAGTTTTGGTCGATGACGCAGTTGTTGTTGGCGCTCACCTGCACACACGCCTGGACGCTGGCGTTGGGGTTGATCCGGCGATACCGGTCATTTTGCGCCTCGGCGACGGAAACGGCGAGGACTGAGCCAATCAGCGCGAGGCCCACGGTGGCGGAAAAAAGTTTCATCGAAAGCTCCCTTTAATCGTGTCGGACACCGCGGCGCCGATCAAAATGAGTTTAAACGGCGCCGCCCGACCGCAGCATGAACGCGGCGGCCGGGCGATCGCAAAAGACGCTTAGCAGCGGCCCTGGACGACGGTCACCTGGTTGCGGCCACGGCCACGGGAGGTCTGACCGGCGGAGCCGTCGTTCACGCCGAAGCGGTCGTTGGTGCACTGCACGCCCACGACGCGGTTGTTGCGGCCGCGCTGCACGGAGGTGGCAAGGTTGTCATCACCCTGCTGGCCGAAGGCGGCGCTGTTGTTACGGCCGTCCTGCACGGAGGTAAACGTGTTGGTTTGCGCAACAGCCGGAATGGAAAGAGCGGTGGCGAGCGCAGCAATAACGATAAGACGCATGGTTCTATCCTTCGAGGTGGGTTGTAACTTTATAACTTTCGGTCCGTCGCTGAAGCTCTAGCGCCGGCGACACTCCACAGGTAGCCATCAAAACCGGCAGGCACAACACGTGTCCGGATAAAAGATGAGCAGGATTTAAGGTTGTAACGATTGAGGTTAATACATTGATTTTGCAGCTGAATTTTTGCCATCATAGGACAAATTTCACGAGAAAACGGCCATAAAGTGCGTCTGCGATGCCGCTTTTCGTGACACGGGTCACCGAAATAACAGACAAACCTGTGACAAATGCCGAAGTGTCTCTGGTTGTTGCATGGCGGTGACATCGCCGCGCCGCCGTCGATGTTAGGCCTCTATTCATCGCAAAGTGCGGGGGGCGACAGTGACACTCTTAAAGACCATTTTGAAGGGCGGCGTGGCCGCACTCGCAGTCCTCTCCCTCCCCCTCACGGCCCAGGCCGCCGATGTGGATGTGGACGAACCTGTCGACAGTGATGTTCGCGTGCGCATCGAAACGGCCCTGCGCCTCTTTGACATGGAAGCGCCCGCGCCCGCCGGCAGCCTCTCAACGCCCAACGGCGTCATCCCCCTCGACCTTGATCTCAACCCGGTCGGCGTCGGCCTTGGCCTCTCTGTCCTTGGCGAGGCAGAACTTGGCGGCGTGCCGGTGAGCCTTGAGGGCTATGCCAGCCTCTCCTTCGCCACCGACGAGGCGAGCGCCACCCGCGCCCTTGGCAACAACTCGGCCCTTGCGATCGAGGGGCTGACCACCGGCAATGGCGCGCAGGCGAACGTTGCCACCCTCCTCACCGCGCCCAACACCGCGGACGCTGCCCTCTTCCTCACCGGCGTTGATGGCGCAGGCTTCACCGCCACCATCAACCAGGCCGCCCAGACCATCGGCCCCGGCCCCGGCGGCAACCTTGCGGTGTCTGAAAGCGCGTTCTCGGTGGGCAGGGGCGCGATCGTCGCCGGCATCTTCACCGATGGCACGCCCAACGCCACCGCCTTCGGCATTGTGGCGTCCGACCGGGGCATTGCCATCACCGCGGCCGGGGACCTTTCCGGTTTCACCCTCGCCAACACCTATAACAGCGACCTCATCTTTGCCGGCGCCGACGCCCGAATTGGCCCGGCCGAATTCACCAGCGGCAGCATCGGATTCCGCCCGTTCGTGGGCCCCTCGCTCAAAACGTACCAGAACGACTTGGAATCGGTGACCTTCTTCGATTCCGGCGCCCGGTTCGCCGCAGCGCCCGGCGTTGCCCGCGCCCCCAGCGCCACCGTCACCCTCGATGAGGACATTGACGGCAACTATTTCGGTGGCGTCGCCGGCTTTGAGGTGAACATCAACGCCACCGAGCGCCTGTCGTTTGGCCTGCGCGGCGTCGGCGGCCTTTACTATCTCGACGCCAACTACACCGGTGAGCAGCGGGCCACCGTCGACAGCGGCAACAACATCTTCAACGTCACCGCCCAACAGGTGGGCGACACCGAAGGTCGCCTCGCCGCCACCGCCCGCCTTGATGGCACCGTTGCGTACGAGATTGCGAACGGCGTTTCCCTCGGCCTCACCGGCACGGGCGAATACCTGTCCGCCGCGCCCACCGTCCGCCGGTTCAACAATTCCACGACGGTGAGCGGCGGCAACCAAAACTCCGCCGTCGCCGGTGACCCGCTTGCCCCCGGCTCCAACACCAGCCTGGACTTTTTCGACACGTTTAGCGCCGGCGTCGGCCTCGACCTCACCTTCCGCTTCTGACGCCGCCCACAAAAAAGCCCCCCGCGCCGCAACCGGCGCGGGGGGCTTTTTTTTCGTGCGCGCTCGCCCTCAGTTGACGACGACGTTGTGCCCCGCGCCCACCTCTTTGCCAAAGGCACGCTGGTAAAACTCGGCAACGGTCGCCCGCTCCGTCTCATCGCACTTGTTGAGAAAGGTCACCTCAAAGGCAAAGGTCGGGTCGCCGAAAATGTCAGAGTTTTCGGCCCAGGTGATCACGGTCCGCGGGCTCATCACCGTCGACAGGTCCCCATTCATGAACGCGTTGCGCGTCATCTCCGCCACCTTCACCATCTTGGTGACGGTGGAGCGCCCCTCATCATCCCGGTAGTGCGGCGCTTTGGAGAGGACGATCTCCGTCTCCACCTCCAGCGGCAGATAGTTGAGCGTCGTCACAATCGACCAGCGGTCCATCTGCCCTTGGTTGATCTGCTGGGTGCCATGATAAAGCCCCGATGTGTCGCCAAGCCCCACCGTGTTGGCGGTCGCAAACAGGCGAAACGCGTTGTGGGGGCGGATGACGCGGTTTTGGTCCAGCAGCGTCAACCGGCCGGACACTTCTAGCACCCGCTGGATCACGAACATCACGTCGGGCCGGCCGGCGTCATACTCGTCAAACACCAGCGCGGTGTTGGTTTGCAGCGCCCAGGGCAAGATCCCGTCACGGAATTCGGTCACCTGCGCGCCCTCGCGCACCACAATCGCGTCCTTGCCCACAAGGTCGATGCGCGAAATGTGGCTGTCGAGGTTCACCCGCACGCACGGCCAGTTGAGCCGCGCGGCCACCTGCTCAATGTGCGTGGATTTCCCGGTGCCGTGGTAGCCCGCGATCATCACCCGTCGGTTGTGCTTGAAGCCGGCCAGGATCGCTTTTGTGGTGGGCGGGTCAAAGACGTAGGACGGGTCAACGTCCGGCACGTGTTCGGACGGTTCGGCAAAGGCGGGGACATCGATGTCAGCATCAATGCCAAAGGTTTGACGGGCGGAGACGGTGATGTCGGGCGTCGTCTGCGAGGCGGCGGGCGTCTCGGCCATAAAATCCCTCGGGTCGTGTTCGCCGTCGCGGGCGCCTTCAGCACGCGCCGGTGCGGCGCAGCGCGTTGTAGGCGTTGATGACGCTGCGCAGGCGGTCTTCAGAGCTGCGGTCGCCATGATTTGCGTCAGGATGGTGCCGCTTTACAAGCGTTTTGTACCGCGCCTTGATGGCCTCTTTCGACGCGCCCGGCTCCAGCCCCAACACCTCGAACGCATGCCGCTCGGCGGTGGAGACGCGCTTTTTCTCAGGCTCCCGCGGCGCTTGGTCGCCATTAAAGAGGCCAAACGGGTCATCATAAAACTGGCCCCAGGACCCAGCGCCCGTTTTGCGCGTGCGCCCCCGAACGCCAATGGGTTTGGTGGGGCGATGGCCCGTAATCGCATCCCGCTGGAAGGCGATCACATCGTCGTCCTCCATCCCGTCAAAGTAGTTATAAGTTTTATTGTACTCACGCACATGGTCGAGGCAGAACCAAAAGTACTGCCCTTCTTTGCCGCGACCTTTGGGTGCCCGATGTTCAGCCGGTTTATCGCAGCCTTCGACGGCGCATTTTCGCGTAATCGTCGCCTGGTCGCCCGTCGTGCCGCCCGAACGGCCGCCCCGCCCCCGGCGGCGCGCGGCGGCTCTGATCCGGTCATAATCTTTCGACGAGAAGTCCATGGCGGCAGTATGGGCGGCACAAAGGGTGCGAACAAGGACTTGACGGACGGCGATAAACAGGTCCGCGCCTTGAAGCTACCACATCGACCTTGCCGCGCGCGCCGGCCAGGCCGCGTCATAGGCGGCGCCGTCGATGGCCGATTGGGTTTGCGCGTCAAGGATTTCCCCGGGCGTTGGCAGGTCCGTGCGCGGTGGCAACCCATCCCAAAGCCCCGCCCGCATCAACGCCCGCGCACACTGAAAATAGATCTCTGAAATTTCCACCACAATCACCGTGCGCGGCAGGGCGCCCTCCCGGCAAAAGCGCGCCCTGAGGCTCTCGTCCGCGCTGACCCCCGCCCGGGCGTTGATGCGCACGATCGTGGGCGCCCCCGGCACCATCAGCATGAGCGCCACCCGCGGATCACGCACAATGTTGCGTAAGGAATCGATCCGGTTGTTGCCCTTCCGATCGGGGATCAACAGCGTCCCCTCATCCTGGATCGCAACGGCCGGCGCCACATCCCCCCGGGGCGAACAGTCGAGCCCCTCCGGCCCCACCGTTGCCAGCGCGAAGAAGGGCGCGGCCTCAATATAGGCGCGGTATTCTGGCGTGATGCGCCGCGCCACCTTCTGGGTGGAGGCAGCGCCTGGCGTGCCGTAGTGGGCGGCCAGGCTGGCCTCGTCTTTGATAAACGCGATCGTCTCCATGAAGGCCCGCCCCTTGCATCATTTGCGTGTCGCGTGTAGCGGCGCACGCATCTCCTCTCCTGTGTGAAGGACGTCGGGCATGGGTCAAGCCGTTCGCTTTGCCGAAATCGACACTGCCACCGCAAAGACGCTGACCGCCCCCGAGGCCATCGCGTACCACTACGACAATGACACGGCCTTCTTCTCGCTATGGCTTGACCCAACGCTGAGCTACTCGTGCGCGCGTTTCAAAGACCCGCTGACGGGCACAGCCATTGCCAAAACGCTCGCCGACGCGCAGCGGGAGAAAATCCGCCACCATCTGGATGCGGTGGGCCTTCCCAAAGGCGGCCGGCTCATCGACATTGGGTCCGGCTGGGGCGCGGTCTTGTTTGAGGCCGTGCGGCGGGATCCTGACGCCACCGCGCTGGGCCTCACCCTTTCCAACGACCAGCACGCCCATGTGAACGGGGCCAACGTCCCCGGCGTCCGCTGCGAGCTGCGGGATGTGTTCGCCTTTGAGAGCGACACCCTGTTCGACGGCGCAGTCTCCATCGGCGCGTTTGAGCATTTTGCCCGCCCCGAGATGGACCGCGCCGCAAAACTCCATGTTTACGGCCAGTTCTTTGCTCGGATCGCCGACCTTTTGCCCCCCGGCGGCCGCTTCTCGCTCCAAACCATTGTGTGGGGCGGCGTGGACCCCGCGCGCGCCAAAACCCTGTTGCCGGAAACAGTGTTCCCCCAGTCTGATCTCCCGTTCATCGAAGAGATCGTGATGGCCTCGGCGCAGACCTTCCACCTTGCCTATCTGGAAAACGACCCGGATGAGTATGCCGACACCCTGTCGGCGTGGATCAAGGCGCTTCGGGCCGAGCGGGGGCGGATCGAGGCCGACTGGAGCCCTGAGCAGTACGCCTTTTTCGAGCGCTACCTGCGCCGCTCGCGCTTGTCATTCAACAAGCGCTACACCAGCCTTGCCCGCCTTGTGCTGCAGAAGCGCGGTTGATCGAGAAAGGCCGGCGTGGCATTTCCGCGCCGTTGAGGAAATCTGATGACTGACGCGCCGAAGAAGATCGTGCTCGCCTACTCCGGCGGGCTCGACACCTCCATTATTCTCAAGTGGCTCCAACAGACGTTTGGCGCCGAGGTGGTCACCTTCACCGCCGACCTTGGCCAGGGCGAAGAGCTGGAGCCCGCCCGCAAAAAGGCAGAGATGCTGGGATGCCGCGAGATCTTCGTGGAGGATCTGCGCGAGACATTTGTGGCGGACTATGTGTTCCCCATGATGCGGGCCAACGCGCTTTACGAGGGCGTCTACCTCTTGGGCACCTCCATCGCCCGCCCGCTCATTGCCAAGCGCCAGATTGAGATTGCGCGCGAGACTGGCGCCGACGCCGTTTGCCACGGCGCCACTGGCAAAGGCAACGACCAGGTGCGCTTTGAGCTTGGCTACGCCGCGCTCGACCCAAAAATCCGCGTCATCGCCCCCTGGCGCGATTGGGAATTCAAATCTCGCACCGATCTCATAGAGTTCGCAAAGCTAAACCAAATCCCCGTCGCCAAGGACAAAGAGGGCGAGGCCCCCTTCTCGGTGGACGCCAACCTCCTGCACTCCTCCTCAGAGGGCAAAGTGCTGGAGGACCCGGCCGTTGCCCCGCCCTCGCTCGTTTTTATGCGCACCCTGTCGCCCGAAGAGGCGCCCGAGAAAGCCACAGAAATCACCATCACCTTCAAGGCCGGCGATGGTGTTGCGCTGAACGGCGAGGCGATGAGCCCCGCCACCCTCCTCACCCGCCTCAACGCGCTGGGGCGGGACAACGGCATCGGCCGCCTCGACATGGTGGAGAACCGTTTTGTGGGCATGAAGTCCCGCGGCATTTACGAGACCCCAGGCGGCACGATCTACCACGTCGCCCACCGGGCGATGGAGAGCCTCACCCTCGACCGGGGCGCTGCCCATCTCAAAGACGAGCTGATGCCCCGCTACGCCGAGCTCCTTTACAACGGCTTTTGGTGGAGCCCTGAGCGCGAGATGCTGCAAGCCGCCATCGACCACTCCCAAAAAGACGTCGAAGGCACGGTTTCCCTAAAACTCTACAAGGGCAACGTCATCGTCATCGGCCGCGAAAGTCCCCGCTCGCTCTATTCAGAGGCCATCGTCACCTTCGAGGACGACGCCGGTGCCTACGACCAAAAAGACGCCGCAGGCTTCATCCACCTCAACGCCCTACGCCTAAAACTCCTAGCCCAACGCGGTTAGCGAAGATCGCGCCGCCCCGCCCGCAAGGAAAGGGCTCGGGGTCGAGCCTGTTCCTTGGTGAAGTTTGAGCCCCCGCGATCGTCCCACACCCTCAATCGGCAACAATTTTCACGAGATCCCCGGGGCGAAGCGCGGACGCGGTGCCAAGCCCGTTCAAAGTCTCAAACATCGGCCGTTTCAGCGGGCCATCCATCCCCGCCATCCGCGCGGAAAGAATCTCGATGGTGTCGCCGGGTTGCACCTCAACCACTTGCAGGGTGAGGGGTCGCATGGCGGCCCGCTGCCCCGGCGTCAAAACACGGAACGACGCAACAGTCTTGCGGAAGGCCTCCGCATAGGCGCTGGCGGAGCGGGACGAGGCGAAGATGAAGCGAAACGCCCGGGTCGGCCCGCGGATGACGGCAATGCGGAACGACCATCCGTCCACGAGGGCTGACGCGGTGGCCACATCCATGCCGCTCACGCTTTCTGTGCGGATGGAATCCTCAATCAACCCCTTGGCCCAGCCGGACCGCAGATAGGCTTGGAGCGATTGGTCCTTTAGCGGGACCGCATCAAAGCGGATCGCGGTGTGGGCGCCGTCGGTGGCCAACACCGCGGCGGACGTGTTTTTGAGGGCATAGCCATCGGGCACCGTGAACGCGATGCCAAGCGACACGTGCGCGAACTCCCGCCCGCGCACGTAACCCTCGGAGGGGTCGTCGCCGAAGAGCGAATCGTCGAGCGCGCGCAGATAAGCGCGGCGCTCGGGCGGGTTGACGCCAGGGCCTGAGAACGCGCGCGCCACACGCTTTGCGTTTTGAACCCGGGCGGGCGTTGACGGGTGGGAGGAGAGGAAGCCGGGGTCCGTCCCGCCCGCGGCGTTCATGGCGGGAAGGGCCGCGAACCGCGCCATCGCCTCCAAAAAGCGCGCGGCGGCAAAGGGATCGAACCCCGCGCGGGCCAGGGTTTTGACGCCAATCTCGTCCGCCTGAAGTTCTTGGCGCTGCGAGAAGGCGGCGCGCGACAGGTCCGCCGTCTCCCGGGTGGAGAGTTTGATGGCAGGGTCCGCCACAACGTCCGACACGCGGCGGGCAAGGGCTGCGGCCCGCGCTTGGCGTTGGCGAAGGCGCGCGTGGTCGGCCGTCACATGGGCCAGCTCATGGGCGATGACGGCGGCAAGCTCGCTCTCATCGTTGGCAAGGGTGATGAGGCCGCGTGTCAGATAAAGGTCGCCGGAGGGGAGCGCGAAGGCGTTGATGGCCGGCGAATTCAAGATCGTGAGCCGCACCGATTTGTTCGGCGCATCGGACGCGGCAACAAGGCGGCCGACCAGGCCGGCAACGGTGCGCTCCAGCTTTGCGTTGGGGTAAAGGCCGCCGTAGGTGGCAAGGAGCTTGGCATGCTCGGGCGAGCGGGGCTTTTCGCGCACGGCAACGGCGGGCGTTGGCGGCGGGGTGGTGCCCGAGATGATCGGCGTGTCGGAGATGGAGCCGCCGCAGGAGGTGAGCGTCAGGAGCGTTGCAAAGGCTGCGGCGCGCGCGCTCAGTCGGCCGATCGCACCTCGATCTGCCGCCTGTGCGTCACCCGAATGAAGCCGCCCTGCCACGCCCCCAACACACCCCTTACGCGAACCCGTTTGCCGGCCAACCCTTTCAGGGTCTTGGCAAGTTCCTTGCCGCCCCGCTTGGAAAAAAGGCCGGTAAAGTCGGTCCGGTACGCTTTGCCGAAGTTTAAATAAACCGTGCCTTTCGTCTCTCCCACGCTGTCGACCACGCCGTCCACAAGCGCAAACCGCCCCGCCTGCTGCGCGAGCCGTGGGTCGGCCGCATCGGCGACAAACCCTGTGGCCCAGACGCCAACGCGCCGCGTTTCCGCCACCGCTTCGGCCGAAAACCGCGCGTCAAGACAATCTGAGGGCATACCAGCCGGGTCCACGAGCGCAAGGCCCTGGGTCAGGAGCCGGTGCGAAAGGCGCTCGCCCGTGCGCGCCAGCAACAGGTCTCCCACCTGCCGCCCCCAGCGGTCGTCGGGGCCCGAACGGCGCACGCTCACCGGCTCGCCCAAAAGGGTCGAGAGTTCGATTGCCGGGGCAGCGGCCGCCGCATCGCGCGCGGGGACGAGGGCCGCCAGCCGCACGGTCATTCCATCATCAAGGGTGAGGGTCAAGCGCCCATCGTGGGCAGCAATGTGGGCAGCGCCGCCATCGGTCTCGCACGCAGCTGCGGGCGCTGCCGCAACCAGGAGGGCGACGAGAAGCGCCCTCATCCGCGAAGGTCACAATCAAACAGAACATCACCATCAAGGGGGATGACCGTTGTGGGCGGGCGCTGCGCACTCTCCAGCGTTGCAATCGGCGGCAGCGTGAGGCCTGGCCGGCCGGACCCGATCAACAGCGGCGCCACCGCCACACACAGCCGGTCCACCACGCCCGCGGCAAGGAAGCGGGAGATCGTCTCCGCCCCCCCTTCGATCAGTAGCCGGGCAAAGCCCCGTTCCGCGAGCGCCGCCACGATGTCGGCCGGCGTGGGGGCGGGGCCGAGCGGCGGGTGAAGAATGCCATCAGGGTCACCGGGGCGCGGGGGGCCGAAAACAACGCGCGGCACGTTGTCGCGACATAATGATAACATACGCAAATCGCTGCCAGCTCGCCGCCGCGGATCGATCAGAACCCTGGCCGGATTGCGACCATCGGCCCGCCGAACCGTGAGCTGCGGATCGTCGGCAACGGCGGTGCCGGCGCCCACCACCACAGCGTCAACCGCCGCACGCAGCTGGTGCAGAAACACAAGCGCGCCCTCACCGTTGATGTAGTGCGAGTGGCCGGTTTCCGTGGCGATCCGCCCATCCAGCGATTGACCCAGCTGCGAAACCACAAGCGGTATGCCTGTTTTTGCAGCACTATTCAGCGCGCTGAGCGTCGGAATTTCGTTCGGCTCCCGTTCAACGGGGCTTGGCGAAATTGTGTTCGGGCGGTGCATCGACATCGGCCCTTTCTCGGACGAGGTGTCGGTTATGCCGCATCTTGCATCATGGCTCAAAGCATTGGCGCGGCGCGCGACCAGGCTTAAATGCGCCCGCTCGGCACTTCCGGACGATAATCTCAGGACGGCTTCCCATGGACTTTTCCTCTCTCATGCGCGCGCAGGGGCTGACGTTCATCTCCGTCACGCCCGTTGAGATCCGCAATGCGATCTGGCTGTGCGTCGGCTTCGAAGAGGCGTCAAAACCCCTCGGGGACAATCCACACCTTGCGTTTATTTTCGCCGAGCGGGACTGGCTGTCGGAGGCCGATCTGCGCGTTGCCCTCGCCCGCGCCTTCCACGGCCGCGACGGGGTTTTGTCCCGAATCCACTCCGAGTGCATTTTGGGGGACGCGTTCGGCTCCTCCATGTGCGATTGCGGCACCCAGATGCGCCTTGCCATGGACGAGATGGAAAGGCGCCGCGAGGGCGTGTTCGTATACCTGCGCCAAGAGGGCCGCGGCATTGGCATGCGCAACAAGCTGGACGTGCTTGCCCTTCAATATGGCTACAAGCACGGCGAAAAGGGCGACACGCGCTATTCGTCGGACGATGCCAATGTTGCCATGGGCTTTGACGTGGACGAGCGGAACTACCGCTCCGCCGCCGGCCTTTTCCAGGCGCTGGGGGTCAAATCGCTCGAACTCATCACCGGCAACCCTGAAAAGATTGCAGACATTGAAGAGGCCGGCGTCAAAATCGCGTCAACGCTCGACCTTTGGACCAACGGCGTCTCCGCCCGCGCCATGAACGAGATCCGCGAAAAGATCGCCCGCGGCTATACCTACCAGCGCTAAAAGCCCGGCGGCGGCGTGGCGCCCGGCGTGATGCAGATGACCTTAAAGAGCGTCCCCATCTCGCCGGCCCCCTCCCCCGCAAGCCGGTGGACCGCCGCCTCAATCGCCTGACGCTCATGCGCGCTGGCGGACGCCCCCAATGCGCCCGCCCGCTCCAAAAGGCCGAGCGCCAGCAAAAACGTCCCCTGCCCCACGGGGCCATGCACAAACGCCCCCTCCCGGCGCGCCGCGGCGGCGAGCGCTGAAAAATCCACATGGGCCGAAAGGTCCACCGCCCCCGGCGCCTCCAACACGCCGACGGGCCGATGGTCCCGCACCGCCTGCAGCGTTTCTGAGCCCGCCCCGCCGGTGTGCCCATAATCGACGATGAGCGCGGCGCCCTTTTGCGCGGCCACCAGCGTGCGCGCGATCTCGGCCACCAGCGCCTCTGCGGCGGGGCACACCTCCTTCACCGCCCCGTCCGGTGCCTCGGCCTTAAGTGGGCTCGGGAACGGGCTAAGGCCAAAGGCGAGCGCGCCGTCCACAAGGCCGACGGTGCGCTCAAACCAGCGCCCCTCCCGCGAGACGAACTGGCGGATGGGGAGTGCGTCAAAAAACTCGTTCGCCACAAGGTAAAGCGGGCGCCCCTCCGGCGGCCGCGCCGCAAATGAGAGCCGCGGGTGGAGGGGCGCGAGCCGCTGGCGCTGGAGGGCGGCAAGCTTGTCGGACACCTCCACCAACACGAGCCGCGAGGCCGACAACAGATCCTCCGCCCGCCCCATCACGGAGAGCGCATCGGCCATCAGCGTGCCGCGGCCGGGGCCAAGCTCGCAAAGGTCCACCGGGGATGGCGCGCCGTCCGCCTGCCAACGATCGGTGAGGAACGCGCCGATGAGCTCGCCGAACATCTGGCTGATTTCGGGCGCTGTCACAAAGTCACCCTCCACGCCAAAGGGTTTTTGGCGGGCATAGTAGCCGTCGGGGTCGGCAACGCAGGCGGCCATGTAGTCCGCCACCGAGAGTGGGCCGGTGAGCGCGATGCGGCGGCGCAAGCGTTCCTCAACCGGCGTCATCGGCGGGCAGAGAGCACGAATCCCAGCCCGATCAGCACCATGGGCACCGACAGGAGCATCCCCATCGTCACCGGGCCAAACAAAAAGCCAAGCTGCGCGTCCGGCTCGCGGAACACCTCGCCCGCGATGCGCGCCAAGCCGTAACCGCTTGCGAAAAGGCCAAGGCAAAGGCCGGGCCGCTTCAGCGCACCTAGGCGCACGGCGATGAGCATGACGGCGAACAGGACAAGCCCCTCAAGGGCCGCCTGGTAGAGCTGGCTGGGGTGGCGCGGCTCCGGCCCCGCGCCCGGAAACACCATCGCCCACGGCACGTCCGACACGCGGCCCCAAAGCTCCGCATTCACGAAATTGGCAATGCGGCCGAAAAAGAGGCCGATCGGCACGATCACCGCCATCACGTCAAAGAAGGCGAGCGGGGGGAGCCGCTTCACCCGGCAAAAGAGGAGCGTTGCGACGACAACCCCCAAAAGCCCCCCATGGAAGGCCATGCCCCCCTGCCAAACCATCAGCGCTTCCAATGGGTTGGCGAGATAATAGTCGAAATTATAGATGAGCACGGAGCCAAGGCGCCCGCCGATGACGACGCCCAGCGTTGCCCAAGTGACAAGATCGTCAACGTCCTTGAGGGCCGGCGCCTCCCGCCCGTGCCACAGGGCCGGGCGGGCAACGAGCCGGCGCGCCAGAAGCCAGCCGAGCACGATGCCGGCAATATAGGCGAGCGCGTACCAGCGGATTGCGATCGGCCCCACCTCAACCGCCACAGGGTCAAAGACGGGGAACGGCAGGACGAGGGTCATGGGGCAGGATCCGCGCAATGGAGCGTTGGGTGTCGCGCCAGTTGGGCGGGGCGTCAATGCACGCGAAAGAGGCGATGCCTTGTGCGTGGGCGCGAACACAACCATAGTGATATCACGCCGCGCGTGGCTTGTTCCGCGGCGCCCTATGGAGAGGGTGATGACCCAGACCAACAGTCGTCTCATTGACGAAATTGCCCGCCTTGCCACCGATGCTGCCGCCGTTGCCCAAGGGGCCCGGCGCGAGGTGGAGGGCGTGATGCGCGCGCAAGTGGAGCGCCTTTTGTCGGAGGCGAACGTGGTGAGCCGCGACGAGTTTGAGGCGGTCAAAGCCATGGCCGCCCGCGCGAGCGACGAGGCGGAGGCCCTTCGCGAGCGCGTGGTGGCGCTGGAGGAAAAGTTTGGCGGCCAAAATCCCCACTGAGTGACGGGGCCGTGGACCAAGACCCCCTCCACCTTTTCCCAAAGGACCTTATCTGATCTCCTGCCCCTGGAGAGGCGAGATTCTCAAGGTTCACCACCGCGAGATGCCGCCATGGCCGTTTGGGCGTTTTCGCCCTGCCCTGGCTCGAAAGGATCAGCGATGAGCTTGATCGACCACGACGATTTCACCGTGACCGCCAACCCCATCGACCGCATCGAGGAGGTCGCCAACGGCAACGATTGGACCTATGAGCGCGCCGGCGACGATGAAATCACCATCTCCATCGCCGGCCGGTGGAGCGCGTACCATGTCGCCTTCACGCACATGGAGGAGTTTGATTCCCTCCATGTGGCCGTCGCGTTCGACCTCAAGGTGACCGAGCCGCGGCACACCGAGGTGGTGCGTCTTCTGGCCCAAGTGAACGAGCGCATGTGGATGGGCCACTTTGACCTTTGGTCGAAGGAGGGCGTCGTCATCTTCCGCCACACGCAGCTTTTGGGCGGGGCGGATGTGCCGGCGAGCGACCATGTGCAGGCGCTCCTCACCCACGCGGTCGAAACCTGCGACAGCCACTACCAAGCCTTCCAGTTCGTGGTGTGGGCGGGCAAGACCGCCAACGAAGCGCTGGAAAGCGCCCTTTTCGAGACCGTCGGCGAAGCGTGAAGGCGTTTTCGCCGCAAAACCCCCTCGTCCTGGTGGGCGCGGGGAAGATGGGCGGCGCCATGCTCGCCGGGTGGCTGGACAAGGGTCTCGACCCTGCCGCGACGATTGTCATCGAGCCCTCGCCCGACCCTGAGGACGACGCGCTTTCGCGGGTGAGCGTCGTGGGCGCCGCCCCTTCCGTCGCCGCTCGTGCGATCATTTTGGCCGTGAAACCCCATCAGATCGTAAAGGTTTTGCCGACCCTCGCGCCCTGTCGCACCACCGAAACACTGGTGATCTCGGTCGCCGCCGGCCGACCGCTCGACAGTCTGGGCCCGCCACCCGTGGTGCGCGTGATGCCCAACACCCCCGCCAGCATCGGCGAAGGGGCGCTGGTTGCCATCGGAAAGGGCGTGTCGGACGGCGACGTTGCGGTCACCAACGCGCTTTTGACGGCGACCGGAAAAGTGTGGTGGATCGAGGACGAGGCGCTGATGGACGCGGTGACGGCCGTCTCCGGCTCCGGCCCCGCCTACCTCTTCCACCTTGCCGAGTGCCTTGGCGAGGCGGGGCGCGCGGCGGGGCTGCCGGACGAGCTTGCCGCCGACCTTGCCCGCCAAACCGTGGTCGGCTCGGCTGCGCTCCTTGGGCGCAGTCCGCTTGATCCGGGCACCCTTCGGGCAAATGTCACGTCAAAAGGGGGCACGACGGCGGCCGCCCTCGGCGTTTTGCGGGATTCGGGCGCGCTTTCGCGGTTGATGACCGAGGCGGTAACGGCGGCAGCCAAGCGCTCCAAAGAGTTGGGCGCCTGAGGAAAACACCATGCCGACCGCCGATGCGAACCGCATCATCGATGCGATGCTGACGCTTTTGTCTGACCGGCCCTATGACACGGTCACCGTCCACGCCATCGCCCGCGAGGCCGACGTCTCGCTCGCCACGTTGCGCGCCCATTTCGCCAGCCGCATTGCGATCATTGCCGCCTTTGCAAAGCGCGTCGACGCGCAGGTGCTGGCCGCCGACATGAGCGACATGGCCGACGAAGCCCCTCGCGACCGCTTGTTCGATGTCCTGATGGCGCGCCTCGATGCGCTGCGCCCCCACCGCGACGCCATCGCCGCCCTCCTGCGCGCCGGCCGCAAAGACCCAGCGCTCGGCATGACGCTCGCCACCATCGAGGGCCGCAGCCAGGCCTGGATGCTGGCCGCCGCGCGCCTCTCGGTCTCCGGCTGGCGGGGCCGGCTTGCCGTCCACGGGCTCGTCGCGTCCTACGCAAAGGTGCTGCGCGTTTTCGTCGACGAAGACGAACCGGGGATGCCCAAAACCATGGCCGCCCTCGACAAGATTTTGCGCGAGCTTGAGACCCGCCACGGGCGTTTTGCGCGCCTGTTCGGCGATGCCGTCCTTGAAGATCACGATGCCCCCTCGAGCGGGCCGGCCCAGCGCGCGACCGCGCCGGAGGCCGAGCAACCCGCTGTCAGCGATGGGCCGACCGGGACGGAACTTCCGCCTGAAACCCCCTCCTCGCCCGACGCGGACATCAAGCCGGCGGCACCGGGGGGCCCCGCTCCCGACCCCACCTGAGGCTCTCTCGGAGGTGGTCGGCTCCACGCAACTGGCCTGTTGGCCAGTAGCGCATCAAAAGATGCGCAAACCCGCCAAGCGGGTTTGCGGGGAAGGTCGCGTCTCTCGATCTCACCAAAGGAAGGGGTTAAGGGGATCGGCGTCGCGATCCTCAATCTTCACGGCCCTCCCATGACCGACACCATCACCTTTGACGACTTTCTCGCGGTCGACATCCGCATCGGCACCGTCATCGCCGCAGAGCCATTTCCTGAGGCGCGCAAGCCCGCCATCAAGCTGCGGATCGACTTTGGCGATGAGGTGGGCGTCAAAAAATCCTCGGCGCAGATTACCGTGCACTACACCCCAGAGGGGCTGGTGGGGACGCGGGTGATGGCTGTGGTGAACTTTCCGCCCCGGCAAATTGGGCCGTTCATGTCAGAGGTGCTGACGCTGGGGTTCATGGACGCCGATGGCGCGGTGGTGCTCGTGCGGCCCGACCATGATGTGCCCAACGGCGCGCGGCTTATGTAGCGAACGCGCGAATGCCGTAGGCCACTGCGGAAATCACAACGATCCCGCAGAGGTAAAGGAGGGCGAACCAGGCGAGGCGCTTCAGTGGTAGCCCTCGTCAGGATCGAGTTTGCCGCGAAACACCCAGTACGCGTACGCGGTGTAACCGAGGATGATCGGCACCAGGACGACGGCGCCCACAAACATGAAGAGCTGCGATTTATAGGGGCTCGCCGCGTCGTAAATCGTGACTTCCGTGGGGATGATGTAGGGCCACATGGAAACGCCAAGCCCGCAGAACGTGACGAAGAAGAGCGACAGCGCAATCACGAACGGCCACAGGTCGTTCTCGTGGCTGCGCAGCGCGCGGAACAACAACACCGTGAGGAGCGCCACCAAGAACGGCACCGGCGCCACGTAAAGGATGTTTGGCCAGGAGAGCCAGCGGTCGAAATAGCCAGCGTCAAGGTACGGCGTGAAGAGGCTGACGAGGACGATGAACCCCACCGTTGCCAGCCCAAAAATCCAGGCGAGGCGGCGGGATTTGTCTTGCACCTCGCCATCCGTTTTGAGGTTCAGCCAGGTGGCCCCCAAAAGCCCGTAGCCCGCCACCACCGCAAACCCGCACACGAGGGAAAACGGCGAAAGCCAGTCCCACCACGCGCCGCCATAGGCGCGGCCATCGACGGTAATCCCTTGAAGGAGCGCGCCAAGAATCACCCCTTGGGTGAAGGAGGCGACCGTCGAACCGCCGATGAAGGCAAAATCCCACGCCCACTTCCACCGCACCGTGCGCCAGCGAAACTCGAACGCGACGCCCCGGAAGACGAGCGCCAAAAGCATCGCAATAATCGGCGGATAGAGCGCGGGCATGATGATCGCATACGCCAGCGGAAAGGCGGCGAAAAGGCCGCCACCGCCCAGCACAAGCCACGTCTCGTTGCCGTCCCACACCGGGGCGACCGAATTCATGATGAGGTCGCGGTCCCGCGTTTCCGGATAGAACGGGTAGAGGATGCCAAGGCCAAGGTCGAACCCGTCGAGCGCCACATAGATGAAGATGGCGAGCGCCAGGAGGATGGCCCACGCCACCGTGAGGTTGATGGAGATTTGGAGGCCAAGGTCGACGGTGAGCGTGTCCATCCTCACTCCCCCGGCTGGGGCGCGGCGCCCTCGGCAAGCTGCGGCGCGGGTGTGATCCCGGCCGTGCGGATCGGCCCATCCTCCGCGCCGATCCCCGTCTCGCCCGGTTTGGGGGGCTTCGCCATCAGGCGCAAAAGGTAAAAAATGCCGGCGCCGAACACGATGAAATAGATGATCGCATACGCCGCCAGCGAGGTGGCGACCGCGGGCGTTGCGAGCGGCGACACGCTTTCGGACGTGCGCATCACGCCAAACACCGTATAGGGCTGCCGACCCACCTCCGTCGTCGTCCACCCGGCGAGCACTGCAATGAGGCCGGACGGCGCCATCACCACCGCTGCCCTGTGGAGCCAGCGGTTGTCGTAAAGCGTGCGCCGCCAGCGGCACCACAGGCTAAACGCCCCCACGGCCAGCATCAAAAAGCCGATCCCCACCATGATGCGGAACGCGAAAAACACGATCGCCACCGGCGGCTGCTCATCCCGCGGCACAGTGTCGAACCCGTCCAGCGGGGCGTTGAGATCATGTTTTAGAATGAGCGAGGAAAGTTTTGGGATCTCTATGGCATAGTCGGTCCGCTGCTCGGCCTGGTTGGGGATGCCAAACAGGATCAGCGGCGCGCCGTTTTCATAGCTTTGAAAGTGGCCCTCCATGGCCATCACCTTGGTGGGCTGGTGCTCCAGCGTGTTCAGCCCATGCATGTCGCCCAAAAAGATCTGGATCGGCGCCACGATGGCGGCCATCCACATGGCCATGGAAAACATCACGCGCACGCCCTTGTTGCGGTTGCCGCCGCGAAGGAGGTGATAGGCGCCCACCCCGCCCACGATGAACGCGGTCGTGAGGTAGGCCGCCGTCAACGTGTGGGCAAAGCGGATGGGGAAGGATGGGTTAAAAATGATCGCCCACCAGTCGGCCGGCAAAAATTGCCCGTTTTCGGCAATGGTGTAGCCGGCGGGCGTGTGCATCCACGAGTTGACCGACAAGATCCACGAGGCCGACACTGCCGTCCCGATCGCGACCATGAGGCAAGCGACCATGTGGAGCGTGTCGCCCACCTTTTCGCGCCCAAAGAGCATGATGCCGAGGAAGCCCGCCTCGAGGAAGAACGCGGTCAACACCTCGTAGGCCATCAGCGGGCCGAGGACGGGGCCCGTCCGGTCGGAAAAGACCGACCAGTTGGTGCCGAACTGGTAGCTCATGGTGATGCCGGAGACGACGCCCATGGCGAACGCGACGGCAAAAATTTTGACCCAGAACTTCCACAGGCGAAGATACGCCTGGTCCCGCGTCCACAGCCACATGCCGTTCAAAACGGCAAGGTAGCTCGCCAAACCGATGGTGAAGGCGGGGAAGACGAAGTGGAACGCCACCGTGAAGGCAAACTGGATCCGGGCGAGAAGCAGTGCGTCAATCGCCTCGGGCATGGTGGCCTCCGCGGGTGGTCAATCGTGACGGGCGTTGATGTCAATCAAGCCTGACGACAGTCCCACGGGAGGGCCCGTGTGGCAATGTGCCAAGGACTGGCACATCGCCGCAACGGGGATCAGTTTCGCAATGCGAAATCAGTTGAAGATGTTGTGCAGCTCACGCCGGCTGTGGAAGAGGCCCTCGCGCGTCTCGTCGGTGGAGTGCTCCCGGTTGAGCGCCGTGAACGCGTTCACCGCATGAAAATACTGCTTGCCGTTGTGGAGCGCCCACGCCCGCATCATGCGAAGGTTGCGCCCCTCACCCACAAGCGCCTTGCGCTGGTCGAGGAAGGCGATCGCCCGCAGCCACTCCCGCCGCTGGAAGGCAACCGTTGCGCTGCGCATCAAAAGCTCGGCCTGGCTGACGGGCTGGGGCGCGGGCTTCGTTACATAGCGCGGCGCCTTGCGGGGGACCGCGCGGGGCCGCATGTCGTGCGCCAGCTTTGAGAGCGTGGCAAAACCCTTGCCATAACGCTTGGCAAGCCCCTTCACCGCGCCCTTTTTACCAAGGCGAATGTGCACGAGGGCAAGGCCGGTGGCCGCCGCATCGCTCGGCGCAATTTTGAGCGAGCGCTCAAACCACGGCTTTGCAGCGGCATACTCGCCAACGTTGAACTTGTGCCAGCCAAGCTGCCCCGCAACGCCGGCATCCTCAAAGCCGCCGGCAACCTTTTCAAGGAACGCCGCGTAGGGCCGCGGGTCCTGCGCCAGCGGGAGCGACATGGCCGCTGCGCCCATGGTGAGGCAGGCAAAGCGGCGGTCACCCTCGGCATGGGGCTCGCCCACCGCGAAGGCCTCAAAGGGGCGCGCGCCTTCCATGAGCGCGGCCATCAGGCCCTCCACCGCCTCAAGGCCGGCGCCGGTGTTTTGCGCTTTGCGGAACCAATTTTCCGCGTCCGCGGGGCGGTCAAGGCTCACAAAATACCAGCCAAGGAGCTTTGCGTCTTCAGGCAGGGCAGGCGTCTTGGCAAGCGCATCGGCGGCAACCTGCGCAGCGTCCGCCGTTGTGGTGCGCGTGCCAGGCACATAGGCATCGGCGCGGGCGGGGCAGCGGTCGGCCCGCTTCTTGGTGTGGTGGTCGAGCCAGGCGCCGATGGTGCCGCGGTGAAGGCCAACGCGCACCGCCTCCACGGCCGCATCATCTAGGCGCGTTGCGAGCGCCTCCGCATCCGCCGCCGGCAGCACGGCCGCCGCCTTTTGCACGGTTGCCACACGCTCCGCCTCAGTGGCGCAGTCATCCAAGATGAACGCAAACGCTGCGCGCGACACACCGGTGCGGCCCGTGTGGGCAAGCGCCTCCGCGACCGACCACAGGAACGGGACATTGTCGCACGTCATGAGCTGCGGGTTCGTCTCCGCAATCATGACGACGCGGGCGTGATCGCGCGCCGCCTCGGCCGCCGCCATCTGGTCGCGGGCATGGGCGTTGGCGACCGCACGGCGAAGCTCCGCACTCGGCTCATAGGCCGGCCGGCGGGACTTTCGGCGCGAAATTTCGGCGGACAGCCCCTCGGTGTCGCCCGCGCCAAGGTCTTGCCAGAGGCGCTTTTCGCCCTCCTCCTCGCCGCGCGGCAGGGTGTTGAAGTCCACATAGAACGTGGGATGCTTTTCACGCAGGCGCTGGTATTCGGCGGTCAAAAGGTCGTTGTTGCCAGCGGCGGCAAAGTGGTAGAGCGCCTGGGTTGAGATGGTGGGCGGCGCGACCTCTGTGCGCGCGCCCGCGGGGCCGAAGGCGAACCGGCGGGGCGGCGCGTTGTGGCTTGCCAGCAAGAGCCCACCGTCGAGCCCCGCCTCCACCGTCGGCGGTGTCCAGCGGTATTCCTCCACCTCCATCGGCGCATTGCCGAACACGTCGTAGGCCTTGAAGGCGAGGACCGCGGCGGTCAGCGCCGCACCGGTTTTGATTAAAGTGTGCATGTTGTCCGCCTTTCTTAACGGTCGGTGGTGGCGTCGCGGCGGACGCGGCGCGAGCGGGCAGAGAGCGCAAGGACAATTCCAAGCGCGGTGGTGAGAATGAGGGTGCCGATGACGTAGATGAGCTGGTCACGGCCCAAAACGCTGCCGATCACGCGGCGAAGGTTCCAAACCGTGGGCGCGTGGGTGGCAAAGAGCATCGGCCGGGCCGCCTCCTCGCCCCGCGCGGCCACCCCGTCATAGGTGAAGCGGTGGCCGTGGGGGTGGAAGGCGATGAGGCCGAGCGCCCCGTCGCGCGCGTCGGCAAAGTGGTCCGCATCGGCCACCAGCGTGGTGAGCGTTGCGGGCGTGCGCCGGCGCGTGAGGGTTGTGATGGCGTCAAGCCGCCCCTCGCTTTGGTCGACCAGCTCTTGGGAGAGCACGATGGGGTGGCTGGCGGGCGCGGCCGGCGGCGGGGTGGGCGTCTCATCGGCAAGGCCGAGGATGGCCCAAAAGCCGCGCTTCTCCTGCCGCGGTGCGGGCGCCAGCGGGGCGGCCGACGTTTGCACCGCAATCCCCGCCGCGCCCTTTTGCGGCACATTGGGGTGCACGTCGAAGGTGGCGGCGCGGTCGGTGCGGGTGGCAAGCGTCATGGCAAGGGTGGCCGCGGTCGCAAACGACTGGCGGGTCGGCACATAAAGGTTCGTGCGCCCCTCTGCCGCGTGGGGGAGGCCCGCCCAATAAAACGCTGCAAGGTTGGGCACCGTGCCGGCGCGGGCGAGAGAGGGGATCGACAGCGTGCTGTCGCCGGAGAGGAAGAACCGGCCGCGCGTCACGTTGGCAACGCCGTGGTGGCAGTCATGGTCCTCCGGCGCGATGAGCTCGGCCTCGATCGCCACCACATTGCGCCCCGCCCGGAAGGGGGCGATGGGGAGCGGGATGCGCACGCCGTCAAGCACTGCGCCGGACGCGCCGTCGAGCGGGCGCTCATGCACACCCACATCGTTGACCTTGATGGAAAGCCGCGCATCGTCCGACAGCAGGCGACGGGAGGCGCCGGTCAGCGTGAGGGTCACCTTTTCGTCGCCCGTCGGCGCGATGTCGGCGGGAAGGTCGATGATCAGCTTTTCCACAAAACGGCGGCCGGCGAACATGCGGCTGTCGTGGCCAAGCTCGGCAAAGCTGTAGGTGCCGCCGAGCGTTTTGGGCGCAAGGGCGCGCCGCTGCCGCGCTTCAACGCCCTCAGGCGAGCCCACGATGGGCGCTTGGCTGGCAAGCACCGAGAGGCGCGCAAGGTGCCGGTCAGCGCCTTGCGCATCAAGGCGCAGCTCCACCAGCACGCCGTTCTCGCGCCGGGCAAACACGCCGTCGAGATCCTTCACCGGCATGAAGTCGGTGGTGGGGGCGGCGACCGAGAGTGTGATGCTCTCGGCCCTGCGCGGCGTTGCGCGGGGCGCTGAGAGGCCGCCAAGGTCGGCAATGGCGGCGGCGAAATTGACGAGCCGGGTCGCGTCCTGAGGGTGGGCGGGCGCGGTCATCCCAAAGCCCGTGGTGGGCGCGGTGGAGAGCAGCGAAGGAAGCGACAGGTCCATCTGGTTTTGGACGCGAAAGCCCGTCGCCGCCGCATCAATGCGCGTCCACAGCGCGTAGCCCGCATCGATGGCGCAGGAGACGCGGTGCTGGTGGCGCGCGGTGAAGCGCACCCGGTTCCACCCCGGCGCCAAGACGCCCGGCTGGATGATGAGCACGGTGTCGCGGATTTCGGACGGGGCGGCCTCCACCCGGCCAATCAGCCGGCCGTTCACCCACGCATCCACCGAGGTTGCCTCAAAAAGGGCCTCAGCGCTCATCTCGGCGCGGATTTTGAGCTTTGCGCCCACCGCCACATCGGCCGCCTCAAAGTGGATGGGCACGGAGGCATCCGCCCACTCGCCCTGGAGGACGAGGCCTTCGCCCGGGAGCGGCAGGTGGCGCAGCCCCTCGGCCCGCGCGTCGACCACAAGGCCGGTCGCGAGGATGAGCGCGGCAATGGCGGTTGCCGGGAACGCGCGGGCCAGCGCCTCGCGGCTCGGCTTTTGCGCGCGGCGACCCTTGTGGGCGCGCCAGCCGAAGGTGAGCCCGCGGACCGCTGCGCGCACAGCATGGACCAAGAACTCGCCCGTCCAGATGAGCATCGGGCGGCGCCGGTCCCACATTTTGCGGCGTGTTGCGGTGCGGGCGGCATTTTCGGCGCACATCAGCGCGGCGATGGCCTGGTAAGCGGTGGCATCGGTGCTCTCAAAGCTGGCGCCAAAGCGCTTCTCGCCCTTTTTGCCCGCGCGACGACGCACGGTGATGGCGGTCTCCACCCGGCCCTCGCGGCGGTTCACAATGAGGGACAAGCGCTCGCCCGGCGCAATCGCCCGGTCAAAGCCGGAAAATTCGACCAGAACGCCGGACTGGGACACGTCGAGGATTTTTGCATCCACCACGGCACCGGCAACGCGCACTTTTGCGTTGCGGGCGACCGGCAAGCGCGCCGCGGTGCGAAGCTCCCGCCGGTCACAGACCGCGCCCAGCGCCATCCCGGCGATGATCACGTTCAGCGCGTTCCACCCCGCCACGATGAAGAGGAGCGAGTTGTCCTCCCCGGACACGATGCGCAGCACCGCCACAATTTGCGCCGCCACAAGGATCGCAAAGATCACGAAGTAGGGCCACGCCAGCGACGACATGGTGGCTTTGCCCACCGTTGCGCCCTTGGGCGTCACGTTGAAGCGGGGGGCGCGGGGGGCAATGACGGTTTTGCCGATCGCCTTCCAGAGGTGAACGGACTGGAGATATTCGTAGACCTCCGACATCCAGGGCCACCGGTCTTTGCCATAAAGGAACGACTGGAGGAGGATCACCGCTGTCATGTAAGGCGCCACATAGGCGATGAACTGGTCGGTGGAGGAGACGAAGATCTCCATGTTGAGGAAGATGTAAAGGAGCGGCGCGAAGACGAACGTGAGACGCGCCAGCGGGAAGAGCCAGTAAAGGCAGGTCGTGCAGTAGGCGAGGCGCTGCGCCATGGTGAGGCCGGGCTTGAAGAGCGGGTTTTTGAGGATGAAAATCTGCAGCATGCCCGAGCACCAGCGCGCCCGTTGCTCCATCAGCGCCGTAAACGTTTCGGGCTGAAGGCCCCAGATCAGCGGCTCATCGATAAAGCGGGAGTTCCAGCCCCGGCGGTGCATCTCGAGCGCGCTTTCACAGTCTTCGGTCACCGAGAGACCGGCAAAGTCGCCCACCTCTTTCAGCGCAGCGCGGCGGATAACGGCGGCCGACCCGCAAAAATACGACGCGTTCCAGCTGTCGAGCCCCT
This sequence comes from Pseudomonadota bacterium, assembly GCA_039034015.1. Lineage (GTDB taxonomy): Bacteria > Pseudomonadota > Alphaproteobacteria > Rhizobiales > Amorphaceae > Acuticoccus. The sequence goes on along the minus strand of JBCCBM010000002.1, from coordinate 157,416 downwards.
TTTGGAGCGAGCGATAAAACATTTGGTGCTCGCCCGGCATCGTGCGGGGCATCCCAAGGTTCCGCTCGATGGGGTCTTCGTTGAGGAAGGCGTGGGGCGTCTGGGCGATGAAGAGGTTTTCGTCCGCCTCAAAGTGGCCAACGGTCTTCAAAAGGAAGTCGCGCCGGGGGGCGTGATCGGCGTCGAGGACGACGATGAGCTCACCATCGGAATGGGCAAGGCCATGGTTGAGGTTGCCGGCCTTGGCCATCTCATTTTTCGAGCGTGCCAGGTAACGCACGTCCAGCTTGTTGCAGATCTCCATCAGCGCGAGGCTGCGGGTGATGGCCGCCTCCCGCCGCGTGGTGTTTTGCTGGGTCAGCTTTTGGTTCGTGCCGCCATCGTCGAGCAGGTAAACGGTGAGGCGGGCGCCCTCATAGTCCATGGCCTTTGCGGCGGCGAGGGTGTTTGCCACAAGGTCGACATCTTCGTTGTAGGTGGGGACGAAGACGTCAACGGTGGGCCGATAGGTGGGGCTGAGCGTTACCTTTTTGCGCTCCAGCGGATCGATGACGACGAACATCGTCAGGTAGATCATCAGGATCGAATAAAGCTCGGCCGTGAAGAGGGCGATGGCGGCGGCAAAGTCGAACGGGTTGTGCGCCGGGGGCAGCGTCTCGGTGATGCGCCACGCGAGATATTTTACGATCAACACCGACACGATGGCGACGAACAGCTGCCGCGCCCAGGGCCGCGGCCCAAAGAGCTGGATGAAGAGGAGCACGCCGAGCGCGTAGACCGCGAGCGTCAACTGGGCGCCAAGGCCCACGGGGATCAGAAGATAGGCCACCGTCACGATGGCCAAGAGGAACCAAGACAAAAACCGCACGACACTCACGACACAACTCCTTCGCGCTGCCCAGATAGCGGGCGTCACGGGTTGTGGCGGGGGCGGCGTAAACGGGACCGTGGCGGGATTGGCCAACCGTTTGCCAACGGTTCGGCCGCAAACTGCCTAAAATTGGCCACGTTTGGTCGTGTTTCAGGCTATTTTCACCGCCGCTTTAATAACGCTGAACGCTTGCGCGCCCGGTGCGCCTGCCGGGCGTGCCTCAGGTCTTGCCGGGGAGGGTGAGCGGGGCGTTAACGGCCAAGTTCAAGTTGCGAATCAGGGAACTGTTGCGGGCGCGCAACACTCAACTATTCCGCAGCGGCCGCCTGGGGAACCGCGGCGGAAACGGCCGCGTTTGCACTCACCGGCCGGCCGAAGGCGCCGCCAACGGCGTAGCGCGCGCCCATCTGGTGCAGCGCCTTCGCCTCGTTGAGGTTTTGGACGCCCCCCACCATCACCTTGGCCTCCAGCGCCGTCACCGTGCGAAAGAGCGAGGCCGCCAGGCGGATTTTTTTGGGGTTCGACGCTTCAATCACCGTCAGCCCCGCGTGGAAACGCACGCCATCGACCGGCAGGCGCGCAAGGTTGGGGAGCGCGGTGGTGCGGCGGGCAAAGTCAATCAGCCAAGGGCTCGCGCCCACATCCCGCAGGCGGCCAAAGAGCTGGACGGCAAGCTCCGGGTTGCCGGACACAAGGTCCTCGGGCACCCCAAGCTGGAGGGCGCCAAAGTCGAGCCGGTTTCGGGCAATGGCGGTCTTCACGTCGCCGATGAGTTCGGAGCGCAGCGCATCCCCATGGGGGAGCGGCAGAAGGAGCGAGAAGCCCCGGCCCGCTTGGCGCCAGGCGGCGAGCGTTTGCGTGCACCGCTCCATGGTGGTGAGCGCCAGTTGGACAGCAAGGTCTTCGGTGGAGGCAAGCTCCAAAAGCTCCGCCCAGCCGAGCGGGCCCTGGAGCGGGTGGTGCCAGGTGGGGAGCGCCTCGTAGCCCACCACACCGCCTTTCTCGAGGTCTTGTATGGGGCGGAAGGCGAGCTTCACCTTCTCTTCGCTGATGGCGCGTTTGAGGTCCCGCGCCAGGCTGCGGCCTGACATGTTGAGCCGGCGCATCAGCGGATCGAAGAGCTCGGCTGTGTCGCCGCCCTGGCGTTTGGCGCGGCGCAGCGCAAGCTCGGCATTGTCGAGAATTTCGGTGGCGCTCTCGGCCTTCAGGTCGATGCGCGCAACACCGATGGAGACTTTGATGATGATCTCTTCGTCCGCAAATGGGATTGGCGTTGCAAGGGTTTCGCGCACCCGGTCGGTGAACTCGTCAAGCTTGCCGGGGTCGCAATAGACCAAGATGCCGAACCCGTCGCTGGAGAGGCGCGCGATGGAATCGTGCCGCTTCAAGATGCGCGACAGGCGCCGCGCGATGGTGAGGAGCGCGGAATCGCCCACCGATGTGCCAAAGGTGTCATTGAGCTCGGAGAACGCGTCCGGGTTGACGATTGCCACATAAAGGCATTCGGCGGTCTCCTCGTTGGACCAGGCGCGCGCCATCTCAATACGGTCGAGGAAGAGGTGGCGGTTGGGAAGGCCGGTGAGGTTGTCGTAAACGCTGTCATGGAGCAGACGCTCCTCGATGGTTTTGGCCTCCGTCACATCGTGCATGGTGCCCACGCAGCGGATGATCTCGCCGGTGGTGCCGATCACCGGGCGCGCGGCGAGGCGAAACCAGCGGAAATGACCGTCCACGCCGCGAAAGCGGAAAAGGTCGTTGATGCGGCCGCGCCGGCGCTCGATGGCAGCGTCCAGCGTTGCGCGGAACCGGTCGCGGTCCTGGGGGTGGATGACGGGGTACCAGTCTTGGGGTGCGGCCTGGAGGTCGCCGCGTTCAAGGCCCAGGCGATGCTCCACCTCGGGGCCGCAAGCAATGCGGTCGCGCATCACATCCCAATCCCAGAAGGTGTCGCCGGAGCCGGCAAGGGCCATCACATCCCGCTCCACGTCCTTGGCGAGGGAGGGGGCAATGCTGGCGCCCGCAAACGCGTGCTGCATCACCGTGAAGCCGATGAGGAGCACGATAAGCACGAGGCCGCCGTTGAGCGCCGGTTGGACAAAATCGTTGGTGATGTCGCCGCCCACGGTCATCGCCGCGCCCGTGATCCAGGCAATCAAGAGCCCCCAGGTGGGAAGGAGCATGACCGCCCGCTCATTGCCGCGGATGGCCGCGACCAGGATGAGGAAGAGGCCCGCCAGCGCCACCAGCGCCAGCGCGACCCGGGCGGTGGAGGCGGTGAGCGCAGGGTCAAACGTTGCAAGCCACGCCGAGGCGGCCCCCAGCGGCAACAGGATCAGCAGCGCGTAGGTGTTTCGAAACCGCCAGCGCTTGACGTTCAGATAGCTCACCACGAAGGCAGCCAGCGCCAACACCAGCATGGCCTCCGCAAAGGCGCGGAAGACGGCCTGGTCGGTCACCCTCTCGTTCAGGATGGTGGAGAGAAAGGCAAAGTCGATGAGGATGTAGGAAAATCCCGTCCACGCGAGCACCGCCGCGGCGGCAAACATCATCTGCCCCTTGATGACGAACACCACCAGGAAGAAGAGCGCCAAAAGCCCCGAAATGCCCACGACCACGCCCTTATAAAGGGTGTAGGCGTTTTGGCTGTCGGAAAAGGCGTCCGGCTGCCAAAGGCGCAGCATCGGAAGGTTGGGGGTGGCAAGCTCCATCACGTAGGTGACGGTGGCGCCCGGATCGAGGGTGATCAGGAAGACGTCGGCATCGGTGGAGGGCACGCGCTCGGGCGGGAACCCTTCGGAGGGGGTGATGGCGTTGATGCGGGGCGCGCCAAGGTCGGGCGCGAGGACGCCGGAATTGGCCAGGCGATGGTGGGGGGCGACCAGAAGGCGGTCGATCTGGCCGTCGCCGGGGTTGCGAAGGCCCACCACCGCCCAATGGCGCGTGTCGGGCGTTGTGGCGCGCACTTCAATGCGTTGGACAACGCCGTCCGCGTCCGGCGCGGTGGAGACTTGAAGGTCGCCGATCTCGTCAAGCTGGAGCTCGGCAAAGGGCAAAAGGTCCACCACCGGCACATCCTCCCCCACGGGCACAGGCTCCAGCGCCCGGGCGGTGGTGGCCGCCAAACACAAAAGGAGGATCGCCAAGAACGCACGCATTAGGGGGCCTCGGGGGGCAAGACAGTGTCACCGGCCACAAGGCCGAAGAGGATGTGATCGCGCCAGGCGCCATCAATGTTGAGGAAGCGGCGGGCAAAGCCCTCCTCGGTGAAGCCCACGCGCTTTAAGAGGCGGATGGAGCGCTCATTGTGGGGGAGCGTTGCGGCCTCGATCCTGTGAAGGCCGAGCGTTTCGAAGCAAAATGGGATGAGGATGCGCACCGCATCGGCCATCAGCCCCCGGCCCGCCTGCCGCTCCCCGGCCCAATAGCCCATGGAGCACGCTTGGGTGGCCCCGCGGCGCACATGGGCAAGGGTGATCCCCCCCACAAGGGTTTCTGTGGCAGTGTCGGTGACAAAGAAGGCATAGCCCTCATCGTTGCGAATTTCCCGGTGATAGCGGCGCAGGCGCCGGCGAAAGGCCATGCGGGTGAGGTCATCGCGCGGCCAGGTGGGCTCCCAGGGTTTGAGAAAGTGCCGGCTTTCGGCGCGCAGTTGGCTCCAGGCGGCATAGTCGGCGGAGACGGGCATTTTGAGCGTGGTTTTGCGGCCCACAAGGCGCGTTCCCTCGTTGAGGGCCGCGCTGCCACGCACGGGACGTGTTCGGTGAAGGGCGCTCACGCGGCGCCCATGGTGGGGGGAAGGCTCCCTTTGACGCGCGCGTCGAGGGCGGCGGTGTCGGCGCCCACGACCGTCAATGTCGGCGGGGTTTCGAGCGCCGCCGACAGGAAGGTTGCCACATCCTCGGGCGTCACGGCGGCAAGGGTTTCAAGCCGCTCATCGCGCGTCAACACGCGGTCGTGGACAATGAGGCTGCGGGCGGCCTGGCCCATGCGCGAGGCGCAGTTCTCGCGGCTCATCAGGAGGCCGGCCCGAAGCTGGGCTTTTGCGCGCGCCACCTCCGCCTCCCCCGGCCGGTGGGAGAGGTCGGTGAGCGCGCCCAGCGCAACGGCGGTTGCCTCGTCCGCGGTCTCTGGCCCGGTGGCAAAGTGGAGCGCGAAGACGCCCGTGTCGGCAAAGGCCCAGTGGAAGGCGGAGGTGTCGTAGACAAGGCCCCGCTCTTCCCTCAGCGCAAGGAAGAGGCGCGAGGCCATGCCGCCGCCGAGCGCCACCGCCGCCACCTGCGCGGCCGCCGACGTTTTGGCCGCCGCCGGCAGGCCCTCAAACCCAACAATCACGTGGGCCTCGGCCCCGTCGCTCGCCTCGCCCACCGTGCCACCGGTGTAGCGCGCCGCGTCCACCGGCTTGCCACCCGGCGCATCGCCAAGGCGGCCGTCGAGGGCGGCGACGATGGCGTCGTGGTCGACCGCGCCGGCGGCCGCGACCGTCATCGCGTTGGGGGCATAGGTGCGGGCGAAAAAGGCGGCGAGCGCCTCGCGTGAGGTGGCTTCGATGGCCGTGCGGGTGCCCAAAATGCGCCGGCCAAGGGGCGCGCCGCGGAAGGCTGCTTCCGGGAACGCGTCGAAGGCGCGGTCTTCCGGCATATCTTCGGCAGCGCCGATTTCCTGGAGGATGACGCCGCGCTCGCGCTCCACCTCCTGGGCGTCAAAGCGCGGGTTTTTGACAATGTCGGTCAAAATGTCGAGGGCGAGGGGCACGTCCTCGGAGAGGACACGCGCGTGGTAGGCGGTGGTCTCCACGCTGGTGGAGGCGTTGATTTCGCCGCCCACCCGCTCGATCTCCTCAGAAATGTCGCGGGCGGAGCGGGTGGCGGTGCCCTTAAAGGCCATGTGCTCCAAGAAGTGGGCAAGGCCGTGCTCATCATCGCGCTCGGCGCGGCTGCCGGTCGCCACAAAAATACCGATGGCGGCCGAATCCACATGGGCCATCTGGTCGGTGACCACACGCACACCGTTTTGAAGGCGCGTTAGGCGCATGCCGGCGTCCGCGCTCATGCCGTCACCGCGCGGGACCGGTCGAGGACGGCGGCGGCCACCGCGGCCGTCTCCGCCGCAACGGGCACCATGCGCTCCGGCGCATTGAGGACATGGGCAAGGCGCGCGGGCGGCGTTGGCCGCACGCCGGACGCCGCCTCCACCGCATCGGGAAATTTTGCGGGGTGGGCGGTTGCCAGCGTCACGCGGGCGGTGTCCTCGTCAAGGTCGCTCTCGAAGGCGACCTTTGCGCCGACCGCGGTGTGCGGGTCGATGATGAGGCCGGTCTCGCGGTAGACCCGTCCAATCGTGCTTGCCACCTCGCGATCATCGGCCCGGCCGGACGCAAAGAGGCCCGCCATATGGCGCTGCTCCCGTGGCGAAATGTCGAACGCGCCACCGGGCACGCGGGCGCGGATGGCGGCGGCATCCCGGTCCGAAAGGTCGAACAGCAGCCGCTCAAAATTGGATGAGACCTGGATGTCCATAGAGGGCGAGGTGGAGGGGGCAACGCCGGCGGGCGCGTAGGTCCCGGTTTTGAGCGCGCGGTCCAAAATGTCGTTGTGGTTGGTGGCGACAATCAATTTGTCGACGCAAAGGCCCATGCGGTGGGCAACGTAACCGGCCAAAACGTCGCCAAAATTGCCGGTGGGGACGGAGAAGGCGACCTTTCGCGTTGGCCCGCCAAGGGCAAGCGCGGCATAAAAATAATACGGCACTTGGGCAGCAACCCGCGCCCAATTGATGGAGTTGACGCCGGACATACCCACCCGCTCGTTGAACGCGCGGTCCACGAAGAGCGCTTTGACGATGCGCTGGCAATCATCAAAGTCGCCCGCGACGGCAAGGGCAGTGACGTTGTCGTCGGCAATTGTTGTCATTTGGCGGCGTTGTACGTCGGAGACGCGGCCGTCGGGGTAGAGGATGAAAAGGTCGATATTGTCGCGCCCGCGGAAGGCGTCGGCGGCGGCGGCCCCGGTGTCGCCGGAGGTTGCGGTGATGATGGTCGCCCGCCGGCCCCGCGCCTTGAGGATGCGGTCCATCAGGCGGGCAAGGGTCTGCATTGCCACGTCTTTGAAGGCGAGCGTTGGCCCGTGGAAGAGTTCGAGCAGAAAGTCGCGCGGGCCGATCTGGATGAGGGGCACGCGGGCGGCATGGACGAAGGTTGCCATGGCGGCGTTGATGTCGTCGGCCATGTCTTCGTCGGCCACGTTGCCGGCGGCAAAGCGGGTCATAACTGCGTGGGCAACGCGCTCATAGGGGGCGCCGCGCAGGTCATAAAGTTCATCAACCGAGAAGCGCGGGTAGGTGTGGGGCACATAAAGGCCGCCGTCGGAGGCAAGGCCGGCAAGCGTTGCCTCGCTGAACGACAGGGTGGGGGCCTCGCCCCGGGTGGACACGTACTGCACGGGTCAAGATCCTCGACAGGTCGGACCATCGAAAAGCGCGCTCATCACGATGAAGTCAACCTGCCCGCCTGCCTCAGGCGTGGCCCGCCGCGCTCGACAACAGGCGCGGATCGAAGCCAAGCTTTGCGATGGCCCGGTCGTACTTCACATCAAGGTCCGGCGCGAAGAGGAGATCGTGGTCTGCCTCGCAGTGCAGCCAGCCGTTGCTGGTGATTTCGTTCTCCAGCTGGCCGGGCGCCCAACCGGCATAGCCAAGCGCGAGGAGCGCCTTGCCCGGCCCACCGCCGCGGGCGATGGCGCGCAAGATCTCAACCGTTGCCGTCAAACAGATATCGCCGCGGGTGGTGAGCGTTGCCTCCTTCAAGCGAAAGTCGGGCGTGTGGAGGACAAAACCGCGCCCGGTCTCCACCGGCCCGCCGGTGTGGACGGGGACGCGCAGCGCGGTGTCGGGCAGGCGAATGTCCTCATCGTCGATGACGTTGAGCTGGGTCAAAAGCTCGACAAATGAGATATTCTTTGCGGGCTTGTTGACGATGATGCCCATGGCCCCGTCTTCGGAATGGGCGCACAAAAACACGACCGACCGTTCAAAGCGCGGGTCGGCCATTTGCGGCATGGCAATGAGGCAGTGGCCTTCCAGGTAGCCGTCGGTCGCGTCCATCGGGCTTGGCTCCGGTTTTTCAGAACCTAACACAGGCGGGGCCGCCGTGAAGCCTTGGCGCCCATGGGCTCGCAACCGGGGCCGTTCGCCCCTATGACAGTATTCAGCAACGCGAGGAGACCCCACCATGACGATCGCAGTCGGCGAGACGCTGCCGAACGCCACCTTCAAGATGATGACCGGCGACGGGCCGACCGAAATCACCACCGAGGAACTGACCGCGGGCCGCAAGGTCGTCATCTTCGGCGTGCCGGGTGCGTTCACCCCCACCTGCGACCGCAACCACCTGCCGGGCTTTTTGGAGCGGGTGGACGCGTTCAAGGCCAAGGGGATCGACGAGGTCGCGGTGGTGTCGGTGAACGACATGTTCGTGATGGACGCGTGGTCGAAGTCCAGCGGCAACGAGGGCCAGATCACGTTTTTGGCCGATGGGTCGGCCGAATTCACCCGCGCCGTTGGGCTTGACCTTGATGCGTCCGGCTTTGGCATGGGCGTGCGGTCAAAACGCTATTCGATGTTGGTGGAGGAAGGTGTCGTCAAACTCCTCAACATTGAGGAGGTGCCATCGGAGGCGGAGGCGTCGGGCGCGGCGGCTTTGTTGGACAAGGTTTGACGCGCGACCCCAACCTTGCCGCCGTGTGGGGCGCTGACACGGTCGAAGAGGCGCGCGAGACCTACGACCGCTGGGCGCAGACCTACGAGGCGGAAAACCTTGCCAAAGGGATGCGCCAGCCGTTCATTGCGGCAGCGCTCCTGGCGCGGCACATGCCGGCCGATGGCCCCATCCTGGATGCTGCTTGCGGCACCGGCCTTGTGGGCGAGATGCTGAGCGTGCTCGGCTTTTCGGGCCTCGTCGGGTGCGACATTTCGGCAAAGATGCGCACCGGCGCCGCGCGCTTTGGCGTCTACGACACGTTGCGGGATGCAAACCTTGCCGCCCTCCCCTTCGAGGATGACACGTTTGCCGGCTTTGCGTGCGTGGGCGCCTTTGGCCCCGGCCACGCCCCGCCGCGCAGCCTTCACGAGCTTTGCCGGGTCACAAAACCCGGCGGCGTCGGCGTTTTCACCCTGCGGGAGGACACGTTTCGCGAGCAGGGCTTTGTGCCCGTCATGGACGATCTGGCCGGCACAAAGTGGACGCTTCTGGAGGAGGCGGGGCCGGCGCGGACCTATCTCATCGGTGAGCCGCAGCTTTTTACGCGCTATTTCGCGGTCAAAATCCTTTAGGCGCGGGGCGGAAGGGTGTATCACCCCCGCCATGACCCTTTTCGCGCGGCGCATTATTCGAATTTGACGCCCGTCCGCCGGCTTGTGGGAGCCAACGGCGGCGGGTTCCCCGTTTGGCTCCGCCCGCCTGGCGCACCCGCTTTTGATGCGCCGCGTGACCGTTTTGGGCGACCCTTGGAAGCGAAAGGGCGCGCCGCAACCCGAACAAGTGACCCATGAGCGAGACGCTGACCGCTGACAGCGGCGAGACCGGCCGCGACTATTCCAAAACCCTCTTCCTGCCGAAGACCGAATTTCCCATGCGCGCGGGCCTTCCCAAAAAGGAGCCCGGCATCCTGGAAAGTTGGGCCGACCTTTATGCCCGCCAGCGCAAGGCCGCCGCGGGGCGCGAAAAGTTCGTGCTCCACGATGGCCCGCCTTACGCCAACGGCAACATCCACATCGGCACCGCGCTCAACAAAATCCTGAAAGATTTTGTGACCCGCTCCCACCAAATGCTGGGCTACGACAGCAATTATGTGCCCGGCTGGGACTGCCACGGCCTCCCCATCGAGTGGAAGGTGGAGAGCGCCTACCGTGCCAAGGGCCGCAACAAGGACGATGTGCCTGTCGTCGAATTCCGCCGCGAGTGCCGCGAATTCGCCCAGCACTGGCTCGGCGTCCAGCGGGAAGAGTTCCAGCGCCTTGGCGTCATCGGCGACTTTGCCGACCCTTATTTGACGATGAGCTATCTCGCCGAGGCCGACATTGCCCGCGAGCTCATGAAGTTTGCCATGAGCGGCCAGCTTTACCGCGGGTCAAAGCCGGTGATGTGGTCGGTGGTGGAGCGCACGGCCCTTGCCGAGGCCGAGGTCGAGTATCACGACTATCAGTCCGACACGATCACGGTCGCCTTCCCCACAAAGGCGCTCGACGCTTCGGTCCTCATCTGGACGACAACGCCGTGGACGATCCCCGGCAACCGCGCAATCTGCTTTGCGCCGAACCTGCCCTACGGCCTTTACGAGGTGACGGAGGCGGCGGACGACAACTGGGCCAAGCCCGGCGCGCGTTATGTGGTGGCCGATCGCCTGGCCGAAACCGTGATGGGCTCAGCACGGGTCGGCGCGTTCCGCCGGGTCGGCGATGTTGCGGCCGGCGATCTCTCCGGTGCCACAGCCGCCCACCCGTTTGCCGAACGGGGCTATGATTTTGCCGTCCCGCTCCTTGCCGGCGACCATGTGACGGACGAGGCGGGCACGGGCTTTGTGCACACCGCCCCCAGCCACGGCGCGGAAGACTTTGAGGCTTGGACGAGCAACCGCGCCACCCTCGAGGCGATGGGCGTTGACACAAGAATCCCCTATCCGGTGGGCGCGGACGGGCGGTTTACGAAGGATGCGCCAGGCTTTGAGGGCGCGCAGGTCATCACCGATGAGGGCAAGAAGGGGGATGCCAACAAAGTCGTCATCGACGCGCTGGTGGAGGCGGGCGCGCTGGTCGCGCGGGGGCGTCTAAAACACTCGTATCCGCACTCGTGGCGGTCGGCAAAGCCGGTCATCTTCCGCAACACGCCGCAGTGGTTTGTCTCCATGGACAAGCCGTTTGAGGATGGGACGACGCTGCGCTCCCGCGCGCTCGCCGCCATCGACGACACGGGCTTTGTGCCCGCCGCGGGCAAAAACCGCCTGCGCGGGATGATCGAGAACCGGCCCGACTGGGTGCTGTCGCGCCAGCGCGCATGGGGCGTCCCCATCACCGTCTTCGTCCACAAGGAGACCGGCGCGGTGCTGCAGGACGCGGCCGTCAACGCGCGCATCGGCGAGGCGTTTGAGGCCGAGGGCGCCGACGCCTGGTTCCACGACGAGGCTGCCGCCCGCTTCCTCGCCCCCGACCACGACCCGGACGCCTATGAGAAGGTGACCGACATCTTGGACGTGTGGTTCGATTCAGGCTCCACCCACGCCTTTTGCCTGGAGCGGCGGCCCGACCTCAAATGGCCCGCCGACGTTTACCTAGAGGGGTCCGACCAACACCGCGGCTGGTTCCACTCGTCACTGCTTGAAAGCTGCGGGACAAGGGGCCGCGCACCTTACGACACTGTCGTCACCCACGGCTTTACGATGGCCGAGGACGGGCGCAAGATGTCAAAGTCCCTGCGCAACACCATCGCGCCCCAGGACATCATCAAACAGTACGGCGCCGACATCCTGCGCCTGTGGGTTGCGAGCCAAGACTACACCGCCGACCAGCGCATCGGCGGCGAAATCATGAAAGGCGTTGCCGACAGCTATCGAAAGCTGCGCAACTCCCTGCGCTGGATGCTGGGAACACTCGCCCACATGCCGGACGTGCCGGTGGACCCCGCGCAAGCGCCCGAGCTTGAGCGGCTGATGCTCCACCGCCTGGCCGTGCTCGACACCGACATTCGCGCCGCCTACCGAAGGTTCGACTACGCGCATGTCCTCCACACGCTCACAACCTTTGCCAATGTCGAGCTTTCGGCCTTCTACTTCGACATCCGCAAGGACGCGCTTTACTGCGACGCGCCGTCGAGCCCGCGCCGCCACGCCGCGCTCTACACCGTGTCCGCCCTGTTCGATGCGCTCACCACGTGGCTTGCCCCGCTCCTCCCCTTCACCATGGAGGAGGCGTTTGCCTCGGCCGGCCGCGAGGGCTCTGTGCATCTGGAACTCTTTTATGCCGCAGACCCCGCCTGGCGGGACGATGGGCTGGAAGAAAAGTGGGCCAAGGTGAAGCGTGTGCGCCGCGTCGTCACCGGCGCGCTGGAGGTTGAGCGGCGGGAAAAGCGCATCGGCTCTTCCCTTGAGGCGCACCCTCTCGTTCGCATTGCAGATGCGGATCTCCTTGCGGCCTGCGAGGCGGTGGACTTTGCCGATGTTTGCATCGTCTCCGCCATCACCCTTGAGGCGGGCGCGCCCCAGGCGGGCGACTTTGCGCTCGCCGAGGTGCCGGGCGTCGGCGTTGTCCCGGGCCGCGCTGTGGGCACGCGCTGCGCCCGCTCCTGGCGCGTCTCGGGCGATGTGGGCGCCGACCCGCGCTATCCGGATCTTTCGCCCCGGGACGCGGCGGCCATGGCGGAGATCGAAGGGGCCTGATGGCGCGCCGCGGCACCGCGCTCCTGTTGGCGCTCGGCATCTTCGTGGTGGACCAGGCCACAAAACTCTGGGTCCTCCACGGCGCCGATTTCTCGAACGGGGCAATCGCCGTTGCCCCGTTCCTCGACATCACGCTGGTGTGGAACCGCGGCATCTCCTACGGCCTCTTCCAAACCGAAGGCGCCGGGCGCTGGCTCCTTGTCGCCATCACCGCAGCGGGCACGGCAGCGCTCGCCGTCTGGCTTTACCGCGCAAAAGTGAAGCTGGTGATGTTTGCGCTCGCCGGCATCGTCGGCGGGGCGGTGGGCAACCTTGTGGACCGGGTCGCCTACGGCGCGGTGGTCGACTTTGTGCACCTCCACTGGGGCGACTGGTCCTGGTACATCTTTAACGTCGCGGACGCGGCCATCGTGTTCGGCGTGATCGCGCTTTTGTGGGACAGCCTTCGCCCGCGCCGCGCGTTAACGCCCTCCTGATGGCGGGCGTAAAAATCTGTGGCCAAAATGCACCAGTTGGAAACGAAGGCGTGCAATCCGTTGACTGTCCACCGTTCTGGCGCGATGCAACGGTGGCGGGCGTGTTGCCCCCCGTGGAGTGAACCATGACGCTGCGTGTGATTGCCGTTCTTGCCGCCAGCCTCGCGCTCGCCGGCTGCAACACGAGCTACAACTATTTCTACGACGATGTGGAGACCACCGAGAAAGAGCCGGGCGGTTTCAACATGTTCAAGACGGCCATGCAGCACGCCGGCGTCGCGCCCAAGGCAAAGTCAAAGCTTGCTTATCGCCCCCGCGCGCCGCTCGCGATGCCGTCGAGCACACAGCTCCCCTCCCCCCGCAATGGGACGAATGCGGCCGAGGCTGCGGTGAACTTCCCCACCGACCATGCGGACGCCGAGCGCCAGCGCCGCACGCGCTTGCGCGAGCTGTTGTCGGGCGAAGATGGGTCTGGCGCCGTGCGCACCGCCTCTGCCCGCGCACGCTTGCCGGCCGAAGCGCTCGCCAAGCCGCCCCAGGGCCCCACCGCGGGTGATGTTTTGCGCGACCGTGAGCAAACCAGCGCCCGCAACGGCGAGGAGCGCACCGGCATCCTTCGCATTCGCCGCGCAGGCGCTGCCGTTCTTGCCGATGATGGCACGGCCGCCCCGCGCGAATACCTCATCCAGCCGCCGACCGCCTATCGCACGCCCGCCGCCTCTGCCGCACTGCCGGAAGAGGGCGACATTGAAAATTCGGAGTGGGCCAAAAAGCGCGCCTACCGCAACGCGCCCACGCTCAACAAACAGAACAAGACCCCCCGCGCGCCGCAGTAGGCGGGGAGTTACGAACAATTCAGTGGCCGGGGGACAATCCCCGGTTTATCCCATCGCCGTCACAAGGAGGACGGCGATGGCTTTGAAAGGTGCCCTGTTCGGGCTAGTGCTTGGGGCTGTGAGCCTTTCAACCTTCCCCTCCGCCGCCGCGCCCGTCGACCTTGGCGACCTTGTGATCGCCCCGGACGCTGAAACCTTCCGCCTCGACAATGGTCTTGAGGTGGTGGTCATCCCCGATCGCCGGGCGCCCATCGTCACCCACATGATGTGGTACCGCGTGGGTTCCGCCGATGAGCCGCCCGGCAAATCGGGCATCGCCCACTACCTGGAACACCTGATGTTCAAGGGCACCGACGCGAACCCTGACGGCTTTTCGCACATTGTGTCGCGCGTTGGCGGGCGGGAAAACGCCTTCACCTCCAACGACTACACCGGCTATTTCCAACAAGTTGCCAAAGAGCACCTTGGCCAGATGATGGCGCTGGAGGCGGACCGGATGCAGGGCCTCGTCCTCTCCGAAGAGGTGAGCGCGCCTGAACTCAATGTTGTGCTTGAAGAGCGCCGATCGCGGGTGGAAACGCGCCCCTCGGCCGAGCTTGGCGAGGCGATGGACGCCGCGCTTTATGTGAACCACCCGTACGGTGACCCCATCATCGGCTGGCCCGATGAAGTGTCCGCGCTCACCCACGAGGATGCGATCGCGTTTTACCGCGACCATTACCGCCCCTCCAACGGCATCCTCGTGATTGCCGGCGATGTGACTGTGGACGAAATCCGCACGCTCGCCGATGACACGTACGGCAAGGTGGGCGACGCCACCCCGACCCCGCCGCGCAACCGGCCAAAAGCCCAGCCCATCCGCGCGGACCGCATGGTCAGCCTCTCCGACCCGCGGGTGCGCCAGCCCTCCACGCAAATCGCCTGGCTTGTTCCGAGCTACGCGACCGCAGCGCCGGGTGACGGGGAAGCCCTTGATATTGTGGCCGAAGTGTTGGGCGGCACCAACACCAGCCGGCTCTACACCGCCCTCGTGCGGGAAGAACCTGTCGCCACCTCGATCGGCGCCTACTACCAGTCCAACTCGGTGGATGACACGCGCTTCATCATCTACGGCACGCCCCAAGAAGGGGTCTCGCTGGAGACGTTAGAGGACCGAGCGCTCGAAATTCTTGCCGACCTTGCGCAAAACGGCATCACCGAGGATGAGCTCGCAAAGGCAAAGACCACGACCCTTGCCGGCGTGATTTTTGCGCAGGACAGCCAGGCGACCCTTGCCCGCATCTTTGGCGCGGCTCTCACCACCGGCTCCACGGTGGAGGATGTGCAAGAGTGGCCTTCGCGGATTGCCGCCGTCACCGCCGAGGACGTGCAGCGCGCCGCCCAGCGCTTCCTTGCCGCCAAGGGCAAGGTCACCGCGCGCCTTCTCGTCGAAAACCCCGCCTGACGGCCCCCGCCGACACACGCAGGACTGAAGTCGATGTACCGAACTTTAAAACGTGCCATCCTGGCGGCCATCACCGTCATCGGGTTCGCCGGGAGCGCCCTCGCCATCGATATCCAAGAAGTTGTGAGCGAGGGCGGGATCTCGGCCTGGCTCGTGTCCGACAGCACTGTGCCGATTGTGGCGGTGGACGTGGCCTTCAAAGGGTCCGGTGCCGTCCAGGACCCTGAGGGCGAAGGCGGCCGCGCGAGCCTCATGGCCGGCTTGTTGTCGGAAGGGGCGGGCGACATGGACGCCGTCGCCTTCCAAACCGAGCTTCAAAACAACGCCATCCGCCTCAGCTTTGAAGCCTCCCGCGACCATGTCTATGCCGACATGCGCGTCCTCTCCTCCAGCGTGGAGCGCGGCTTTGGCCTGATGGCGCTTGCCCTGCAAGAGCCGCGCTTTGCGGCCGAAGCGCTGGAGCGGGTGCGCGCGCGCAAGCTTGCTAGCCTCCGGCGAGAGCAGACCGACCCCAGCGCGCTCGCGGGCCGGCTGTGGTCAAAGGCCGCCTTTCCGGACCACCCTTATGGGACGCCAACGGCCGGCAGCGTTGAAAGCGTGTCGGCCCTTGGGGTGGACGCGGTGCGCGCGGCCCACGCGGGCGCATTTGGGCGTGACAATCTGATCATCGCCGTGGTTGGCGACATTGATGCTGAGCGCCTTGCCCCGCTCCTTGACAAAACCTTTGGCGCACTGCCGGAGACGGCCGACCTTGTGGCCGTCCCCGCCGTGACCCCCGCCGTCGGCATCACCGTCACCGAGACGCTGGAGACCCCGCAATCGGCGCTGCGGTTCGGCATTCCGGCGCTCAACCGCGATGATCCGGACTTTATTCCAGCCTTCGTGATGAACCACATTCTTGGCGGCGGCGCCTTCTCGTCCTGGCTCTACAAAGAGGTGCGTGAAAAGCGCGGCCTCGCCTACGGCGTCTACAGCTACGTTGCGCCCTTTGAGCATGCGAGCGTCTTTGGCGCCGGCACCTCCACGCGCACCGACCAGGCAACGCTTGCCCGTGACATCATCCTTCAACAGTTTGAAAAGATGGCGACCGAAGGCCCCTCCGAGGCGGAGCTTAACGAGGCGAAATCGTTCCTCACCGGGTCCTATGCGCTGCGCTTTGGCTCATCGAGCTCCATCGCCCGCCAGCTTTTGTTTTTGCAGATTGAGGATCTTGGCAAAAACTATGTGACCGACCGCAACGGCCTCATCGAGGCGGTGACGCTGGAGGACGTGCGCCGGGCCGCCGCCCGCATTTTTGACGGGGTTGCCCCCACCATCGCCATCGTGGGGGCTGACGGCTAGGATCAACATCTCGACAACGGGCCCGGCGTCAATATATTGCGTCAAGTCAAAATCTTGTTGATCGGGCGTTATGGACGGGACCCTGCAGAACGTTTCGGCGCGCCTGCATCTTTTGCGAGAGCAACACCGCGACCTTGATGCCGCGGTGGACGCGTTGGAGGCGTCCGGCTCTCGCGATATCTTGCAGATCAAACGGCTGAAGAAGCGCAAACTTCAGCTGAAGGACGAGATCCGCAGCCTCTCCGCCCACTCCACGCCCGACATCATCGCGTGACCATGACCTCGTGCGACGTTGCCATCGTGATGGGCAGCCGTTCCGATTGGCCAACCCTTGGCCACGCGGCGCAAACCCTTGATGATCTTGGCGTCACCCACATATCGCGCGTCGTCTCAGCCCACCGCACGCCAGACCGGCTTTATGCGTTTGCCCGCGGCGCAGAGGCGTCCGGCCACAAGGTAATCATTGCGGGGGCGGGGGGCGCGGCGCACCTGCCGGGCATGGTGGCAAGCCTCACGGCGCTGCCGGTCTTCGGCGTTCCCGTCCAAAGTGCGGCGCTCTCGGGGTGGGACAGCTTGTTGTCGATCGTTCAGATGCCAGCCGGTATTCCGGTGGGGACGCTCGCCATCGGGCGCGCCGGCGCGGTGAACGCTGCGCTTTTGGCCGCCGCGGTGTTGGCATTGCAAGATGACGCGCTGGCCGCGCGCTTGGCCGCCTGGCGCGCGGCGCAACGTGAGGCCGTTCCAGAGCAGCCGGAGGCCCCTGTTGACCCTTGATCGCGGCGCCACCATCGGCATTGTGGGGGGCGGCCAACTGGCCAAAATGCTGAGCGTTGCGGCCCAGCAGCTTGGCTTTCGCATCCGCATGCTCGCCCCGCCCGACAGTGATGCTGTGGGCTTTGGCGTTGCCCATGAGGTGGTCGAGGCGCCCTATGATGATCGCCAGGCGTTCGGCGTGTTTGCCCGCGGCTGCGATGTGATCACCTACGAGTTTGAAAACATCCCCTTCACCGTGTTCGATGGGGTTGAGGTGCCCGTGCGCCCCGCCCCGCTCGCGTTGCGGGCGAGCCAAGACCGGCTGGTGGAGAAGGCGTTTTTGCAAGCCTGCGCCCTTCGCGTGGCGCGCTATGCCCCGGTGCGGTGCGTGGAAACGCTGGACGCTGCGCGTGAACACATCCCGGTCGGCCGGCTCAAAACCCGCCGGCTTGGCTATGATGGGCGCGGCCAGGTGGTGGTTGACCGCGACACAAGCAGCAAAGCGGCCATGGAGGCGCTGGGCGGGGCCCCAGCGATCTTGGAAGAGTGTGTTGAGTTTTATGCCGAAACCTCGGCGGTCATCGCGCGGGGGGTCCGCGGCGAGATTGCCGCCTATGACTGCCCGCGCAACCGCCATCGGGACGGGATCTTGCGCTCCACCAACTTCCCCTCGCCGCTCTCCCATGATGTTCAGGACATGGCCCAGTACTCGGCCGAGTCCGTGGCCCGCGCGCTCGGCTATGTGGGCGTGTTGGCGGTGGAGTTTTTCGTCCTTCCCGACCAATCAAAACTCTTGGTCGCGAACGAGATTGCGCCCCGGGTGCACAACACCGGCCACTGGACGCTGGACGGGGCCGCCACCTCCCAGTTCGAGAACCATATTCGCGCCATCGCCGGCTGGCCCCTTGGGCCTTCGGAGCGCACGGCCAACGTTGAAATGGTCAACATTTTGGGCGATGAGCTGTCGGGCTTTCGCACGCTTCTGGCCAACCCGGTCGCGCGCCCCTACATCTATGGGAAGACAAGCGCGCGGCCCGGTCGCAAGATGGGGCACGTGAATTACGTCGTGGGATCGGTGGACAAGTCACGGTTCACCTGATAGCGACACCACTTCGCAGCGTGTGCCGGACGAAGGGCGTTCCATCAGGGGCGTCCCGATTCGCGCGCGACGGGATGACGGGCGCGCCGAAACGGCCCGTGCAGCAAAAGGATCGAAGCGAGTGCAAGTTCTCGTTCGCGACAACAACGTTGATCAGGCGCTGAAAGCGCTGAAGAAGAAAATGCAGCGCGAAGGCATCTTTCGCGAAATGAAGATGCGCAACCACTACGAAAAGCCCTCCGAGCGCAAGGCGCGGGAGAAGGCGGAAGCGGTGCGCCGTGCGCGCAAGCTGGCCCGCAAGCGCGCCCAGCGCGAAGGCTTGATCCCGGGCAAAAAGCGCGGCTAACCCGCCGCTGCTGGGGGTGTTGGCGGCATGCGCGCAATGTCCTTGCGGTCTGTTCTGGGCGTTCTGATTGGCGCCGCAGCCCTTTCCGGCTGCGTGGTGGACGAGGCGGTGACCAACACGGGCCGCATCGTGAACGTGCAGTCCGGCTCGCCGCAGAACATTGCCTCACTCACCCAGGTGGTTGAGGCCAACCCCAGCGACCCCAGCGCCTACAACGTGCGCGGCAGCGCCTATGGCCGCGCCGGCAAACTGCGCGATGCGCTGGCGGACTTCACGAAGGCGATCGAACTCAACCCGCAATATTATCAGGCGTATGCCAACCGGGCGCTCGTCCACCGCCGCATGGAGGCGCCGCAGTCGGCCGTCGACGACTACACCGCGGCGCTGCGCATCAACCCGTCCTACGACACCGCGCTGGTCGGGCGGGGCAACATTTACCGCACCAACGGCGACACCGAACGTGCGCTCGCCGACTTCAACGCCGCCATCCGCGTC
Organism: Pseudomonadota bacterium; assembly: GCA_039034015.1. Lineage (GTDB taxonomy): Bacteria > Pseudomonadota > Alphaproteobacteria > Rhizobiales > Amorphaceae > Acuticoccus. The sequence goes on along the minus strand of JBCCBM010000002.1, from coordinate 138,332 downwards.
AACTCCGGTGACCCGCGCGCCTACCACAACCGCGCGCTGATCTATCAGACCCAGAACCTTCATTCGTTTGCGGTGGAGGATTTTGGCATTGCCATCGGCCTCGACCCCCAAGCGCCCGAACCCTACAACGGCCGCGGCGTCAGTTACCTTGCCACCGGCGACGTTGATGCGGCGATGGACGATTTTAACCAGGCGCTGCGCCTTGACCGCAATTATGCCGACGCGTGGGCCAACCGCGGCCTTGCCCACGAGACCAAGGGTGAGCGTGAGGAAGCGCGCGCCGCCTACAGCCGCGCCATCTCGCTGCGCCCGGGCTATCAGCCTGCCAAAGAGGGCCTTGCCCGCCTCAACGCCTCGCGCTCACGCGGCTGAGGCCTCCTGCGCGGCCGGCGCGTCGCTGAGCCACAGCGCCATAAACGCATCCAACCACGCGGCAAACGGCGGATCATAGAGCGCGCGGCCGCGGAAATGGTCGCCCCGCTGGCGCGCGCCGGGGAGTGTCAGCCGCTCGTGCGCGCGGGTGGTCCAGCGGTGGAGCATGGCAAGCGTCACCTCCGGGTGGAACTGGATGCCATAGGCGTTGGTGCCAACGCGGAAGGCTTGATCATAGTGCTGGCCGGTCGCCAAAAGGTCGGTGCCCTTGGGGAGGTAAAACCCCTCGCGGTGCCACTGGTAGACCTTTTGCGGCCACTCCATCAGCGCCCGGCCGGAGACTGTGGGCGCGATCTCGTAATAGCCCATCTCCACCTGGCCGTCCGCATGGGGGGCCACATGCCCGCCAATGGCCCGCGCCAGCATCTGCGCGCCAAGGCAAATGCCCAAAAAGCGCGTGTCATCGCGCAATGTGCGCTCAATCAGCGCGATCTCGTCGGCAATGAAGGGTTCGGGGTCGTTGGCGCTCATGGGCCCGCCGAAGACCACCACGCCCCGGTGGTCGCGGGTGGATTGTGGCAGTGTGTCGCCCAGCGCGGGGCGGCGAATGTCCAGCGGGGCGCCAGCGGCCACCAGCTTTTGGCCGACGCGCCCCGGCGTTGACGTTGCTTGGTGCAGCACAATGAGGATGGGACGCGGATCGCTGGCCATGCCCCTCTCTAGCAAATGCGCGGCCAAGTGCGCAAAGGCGGCCTACCGCGCCGCCTGCCGCTTCTGAATCTCCTGGCGGATCAGCATGCGCTCGCGGGTGGAAACGCCGATGAGTTCGGCAACGCGCCACACCACGTTGTCTTCAAACTCCGACACCTCACCATCGGCAAACACCATCTCCCACATGAGGGCGACCACCTCGCGCCGGCCGTCTTCATCAAGCTCGCGCTTCAAAACGCTGGTGAAGGCGTAAAGGTCGACCGCGTCGTCCTCCCGCTCGGTCGCCTCGCGCACCAGCGTTTCGGTTTCGGTGGGGCCAAGGCCAAACTTGTTGGCAAGCACCTCGCGCAGGCGGCGCTTTTCATCCTCGGTGATGACACCGTCGACGGCGATGATGTGGACGAGGATGGCCGCGACCGACAGCTTTGGGTCGGCGGCGGCGTAGGTGTCAGGCTCCTCCCCGGCGTGGGAGAGGCGCGAGATCCAGTCGGACAAGGCTTGCAGCAAAACGGCAATCTCCACTCTCCCATAGGACATGTGGCACAATTTGGCGAAGCGCAACCGGCCGCGGCACGAAGCCGTGATGAGGGGTGATGGGGAAGGGCCGCGCAATTGCCGCACCGAGCGCCTATTATGGGGTAAGCCGCAAAGGCGCATCGACTGTCCCCCACGGAGCCAAGATCCCCCATGAAAAAACTTGTCCTCGGCACCGCCGCCGCGCTCTTCCTCGCCACCAGCGCGTTTGCCGGTGAGCAGTATGTGAATGAGACCGGGTTTGCGAACTCCGGCTATGATGTCGTTGCCTATTTCGACATGGATCAGGCCCCGGTGGGCACGGCGCAGCCGGCCGCCATCCCCGGCTCCACGGACTTTACGTCAGAGTATAACGGCGCAACCTTCGCCTTTGCGAGCGCGGCCAACAAAGCCCGGTTCGACGCCAACCCCGCGCAGTTCGCCCCGCAGTACGACGGTCACTGCGCGTTCGGCGTTGCCAAAGGCGGCAAGGTCCCCGGCAACCCCAACCTTTGGCGCATTGTCGACAACAAGCTCTACCTCAACATCACGCCGCGGGTCGTGACGTTTTGGGAAGAGGACATTGCCGGCAACTTGACGCAGTCGGAGACCAACTGGACCAACATTGAGGCAAGCCCTGCGTCCGATCGGTCGATCCCCTCGTTCAGCCCCACCGCGCCGAAGGGCTAACTCAGGCGCGCAAAGGCGTCGAACGGCCGGTGGCCCGCTTGGGTGAGCTGCCGGACGATCATGCCCCGCACCGCGTCCGACCGGGTGAAAAGCGTCGCCCGGTCTGGCGCCCCCGTCACCGGGTCTGTGGCGACCACGCCGATGCCGTGCCAGGCGGGCACCGCGGCGCGCACTCGGTCCATGAGATCCGGGCCATAAAGCCGATAGTGCCCGTGCTTGTCCTCCCGCGCAAACCCGTACTCGATGATGGCGGTGACGCGCAGAAGATCGGGCACAGACAAAAACACCGCACCCTCCGATCGGGTCACCCTGTCGAGCTCTTTGAGGGCGGCGGCATCATCGGGCACGTGCTCCAACACGTGGTTCGCGATGGTCATGTCGTAGGCATCATCGGGCCGGTCGATGGCGCAAAGGTCGAGGTGATTGGGCCCGCCATAGTGAGAAACGTCCAACATGGTAAACGCGCCGGCGGGCACGGCCTTGTCGGGGCTAAACTGAAGGGCAGACCAGGGCGCGGTGAGATCACCCAAAGCTGAAAAAATCGTAAAAAAGGCCCGATGACGCTCAAGTGTGCCGCATGTGAGGCAGCGCGGGGCGAAGCCATCGGGCGACATGCGTCCCTTTGGCCCGGGGCCGAACAGGGTGCCCTTACAGACCGGGCAAGGCCGTTTTTCAGGGTGCGTCACCCGTGTCCTCGAACGCTTCGGTGGTCGACTTCGTTGAAATGATCGTGTTGCATGATGGCGCGGCTCTCGGGAAGTCTCAGTTGGCGCGCCGCGTCCGCGCGCACTGTGCCGCGCCGCTTTCAAGGAGGGCACACCATGGAGCTGACGGGCGAGCGGATCATCAATGTGCCGCGCGAGACCCTTTACCGGGCGCTGCACGACCCGGCCCTTCTGCGCCAAGCCATCCCCGGATGCCAGCGATTTGAGCGGCGGGATGATGGCAGCTTTGAGGCCGACATTGCCCTCAAGATCGGCCCGCTGTCGTCCACCTTCCGCACCGCCATCACCATTTACAACGCCGACCCCTTCATGGGCTACTCGCTCCACGGCCGGGCCGAGGGGATGGCCGGCATCGGCGGCGGCGAGGGCAATGCGCACATTGCCTTTGCCATGGTCGATGAGGACACCACCAACGTTGCTTATCACATCTCCGCGACGCCCACCGGCAGCATCGCCGAGCTGACGCCCCAAATTCTGGAGGCGAAGGCCAACACGCTGGCGGCCGAGTTCTTGTCGCGGGTGGAGCTGATTTTGTCGTCCGAGCCTGCGCCCGAGCCAGAACCCGTGCGCCTCTCCGAGCCATCGCCCGCGCCGAGGCCCCCGGCACCGCCGCCCGCGCCAGAGCGCCCGGCCGCAGCGTCCGACGTGTCCGTCATCGAGCGTCCGCCCGTAACCGACGAAACCGGTGCGCCCACCAGCGCAAGCCACGGCCCGTCCGATGCGGTCTATGAGCCAACCCCCGTCCACGCCCTTGACCCGGACTATCCCCAGGTTGGCCAATTCAACCAGTCGAGCCGGGACGCGCCAATCCGCCGCGCTGCCGAACGGGCCAACCCGCTGCGCTGGCTCCTGGTGGCGGTGGGCGTTTTGCTGATCGTCTTTTTGCTGAACGACTCGTTCTAGAGCATCCCGGGCCTTATGAGGCCCGGATAAGATGCTCGCCCCTTTGATCCTAGAGCATCCCGGGCCTTATGAGGCCCGGATAAGATGCTCGCCCCTTTGATCCTAGAGCATCCCGGGCCTTCTGAAGCCCGGATAAGATGCTCGCCCCTTTGATTGGCGAGCGGTTTTACAGATTTGGGTGAGACCACCCAAATCTGAACCGTTCTAACGGGCGGCTTTTTTCACCGGCGCACCCGCCCGCGTGAACGAAATGTTGGCCGTGGTGATGGCGTTTCCGCTCTCCATGTCATCCACCGTCGTGATCATGAAGGCGTTCGGGTCGCCATGCTCGATGGTCATGACCGCGACATCGTCGCCGTTCACGTTGCGAGGAAAGGTCATCGTCAAGATGAGGCGCTCCGCGTCCGTGCGCGTGCCGGACAGTTCTGCCGGGCCCACGTCAGAACCGATGTAAATGCCAGCATAGCTGTCGCCCGTGCGGGTCAAGGTCACACCAATGTCACGCTTGATGACCAACATGGCGCGGCAAAATCCGTCAAAGGCCAGTTGACCGTCATCGGCTTTGCCTTCCACCTCGCAGCGCACGTTAATCTTCCGCGCGGTTTCGTTCTTTTGGACAAAGCCTTTGCCGGTCCATTTGCCGGCAATATTATAGTTGGTCTCAACATCGGCGTGCGCGGTGGCCGCCCCGGCCGCGAAAAGGGCGGCAAGGCCAAGCATCTTCAACATCGTTCGCTCCTATGGGGGGCAGCGCGCGCCGCCGGACCGGGATCAACGGAAGGGGTGCGTCAAAGTTCAGCCCGGGGCAAGCCTTGTGCCGCGCTTGCTGTCACCGGCGGGCGCTGTTAGGCCAACCACGCAGCGTCTCGAGCAGGGACTGAAAGCGATCGCGGTGCGGCCGACCCAAGCCGGGGGCCAACGCCGCGGCTGTCTGGGGTGGATGGTCCACGCCCGCTCGGGGGCGCCTGCGCGACGGAGGCCCTTTTGCGCACACCCCGCCCCGCCAGCGCCCGCCCGCGCCATGCTTGACGCATCGACCGGCGTCCTCATTTGCGGCCACGGCTCCCGGTCCCAAAGCGCGGTGCGCGAGTTTGCGGTGCTCGCCGACCGGCTCGCCACCCGGTTCCCCGAGGCGCCGGTGCGCTATGGCTATTTGGAGTTTGCCAACCCCGTCCTGCGCGATGGGCTGGATGCGCTGCGGGAGAAAGGCGTGTCCCGCATCCTGGCCGTCCCCGGCATGCTCTTTGCCGCAAGCCACGCAAAGAACGACATTCCCTCCGTCCTCAACACCTACGCCGCAAAACACGGCCTCCCCATCGACTATGGGCGCGAGCTTGGGGTGGATGCGCGCATGTTGCGGGCCGCGGGCGCGCGGGTGCAGGCGGCGATGGACGCAGCGGACGCCGCCCACGGCCCCGTGCCGGCCGCGCAAACCTGCCTCGTCGTGGTGGGCCGCGGTGCCTCCGACCCCGACGCCAACGGCAACGTTGCCAAAGTCGCCCGCCTCCTATGGGAGGGGTTTGGGTTTGGCTGGGCGGAAACGGCTTATTCCGGCGTCACATTCCCGCTCGTCGCGCCGTGCCTTTCGAAGGTGGCGCGGCTTGGCTACGCCCGCGTCATCGTGTTCCCATACTTCCTCTTCAGCGGCATTTTGATTGACCGGATCTACGGCTTTGTCGACGAGGCGGCCGCCGCGCACCCCGATATCACCTTCCAAAAGGCAAGCTACCTTGGCGACCATCCAGACGTGATCGACACCTTTGCCGAGCGCGTGACGGAGCTTTTGGACGGCCCCGCCGCCATGAATTGCGGCCTTTGCAAATACCGCACGCAGGTGTTGGGGTTTGAGGCCGAGGTGGGCGCCCCCCAGGAGAGCCACCACCACCATGTGGAGGGGATGGGTGCGTCCGCCCCAGGGTCAGACGTTGCCGGCTGTGCGCTGTGCGAGACGTTTTGCACCGGCGCGTGCCGCGTCCTGCGCCCCCACAGCCACGCCCATGGCCACGACCATCATCATCACCATCACTACCCCCACGAGGCGCACCCGCTTGGCCCGCTCAGCGTCGTGCGCGAGGGCCCGTTGCGCTACGAGCGCGACCCGGCCGCCATCACCGCGCGCTCGTTCCAGCTCTTGCGCGCGGCCGCCGACTTTGCGCGCTTCGGCGTCGAAGCGGGGGTGGCCGAGCGGGTGGTCCACGCCTGCGGCGATCCTTCCATCGTGGGCGACCTTGTGATCCACGACGGGTTTACGGACGCCGTGCGGGACGCGCTCAAAGCCGGCGCCCCGGTGATTGCCGATTGTGAGATGGTGCGCGCCGCCGTCTCGCGCCGCGCGATCGACCCGGCCCGCATCATCTGCCATCTCAACGATCAAGGCGTTGCCGAAGAGGCCGAGGCGCGCGGCACCACCCGCAGCGCCGCCGCGCTCTTTCGGGCAGCGGACGCGCTTCATGGCGGGATCGCGCTGATCGGGAACGCGCCCACCGCTCTCTTCGGGCTCCTGGAGCTGATGCGAAAGGGCGTTCGCCCGGCCGCCATCGTTGCCTTTCCGGTGGGCTTTGTGGGGGCGGCCGAATCGAAGGAAGCGCTCCTTGCGCTCGCCGATCCGCCGCCCGTTGCCACCCTTCGCGGCCGGCGGGGCGGGAGCGCGATGGGCGCCGCCGCGCTCAACGCCGTTGCCCTGTCGTGACGACGCAAACCGCTTGGCTGACGTTGGTCGGCTGCCTCCCCAGCGGGCGCCTTGCCCCCACCGCACCGCCAGATGCACTGTCGGCATCGGCCGTCTTCGGCGCGCCCCGCCTCCTTGAGGCGACCGGGGTGACGCCGCCCCGTGCGCGCCCTTTTGGCACGCCGCTCTCGGCCTCGGTTGATGCGATTGTTGCCCGGGCGGGCGAGCCAACCACGGTCCTTGCAAGCGGCGACCCCCTCCACCACGGCATCGGCGCAACGCTCCTGCGCGCCCTTCCCACCGATGCGATTGAAGTGCACCCCGCGCCCAGCGCCTTCTCCCTTGCCGCCGCCGCCCTTTGCTGGCCGCTGGAGACGGTGCGCTGCGCCTCCCTCCACAACGCGCTGCCGGGGGATGTGCGCGCGCTCCTCTCGCCCGGCCAAAAGATCCTCCTCCTGACGCGTGACGGTGCGGCCCCCGCCGCCATCGCCGCCGCCATCACCGCCGCCGGCTTTGGTGACAGCGCCGTCACCATCCTTGGCAACCTTGGCAGCGCCGCGGCGACCCGCCACGACGCCCTCGCCCGCACGCTCACCGGCCCCGCCCCTGCCCTCAACGTCATGGCGGTCACCTGCATCGGCCCGCCCCCACTCACCGTGGACGACCTCACCCACGACGGCTGCGTCACCCGTGACGAGGTGCGCGCCCTCACCCTTGCCGCCCTTGGCACGGGCGGCCATCTTTGGGACGTTGGGGCGGGGTCCGGCTCCATCGCCATCGCCCATGTTGCGCACGGCGGCACCGCCACACTCTTTGAGCGGGATGGCGCGCGCGTTGCGGCAATCTTCAAAAACCTTGCCGCCCGGCACACCCCTGCCCGCGTGTTGGAGGGCGAGGCGGCCGATCGCCTCGCCGAAGCTGCCCCGCCCGATGCGATCTTCCACGGCGGCGCCCTCGCCTCAGACGCGCTGTTTGACGCCCTGTGGGCCGCGCTCCTGCCGGGCGGCCGTTTCGTTGCCAATGCCGTCACCCTGCCCGGCGAGGCCGCGCTCATGGCTCGCTTTGGCGCCCATGGCGGGTCCCTCACCCGCATTGCGCTCTCCCATGCCGCGCCCGTCGGCCGGCTCACCGCCATGAAGCCCGCCATGACCGTCCTCCAATGGCGCGCGGAGAAGGGCGCATGAACCGCCCTGCCGCCCTCCGCCCGCACCACCCGCGCACCGCTCGCCGCCACGCCCCTCGGCCGCGCGCGTTCGGTCCACCAGCGGCTGACCCGGCCACGAGAGAACAGCGTCCCGTGATCCGGGGCGTCACCTCAGCTGATACCTGCCTGACCGAACGCTGCGCGCGCCTTTGCAGCGCGTCTTGGCCGACTGACGGCCACGACACCGCCAAGGCTGGCGCTCCAGCGGCGCGTAAAAACACGGTCGCGCGCGCGCCCAGTCACCTTGGCGCGATGCGCACCGTCCGCCGCCGATCCTGGAGTGACACCGCAACCCGTGCTGCCAATCGGCCAGCGGGCCACCACACAATGGTGACGCGGCGCCCGGCCGTCACAAGCGTGGTTCGTGCCGGCGCGCTTTACCGGGGGCCGGATGGCCCGTGCGAAAGCCCCTTGCGCTCTGCTGGCCGGGGCGCACTCGGCACCGAGGCGCGGCGGCCGGGCGCGGTCGATCTACCCGGACACGCCGCCAAAGAATCTTGTCGCTCCCGGGCCCGATCGCGGATGGAGGGGCCGGCGTGAGCGACAGCGGCACCCTTCAGGTGGTGGGCGTCGGCCCGGGTGATCCGGACTTGATGACGCTAAAGGCGGTCAACATTCTGAAAAGCATTGCGGTTGTCGCCTATCCGCAAACCACCACCGGGAGCTTTGCGGCCCGCATCGCAGCGCCGCACATCAGGGCGGCCGAGCACCTTCCCTTCACAGTGCCCATGTCGGGCGATGGCGCGGCGGAGGCTGCCTACGATCGCGCCGCCGCGGCGATTGCCGAGCACCTGTCGCGCGGGCGGGATGTGGCCCTCCTTTGCGAGGGGGACCCGATGCTTTATGGCAGCGCCGCCTCAGTGATGGCGCGGCTGTCGCACGTCCCGACCCGCATTGTGCCGGGGGTGATTGCGGCAAGCGCATGTGCCGCGGCCGCAAACCGGTCGCTGGCGCGGGGGAACACGCCCGTCACGATCCTGCCGGCCACCGCGTCGGACGCTGCGCTGCGCAGCGCCATGGAGAGCGACCACAGCCTCGTGATCTACAAAATGGGGCGGCAAACCGGGCGCGTGGCCGCCCTTGCACGGCGCACCGGGCGCGATGGCCCCCTCGTGCGCCGGGCGACCACGGCGGACGAGACCATCACCCCCCTCTCCGCCGTTGAAGCGGGGGATGCGCCTTACTTCTCCACAGCGCTTCTCCCGCCCCCGCCGCGCCCTGCGCCAGCGTGTGCGGCCGAGCTTGCCGTTGTGTGCCTTGGCGAGGCGCCGCTCAGCGAAACCGCCGCAAACGCCTTGCGCGCCGCGGGGCACACGCTGGATGTCATCGCCCAACCGGCCGAGCCGTTGCACAAACTGGCCACCCTCTTTCGGGCGGGCACGGGGCTCATTGTGTTTGCCTCAACGGGCATCATCATCCGCGCCCTTGCGCCCTGCCTTGGCGCAAAGGGGGGCGAGCCGCCGGTGGTTGCGGTGGGACCAACCGGCACAGTGGTTCCGCTGCTCGGCACCCACAGGGGCGGGGCGGCCATTGCCAAAACCCTTTGCGCCGCCTTCGGCACAGTGCCCGCCTTCACCACACGCGCAGAGGCGAGCGGCACCTTGCCCCCCCATGAGGCGCCGCCGGGCTTTGTGGTGGCCAACCCAAAACCCTTTATGGCCGCAGCGCCCGGGGCGATCCGCACCACCATCGCGCCGCCGACCGGCGCGGCCGAGACGCCGACGTATCTCGCCAAACGCGTCGTCCTCGGCATGGGGTGTGAGCGCGGGGCCGACCCTGCGGCCGCCATGGCGCTGGCGCGCCAAACCCTTGCGGATGCGGCGGTTGACCCGCGCGCGGTTGCGCTGGTCGCCTCCCTTGATTTGAAGGCGGACGAGCCGGCCTTCCACGCGGTGGCGGACGATCTTGGCGCGCCGTTCCGCGTCTTTTCGGGCGCGGCCCTTGCGGCGGTGGAGGCCGGCCTTGCAAACCCCTCGGAGGTGGTGCGCGCGGCCGTTGGCGTTGCGGGGGTTGCCGAAGGCGCCGCCCTTGCCGCCGCCGGCCCCGGGGCAACGCTGATTGCCCAAAAGCGTGTGGCCGACGGTGTGACGGCCGCCCTTGCCCTTGCCGAGACCGCCATCGCGGCGCCGGGCGGTCGGGCGCAGGGCCACCTTGCCATTGTCGGCACCGGCCCCGGCGACCCGGCAACGCGCACATTTGCCCTCAGACAAACGCTGAGCGCGGCCGACGAATTTGTGGGCTACGGCCTTTATCTTGACCTTGTAGAGGACCTTCGCGGCGGACGCATGCGCCATGAGTTTCCCCTCGGCGCAGAGGAAGAGCGCACCCGCTTTGCCCTGGAGCGGGCGGGCGAAGGGCGGAGCGTCGCGCTGGTCTCCTCGGGCGACCCGGGGATTTATGCCATGGCAAGCCTTGCCGCGGAGCTTTTGGAGCGGGGCGACCTCTCTTCCGGGGCGCAGCGGGTTGCGCTCACAGTGGTGCCGGGCGTTTCGGCAGCGCAAGCGGCGGCCGCCCGCCTGGGCGCGCCGCTCGGCCACGATTTTGCGTTCATCTCCCTTTCCGACCTTTTGACGCCCTGGCCGGTGATTGAGGCGCGGCTCCGCGCCGCCGCCAGCGCCGACTTTGCCGTTGCGCTCTATAACCCGCGCTCCCGCCGGCGCCGGGACCAGCTCCCAGAGGCGCTTTCGATTTTCCGCGCCGCGCGGGGGGGCGACACACCCGTGATGATTGCCGCCGACATTGGCCGCCCGGCTGAACGGGTGAGCGTCAAAACCCTGCGCACAGTGGATCCGGCGGCGGTGGACATGTTGTCGACCGTGTTGATCGGCGCGTCGACCACGCGCGCGTTCGTGCGCGGGGATGGGCGCACAATGGTCTACACACCGCGGGGCTACGGCGTTGGGGGGTCATCATGATTTCGTTCATCGGGGCGGGGCCGGGGGCGGCCGATCTCATCACACTGCGCGGGGCCCGGCTCATCGCCGCCTGCCCGGTCTGCCTTTACGCCGGCTCCCTCGTGCCGGCCGAGCTTGTGGCAACCGCGCCCGCAGGCGCCCGCGTCATCGACACCGCCTCCATGACCCTTGATGAGATCATCGCCGAGATGGTGGCAGCGGCCGACGCACGGCTCGACGTTGCGCGCGTCCACTCCGGCGACCCCTCGCTTTATGGCGCAACGGGCGAGCAGATGCGCCGCCTCAAGGCGCTGGGCTTGCCGTTCCAGATCGTGCCGGGCGTGCCGGCCTTTGCCGCCGCCGCTGCGACGCTCAACGCAGAATTGACGCTGCCCAACGTGTCACAAACGGTGATCCTCACCCGCACGGCCATGAAGTCGTCCGACATGCCGGAGGGCGAGGCGCTGGCGGCGCTGGGTGCTTCGGGCGCAACGCTCGCGATCCACCTCTCCATCCGCAACATTCGCCGCGTGGTGGCCGACCTCACGCCCCACTATGGCGCCGATTGCCCCGTTGCCATCGTGGTGCGCGCCAGTTGGCCCGATGAGTCGGTGCTGCGCGCAACGCTGGATACGGTGGCTGAGCGGGTGCGTGCGGCCAAGATCACGCGCACGGCGCTCATCCTGGTGGGGCGTGTGTTGGCGGACGAAACGTTTGCCGATTCAGCGCTTTACGATCCTGCCCATCGGCATCTTTTTCGCAACCAAAAGACCGCGCGCGGCGCACCGCCCACCGACTGACCACCGCGCGGGCTTACGCGATGTGCCGGCGCAAGAGGGCGAGCATCCCCTCAACATTGCGCGCGTTGGGGCGCGGTTGGTGCGCGGGCCGCGCCACCATGAGGACGACGGTGCGCCGTTCTCGCGCCACAAGAAGTTTTGCGGCCGTTGCCGCCCCGCCGGCATTTTTGGTGACCAGCGTGTCGAACGAAAAACGGTCGGCAAGCGCGCGTTCAGCCTCCAGCGAAAACGGGCCGCGCCCTTCGATGACGGCAATGTCCGCGCGGCCCGCAAGGTCGGGCGCGGCGATGGCGCGGACAATGAAGCCCACGTCCACCCGGTGCAAAAACGGCGCGAGGCCGCCCGCCCCGACGGTGAGGAAGGCGCGGGACCCGGGCTCGAGCCGCGCGGCGGCGGCCGCAAGCGTCGACACATTGATCCACCGGTCGCCAGCCTGCCTGCGCCAGGGCGGCCGCTCCAGGCGCACGTAACGCACGGCAAGGCGCTTTGAGACGCGGGCAGCGACTGGGCTGATGGTGCTTGCAAAGGGGTGTGTGGCGTCCACCAGCAACGTGAAGCCGCCGCTGGCGAGCGTTTTGGCAAGGCCTGCCTCACCGCCAAAGCCGCCGGTGCGGGTGGGCGCGCCATAGTCCGCCTCCGCCCGGCCGGCGAGCGATACGGTGAGGTTTGCGCCCCGCGCGACAAGGGCGGCCGAGAGCGCCCGCGCCTCCTCCGTCCCGCCAAGAAGCAAGATTTTGCTCATGAGAAGAGCATCCCGCACCTTCTTTGGCCTGGATAAGATGCTTGCTTCTTTGATGGCCGAGCGTTTCTCATACCGACGCGTCTTTTGACCGACCCTTTGACGGTGTGCCGATCCGCACCATCGCAGCGAGGGTGTTCCCCCGCCAAATTCGGCTCTGCCGAATTTGCCATCTGATGAAGGCCCAATCGCGTGAAGCGCGATTGGGCGCGCTCCCCCGTCTCGCCGACGGGCAGGGGTGCAGAAAAAGGATCTTCGATCCTTCTCTCTGCCCCCGTTCTCCAAGCGTTGGTCGGGCTGTCGCGGCGTCAACGGCCCGTGCTCGCCATGCTCGCCCCCGAAGAGGGGGCTGCGCGTGTCGGCGCGCGGACCATTGACCCCGCCACAGCCCTCGAAAGGAAAGGTCAGTCGAAAGGCGCGTCGGTATCACTCAGGTGTTCCCTCTGCGCGAGAGACGCTTGGGCGCCCCCAAGCCAAGATCGCACCGGCGCGGGAGACCACCATGATTTCGATCGCGACGGCCGGCCCCGCCACCGCGGTTGCGGCCTGTTGGGCGCGGCGGGCAACGGCGGCAGCAAGGTCAAGGCCCTCCACTTGGGCAAACTCCAGGGCGGCAAGGCCGGTGGGCGCTTCGCGGATGCGCGCCGCCAGGGGCTCCGCTGCGCCCTCCTCGGTGGCGAGCGCGGCAAGGGCGGCGGTGTCCACCGCAGAGCGGGCGGAGTGAAGGTCGAGCGCGCCGGCCGCAAGCTTTGAGAGTTTTGCAAAGCCGCCCGCGATGGTGAGCGTTTTGACCGGATGGGCGCGCACGTATTTGAGGAGCCCGCCGGCAAAATCGCCCATGTCGATGAGCGCGTGGAGGGGGAGGCCAAGGGCTGCTCGCACCGCCGCCTCCGATGTGGCGCCGGTGGCGGCTGCAATGTGTGAAAGGTTGGCCGCCCGCGCCACATCGACCCCCCTGTGGATGGAATGGATCCACGCCGCGCACGAAAACGGCCGCACCACCCCCGTGGTGCCCAGGATCGACAGGCCGCCCACAATGCCAAGCCGGCCGTTCCAGGTTTTTTCCGCCAACGCCGCGCCGCCATCGATGGAGACGGTGATGTCGACGGCCGCGCGCCCGGCCACCTCCGCCACCGCCGTTTCCATCATCGCGCGGGGGACGGGGTTGATGGCCGGCTCCCCCACCGCGAGGGGAAGGCCCGGGCGCGTCACCGTGCCAACCCCGCTGCCGGCAAAAAAGCGCACGCCCGATGCGCCCCAGCGCACCCGCACGCGCACTGTCGCGCCGTGGGTGACGTCTGGATCGTCGCCCGCGTCTTTGATGATGGCCGCCTCGGCGAAATCGGCGGCCAGATGCTCGTGGGCGAGGCAAAAGGCGGCCGTGCCCCCGCGGGGGAGCGTGATGGTGACAGGGTCGGGGAAGGCGCCGGTTGTAAGGGCGGTGAGGGCAGCTTTTGTGGCAGCCGTGGCGCAAGCGCCCGTGGTCCAGCCCTTGCGCAGCGGGCGATCCTCGCCCACGGTCACGCCGCGCTTGGGAGGGCGCATGGATGAGTGACCGCCGCACCCTGCCCGCGCAATCGGCGCGCCAGGCCGAGGGCCCCCGCGCCCGCTTTGCCGACCTTGATGAGGCCCCCTTCCCCCCCTTCGCCCCCGGAACGGTGTGGCTTGCGGGCGCAGGCCCCGGCGCGCCCGGCCTTTTGACGCTGATGGCCGCCCACGGGCTGATGCAGGCCGATGTGGTGGTTCACGATGCGCTTGTGGGCGAGGGGGTGCTTTCCCACGCGCGGGGGGCGCGGCTCATCCACGCCGGCAAACGCGGCGGCAGGCCGAGCGCCAAACAGGCCGACATTTCGCTCCGTCTGGTGGAGGAGGCGCGCGCCGGGCACCGCGTCTTGCGGCTCAAGGGGGGTGACCCGTTCATGTTCGGCCGCGGGGGGGAGGAGTGCGAGGTGCTTTGCGCCCACGGCATTGCGTTTCGCATTGTGCCGGGCGTGAGTGCGGGCCTTGGGGGGCTTGCCTATGCAGGGATTGCGGCGACCCATCGCACCACCAACCAATCGGTCACGTTTTTGACCGGGCATGATCTCACCGGTGATTTGCCCACTGCCATCGATTGGGCCGGTTTTGCAAAGGCCGCGCCCGTCCTCGTGCTTTATATGGCGGCAAAGCACCTTTCCACCATCGCAACGCGGCTCCTTGCGACCGGGCGCGCGGGGGACGAGCCGGTGGCCGTCATCGCCGATGCCACGCTCCCCACCCAAACGTGCCTGGTGATGACCTTGGCAGAGGCAGCCGCGCCGCGCGCGCTCCCCACCCCCGCGGTGATTGTGGTCGGCCAAACGGTGGCGCTTGCCGACCGGCTCGCCTGGTTTGACGCCGCCAAAAGCCACGGCCTCATGGGGTAACTCCAGCCCTCATGCGCCGATGTCGTGAGGCGCGGGCTCACGCGCCGATTTCGTGAGGCGCGGGCTCACGCGCCAATGTCGTGAGGCGCGGGCTCACGCGCCGATATCGTGAGGCGCGCGCTCACGCGCCGATATCGTGAGGCGCGGGCTCACGCGCCGATATCGTGAGGCGCGGGCTCACGCGCCGATGTCGTGAGGCGCGCTCACGCGCCGATGGCGTGAAGCTGGGCGGTGGCGGGCTCGGGCAAGGTGCCGCCAAAGACGTTGTGCGGGCCGACCTTGGTGATGTCGGTCTCGCCGCAAAGGGCCATGGTGACGTCCATCTCCTTGCCGAGAATCTCGATGGCCTTGGCGACCCCCGCTTCCCCCAGCGCGCCAAGCCCGTGGATGTAGGCCCGGCCGATGGAGACCGCGTCCGCCCCCAGCGCCATGGCCTTCACGACATCTTGGCCCGAGCGCACGCCGCCATCCATGTGGATCTCGATGCGATCGCCGACGGCCTCAGCAATCGGGGGGAGCATCGCGATGGACGGGGCCGCGCCATCCAGCTGCCGGCCGCCGTGGTTGGAGACGACAATGGCGTCCGCCCCGGTGCTTGCGGCGGTGCGCGCATCCTCCACATCGCCGACCCCCTTCAGGATGAGCGGGCCGCCCCAGCGCGCCTTCACCCACTCCACCGACGACCAGTCGAGCGTGGGGTCAAACTGCTCGGCCGTCCACGAGGAGAGGGACGACAGGTCATCCACCCCCTTCGCGTGGCCCACAATGTTGCCGAAGGAGCGGCGCTTGGTGCGCAGCATGTCAAAACACCAGGCCGGGTGGCGCACAAGGTCGGCAATCACCTGGGGCGTCATTTTGGGTGGGGCGGAGAGGCCGTTGCGCACATCCTTGTGGCGTTGGCCAAGGATCTGAAGGTCGAGGGTGAGGACGAGTGCGCTGCACCCGGCCGCCTTCGCGCGGGCGATGAGGTCTTCCACAAAGCCGCGGTCACGCATGACGTAGAGCTGGAACCAGAACGGCGTTGTGGTGGCGGCGGCGACGTCCTCGATGGAGGCAATGCTCATGGTTGAGAGACAAAAGGGGACGCCGGCCTTTTCGGCGGCGCGGGCGGCGAGGATTTCGCCGTCGGCCCGCTGCATCCCGGTCATGCCGACAGGGGCGAGGGTGAGGGGAAGCGCTGCGGGTTTTCCCAGGATCGTGGTGCCGATGCTGCGCTCGTCGATGTTGCGGGCGACCCGTTGGCGCAACGCAATGTCGGCGAAGGCGGACGTGTTCGCCCGGTAGGTGCCTTCGGTGTAGGAGCCTGAATCGGCATAATCGTAAAACATTTTTGGGGTGCGGCGTTTGTGCCGCTGCCTGAGGTCCTCGATTGTCAGCATCGGTGCCATGGCCGCCCTCCCCACTCGCCTGACCGCAAGGCGCGGTCGATCCCGTCTTTGGCCGCCCGGTGCGGCCCCGCCCATAAAGGCCGCCCGGTGCGGCCCCACTCCATCAAGGCCGATCCGCACGGCTGGCGCAAGCGTGGGCCGCGCGCCTGCGGCAAAGGTCGGCGCCAGGTCGCCCCGTTAGAGCACCCGGTGGATGGTGTGGAGGGCGTGGGCGGTGAAGGCAATTTTCTTGGCGGTGGTGCTGGCAGCGGGCCTTTCCGGTCCCGCCGCGGCGGATGTCATTGAGCTTCGGGCCGGTCCCTGGTGTCCTTACACGTGCGATCCGGCGGGCGAGCGGCCGGGCGTCCTGGTGGAGCTGGCACGCGAGGCGCTCGCCCCCTTTGGCCACCAGGTGAATTACGAGACCCTCAACTGGGCCCGCAGCTTAAAGCAGGTGGAGCGCGGAGACATTGACGGCGTGATTGGCATTGTGCCGGCCGAGGCCCCGTCCCTCATCCAAGGGCCGCCGATGGCCCCCTTTGTCCACGCCATTGCCTGGCGGCGGGGCGAGGCACGGGCGGTCTCCTCGCCGCAACACCTTGCGGGGCTCACCGTCGGCGCCATCAACGGCTACGCGTACCTTGGCCCGGTGCGCGCCTATATCGACGCCAACCGCAACGACCGGGCCCGAGTGCAATTCACGTCTGGCGAGGATGCGCTCACCCGCAACCTTCAAAAGCTCGCCGCCCGGCGGGTGGACCTTGTGCCCGATGTGCGGGCGGTGCTGGAATATGCGCTGGCCACCACCCCCCGCGGGCCGCAGTTTTCCATTGTCGACATGTCGTGGGGGCAGCACGTGTCGATCGCGTTTTCGCCCCGTCGAGGGCGATCAAAAACCTACGCGGGCCAGCTTTCTGAGGGCCTCAAAACGCTCCAGGCCTCAGGCCGATACCACGAAATCCTGGCCGCCTACGGCCTCAGCACCCCCGTCGACTGAGGATCCGGATCCGCAAAATGCGCGTGTTGCCGAAAGACGGGTTTCGCACCCGCATGATCGCCGCGGCGATCGCAACGGTGGCGGTGTTGGCAGCGGTTGCCATTGTCATCGACGTTCGTGAGCTGCGCCAACATTTGCGCGCGGAAATGAAAGCGCGCACCGACCTTGTGAGCGATTTGACGCGCGACGCCATCGCCCCCGCCCTTTGGGACTTTGACGTGGGGCAGGTGGAGGAGCTGACGAAGGCGGCGGCCGCCAACGCGCTGGTCCTTTCGGTCACGGTGCGCGATGCGCGGGGGCGCATGGTGGCCGAGGTCGCCGACAACAGCCGTGCGATCGCGCAGGACGATGTTTTGCGCATGCGGGCCATCACCTTTGGCGACGGGCCCCACCCGCGCACCATCGGCTCGCTGGAGCTGATGTTTGACGGCCAGGCGGTGGAGGGGGCGCTGTCGGTGGCCACCCAGCGGCGGGTGCTCTTGGCGCTTTTGATGCTCTTTGCCGTGGGGATCGGCCTCCACCTGGTGCTTGGCCATCTGTCCCGCCCTTTGCCGCGGATTGGGGAGCGCATTGCCGCCATCGGCCGGGGCGAGCTTGACACGCCCATGCCCTACACCCAGCGGGGCGACATCATCGGCGACCTTGCGCGCGCGCTCGACACGCTCCGCCGGCGGGAGGGGGAGCTGCGCACCATGCGCGCGGCCAATGCGGAGGTCTCGCGGCGCGAGCGGCACCGGATTGGCCGCGCGCTGGACGCCCTGGAGGATGCTGTCATCGTGCTCGACGAGGAGCGCACGGTGCTGTTCGTCAACCCGGCGACGGAGCGGCTCTTTCCTGAAATTGCCGTGCGGCGGCGCTTTTCGGCCGACAGTTTGGCGTGCTGCGCCAAGGAGTTGGCCGGGCTTCTGGACACCAAAAAGCGCGCCGGGTTCGACACGTCCGTCCCCGGACCCTCCGGCGGGCCGCCCACCCACCTTCATGTGCGCAGCGCGCCGATCCAGGACGAAAAAGGCATCGACCTTGGCCACGTTCTGATTGCCACCGACACCACCGAGCGTGTGCGCCAGGAGGCGCGGGTGCGATACCTCGCCGACCATGACTTTTTGACCGGCCTTGCCAACCGCCGCACCCTCGATCGCACCCTTTTGGCGGTGGACGGGCAGGCGGTTGCCGTCGGCCTCATCGATCTGGATCATTTCAAGCGCATCAACGACACGCTCGGCCATGGGGCGGGCGACCAATATTTGATGGCGGTGGCGGCCATGATCCGCCGCGCGACGGCGGAGGGGGACGTTGCCGTGCGCCAGGGGGGCGACGAGTTTGCCATCGTGTGTGCCGGGGGCGCGGCAACGGAGCGGCTGCGGGCCTCGCTCGATGCGCTGGTCACCATGGTGGCCGAGCCGGTGGAGGTGGAGGGGCAGCAGGTGGAGTGCGGCCTCAGCATTGGCGTTGCGGGCGCGGAGGCAGGGGCCGCCACCGCCGCCGCCGTCATGCGCCGCGCCGACCTTGCCCTTTACGAGGCCAAGCGCGGCGGCCGGGGCCGGGTGGAATGGTTCCACCAAAGCATGGAGCAAGAGTTGATCCGCCGGCTTGCGGTGGAGCGGGCCTTGCGGGGCGCGCTTGCGCACGATCGCCTGTTTGCCGTCTTCCAGCGGCAAACCGCGTCGGCCACCGGCGCCACAGTGGGCTTTGAGGCGCTGGCGCGGTGGACGGACGAGGCACTCGGCTTTGTCTCCCCCGGCGAATTCATCCCCCTTGCGGAGGAAACCGGCCTGATCGAGCCGTTGACCGAGGCGATGATTGCAAAATCGGCCGACTTCGTCCTCAAGGCCCGAGAGCTTGGCTTTGCCGGCCGGGTGGGGATCAATGTGTCGCCCAAATTGTTCAATGGCCGGGCGGACACCCTCATTTTGGGGACGCTGGCCGAGCACAACTGCCCCGCCTCGCTGGTGGAGGTGGAAATCACCGAGCAGGTCTTCTTGTCCGACCGGCCGGCGATCCAGCTTCAGTTGGCGCGATTGCGCGCGGCGGGAATCACCATTGCGCTGGACGATTTTGGCGTTGGCTACTCGTCCCTCTCCTACCTGCAGAAGCTGCCGGTGGATAAGCTCAAGATTGACCGCTCCTTTGTGGCGCGCATTGCGTCCGACACCACGCGCGCCATTGTCCACGCCATCGCGCAGCTGGGCGACGCATTGTCGATGACGGTGATTGCGGAAGGGGCGGAGACGGACGAGCAAAAGACCGTGCTGCGGCTTTGCGGCATCCCCCAGATCCAGGGTTTTGTGGATGGCAAACCCGCCGCGGCGGAGGTTGCGCTCAGCCGGCTGGGGCAGGAGTTGGTTGCCCAAAATGGTACAGACGGTTGGGGTCGAACCAACGACCTCTGGATCCACAATCCAGCGCTCTAACCAACTGAGCTACGTCTGCGCCTCGGCGGTGCATATGGCACGAAAAGGGCGCGCCGCAAAGCGGCACGCCCCTTAAATTTGTCACGCGTTCGGGCGGATCAGCCGTTGAACTTGTTGACCGACTTTTCCCAAGCCTCTTTCATCGGGCCAGACGTCTCGGCGGCGAGCTTGGTCGCCGTTTCCTGCATCTCGCGGGCCTGGGAGGCAAACGCTTCAAACTGCTCACGGACGAATTTGGTCTGGAGCTCAACCGCTTCGGAGACGGTTTTGACGCCGGCCACTTCCTTGGCGAATGCGAACACGCGGTCGGTGTTGGCCTGCGCCTGGTCGATGAGCTTAAGATTCATCTCGGTGAACGACTTGCGGGCGGTTTCGTAGGTGTCTTCCATCATGTCCGTTGCCTCCTCTGCAGCGGTGCGCGTGGTTTCGTACATCTGGCGGGCCGAGGATATCGACGTTTCCGCCATCTCGCGAACCATGTTCGGGAGCTCTTCCCCCGGCAGCTTCGCGATGAATTCTTCAGTGGCGGTTTCGGCCGCCGCGAACGAACGCTCGGCCATCGCCTCAGCGTTCTGGGAGATTTCGTTGGTCGACATTGTGTGACCTCCAAGTTGCAATGGGCCTGGGCCACGCAAGACGCGCTTTGCGCCAGACCCTCTCGCCAAACGACATATAGCATTGCTTTTGTGCACTGCAACATGGCCTTGTGCAACTGCGAACAAAAATTTTTTGCGACCGCGAAAAAAAAAGAATCCCGCCGCCGGCTCATAGTCCGTTAACGCGCGGGCGCAATGATCCGATCATCGTGCCCCGTTCTGATGCAGGATAGTTTGTGACCGATCGGAACCCTTCCGGCGACAATGCCGCCGATCCCCTTGATGTGCTGCGCGCTGCAAAGCCGGAGCGTGACGCGTTTCGTTATATCGCCCACTCGCTGGGCGCGCGTTATGCCGGTGACAGCGGGCCCTTGCCGCCCGCGCGTTCGGCCGATGTTGTGACGCTGCACCGCTCCAGCGAGGAAGACACCAGCGACGGTGACGATCGTCAGGGCGCCCACCTTTTGGAGCGGTTGCCGATCGCGCTTGTGGTGGCGGACGGCTCGGGCGTTGTGTTCATGAACCGTGTGGCGCGGCGGCTCACCGGCTTTTCGGCCAAAACCCTTGATGCGCGGGGCGGGATTGGCGCGCTGATCGGCGGGCCGGCGCACCGGGCGGGGAGCGTTCGCCTCACCGCGTTCGATGGGGCAACCTTTGACGCCCAAACGCTGCTCTTGCCCGTCGAATGGGCCGGCCGCTCGTGCATTTTGGTGACCATTGAGCCGATGACCGAGGCCAAGCCCGCCGCGCCCATCGCGGGGGCCGCCCTTGGCGATCTTTTGGACGCGATCCCGGATCCTGTGGTCGTGATTGATGACAAGGGGCAGGTGAGCGCGACGAACGCCGCCTACGCGCGCCTGGGGCCCGACCCCGACACCGGGCGCCTTGAGGAGCGTTTGGCCGCGGACGATTTGAAGGCCCTGCGCCGCGCCGTTTCCGCCCTTCGCCGGGGCGAGGGGGAGGTGGGCGTCACGCTGACCGTCAGCCTTTCCGGGCTCCCCCATGAGGCAAGCGTTGGCTATCTGGCGCGGGCGGATGCCGCGCTCGTCCTCTTTCGCCGGCAGGTCGCGCTCTCCGAAGCGCCGCGCGCGCTGGAGCCGGCGCGCACCACACCCCTTGATGAGGCCGTTGCCAAAGCGCGGCGGATGCTGGGCGATGCGCCGGTGACAATCCACGTGGACCGTACGCCCCCCTCCCCCGCAGAGCTGGAGCTGGCGGACGAGCGGGAGCGCTTTTTCCACGCCATTGTGCTGCGCGTTGGCGTTCGGGCGAGCGCGCCGACCACCATCACCCTCTCGCGCCTTGGCGAAGCGTACACGCTGCGGCTCACGCCAGAAGCGGGCGGGGTGCTGTCAGAGATTTGCGTCTCGCGGCGGATCGTGACCTACGGGCTCTCGGCGGGGCTTGCGCTCTCCCAAGTGCCGGGGGGCCTGTCGATCGCCCCGTTTGAGGAGCGCAGTCAGCTCACCGTTTGACTGCCCTGTGCCCGGGCCGCATCAAGGGGCACGCGCGGCTCGCCCTTTGATTGGCGGATGGTGAGGGTCGTGCGCACGGTGTCGACATTCTCGGTGGTGGTCAGCGTCTCGATCACAAAGGTTTGGAACGAACGCAGCGTGTCAGTCACGCAAAAGAGCACAAAGTCCACCTCGCCCGAGACCATCCATGCCTCCCGCACGATGGGCCAGGTGCGCAATTGGTCTTCAAAGCGCACGAGTTCCGCCTCGTTTTGCAGTTTGAGGCCGACGTACGCGAACGCGATGAGGTCGAACCCCAGCTGCTTTTCGTTCAGCAGCGTGCGGTAGCCGGTGATGATGCCGTTTTGCTCCAACGCGCGCACCCGGCGCAGGCACGGCGGCGCGGAGATGCCGGCCCTGCGGGCCAGTTCCACGTTGGTCATGCGCCCATCGTCTTGCAGGGCGTGCAGAATTTTCCAATCGACGCTGTCGAGCCGCACCTTCATAACCGTCAAACTATCATTTGCCACCAACACCCTTTGGCAACGGCCGCCGCAGGATTTTGATCCGTGAGCGCGGCGTCTGCTGCGCCGGGTGTGACGCTTTTGGCGTTTGAGAGCAACAAAGATGTCACATCCCTGCATCATTCTTGCAACGCCGCGCAAGATTGGCCATCGCCGCCAGGCCGAGGCCATCGCCCACCAGCTGACCGACGCTGTGACCATCGTGCCCGCCGACATGGCCCCGGCCCGCGCCGACGGCCACGTCGTGATCGCGGCGGGCCGCCAGGCCTTGGCGCCCGCCGCGCGCCTTTCGGGCCGTGCCCGCGCCATCGTCGCCCTCCAACCGGTGATGCTGCGCCGCAGCGCGTTCGATGTGATCTGGGCGCCCGCGCACGACCGTGTGGTGCCCCCGCTCCCCGCGCAAAAGTCGGTGCGCACCATCACCGCCCCCTCCATGGTGACTTGCGCGCGCGCAGCCGCAGCGGCGGGTGAGGTGCGGGCGCGCTTTCAGCTCCAAGATGGGCCAATTGTGGGCGTCTTGGTGGGCGGCCCCTCGCGCGCCCACCGGTTCGGCCTTTCCGAAGCGCAGGAGCTGGCCGACCGGCTGTCCGCCCTTCGCGAAACATTTGATGTGCAGCTTCTTGCCACCACATCGGGGCGGACGCCGCCTGCCGTCACCGCGCATTTGGTGGAGAGGCTTGGCGCCGCATCCGTCTTTGATGCCGCCGGCGACCCGGAGGCCGGCACCGTCCTTGCCGGACTGTTGGGCCTTTCCGCAGCGGTGGTGGTGACGGCGGACAGTTTTGCCATGTTGAGCGATGCGGCGAGCGTCGGCACCCCGATCCTCGGCTGGCGCCTTCCGGGGGGCAAGGCGAAGTTCGACCGGTTCTACACCGCGCTCATCGACCATGGTGCGCTGCGCTGGTTCGATGGGGAGCTTTCCACCTGGGATTATCCGCCTCTCGACGCGGCGCGCACCGTCGCCGATAAAATCCGCGCGCATCTCACCGGTTGACGGGCGCCGTTGCCCCTTCACAAGGCGACCCGACGGATGCATCTGACGAGGGACGTTGGGGAACGATGATGACCGAGACGGTTTCCACAAAGCTTTTGATTATCGGCTCAGGCCCGGCCGGCTACACCGCCGCCATTTACGCCGCCCGCGCGATGCTGGAGCCCGTGCTGGTCGCCGGCATCCAACCCGGCGGACAAATGACCATCACCACCGAGGTGGAAAATTACCCCGGCTTTGCCGACGTCATCCAAGGCCCCTGGCTAATGGAGCAAATGCGCGCCCAGGCCGAGCATGTGGGCACAAGGATGCTCTACGACCATCTGACGGCGGCCGACCTGTCACAGCGCCCGTTCCGCTTCACCGGCGATTCCGGCAAAACCTATCTCGCCGACACCGTGGTACTGGCGACCGGCGCCCAGGCAAAATGGCTGGGGTTGCCGTCGGAGGAGCGGTTCAAGGGCGCGGGCGTCTCGGCCTGCGCCACCTGTGATGGCTTCTTTTATCGTGGCAAGGCGGTGGCGGTTGTGGGCGGGGGCAACACGGCGGTGGAAGAGGCGCTCTACCTCACCAACCACGCGAGCAAAGTGACGCTCATCCACCGACGCGGCGAGCTTCGCGCCGAGCGCATCTTGCAAGAGCGGCTCTTCGCTCACCCGAAGGTCGAGGTCATCTGGCACGCGGAACTTGCCGAGGTGTTGGGCGGGGGGACGCCCGCGGGGGTGACCGGCGCGCGCGTGCGCGACCGGCGGACCGGCGAGACGCGGGACATTGCGGTGGACGGCGTGTTCGTCGCCATCGGCCATGCGCCGGCGACGGAGCTTGTGAAGGACCAGCTCAAACTGCGCGAAAGCGGCTATGTTTGGACCGAGGCGGATTCCACCCGCACCAGCATTCCGGGCGTGTTTGCCGCGGGCGACGTCACCGATGACATCTATCGCCAGGCGGTGACGGCCGCGGGCATGGGCTGCATGGCCGCGCTTGAGGCGGAAAAGTATCTGGCCCACGCCATCGCGCCCGCGCAGGTTGCGGCCGAATAAGCCCCAACGCAGCACACGACACGTCACATCCTTGGCGCGTCAGCATCAAACCACCGCCACCGGGCGGGTGAGGAGCGTGTCATGGACTGGGACAAGCTGCGTGTGTTTCACGCTGCGGCCCAAAAGGGGAGCTTCACCCACGCGGGGGAAGAGCTGGGGATCAGCCAGTCGGCGGTGAGCCGGCAGGTTCATGCGCTGGAACTGCAAATCGGCGTCACCCTCTTCCACCGCCACGCCCGGGGTCTCCTCCTCACCGAGCAGGGGGAGGAGCTTTACAAGACCACCCAAAACATTGCGCGGGAACTGCAAACGGTGGCCAGTTCGCTGGTGGATTCGCGCGATCGACCGCGGGGCGTTTTGCGCGTCACCACCACCATTGGCCTGGGGTCCACGTGGCTGTGTGCGCGCATCAATGATTTCGTCCAGCTTTACCCCGAGGTGGAGTTGGAGCTCATCTTCAACGATGCCGAGCTCGACATTGGGATGCGCGAGGCCGACATCGCGATCCGTTGGCGCCAGCCCGTCCAGCCCGACCTTGTGCAGCGCCGCCTCTTCACCGTGCACTTTCATGTCTACGCCGCGCTCTCCTACCTGGAGCGGTGCGGCGCCCCGCGGACGCTGGCCGACCTTGATGAGCACCGCCTCGTCACCTTCGGCCCCAACCCGCCGACGTATCTCCGCGAATTGAACTGGCTGGAAACCGCGGGGCGGGAGGATGATGACCCGCGCACGCCTGCCGTTCGCGTCAACAACATGCTTGCGATGCGCACCGCCATCGACACCGGCGTTGGGCTTGGCGTTCTGCCGGACTTTGTGGTGGACGGGGATGACAAGGTGGTGCGGCTCGACATGGGCGCCGAGCCACCGAGCTATAATCTTTATTTTGTCTACGCGTCAGAACTGCGCAATTCGGCGCGGGTGCAGGCGTTTCGCGACTTCATCCTCGCCAAGGCCGAGGCGTGGCACTATTGACCTCTGCGCGCATCGTCTGGCTCGACGTTGCGCGCGGCGGCGCCATCGTCGCCATGGTGATCTACCATTTTGCGTTCGACCTTTTGCTCTTCGGCCTGGTGGACTGGCCGGTGGATCGCCACCCGCTGTGGCGCGGGTTTGCGGCCGGGATTGCGAGCACGTTCTTGTTTCTCGCAGGGGCTGCGCTGGTGGTGGCCCACGGCGAGGGGGTGCGATGGGGGCCGTTTTGGCGGCGTGTGGCTGTGGTGGGGGCGGCAGCGTTTGCCGTCACGGTGGCGACCGTCTTTACGATGCCGGCGCCGATCTATTTTGGAATTTTGCACGCCATTGCGCTCTTCAGCGTCTTGGCGCTCCCGTTCCTGTTTGCGCCGGCTTGGGTGACGCTGGCGGTGGCGAGTGTTGTGCTGATCTTGCCGGCCGTCTTTCGCCACCCGATCTTTGAGGGGCCGGTGTTTTATGCGCTGGGGCTTTCCCCCACCGTACCCTACACATTTGATTATGAACCGATCTTCCCTTGGTTCGCGGTGACGCTTTTGGGGGTGGTTGCGGGGCGCAATGTGCCGATGGTGCGCGGGGTTGTGCCAAAAAAGCTGCGACCCTTGAGCTTTATGGGGCGCTTTAGTTTGTTGATTTATCTTCTCCACCAGCCGGTCTTGTTTGGCGGGCTGATGGGGGTCACGATGCTCATTAATCGCGGGTAAATGCGGGCGCTGTGCAAGGTGGGCCGCATACTTTGCGCGAAAAGGTTCTGTTCGCCATGCTTTATCGGATCATCCTTTGCCTTTGCCTCGCGCTGCCCTCGGCGGCGGCGGCCCATGTGATGCCGGGCGCGCTCGAGATCACAAACAACACTGTTTTTGTGCAAAACTGCCGCCCGGGCGATCGGGCGTGCCGCCCGGGGCTTGGTCGCAGCCGCAGCTTTTTGCCGAACCGCAACAATCCTGATGTGCAGCGGCGCACGCGCACGGACTGCCAGCGGGCCTACCGCCAGTGCAACCGCGCGCACGTTCCGGGGCGGCGGCCGTTTGCGCAGTGCATGCGCCGCTCGAGCTGCTGAGACTGCGTTGCATTCGGGCCGGGCGCGGGCCATATCCGCGCCATGGCCGATGCAAACGCACCCCGCGCGAAGGCGGCGCCCAAAAAAGGCGCGTCCATCGCTGACTTTGCCGCCGATGTGGAGGCGGACGCCAAAGCCGCACCAAAGGCCTCGGCAAAGAAAGCGCCCCGAAAGAAGGCAAAATCCGCCGGCGAGCGGACCGCCCGCGGCACCTCCATGGGCGGCAAGGCGTCGGCGCGGGAGCGGGCGGCAACAGGCCTCAACCCCGTCGCCGGGCTCGACATTGCGCTGGAGGATGCGGAGGCGCTGACCCCTTCCGGTGCCACCGCCACCGTTGCCGCCCTGGAACAGCTCATCCAAGACGGCCGGCCCGAATTCCAGGATGGCAAGTGGCAGCCCCACCGCCCCGCCCGGCCCTCTAAATCGGAGGGTGGGGTCAAGCTCGTCCTCGCATCGGACTATGAGCCAAAGGGCGACCAGCCCCACGCGATCGAGGAGCTGGTGGGCGGCCTCTCGGACGAGGATCGCTGCCAGGTTCTTCTGGGCGTCACGGGTTCGGGCAAGACGTACACCATGGCGCAGGTGATTGAGCGCACCCAGCGGCCAGCGCTGATCCTTGCGCCCAACAAGACGCTGGCCGCCCAGCTTTATGGCGAGTTCAAGTCCTTCTTCCCCGAGAACGCGGTCGAGTACTTCGTCTCCTACTACGATTACTATCAGCCCGAGGCCTACGTGCCGCGGAGCGACACGTATATCGAGAAGGAATCGTCGATCAACGAGCAGATCGACCGCATGCGCCACTCCGCCACCCGCTCGCTCTTGGAGCGAGACGACGTGGTGATTGTCGCCTCGGTGTCATGCATCTACGGTATCGGCTCGGTGGAAACCTATACGGCGATGACGTTCTCCATCGAGGTGGGTGAGCGGCTCGACCAGCGGCAGCTCTTGGCCGATCTCGTGGCGCTGCAATACAAGCGCTCCGACGCGAACTTTATCCGCGGCACCTTTCGCGTGCGCGGCGACACGGTTGAGATATTTCCCGCGCACTATGAAGACCGCGCGTGGCGGGTGTCTTTGTTTGGCGACGAGGTGGAAAACATCACCGAGTTCGACCCTCTGACGGGCAAGAAGTCGGAGGAAATGCAGCTCGTCAAAGTCTACGCCAACTCACACTATGTGACGCCGCGGCCGACCTTGCAGCAGGCGATGAAGTCCATCAAAGCCGAGCTCAAACACCGGCTTGGGGAGCTGAACGCTGCCGGCCGCCTGCTCGAGGCGCAGCGGCTGGAGCAGCGCACAAGCTTCGACTTAGAAATGATGGAGGCGACGGGCGCCTGCAACGGCATTGAGAACTATTCGCGCTATCTGACCGGCCGCAAACCTGGCGAGCCGCCGCCCACACTGTTTGAATACTTGCCCGACAATGCGATCGTCTTTTTGGACGAAAGCCACGTCACCATCCCGCAGATCGGCGCGATGTATCGCGGGGACTTTCGGCGCAAGGCAACACTGGCGGAATACGGGTTCCGCCTCCCCTCCTGCATGGACAACCGCCCGCTCCGCTTTGAGGAGTGGGACCTCATGCGCCCGCAATCGGTGGCGGTCTCCGCAACGCCTGGGCCCTGGGAGATGGAGGAGGCGGGCGGCGTTTTCGTCGAGCAGGTGATCCGGCCGACGGGCCTCATCGACCCGCCCGTGGAGGTGCGCCCGGCAAAACACCAGGTGGATGATGTTTTGGGCGAAATCCGCGCGGTGGCGGAGGCGGGCTATCGCACGCTCGTCACCGTCCTCACCAAGCGCATGGCGGAGGATCTCACGGAGTATCTGCACGACAATGGTGTGCGCGTGCGGTACATGCACTCGGATATCGACACCATCGAGCGCATTGAAATCATTCGTGATCTTCGCCTCGGCACATTTGACGTGCTGGTCGGGATCAACCTTTTGCGCGAGGGGCTCGACATTCCCGAGTGTGGGCTGGTCGCGATCCTGGATGCAGACAAGGAGGGCTTTTTGCGCTCCGAAACCTCGCTGGTGCAAACGATTGGCCGCGCGGCGCGGAACGTGGACGGCCGTGTGGTCCTTTATGCGGACAAGGTCACCGGGTCCATGGACCGGGCGATGAAAGAAACCACCCGCCGGCGCGAAAAGCAGCTCGCCTATAACGAAGAGCATGGCATCACGCCTGAAAGCGTCAAACGCTCCATCGGCGACATTTTGGAAAGCCTTTACGAGCGCGACCATGTGATGGTCGACAAAGGCTCGTCCCAAGACACGCCAGGCATGGGCCACAACATGCGCGTGACGGTGGAAGACCTTGAGCGCCAGATGCGGGACGCTGCCGCAAACCTTGAGTTTGAGGAGGCCGCCCGCCTGCGCGATGAGGTGAAGCGCCTCCAGGCGACCGAGCTTGCCATTGCCGACGACCCCATGGCCCGCCAGCGCGACATTGAGATGAGCGCGGGCCGCTATGAGGGCGAGCGCACGTTCAACTCGGCCGCAAACCTCAAAACCCGCGCGCGCAAGCCAAAGCTTGACGAGATGGGCGGCCATGGCGCCGGTCGCGTCCGCCGCGACGAGGAGGATCTGCCCCCCACCCGCGCGCGGAAAAACACGCTCGACGAGATGACCGTGAAGCGGACGGAAAAACCGCGGCGAAAGGACGCCGACGAGGCCGGGCTCATCGTGCGTCACAAGGTGGGCGTCGGCTCCCACGAGGACCCGGCGGATGTAAAGAAAAAGGCGCGCCGCAAACGCAAGACCGGCCGCCCCGGCGCCTGAGGGTGAGATGCCAACTGATGTCGATCTGAAGCCAAAGACGGTCACCAAGACTGAACCGCCGAAGCTTCACAAAGTCATTTTGCTGAACGACGATTTTACGCCCCGCGAGTTTGTCGTGCGTGTGCTGCGCGCCGTGTTTCGCATCGGCGGGTCCACCGCCCACGGCATCATGATGACGGCCCACACCAAGGGGAGCTGCGTGGTCAGCGTTTACCCCGCGCAGGTGGCCGAAACCAAGGCGGATGAGGCCAACGCCATGGCCGCCGACGCCGGCCACCCCCTGCAATTCACCACCGAGCCGGAAGAGTAGCGCGCCGCCGGGCAAACCCCATGAAAAGCCCTGTTGCGGGCCGGCCGCCCCGTGCCACACTCGCCCCCTTGGACGGGGGTTTTGATGGCGTTGGATGGCGAGCGGACACTTGTGTTGCAACGGGGCGTGCCGGTCGCCCGCCGCCAGTTGCCGCTTGCGCTTTGGCCGGTGGTGGGGCTCGCCAAAACGCTGGCCGAAGGCTCGCTCTCCATTACGCTGCCCGGGGGCCGCAAACTTCGCGTGCAAGGGGCGGCCGAGGGGCCGGACGCCAGCGCCACGCTGCACCGCTGGGGCGCTGTCCCGCGCGCTGCCGCCCGGGGCGATGTGGGCCTTGGCGAGACCTACGCCGCTGGCGATTGGGACACCCCTGACCTTGAAGCGCTCCTGACGCTCTTTGCCCAAAACAGCCGCGCCTCGGGCACCGCGTTTGACGCCGGGCCGCTGATCCGCGCCGCGTTCGGGGCGGGCGAGTGGCTGCGGCAAAACACCCGCCGCCAGGCCAAGCGCAACATCATCGCCCACTACGACCTCGGCAACGATTTTTACAGCCTCTGGCTCGACCCCACCATGACCTACTCCAGCGCACTTTTTGAAGGCGCCGACACGCTGGAGGCGGCCCAAGAGGCGAAAATGGCGGCGCTGGCGCACGATGTGGGCCTATCGCCCGGCGACCATGTGCTCGAAATCGGCTGCGGCTGGGGCGGCTTTGCGCGGCATGCCGCCGCGGCAGGCTGCACGGTGACAGGGCTCACCCTGTCGCCCGCCCAGGCCGCCTTCGCGCGCGAGCGGGCCGCCGCCGCAGGGTTTTCGGCGCGCATCACCGTGCGCGAAAAAGACTATCGCGACGAGGCCGGCACCTATGACGCAGTGGTCTCCATCGAAATGTTCGAGGCTGTGGGCGAGGCCTACTGGGGCACCTATTTCGACACCCTCGCGCGCGTGTTGAAGCCGGGCGGGCGGGCCGGGCTGCAGGTGATCACGGTGGACGATGCCTTCTTCCCCACCTACCGCCGGGGGAGCGATTTTATCCGCACACACATTTTCCCCGGAGGCCTGTTGCCGCCGGCCGGCGCGTTGCGTGCGCTGGGGGCCGAGCGCGGGCTGAAGGTGGTGGCCGAGCGGGCCTTTGGCGGGGATTATGCGCGCACGCTGCGCCTGTGGCGGCGGCATTTCCTGGAGGCAGAGGCGGCGGTGGCGGCGCTCGGCCACGACAGAAAATTTCGCCGCGCGTGGCGGTTTTATCTCGATTATTGCGCGGCAGGCTTTGCCACTGGCCTCATCGACGTGCGGCAAATCACCTTTCAAAAGGCCGCTACCTGAGGAGGTTGCCGAAGGCGCCCCGCGCCACCGCCTTCCCAATCTTGGCCCCCGTGCGCCCGGCGATTTGGCGGCCAACGCGCCCCGCCACATCATCGAGGATGGAGCGGGCAACGCCGCGGGCGGCCTTTTGCGCCGGGTGCATTTTGCGCCCTTTGCCAAAAAGCCAGGTCCAGGTGCGCTGGAAGGCGCCGGGCTCGGGCGGGGCGGGCTCGGCCGCCTCCGGGGTGGCCATGGTGCGGCCGGCGGCCTCGTCGGGGTTGGGGGTTGCGGCGGCGCGGGCGGTCAGGATTTCGTAGGCGCTCTCGCGGTTGACGCTCTCGGCGTATTTGGCACGCATCGGGTCGCCGGCCATCAGCACCGCGCGCTCGCCATCCATGATGGGGCCAAGGCGGCTGGAGGGCGGGCGGATCAGCGTGCGCTCCACCACCGTTGGCGCGCCATCCTCGTCAAGCGTTGAGACCAGCGCCTCGCCAACGCCAAGCTCGGTGATCACGCGCTCGGTGTCGAGGTTTGGGTTGGGGCGGAAGGTTTCGGCCGCCGCGCGCACGGCCTTTTGGTCCCGCGGGGTGTAGGCGCGCAGCGCGTGCTGGATGCGGTTGCCGAGCTGACCGAGCACAGTGTCGGGAAGATCGAGCGGGCTTTGGGTCACGAAGAAAACGCCAACGCCCTTGGAGCGGATGAGGCGCACCACGGTCTCCACAATTTGGAGGAGCGCGTCGGGCGCATCGTTGAACAGAAGGTGCGCCTCGTCGAAGAAGAAGACGAGGCGGGGTTTATCGGGGTCGCCCACCTCGGGGAGTTCTTCAAAGAGTTCGGAGAGGAGCCAGAGGAGGAAGGTCGCGTAAAGGTCCGGCCGGCGCATCAACTGGTCGGCGGCCAGCACAGACACGATCCCGCGGCCATCGGGCGCTTTGCGCATAAGGTCAGCAATGGCAAAGGCTGGCTCGCCGAAGAACGCGTCGCCGCCTTGTTGTTCAAGCCGCAGGATCGACCGCTGGATGGCGCCGACGGATGCGGGCGAGACAAGGCCATAGATGCGCGACAGGTTCGCCGCCTCGTCCGCCACATGGACCATCAGCGCGCGGAGGTCAGCAAGATCCAGAAGCGGCAGGCCCTCCTCGTCCGCCAGCGTGAAGGCGATCACGAGGACGCCCTCCTGCACATCGTTGAGGTCCAAAAGCCGCGCGAGCAGGATGGGCCCCATCTCGGTGACGGTGGTGCGGATGGGCGTGCCTTTGACGCCAAAAAGGTCGTAGAAGGTGACGGGGGCGGCCTCGAAGACATAATCGTCGGAGAAACCGATTTTTGTGGCGCGTTTGGCCAAAAAGTCTTTTGGTGTGCCGGGGACAGCAATGCCTGAAAGGTCACCTTTGATGTCGGCGCAGAAGACGGGGACGCCTGCGCGTGAAAATCCTTCCGCGAGGATTTGGAGGGTCACCGTTTTGCCGGTGCCGGTCGCGCCGGTGACGAGGCCGTGGCGATTTGCCATTTCGAGGGCCAAGTATTGGGGGGTTTTGGCGGTGCCCACATAGACCGCGTCGTCACGAAAAAGGGTCATCGAAGTTCTCGTTCACGGGGCCGTCGCGGGCGCTCACGCAACGGGGAGAAATGTTTATGCCGCGATTGGCGGGGGCGTGACCAGATCAAGCCGGCCACACACGGTGAGATCAAGGAATTTGAAAATGTCAACCGCCCGCGCCCAAGGTGCCCTCCCCGCCCCGTTCAATGGTTTGTTGTTGGCTCTCATCGGCGGGTCCGTCGCCACCGTCGCGTTCGACCTTTGGGGCCAGGCGATCAGCCCGGCACTTGGCCTGTCGCGCCTTGCCCCGGTGCCCCTTGCGGTGCAGACGGTGGACGTCCTCACCGGCATCCGCTCCACCAACGCGGGGCACTTTATGCACCTTTTCGTGGTGGGGCTAATTGCCTATCCCCTTGGTTGGCTTGCCGTTTTCCGGCCCCTGCAGGAGCGGATTTTGCCCATGCACTGGTTCGCCGCGAGCGCGATTTATGGCTTCGGGCTCTTTCTGGTCGCGATCGGCTTCGTGGCCGGGCCGCTTTTGGCCGGTAACCCCTGGTTCCTGAATTTTACGGGCATCATGTGGGTCGCGCTGGTCGGGCACGTGCTTTACGGCATTGTTTTGGCGGCAACGGTGAAGGCGCTGGAAGATCGCGGTTTTTGAGCCGCGCTGGGCCGAAAGGCGGGAGGGGGCTTTTGAGCCGCGGTTGAGCGCACCGCCAGAAGCGGCTAGAGCCTCGCCCCACTCAGGAGGCGCACAATGGCGAAGAACAAGGCGAACCGCACCAAGGCGCACCTGCCCCGCGGGTTCGCCGACCGCTCGGCCGGCGACATCCGGCGCACCGCCGCAATGATCGACACCATCCGCGGCATTTATGAGCGGTGGGGCTTTGAACACGTCGAGACCCCGTTCATCGAATATGCGGACGCGCTGGGCAAATTTTTGCCGGATGCCGACCGGCCCAACGAAGGCGTCTTCGCCTTCCAAGATGATGATGAGGCCTGGCTCTC
Organism: Pseudomonadota bacterium; assembly: GCA_039034015.1. Classification (GTDB taxonomy): domain Bacteria; phylum Pseudomonadota; class Alphaproteobacteria; order Rhizobiales; family Amorphaceae; genus Acuticoccus. Next base: position 105,361 of record JBCCBM010000002.1, on the reverse strand, counting down.
GCTGCGTTACGACCTCACCGCCCCCCTCGCCCGCATGGTCGCCGAGAATTTTGACCGCCTCCCAAAGCCCTACAAGAGCTACCGCGCCGGCTGGGTGTTTCGGAACGAGAAGCCGGGGCCGGGCCGCTTCCGCCAGTTTTTGCAGTGCGATGCGGACATTGTGGGCGCCGCCTCCCCCATCGCGGATGCTGAAATTTGCATGATGGCGGCCGAGGCGATGGACGCGCTCGGCTTCCACTCCGGCGAATATGTGGTGCGCGTCTCCACCCGCGCGCTGATGGACGGGCTGATGGATGCGCTCGCCGTCCCCCCCGGCCCCCAGAGGCTCACCGTCTTGCGGGCCGTCGACAAGTTTGACCGGCTGGGCGCAGAGGGCGTTGGCCTCCTCCTCACGGGCGGGCGCAAGGATGAGAGCGGCGATTTTACGCCCGGCGCCGGCCTGGCGCCCGATGTTGCCGAGCGGCTGATTGAGGCGCTCGGCCTCACCGGCCAATCCGCCAGCGAAAGCCCAAAATATTCCAACGCGGCCCGCATCGACGCCCTTGCAAATGCGGGGCTCTCCTCCGAAGCGCTGGATGGCGCGATGGAGACGCTGTCGGCCATCACCGGCGCGCTGTCCGCCACAGGCTTTGGCGAGGACAAAGTGCGCATCGACCCCTCGGTGGTGCGCGGCCTTGAATATTATACGGGGCCGGTGTTTGAGGCGGAGCTCACCTTTTCGGTGACGGCGCCCGATGGGTCGGTCCAGCGCTTTGGCTCCGTCGGCGGCGGCGGGCGCTATGATGGGCTTGTCGGCCGCTTCCGCTCCCAGGATGTGCCGGCCACGGGTTATTCGGTGGGCGTGTCGCGCATGGCCGCCGCGCTCGCCGCACGCATGGACGAGATGCCCGCCCAAGGCCCGGTGATCGTGACCGTCATGGACCGGGAGCACACGGCCGAATATCAGCGGCTGACGGCCAAGTTGCGCGCGGCGCTCAACCGCGAGGGCCTGTCGGTCCCGGTGGAAATGTACATTGGCGACAGTGGGATGAAGGCACAGTTGAAATACGCGGACCGCCGTAACAGCCCCTGCGTCATCATCCAGGGGTCGGACGAGCGGGCCGCTGGCAAGGTGCAAATTAAAGACCTTGAGGCCGGCAAACGCGCCGCCGAAGAGATCGACAGCCGCGAAGATTGGGTCGCAGCGCGCCCCGCCCAGGTGGAGGTGGAGGCCTCGGTGGAGGCGATCGTGGCGGCCGTGCGACCCATCTTGTCATGAGTGTGGATGCGCTGATGGCGCGCCTTGCGGCCGCCAGCGCCCACGCGGTGCTCCCGGATGTCCTCCAGCCGGTGGACCGCTTTGTGGCGCTTGCGGGTGAAGAGTTCCGAAAGCGCCTCTTCATGACCGAGGGGCCGGATGGGGAGCCGCTTTGCCTGCGCCCCGATTTCACGATCCCAGTGTGCCTGGAACACCTGCGCCTCGGCCCCAAGGCGCCAACGGTCTACCGCTATCGCGGCAAAATCTTTCGCAAGCAGCGCATGATTGGCGAGCCAGAGTTTGAGCAGGCCGGCACGGAGTGGATCGGCCATTCGGACGAGATCGCAACCGATGCCGCCGTTTTCGCGCTGGCGTCGGAGTGCGCCGCCGCCGTTGACCTCTCGCCAAAGGTGCGGGTGGGCGATGCGCACGTCTTTGCCGCGCTCATTGAGGCGCTCGACCTGCCGCCCTCCTGGCGGGAGCGGTTGAAGGGCGCATTTGGCGACGGCAACCGCCTTCACGCCACCATCACCCGCCTTACCGCCCGCCGCGCGGCAGGCACGCTCGCGGCCCGCCTTGCCCCGGCGCTGGCCCAGCTTCACCCCGATGATGCGCGCGCCGTGGTGGATGCGGTGGTGGGCGGGCGCAAAACCAGCGCACCCGGCCGCAGCTCTGACGATATTGCCGCGCGCATCCTGGAAGAGGCCTCCGGCCATGACGCGCGGCCTGAGATGATGGACGCCATTGTGCGCTTCGTGGCCATTGAGGCGCCGCTCGCCGCAGCGCCCGACGCGCTTGCCGCCTTTGCGCGCCGCGAGGGGGTGGACCTTTCGGGCGCCATCGAAAATTTTGCAAGCCGGCTCAGCGCGCTGGAAAACAACGGGATCGACACCGCCGGCATGCGCTTTGAGGCAAGCTTTGGCCGCCGCCTCAACTATTATACGGGGTTTGTGTTCGAGATGGTGGACCCCGCCGAACCCCGCGCAGAGGTGATCGCGGGCGGGCGGTATGACCGGCTGATGGCTCTCCTGCACCCCGGAAAACCCCTCCCCGCCATCGGCTTTTCCGTGTGGCTCGACCGTCTGCCGAGGATGGCATGAGCCTCATTCTCGCCGTCCCCTCAAAGGGCCGTTTGATGGAAACGGCGCTCGATTTTCTGTCCCGCTCAGGCCTCAAGGTGGAGCGGGACCGGGGCGGGCGGAACTATCAGGGCCGCGTTGCGGGGCTTTCGGGCGTCTCGGTGGCGTTCCTCTCCGCGTCCGAAATTGCGCGGGAGCTCGCGACAGGCCACGTACACCTCGGGCTCACAGGGCTCGACTTGGTGCACGAGGCAATTGACGACACCGCTGACCGCGCGCGGCGGCTCCACGTGATCACGCCGCTCGGCTTTGCGCCGGCCGATGTGGTGGTGGCGGTGCCCGAACGCTGGATTGATGTGGAGACCATGGGCGACCTTGGCGATGCCGCCGAGATCCACCGCGCCCGCCACGGCACGACGCTGCGGGTCGCGACAAAGTTTGTGAACCTCACCCGCCGCTTTTTCGCCAGCGCCGGCATTGCCGACTATCGCATTGTGGAAAGCCTTGGGGCGACCGAGGGCGCGCCAGCGGCAGGCGCGGCGGACCTCATCGTCGACATCACCACCACCGGGGCAACGCTGGTTGCGAACCGCCTTAAGGTGTTGGCGGACGGGCTGATTTTGTCGAGCGAGGCGCAGTTTGTCGCCGCCCGCACCGCGCCTTGGGACGATCCGGGCCGGGCGCTCGCGGCCGTGATTGCCGACCGCATCGCGGCCGAGCTGCGCGCCCAAGCGATCCTGGAAGTGCGCGCGCTTGTGGCCGACCCGGTGGCAACGGCGGCGCACGCGGCGGAGCGCTTTGGCGCGGTGACGCCATTCGGGCCGGCCCCCGTTCCCCTCACGCTCCATGTGGCGCGGCGCTCGGCGTCAGAGTGTGCGAGCTGGCTGCGGCAGACGGGCGCGCCGACGGTGGTGATTGCCCAAGTCGCCGACGTTTATGCCGACAATGCCCTTTCGCGCGATCTGTTGGCCGCCATCGCGTCCGAAGATTGAGGCGCGTTACGCCCCCGGCCAATCGGCGGGGAGGACGCCGGCGGCCACCAGCGGGCCGAAAAAGCCGTCTGGGAAGTTGGGCGTGCGGCCGGCCACATCCACCGGCAGGATGGGGATGGCGCTGCCGTCAAAATTGCCGAGGAGAAGGTGACCGCCGTCCGGCCCGCCGAATGCGAGGCCGGCAAGGTCGGGAAGGCGCGCGCGGGCGGGCGCAAAGAGGCGCGCGGCGGTGAGGGTGAAGGCGCCGAACGCGCGCTCCACCGCGCTCACCCGCGTTTCATCCCGCTCCTGCAGCACCAGGCGGCGCCCCCGGCCGGGCGAGAGGCGCAACACCGTGCGCGACACGAGGGACGACACCCAAAGGCCGCCCTCCGTGTCGTCCGCCAAACCCATCGGGAAAAGTCCATCGCCATATTGGGCAAGGCCCATGGGGCCCTCCAGCGACCCGGTCGCGGTGATGTCAAAGGCGATGGTGGCCCGGCCAAACGTCTCATTGACGAAGAGCTGCGACCCGTCGGCGGAAACCACACAACCCGCCGGATAGTGAAGGTGGCGCGCCACCACGCGCGCGGCGCCCACCGGCGGGCAAAGCACGATCATGCCATCCGCAACGTCGGGCCGGGCGGCATCTTCCAGCGCGGCGTGGTGGGTGGGGATGGTGATGAAAAGCCGGCCCATCCCATCGCGCGCGATGTCGGCAACGGGTGGCAGCGGCGCGCCGTCAACGGCCGTGAGGAGGGGTTGGAGCGTCCCGTCCGCCTTCAGGACTGCGACACACCCGGCGCCATCGCGCGCGCCCACAAGGCAGACGCTGCCCGGCCCGTGGGGGAGCACCGCGTGGGCCATCATGGCGTCCGCGCCGCGATGGTGCACCACCCGCTCGCCCAAAGGGTCGATGAAGGTGACACCGCCGCGCCCATCGGTCGTGATCAGCGAGCCCGCGCCGTGGGCGAGCACACCGCGGGGGGCCACAAGGTCGCGTCCCGCCCACAAAAGCTCGGGATGGGGGGCGCGGGTGAGCGGGTGAATCCGGTCAATCCTCATGGACGGGGCACCGCTTTGGCCGGCAAAAAGTGTGCTATGGCACGGGCAAACGCCGCACCCCAAAATTCTCTTCGGAGCCCAAGATGGTAAAATTCTACTTTCACCAAACGCCCAACCCCATGAAGGTCGCCTTGTTGCTGGAAGAGCTCGGCACACCGTACGAGGTTGTCCCGATCGACACCTTTAAAGGCGAACAACACGCTTCAAGCTACCTTAAAATTAATCCCAACGGTAAAGCGCCTGCAATTTTGGACGGCGATGTGCGGGTGTTCGATTCCACAGCAATACTGCTTTACCTTGCTGAAAAACACGGCGCGTTTTTGGGCACCCCGGACGATCGGGGAGAGCTGTTGTCCTGGCTTTTCTGGGTCGCGTCGGGTCTGGGCCCGTTTTCGGGCCAGTGGGTGCACTTTCAAACCATGGGCGCCAAGGAGGGCGGCGACTACGCCAAGCGGCGCTACGAATTTGAGGCCAAGCGCCACTATGGCGTGCTCGACACCCATCTTGCGGGCCGCTCAACCCTGGTTGGCAACGGCTATACCATTGCCGATATGGCCGCCTGGGGCTGGGTGGACCGCCACCGGCGCGTGCTCGGCGCGGATGGGATCGACGCGTTCCCCGAGGTCAAACGCTGGTTCCTTGAGGTTGACGCCCGCCCGGCCGTTGAGCGCGCCCGGGCGATCGCAAAGACGCTGACCCTCAAGACCGACTTTGACGAAGAGACCGCGCGCGCCCTCTTCCCGCAAAATTTTGCGTCTTAAACCGGGGCGGGCAGCGGGGCAGCGTCCGGCGAGGGGCGCACGCTGCGGGCAAGTTTTGCAATGGCGGGGGCGGCGGAAACCGCCCCGCCATTCACAAAGGCCTCGTGGTTGGCCTCAATGTCGGAGAGCGCATAGCGATAGTTGACCATCAGGCCGTGGGAGGCGGCAAGGCCCCGGGCGGAGCCATCGGCACCGGGGTTGATCTGCGCAAGGGTGGCCCCGTTCCCAAGGTGAAAGCGGGCCACAGGGTCGAGCGGCCGGCCCCGCGCATCCTTCACCGCCGTAAGGTAATGGGCGGCAAGGGGGGCGAGCGATGCCTCAGGCGTTGCGCGGGTCTCGTCCGTCAGCGGCGCCTCCGGGCCCTCCAGCCACGCGCGAAAGGTGGGGACGGGCGACAGGGTGACGAACGTTTTAAGGTTCGGATAATCGCGCGTGAGGTCGGCCACCACCTGCTTGATCAAAAAATTGCCGAGCGAGATCCCACGCAGCCCCTCCTGGCAATTGTTGATGGAATAAAAGACGGCCGTGGTCGCCTCTTCGGGGCGGATGGGCGTGCGCTCACCGGAGAGGATCGGGCCGATCGCGCGTGGCGTCTGGGTGGTGAGCGCCACCTCCACGAAGATCAGCGGCTCATCCCCCAGGCGGGGATGGAAAAAGCCAAAGAGTTTGCGGTCGGGCACATCGATCCGCCGGCGCAAATCGTCCCACCCGTTGATGGCGTGGACGCTTTCATAGCGGATGATTTTTTCAAGCACCGCGGCGGAGGTTTGCCAGTCGATGGCGCGAAGGGTCAGAAAGCCGCGGTTGAACCAAGCAATCAGAAGGCGCTTGAGGTCATCATCCACCACCCAAAGATCAGGGTGGTGGGCCATGCGGTCCATCAGCTCGCACCGCATAGCAACGAGGGCTTGGGTGCCGCCCTGCACATTGTTGATGCGGCGGAAAAACTCCACCCGCTGGGGGAGCGCGGCCCGCTGGAGCGCTTTTGCGGTGCTGTGGCCGGGTTCGGCAAGGTAACGCTCCGCGGCGGTGGTGAGCGCTGTGGTGTCGGGCCCATAGTCGGCCAGGAGCGTGCGGAAGACGAAGGTGCGGCCCGCGCCATCAAGATCGCGGTAGGTGGCCAACACCTCGGCTGCCCGCTCGGTGGACGAGGCTTCGCCGCGGCCGGTGAGGAGGGCGGCGATCAGCGCGCTCACCTCCTCGCGGCCGATGCGGCGGCGCCGGCGCTCGCCAAACAGGCCCGTGTCGCCGATGGCGTTCAAAAGGTCGTTGATGACGCTTGTCTGCACCATGGCGGCCCCGCGGTTTGGCCTTCACATTGGCGTCTTATACCACCGGTGCGCGCTGCGCTCACGTACCACCGGTGTGCGCGGGCACACGCGCAAGAAAGCAAGGGACGTCGATGTCGAAACAACGCTACGCCGTGCAGCACCTTCGCCGCATCTTCGAGGGCTTTGTGAACCTTGATCAGTATGAACTGACCGTCACCCGGGGGACTGAGCGGCTGACGGCGGTGCGCGAGGTGCACGACCATGGCAATGGCGCCGCCGTGCTCCCCGTCGACCCGGAGCGGCGCACGGCGCTGTTGGTGCGTCAGGTGCGCACACCGGTGCACATTGCCGGCCACGACGGGCGCATTTTGGAGGCGGCCGCCGGCGTGATCGACCCGGAGGACGATGGGCCAGAGGCCGCCGCCATCCGCGAGGGGCGCGAGGAGCTTGGCTATCACGTCCACAACCTCACCCATGTCTCGACCTTCTTCCCCATCCCTGGGGCGGTGACGGAGCAGATGTCGTGCTTTCACGCCACCTATGGCCCCGGCGACAAGATTGCGGGCGCGCGCGAGGCGGACGATGACGAGCTGATTGACGTGGAAGAATGGCCGCTCGATGCGCTGTGGGCGGCCTATAAGTCCGGCACACTCACCGATGGGAAGGCAATTGTGTGCCTTCTTGGCCTGCGGCTTGACCGGCCGGAGCTCTTTGACGATCAGGCGGGCACAAAGAGCTGATCGCGGTGCCCCACCACAAGGTGGGTGATTGTTCGCGCGCGCGCCCAATCGTCCGCCGCAGCGCCAATCACCTCGCGCGCGGCCGACAAAATGCCGGCAAGGGCCGCATCGAGGAGCGGGCCAGGGTCGAGGCGCCAGGGGCTCGCTTCGGTTTTCGCGATAAAACCGTGGGCGGCGAAGGCGTCGTGCAGCGCTGCGGGCGCGCCGGGGCCGAGCGCAGGGCCAAAGGATTTTGTGCGCCGCTGGTGGGTGTTGAAGGCGCCGGTGACCATCGCATCCATCGGGTGCGCGGGGGCAAACTTAAGCACGCCGTCATAGGTGAGGAGCGACAGGAGCGGGATGCGGTCGGCCGCGCACCGCGCCGCGACGGTCTCGACGAAGGCAGCGCTTGCAAGGTCGAAAAGGGCGGAGGCGGACAAAAGGTCGGGCGCGCCCGTGAAGGGGGCCGGGTTTTCACGAAGGTCGGCAAGGTGCGTGGTGACGGGGCGGGTCGCGATGCGCGCCGCCTCCGCGAGCAGCGCGGCGTCATGGTCGATGAGCTCGAACGTTGCGCCGGGCGCAAGGTGCGGCGCGAGGGCGCGCATGGTGGCGCCGCGGCCGGCCCCAAGGTCCACCACACGGCCACCTTCGGGGACGGCGCCGGCCGCCGCCTTGATGAGGGTTTGGGCGCGGGCGGCAGCGTCCGCGGGTTCGCGAAGCGCCAGCCAGTCGGCGGAAAAGCTCATGGCAAACACCCCTCAATGGTGCGGGCAACGGTGGCGGCCGTGTCGGCCCAGGTGCCGAATTTTTGCGCAGCGGGCCGGGCGGCGGCGGCCATTGCGTTGCGGCGCGCCGGGTCGGCCACAACGGCGGTGATGGCCTTGGTGAGCGCCATCGCATCCCCCGGCGGCACCAAAATGCCGGCCTCGGGCGGCACCACGGAGGGGACGGCGCCCCCCGTTGTCCCAATCACGGGGAGGCCTGCGGCGAGTGCCTCGGCAAACACCATCCCAAAGCCTTCATAGTGGGTGGCAAGCACGAAGGCGGTGGCGCCGGCGTAGGCCTTTGCGAGGGTGGGCTCGGGCGCTGCGCCCCGCAAGCGCACGCGATCACCGAGCGGGCCGGCAAGCGCTTCAAGGCGCGCGGCGTGGGGCGGGTCGAACGCGCCGCTGCCAAAAAGGTCAAGGCGGACGCGGGGGTCGACATCGGCCATGGCGGCAAGGAGCGTGTCGTGGCCCTTGCGGGGGGTGAGGCTCCCCACCGACACGAGGGTTGGTGGGGCGGTGGGGCTGTTTTCAACATCGAACCACAAGGGGTCGATGCCGGGGACGGCGATTGTGATGGCCTCGCGGGCGACGCCAAACCCTTCGACGAGGGTTTGTGCGGTGGGCGCGCTGGTGACCACCACGTGGTGGGCGGCGGTGAGCGCTGCGGTTTCCGCGCGGGTAAGGCGGGCCACATCACTGGCGGCAAGGCCAGTTTCGAGTGCGAGGGGGTGGTGCACGAGGGCGACGAGCGGCGTTGTGAGCGCGGCAAGCCGGTTGGCCGGCAACACGGCGTAGGCAAGGCCATCCACCAACAGCGCATCCGCGTCGGCAGCCGACAATGCGGCGAGCGCCTGCGCAACATCCGCCTCGGACGGCGCCGGGAAGGTCGCCGCCAGGGGGATGTGGGTGAGCGTGTGGCCGGCGGCGGAAAGGGCCGCCATCAGCGCGCGGTCGTAGCGGTAGCCGCCGGTGGGGGTGTCAATGTCGCCGGGGATGGCGAAGGCGATGCGGGTCACGCGGGCGGAAGGTCCGCCTCGTACCACGCGCGGGCAATGTGGCTCTCCTCCAGCGACACCTTTATGCGGCTGATCCCAGCCCCATCCGGCCCCAGCGCGCCGGCGCGGTGTTTTTCGGCAAGGCCATCGAAAATGTGTTTGGCCAGCACCTCGGTGGTGGAGAAGCGGCCGGCAAACTCTGGAAGATCGTCAAGGTTTTTGTAGTTGAGCGGGGCAAGGACCGCCTTGAGCGCGTCGGCCGCCAAGCCAATGTCCGCCACAATGCCATGGGGGCCAAGCTCTTTGGAGAAGAACGCGGCGTCCACCACAAATGTTGCCCCGTGGACTTGCTGGGCCGGGCCAAAGGCTTCGGCCTTCAGACTGTGAGCGATCATGATATGGTCGCGAACTTCAAGGGCGAACATGAGAAAAATCCTTTTGGTAGTCGAGGATGATCGCCAGGGCAGAGGGGTCCGTCAGAAGGGCGGGGAGCGCGGTCGGGGCGTCGGCGAACGCGATCCGATGCGTCAACAGCGTATCAAGGCACGGGTCGTCAAGGAGGGTGAGCGCGGTTTGAAGCCGCCGCCCGTGCGTCCACCGGGCCGCCCGCGTGGCCGGAATGCGCCCCACCTGGGACGAAATCAGCGCCAGCCGCCGCGCGTGAAAGCGCCCGCCGAGCGGCACCTGTTGCGTGCCCGCGCCATACCAGCTTGCCTCCACCACGCGCGCCTCAACGCCCGCCGCTTGAATGGCGGTGGCAAGGCCGGCGGGGTTTGCGCTGGTGTGGATCGCAACATCCACATCCGCTGGCGCGGCATCGGGGGTGGCAAACGCGGCGCCCAGCGCGTGTGCGACATCGCGCCGCGCAAGGTTCGTGTCGCACACCGTCACCCGCACCCCTGCGACACGCGCGCACAGCCGTGCGACAAGCGCGCCCACAACGCCGCACCCCACCACCAGCACCGTGTCGCCGGGGCCAACGCCAGAATCCCATAAAATTGTGAGCGCGGTTTCCATGTTGGCCGCGAGTGCGGCGCGCACATCGGGCACCGCGTCCGGCACAGGCTGGAGCGCATCGGCGGCCAGCGCAAACCGGTCCTGATGGGGATAAAGGGCAAAAACGCGCCGGCCAGCGGGGTCGCAGCCCACGGCGGCATACCCATATTTAACCGGGAACGGAAACGTGCCGGCCTGGTGCGGGCAGCGCATCGTGTCCATCTCCGAGACGGGGACGCGACCCTCGGCCACCAACCGTTCGGTGCCGCGGCTGATGAGGGAACACGTTGTTGTCACAGCCATTTCATTGGTAGCGGGCACGACGCGCTCGCTACGGATGGCGTAAGTGGCACGGTCTTCGCACCACAGGGCGCTCGCCTTGATGCCGGTGGAACTGTCGGACGCCTGTGCCATTTTTGTGATCGCTGGTTGGTTGGGTGTTCATTCCGCGTGCAGCCAGCGGTGCCCATAGCACCAAAACCCCGGGACGCACGCCTTTGCCCGCGTCTCAACATGACGATGCCCCATTGCATGGCGACACAGCGCTCGCCTGCAACTGTCTGACGGAACTCCTATGCTTCGTGCTGACGTAACGAATTCCGCCGCGCCTCTCGCGGTCACCCTGCCCCGCGCCACCCTTGGCGCACCGGCCAAAACCCTCGCCTGGCGGCGCGGGCTTGTGCTGGGGCTCAACACCGTCACCATCGTCGCTTTGACGCTGGTGATGGGCAGCCTGTTGTTCTCGGGTGGCGTCACGCCCGCCCGGGTCGGCATGATGGTCGCCTATGTGATCACGCTGCCCTGGCTCTCCATCGGGTTTTGGAATTCCACCATTGGGGCAATCCTGATTGCCAGCGGCCGGGCGGGGGCCGATGCGCCCCGTGCGCCCAACCCCGCCGCCCCGCTCCGGGGGCGAACAGCCATCGCCATGGCCATCCGCAACGAGGACACAGCGCCCTGTTTTGCGCGCCTTCGCGCCATGCTCGCCGACCTTGAGGAGGCGGGCCTGGCCGACCATTTTGACATCCACGTCCTCAGCGACACCAACGACCCAAAGATTGCGGCGGAGGAAGAGGCCGCCATCGCCGCCTGGCGCGCAACCACCCCCCGGGGCGCTCAGATCTTCTATCGCCGGCGCACCGACAATCGCGGCTACAAGGCCGGCAACCTTGAAGAGTTTTGCGCCCGCACTGCCGACACCTACGCCTACTTCCTGCCGCTCGACGCCGACAGCTACATGTCCGCCGCCGCGATGGCCGACCTTGTGCGCACCATGGACGAGAGCCCCAACCTTGGCCTCCTCCAGACCCTTGTGGTGGGGCGCCCGTCGGATGCACTGTTCACCCGCGTCTTCCAATTTGGCATGCGGCACGGGATGCGCACCTACACCGCCGGCTCCGCCTGGTGGACGGGTGATTGCGGCCCCTATTGGGGCCACAATGCGATCATCCGCATGCGCCCCTTCAAAGAGGCGTGCGCGCTGCCGACCCTTCCTGGAAAGGGGCCGCTCTCAGGCCCCATCCTCTCCCACGACCAGGTGGAGGCCGTCCTCATGCGCCGGGCGGGCTATGATGTGCGCGTGCTTCCCGTGGAGGGTGAAAGTTTTGAGGAAAACCCGCCCTCCCTGCCCGACTTCATCCGCCGGGAAACCCGGTGGTGCCAAGGCAATATGCAGTATTTTCAACTCCTTGGCATGAAGGGGCTGAAGCCGGTGAGCCGTGTGCAACTGGCGCTCGCGATCTTGATGTATCTGGGCCCGCCGGCGTGGATGGCGTTTTTGGTGTTTGGCGCGCTCACCGCTTTTGAGGGGCCAGCGGCGGGGTTTGACCCACTGGTCGGCCTTGGCCTTTTCATCGTGATCATGACGATGAGCTTTGCGCCCAAACTCATCGGCCTCTTCGGCATTTTGGCGAACAGCGCCGACACGCGGCGTTATGGCGGACGGCGGCGCATCCTGGGCGGCGCCGCGCTGGAGCTTGTGCTCTCAACACTGATGGCACCCGTGATCGGCTTTGCGCTCGCGGTCTTTGCGGTGGGCCTCCTTTTTGGTCGCACCATCAAATGGTCGGCACAAATGCGCGAAAGCCGCACCGTGACGTGGCGAGAGGCCGCGCGCACGTTCTGGCCGCAAACGCTCTTTGGCCTGGCGCTTGGCACCGCGCTCACCGTTGCAATGCCCAGCGTCTTGCCCTGGGCCGCCCCCGTCTTGATCGGGTTGACGCTTGCGATCCCGGTTGCGGTCTTCACAGCCTCGCGCCGGGTGGGCGCGCTCTCGGTGCGCACCGGGCTTTGCGACATCCCGGAGGACCGGGCGCCGCAAGCCCCGCTCCTGCGCCTTGACGGTGAGCTTGCGCGCGCCTGATGGAGGCCAGCATCGTCTCCCTCGCCCGGTACCCCGTGAAGGGTCTATCGGGCGAGCCCCTTCACGAGGCATCCCTCACGCCGGGTGAAGGGTTTGTGGGCGACCGCATTCTCGCCTTCGCCCGCCACGGCACGCCCTTTGATGAAGACGCGCCGACGCCGCTGCAAAAGCGCGCCTTCCACATGCTCGCCAGGGATGCAGCCCTTGCAACCCTTGCCACCCGCTACGACCCCGCCACCGACACGCTCACCCTTTCTGGCGCGACCGAGACCACCGCGCGCCTTGCCACGGCCGACGGCATTGCAGCGGCGGAAAACGCCATTGCCGCGCACCTTGGCCATTCCGCCGATGCCGCACCCCGGCTGGTGCGCGGCAAAGGGCGGCACAGGTTCACCGATGTCTCTGTGGTGTCGGACGAATTCATGCAGGCGGTCTCGATCGTGAACCTTGCCACCATCGCCGACTTTGCCGCCCGCACCGGCCACACCATCACGCCGGAGCGCTTTCGCGCCAACATCGTGGTTGACGGCTGGCCCGCCTGGAGCGAGCTGCAGCTGGAGGGCGCCACAATCAACGCGGGAACGGCTCGTTTGCGCGGACTTTTACGCACAGAGCGGTGCGCGGCCACCACCGTGAACCCTTTAACGGCCGCCCGCGATGTTCCAATCCCACGCCTCCTCACCGAGACCGTGGGCCACGCCGACCTTGGGCTTTACGTCTCGGTCGAGGGCGGCGGCGTTTTGCGCCCGGGCGACACACTGACGGTGGTCTGACGCGCCAGGACTTCGCGGCGTTTTTCGCAAGCGTTCACCCAGAGTAACGGGTGGCGCGCGCCGGCACGAAGCGGATAAGCTACCGCGCAAGCCACTCGGCCAGCATCCAAACACCCATCCCGGCCATCACAAGGTTTTCGGTCAAGCTGACGAAGCCCAGCGGGACGTTGGACCCGCCGCCGACGCACGCGCATTTGAGCGCCCGTTTGTCCACATAGACCGCCTTCACCACACTGACCGCGCCAATCGCGCCGATCACGAGGGAGACCGGCGCCACCACCCACACGAGCGGCCCCATGTTGGCGATCATCAGCATCATGCCAAGGCCAGCAAAGGCCTCCGCGTAAGGGTAGATCATGGCGTAGATCGGGGCCTTCCGCGCCAAGAGGTCGTAGCCCAAAAAGCCGTTGGCGAACCCCTCCACATCTTGGAGCTTTTGGATCGCAAGGACGACCATGGCCGTCGCGAAGAACCATTTGAGCCACAAGACAGCGTCGAACCCGCCCGAAACGTTGATGACGAGGGCAAGCGCCATAAGAGCCGTCGTTGCAAAAATTGCGATGACGGGGCGGAACGTCGTGCGCGTCTTGTCGGGGACGGGGCGGCCCAGATGCCGGCGCAAATCGTCAAAACCGCCGATGCGCGCGCCGTTGATGAAGGTTTGCGGCGTGGTCTTGACCGCGTGGGCGGCCTTAAAAGCGTCCTGCTCCTCGCGGGTGGCGAGCACGGTGTCGGTCACCCCATAGCCGTGCCAGCGCAGGAGCGATTTTGCGCGCAAGCCAAAGGGGCAAATGTGGTCGTCGTTTGCCATGCGGTAGAGCGCGGCGCGGCGATCACCGGCGCTTTTGGCCCGGGCCTCCGCCGGTCCGTCCACCCGCGCCTCGCGCGAACCGACAATCTGATCCATCATGTGCGCTCCCCGCTGGACGCGGCCGTCTCAACAAGCGTGTTGTGGGGGCTCTCACCCGCTGAAGCAACCGGAGCGCGGGCGCTGTAACTGTTGACCGTGAGGCGCGCGGGGGATTTGGTGGAGGGAGTTGGATTCGAACCAACGTAGGCATAGCCAGCGGATTTACAGTCCGCCCCCTTTAGCCACTCGGGCATCCCTCCAGCGCGAACGCTGCGGGGTGATAAAAGGGCGCTTCACGGAAGTCAACGGAGCATGGGCGTGGACGATTGCGAACCCTACTGGCTTTACGGCCTTCACACCGTCCGCGCTGCGCTCGACAACCCCAATCGCACCGTGCACCGGCTGTTGGCGACGCGAAACGCGGCCGCCCGGCTCGATCGGCCCGGCCACACGCCCGAGCTCGTCGACGTTCGCATGCTGAGCAAACTCTTGGGCGATGCGGTCCACCAAGGCGTTGCGGCCTACACCGACCCCCTCGACCATAAAACCCTGGAAACGCTGCGCCATGGCCGCGCGATCCTGTGCCTGGACCAGATCACCGATCCGCACAATGTCGGGGCGGTCCTGCGCTCAGCCGCCGCCTTCAACGTTGCCGGCGTTGTGACCACACGGCGCAACACGGCCGCCGAGACGGGGGTGCTGGCCAAGGCCGCGTCCGGCGCGCTCGACCTTGTGCCAATTGTGCCGGTGACCAACATGTCGCGCGCGGTGGGCGAGTTGCAGGCGCTGGGCTTTGCAACGGCGGCCCTCGACAGTGCGGCGGAGGCCCCGCTGGAAGCGCTCCCCCCTGCCGACAAGTTCGCGCTCATCCTGGGCGCGGAGGGCAAGGGCGTGCGCCAAGGCGTGCGCGCCAAAGCGGGGATGACGGCGCGCATCGAGGCGCCAGGCGCGCTCGCCTCCCTCAATGTGTCAAACGCGGCGGCCATTGCGCTTTACGTGCTCAACCGCACGCTCCTTGCCTGAACCGTTCGGCCGCCGCCCCGCACGGGATTAGACCCCCGGGATCGGCTGGGGCGATGGCACATTATAGCCGCGCTGCACCGCCTCCCGCGCGGCAATGGCGGTGTACCACCGCTTCACGTTTGGAAAGGTCTCAAGGTCAATGCCGTGCCACTCGTGCCGCGCGGCCCAGGGAAAGGCCGCGACATCGGCAACACTGTAGGTGCCCGCAATAAAGGCGCGGTCGGCAAGGTGGGTGTCCAGAACGCCGTAAAGCCGCGCCGCCTCCTTCAGATAGCGCTCTTCGGGATAAGCGTATTTGCCGGGGTTGAAGCGGTGAAAGTGGTGCGCTTGACCAAGCATCGGCCCAAAGCCGCCCATCTGCCACATCAGCCATTGGAGCGCGTCCCACCGCGCGGCACCCTCGGGCAGAAGCTGGCCGGTCTTCTCCGCGAGATAGAGCAAGATGGCGCCCGATTCCATGATCGCCTGGCCAGTCTCCGTGTCGACAATGGCGGGGATCTTGTTGTTGGGCGAGATTCTTAGAAAGTCTGGGGCGAATTGTTCGTCCTTCATAATGTTGATGGGGTGGACGGTGTAGCTGAGCCCCACCTCCTCCAACATGATCGAGGCCTTTTTGCCGTTGGGGGTGCCCCAGGTGTAAAGCGCGATGGTCATGGCCGCTCCATTGGTGTGTGGGTGGCGTTTTATGGCACACGGCGCAAACGGGGAGCGGGCCCGCCCCGCCTTTCCGGCCCGCGTGCCGAAAGGGGAGTCTTGGGTGAGCACGATCAACACCGACGCGGTCGCCCGCGAGATTTTTGATGCCGTCCGCGCCGGCCGGCAAATCACGCCGTTCTCAGCGCGCGGCGACGGGTTTGACCATGACAGCGCGGTGGCGGTCGCAACGCGGCTGCGAGCCCTGCGCGGGGAGCCGGTGGTGGGCCGCAAGATCGGCTTCACCAATCGCTCCATCTGGCCGCTTTATGGGGTCGATGCGCCCATGTGGGGCGATCTCACCCACACCAGCGTGCGCGCGCTTGATGGCACCCCCTTTTCCCTCAGCCCCTATCTTGAGCCGCGGTTGGAGCCAGAGGTGGCGCTCAAACTGCGCACGGCCCCAACCCCCGCCATGGACGAGCGCGCGCTGCTGGAGACGGTCGACTGGTTTGCGCCCGCCTTTGAGATTGTGCACAGCGTTTACCCCGGGTGGCGCTTTACGCTTGAGGATTGTGCGGCGATGGGCGCGCTCCACGGGGCGTTGCTGTTGGGGCCCGCGGTGCCCAACGGCGCATTTGCCAACGCGCTCCCGGCCCTCACCCTGCAACTTTTCCAGAACGGCGACCTCTGCGCCACCGGCCGAGGCGCAGACGTTTTGGATGGACCGATGGCAGCGCTCCGCCATTTGGTGGCGGCCCTTTCCGCGGACGGGGCCGCCCCGCTCGCCGCAGGCGATATCGTGACGACGGGCACGCTCACCGATGCACTCAAGGTGGCGCCGGGCGCGCACGTTGAAGCGCGGTTTTGCGACACGCCCCTTTCCACGATCGCCGTCACCTTTGCCCATTGACCAAGGCGCCTCGACGGCGCGCCCGCGCTGGTCCACAGTGACGGTTGCTGGGGTGGTGAAGGGTGCGTCGTGTCCGTCGAAAATTGTCCCGAGATCCCGCGGTCGTGCGCGCGGTGTGTGATCCGCTCGCGCAGCCTTTGCGCGGCCCTTTCGCCGATAGAATTGACCGCGCTGAACGGCATTTCCCGCCACCGCACGGTGGCGGCCGGGCAGGTGATTGTGACCGAGGGGGAGCCTGACGTTTTCGGCAACGTCGTGACGGGTCTTCTGGCGGAGCGAAAGTCATTGCCGGACGGGCGGGAGCAGATTGTCTCGCTCCTCTTTCCGGCCGACTTTCACGGCAATGCCCAAAACACCCACGCTGACACCACGGTGACGGCCATTGTCCGCTCCACAGTGTGCCAGTTTGATCGCACCGCGTTTGACAATTTGATGGTGGGCTACCCTGCGCTTCGGCAAGCCGTCACCAGCCACGCGTTCGACGCCTTGCAGGACGCGCGGGAGTGGATGCTGCTCCTCGGTCAAAAGACGGCGACAGAGCGGGTGGCAACCTTCTTGATCCGCATGGCCCAGCGCCAGGCCGCAACGGGCTGCGCGCACACCGCCTCCACGCCAGTGGGGGATGGCGCTTTGGTGGAGATCCCCATCACGCGCGCACAAATGGCAGCGTACTTGGGCCTCACCATTGAGACCGTGAGCCGCCGTCTCACCGCGCTCCGCGACCAAAAGCTCCTATCATTTGAAGAGGCCCGTCTTGTGCGTTTGGATGATGTGGCCGCCCTCCGCCGCGCCTCCGGCATGGTCCCGGCTTAAGATCCGCACCGACTTCAGAGAGAACACGATCGGGCCAGTCGGGACGGCCCACTCAAGGCGTCTCGCGCGGTCTTCGGCCCTGCCGATTCCCGGATGAGACGCGTCATACCGTCTGGCAAGAGTGCTTCAGCTTCGGATGAGCCCACCCGTATCCAGAGCGCACAAGCACGCCACTGGAACGACCAGGATGGTCCGCGCAGGCCGTGGATTTGGCCGAGCCGCAGACGACACGGCCTTCTCTGATGCGGCGGCACCGCACACGACGAAGCTCGTCCGATCGCCTGGAGGATGAACCAGGCCGTGGGCCATAGTGGCCGAGGGGTGGACGGAACGACCCTGCCTTGGAACGCTGGGCTTCGAAGGGCGCGTTAGAAAAACCCGGGTTCTGCCTCGAACGCATTTTCAAGATATTCGAGCCGCGCGCCTGGCCAGACCAGCGCGACGTCAAAACGGATGCCACAGTGCTGGTAGCGCTCGTTCTCGGCAAGCCACGCAAGGGCGGCACGGACCATCCGGGCGCGCTTTTTCCGGTCGACGGCCGTTGCGCCTGACCAACCACGGCGCCGTGCCTTCACCTCAACAAAGGCCACGGTGTCATCCTTGCAGGCGACAACATCCACCTCGTCTCGCGCAATGCGCAGACGCTGCCCCAACACGTCATATTCGCCGGCGATGAGGAACGCGGCCACCGCCCGCTCCGCATCGGCGCCGAAGTGATGGGCCTCGCGCGCGTTTTCAAAGGGTTGTCGCATGGTCAAAAGACACCTTCCCGGGAAGCAACCCTCAAACCCCTACCCGCAATGCGCGAATTTTTCAACCCCCGTCCGTGTCACTCTCCGCTGCCGCAAGGGTTTCGTCTGCCGGGGGCTCCGGCCGCGCCCGGGGTTTTGGGGCCGGCCCTCCGCCCACAATGGGACCCGACGCGTTCGGCCGCGCCTTTGCGCCGCCCACCGAGATTGCGATCGGGGCAAGGCTGCGGGCCGGCCCCAAGTAGCCGAGCGCCTTTTCGATCGGCTTTTCTGGCAGCGGTTCGCGAAGACCGGCGGCTGAGAGCGGATGGGGCGGCGGCGCAAGGGCGGCCGGCGTCCACCCCTCCGGCGCAAAGTCTGCAACATCGAGACGCCCGGCTTTTGGGCGCTCCCGGTTGGGGTGGGCGGCAGGGAAAGCGACCGGCGTTGGGGCAGACCAGGCCGCCGGACGCAGCGCTTCACCGGAAAGCGCACGCGCCGGGCCATCGGGGGGTTCTACACGCGTTGGGGGGGTGAGGGCTGTGCCCGGCTCACGGGGGGCCGAAAGCGCTTTGCGGATGGCCGCCTCCCGGGCTTTGTGCGCGATCGCCCATGCGAGGACATCTGCACGCTGGGCTTCCAGGGCTTCCACGGTTGCAACGGTGCCGGCGTCATAGCGCGTGGGGGGCCGCCTGTCGCCGCACACGATGGGGCGAAGGTCCACAACCGGCGTCTCGCCCGGAGGAAGATCGGCAATGCGGCCAAGCGCTGCCCGTTCCCCCGAGACAGGCGCGTGGACAAGGCGCGCGTCCACATCGCCAAAGCCGTCCAGCACAACGCGCCCGCCCGACCGGTGGGCCTCAAACCCCTTTTGCAACAGTTCCGCCGTGCGCTGGTCTCGCTCGCGGGAGGTGAGCCCGCCGAGCACCACCGCCCCCAGGCGCACGCCATCGCGGGTGGCGCTTGCGGCAAGGTTGAAGCCTGACGAACAGATGAAGCCGGTCTTCATCCCGTCCGCGCCGGGAAAGCGGCGAATGAGGACGTTGAAATTGCGCAGGACCCGCTTGCCAAGCCGGACCCCGCTCATGGTGAAAAAGTCGGCCCGGTCCGGAAACTCGCTTTGAAGCGCCATCATGAGGACGGCCATGTCGCGGGCGGTGGTGATCTGGCCGCGATTGGGGAGCCCGTGGGGGTTGTCAAACGTGGTGGAGGCCATGCCGAGGGTGCGGGCGGTCTCGTTCATCGCTGCCACAAACGCGGCCTGGGTGCCCCCAACGCTTTCGGCCAACGCCACCGACACATCGTTGGCCGACTTCGTCAGGATGATGCGCAGCGCCGTTTCCACGGTGATGACCGTGCCGAGCGCAAACCCCATGCGGCTCGGCGGCTGTTGGCGCGCCTGGAGCGAAATTTTGACCGGCGAGTCCAGGCGCAACGTGCCATCCCGCACCGCCGCGAAGGTGACGTAGGCGGTCATCAGCTTGGTGAGCGAGGCCGGGTACCAGGGCTGGGAGGCCTTGTGTTTGGCGATGATCTCCCCGTTGGCCATGTCAAACAGGAGGTAGGCGCCCACCTCCGCCCGCACGCGATCGGTGCACACGGCAACCACGATGGCCGCCAGGGCTGCCACCCGCATGGCGCCCCAACATTTGGCAAGAACGGTCGGCATAGGGCCCCTCCCTCGATCCTCAAAACCGTCCGGACCGATCGGCCTGCTCGGTGGCAGGCGCCCCTTGCCGGCGCGCCGCGCGGCCCAAGTCGTCGGTCCTCATCGCATCGTTAACGGCGCAACGCGCATTGCGAAAGACGTGGCACCATCGTTTAACAGGGGCGTTCGATGGGAGGTCGGCCATGGGCCCCGTGCAACAGCGCATTCGTGACAAATTGATGACCGCCTTCACCCCGGAGGCGTTGACCGTGACGGACGAATCTCACCTCCACGCCGGCCATATGGGGGCGCGGCCCGAGGGCGAGACACACTTTCGTGTGGAGCTGACCGCGGCCGCATTTGCCGGCGAAAGCCGCCTTTCGCGCCACAGAATGGTGAACGCGGTTTTGAAGGATGAGCTCGCAGGCCCTGTCCATGCCCTGGCCGTCCGGGCCAACGCCCCGGGCTGATCAAGGGGTGCGGTCGGGTCGGAGGGTGCGGCCGGGTCGGTTGGTCCGTCAGGCCTCGGGAGGGCGCGCAAGACCGCCGCGGGCGCCGCTCCACGCATAAGGGTCGGCCAAGAACGCTTCGACCTCGGCAAGGTCTGCGGCTGGGAACGTGTCGCGCCCGGCGGCCATCACATCCGCCCAGCGGGCAAGGCTGTGGAGGGTGAGGCCAAGACCCTGGAGCCGGTCCGGCCGATCGCGAAACACATCGTGGTGAAAGAGGACGAGGCAATGCTCCACCGTCGCGCCCGCCTCCCGCAGCGCCTTCACAAAGACCCGCTTGCTGCCGCCATCGGTGGCGAGATCCTCCACCAAGAGAACCCGCGCCCCCTCGCGCAAGTCACCTTCGATCTGGGCGCCGCGGCCAAAGCCTTTGGGGGCTTTGCGCACATAGTGCATGGGAAGATCGAGCCCTTCGGCCAGGAAGGCGGCGTAGGCAATGCCCGCCGTTTCGCCGCCGGCCACCGCGTCGAACGCTTCAAGTCCTACCGCCATCTCAAGCTTGGCAAGGGCAAGGGCGGTGAGGCGCCGGCGCACGCGCGGATAGGCGATGGGCTTTCGGCAATCCACGTAGATCGGGGCAATGAGGCCGCTTGTGTAGGTGAACGGCGTTTGCGGCGCGATGAGGACCGCGCCGATCTCAATGAGGGCACGGGCGGTGCGAGCGGCAATCGCCTCATCAGAGGCCGCGGGGAAGGACGAACTGGCGATGGGACGCTCCTTATCGGCAAACCCGCGTTCTATTCGGATGGATGGGCGCTCGCTTCAAGGGCATCCAGGAGCGTCACCATGGTGGACGGGCGGGCAAGGGTCGCGCTCCCCACCGCAACGGCGGACGCGCCGGCGGCGAAATAGTCGCGCACGTCGGAAATTGTCGTGATGCCGCCGCAACCGACCACAGGTGCATCGGTGGCCTCGGCAACCATCGCGCAAAGCCGAAGCTGCAGCGGCTTGATGGGCGGGCCAGACAGGCCCCCAAAGCGGTTGCCAAGGCGCGGTTTCCCGCCCTCTTGAAGCGCAAGGGCAGGCATGGTGTTGCCCACCACAAGGGCGTCGGCCCCGGCGGCCACCGCCTCGGTTGCCACCGGTTGAATGTCGGCAACGGCGGGGGAGAGTTTTGCCCAAAGCGGCCGGTCGGTGACGGAGCGGCAGGCGGCCACGACAGCCGCCGTGGCACGGGGGTCGGCGGCAAAAAGGTGGCCACCGCCCTCAAGGTTGGGGCAGGAGAGGTTGAGTTCCAGGCCTGCCACGGCGGCGCAGTCGGGCGCGCAGAGCCGGCGTGTCAGCGCTAAGAATCCCTCGGCGGTCCCCGCGCTCACCGACACGATGACCGGGGGCCCGAGGGCGGCGTAGGCGGGGAGGCTTTCGGCCACGAACGCCTCGACGCCCGGCGAGGGGATGCCGATGGCATTCATCAGCCCGCCAGCCGCCTCCACAAGGCGCGGGGTGGGGTTTCCGCCGCGCGGCTCGTGGGTGACGGTTTTGGGCACCACCGCGCCAAGCCGCGCCACATCCATGACCGCTGCGTGGGCGGGGCAAAACGTGCCCGACGCGGGGAGGATTGGCGCCCGCAGCGCAACGCGCCCGACGGTGACAGGGCCCACACCTCTCATGGCGTGGGGGCCGCAAAGGCCGGTTTGTGAAGCGGCAAAACGGTGGTCTGGCACACCAGGGCGACCGTGCCATCGCGCAAGGGGTGAACGCAGCTGTGGCAGGCGCCAAAGCCGCAGCCCATCATCTGGTGGAGCGCCACCTCGGCGACCCGGCCTTCGGGCGTTGCCTCTTGGAGCGCGACGGCAAGGACGTCTTCCCCGGCAATCGCAAGCGGGTCGTCGCCCTTCGCGGCGAGCGCAATGGCATCGGCGGTGTTGCCGCGCGATGCGGTGGCGCCGAGGGTTTTGAAGGCGTCTTCAAACACGGGGATCGCCGGGCTGCCATCGTCACGCAGGAGGACGCGTGTCACCAAACCTTTGCGCGCAGCGGCCAGCGCCAGAAGCGTTCCGACATGGGTGCGGTCGCCGACGATGGTGACCGGCGCCTCGCCAAGGAACGCCGCGCCGAAGGGGGTGCCGAGGGGGCCGACAATCTCGGCGTTCTCGCCGGGGGCAAGGGCGGCGAGCGCCTCGGTCCCTGCACCGATGATGTTGAAGGCAAAGCTCCACAAACCCTCGTCGCCGCCAATGATGCTGAGCGGTCGCCCCAGGAACGGCGCGCCGGGCGACACAGCGCGAAGGAGCGCGAAGGCGCCCGGCCCCGACGGCGCACACCCCTGCGGCGCCGCAACGGTCAGGAAGGCGACATCCCCCACCCGATGGCCCGCGACGACGGGGACGGTGCAGTCGGCAACGGTGGCGGGCATCACAGCGGGCGGGCGCTGAGGAAGGCGGACAAGAACGCGGCCGCATTGGTGGTGAGTTCAGGCGAGAGGTAGCCACCCTCCTGGACAATGGCGGTCGGCAGGGGCACGGCGCCGATGAGCGCCCCTGCCGCTCGCAGCCCATCAGTCGTGACAGTCATGCCGGCAAGCGGGTCGGAGGCGTGCACGTCAAGCCCGAGGGAGAGGACGAGCGTGTCGGCCCCGAAGGCGTGGACGGCGTCGATGCCACGGCCGAGCGCGGCGTGCCAGGCGGCGTCGTCGGCCCCCATCGGCAGGGGGAGGTTGAGGTTAAAGCCCTCGCCGGGGCCGGCGCCCATCTCGTCATGATGGCCCACAAACCAGGGATAAAAACCGTCCGGATGGGTGTGGATGGAGACGGTGAGGATGTCGGGCCGCTCATAGAAGATGGCTTGGGTGCCGTTGCCGTGGTGGACGTCCATGTCGAGAATGGCAACCCGCGCGCCGGCCTTTGTGAGCGCGGCTGCGGCAATCGCGGCATTGTTGAGGAAGCAGTGGCCGGCCGCCATCTCGGCGTGGGCGTGGTGGCCGGGGGGGCGGGTGAGCGCGTAGGCCGCCGGTGCGCCCTCGATCACGGCATTGGCGGCGGATGCGGCGGTGCTGGCCGCGGCAATCGCGGCGCTGAACGTGGCAGGACCGATGGGGCAGGCAAGGTCGCCCATATGAAAGCCGGCCTTGCCGACGAGGCCGGCGGGGTAGCGCGTCTCGGGCCGGCGGGGGACGACGTTGGGCAGCACCTCTGGCCCTGCGCCCGGCAAGGACTGCCACGCGGCGTGCGCGGTCTCCAAAAAGTTGAGGTAGCGCGGGGTGTGGACGGCGGTGAGCGCGGCGGCGCTGACGGGGCTTGGCGCCTCGGTGGGCAGGCCCAGCGTTTTAAGGGCCGCAAGGAGGCGTTCGGCGCGCTCGGCGCGCTCCTCGTTGGCAACGGGGCGACCGCGCACCATGAAAAATTGCGGCGCGTGCCCTGCCGTGGCCGGGTCGTAAAAGCAGCGCATCAAGGGTGGTTGGCGTTCGGCATGGATTGGCGCGCGACCAAGGGTGACCTCCTTGCGATTGGGTGGGGCCCGGCACGCGACATGCTTAAACGTCCGGCACGGGGACCACAACGCGCCGGCGCGTTGACACCGGCGGCCCACCAGGCAACTCCTTGTCTGGAGGCAACCAGGAGCGGACATGGACGCATTTTCAGAGCGCGCCGACCCGGTGGCGACCCTGCGGCGTGACCTTGCCATCGCCTACCGCCTGATCGCCCTCAAGGGGCTCGACGATCTGATTTACACCCACATCTCCGCCCGACTGCCCGATGGGCCAGACGGGAAACATCGCTTTCTCCTCAACCCCATGGGGTTGCGGTTTGATGAGGTGACGCCGCAAAACCTTGTCACCATTGATGCGGACGGCGCGGTGATCGAGGACCCGTTCGGCCGGGGGGTGAACGCGGCGGGGTTTACGATCCACTCTGCCGTGCACCTCGCGCGGCCGGATGTTGTGTGCGTCCTCCACACGCACACAACGGCGGGGGTGGCCGTGTCATCGGTGGCGGAGGGGCTCTTGAGCCTCAACCAATGGTCCGCCCAGTTTCACAACAAGGTTGCCGTCCACGACTATGAGGGCATTGCGCTCGACCTTGCCGAGCGCGACCGGCTGATTGCCGACCTTGGGCCCCACTTTGTGATGATCTTGCGCAACCACGGGCTTTTGACGTGCGGGCGCTCGGTGGCCGAGGCGGTGAAGCTGACGCTCAACCTTGAGCGATCGTGCCAGGCGCAGGTGGCGGCGCTCTCCATGGGGCTCACGCCGCGCCCGATCCCCGATGCGCTCGCACGGCACACCGCCGCGCAGTACCAGGCCGCCTATGACGCGGCCGAGGCGAGCGGTGATGATGAGGAGTGGGACGCCATTGTCCGCCTCGTCACCGACACGGACAAAGACACCTTTTCATGACCTTAGGAGCAGCCATGAAAACCCAACTCCTCGCAGCCCTCGCGGCCGCCGCACTCGCACTTCCGGCGAGCGCGCAGACCTCTGGCGGGCGGCTCAACGTCGTCATTCAGCCCGAGCCGCCGGGGCTGATGCTGGGCATTGTGCAAAACGGGCCGACGCAGATGGTCGCCGGCAACATCTATGAGAGCCTTCTCAAATACGACACTGACCTCAACCCGATCCCCTCGTTGGCGGAAAGCTGGACGGTGTCGGACGATGGTCTCACCTACACATTTACGCTCAAAGAGGGCGTGACGTGGCATGACGGCGCGCCGTTCACCGCGGCGGATGTTGTCTTCTCGGTCGACGAATTCTTGCGCGAGACGCACCCGCGGCTCCGGGTTTCGCTCCAGCATGTGGAGAGCGTGACGGCGCCGGACGACACGACGGTGGTGTTTCAGCTGAAAAACCCGTTCGGCCCGTTCCTCGGCATCTTTGAAGTGGGGACGATGCCGATGATCCCCAAACACATCTATGAGGGGACTGATTTTCAAAACAACCCGATGAATGCGACGCCCATCGGGACAGGTCCCTTCAAGTTCCAGGAGTGGGAGAAGGGCTCTTACATTCACCTCGTCAAGAACGAAGACTATCATGTGGAGGGTCAGCCTTACCTTGATGAGATTTATTGGCAGGTGATCCCGGACGCGGCGTCCCGCGCGGTGGCGTTTGAGACGGGCAAGGTGGATGTGTTGCCCGGCGGCTCGGTGGAAAACTTTGATGTGCCACGGCTCACCGCCATGGATGGCGTCTGTTCCACCGGTCAGGGCTGGGAATACTTTGCGCCCCACGCCTGGCTTTGGCTTAACAACCGCGAGGGGCCGACCGCGGATAAACGGTTCCGCCAGGCGGTGATGTACGCCATGGACCGCGAGTTCGTGAAAGACGTGATCTGGAACGGATTTGCCAACGTTGCCGCGGGGCCGGTCTCATCGAAGACGAACTTCTTCTCCGATGACCTTCCCGCCTATGAGTATAACCCTGAAAAGGCGCGCGAGTTGCTGGCCGAGATGGGGTATAATGGCGAGGCCGTGCGCGTGTTGCCGCTCCCCTATGGTGAGACGTGGCAGCGCTGGGCCGAAGCGGTGAAGCAAAACCTTGATGAGGTGGGCATCAACGTCACCATCGAGGCAACGGACGTTGCCGGGTGGAACCAAAAGGTTTCCGAGTGGGACTATGATCTCGCCTTTACTTACCTTTATCAATACGGCGACCCGGCCCTTGGCGTTGCGCGCACGTACATCTCGTCCAACATTGCCAAAGGCTCCCCCTGGAACAACGTTCAAGGGTATGAAAGCGCGGAAGTTGACCAGTTGTTCGCCGATGCGGCCGTTGCTGTCGGGGCCGAGGCGCGCCAGGCGCTTTATGACGATGTGCAGATGAAGCTCGTCGACGATGTGCCGGTGGCGTGGACGCTGGAACTGGAGTTCCCGACGATTTACCGTTGCAACGTCAAAGATTTGGTCAAAACTGCGATTGGCGTGAACGACGGGTTCGTGGACGCTTACCTGGAGCAATAATCGGTCGGGGCCTTCGGGCCCCGCCCCCTTTCGGAGGGTCCGTCATGCAAAACACCGTGCGCCCCACCCTGCCGATGACGGCGGACGCCTTCTTCGCTTGGGCGCAAACCCTGCCCGACGGCGAGCGCTACGAGCTCTACGACGGGAAACCGGTCAAAATGCCTTCCGAACGCGCCCGCCACGCGCTTTGCAAACTGGATGTTGCCTTCGAACTTCAGCGAAGCGCACTCCCGGTCTCCTCTGCGCTTACAGTCTACCCCGATGGCATGGCCGTCCAAATCTCCGACCGCACGGTGCTCGAGCCTGACGCGATCTTGGCTGAGCGTTTGCCGGATGATTTCAACACGGTGCGCGTGCAAGACGCCCTCGTCGTTGTCGAGGTGCTGTCGCCGAGCACGAAAACGTACGACCAACGCGGAAAACTGCCGCTTTACTTTGAGCTTCCCATCCTCGCCCATGTGCTGATTGTCGACAGCGAGACCCACACCGTGGTGCGCCACACCCGCGATGGTGGCGCCACCACGTTTGGCCGCGGCGAGACGATGCGGCTCGACCCGCCGGGCATCGCGGTGGACGTCTCAGCGTTCTTCCGCCGCGTGCCACGGGGGCGTTGAGATGCAGCAGTCCGTCCAGCCCACCAGCCCGATGACCGTCGACACCTTCCTCGCCTGGGCCGAGACGCTGCCGCGGTCAGAGCGCTATGAGCTTGTGGATGGAACGCCAATCCGAATGCCTGCAGAACGCGTCCGCCACGCCGTCGTCAAAGCCAATGTTTACGTTGCCCTCAAACGCGCCAGCGAGACACTCACGCCGCAACCCTTCGCGCTGGCCGACGGAGCGACGCTGAAAGTTGACGGATTCACCGCGTTTGAACCCGATGCCGCTTTACTGGCAACGCCGCCGCGGGATTTTGACGCCATCACCGTAGATGACCCGCTCGTCGTGGTCGAGGTTCTCTCACCCAGCACCAAGACTTACAACCAGACAACAAAACTGCCTCGTTACTTCTTGATACCAACCGTCGCCTACGTCCTCCTGATCGACCCTAGCCGCAGAACCGTCGCCGTCCATTCCCGAAGCGACGCCGCGACGGTGGGTGAGGGAGACACCGTGACCCTCGACCCGCCGGGGATCACCCTCGCCACCGCGGACTTTTTCCAAAACGTGCCCCGCTGAATGCGCATCCTCATCCTCCTCGTCACGCGGCTGGCCAAAGCCGTGGTCGTCCTCCTGCTCATTGTCATTGCAAACTTCCTTCTCATCCACGCCGCGCCTGGCGACCCGGCGGCCGTGATGGCGGGGGAAGCGGGCGCCGCCGACGAAATTTTTATCCAGCAACTGCGCGAGCGGTTTGGCCTCAACGAGCCCTTCCACATCCAACTCTGGACCTATGTGCAGGGCGTCATCCAGCTTGACCTTGGCTATTCTTATCGCCAGCAAGCCCCCGTGCTGGACCTCATCATGGACCGATTGCCAGCAACGCTCCTCCTCACGCTGTCCGCCTTCGTGATCTCGCTCACCCTGGGCATTTTGCTGGGCGTCATCGCTGCCGCACGCCAAGGCACCTGGGCCGACACCGGCATCACCACGCTGTCGCTTCTTTTTTATGCAACGCCGCTTTATTGGGTGGCGCTGATGGCGGTGCTCCTGTTCTCCGTCCAGCTCGGCTGGCTGCCGGGTTTTGGGTTTGAGACCATCGGCGCCAACTACACCGGGCTCTCAAAAGTGCTCGATGTGGCGCAGCACCTCATCTTGCCAGCGCTCACGCTGGGGCTCTTCTTCACCGCGATTTATATGCGCATGACCCGCGCCTCCATGCTGGAAGTGGCGGGGATGGATTTTGTCAAAACCGCCCGCGCCAAGGGGCTCGCGCCAGGGCGTATCCAGCGGCGGCACATTTTGCGCAACGCGCTGTTGCCGGTGGTCACCCTTGCGGGCCTTCAGGCAGGGCAACTGGTGGGCGGGGCGGTGCTGACCGAGACGGTGTTTGCCTGGCCCGGCATCGGGCGGCTGATGTTCGAGGCGCTCGCCCAGAGGGATTACAACCTCCTCCTCGGCATCCTCCTCATCTCCGCCGCCATGGTGATTGCGTTCAACATCATCACCGACATTGTCTACGCCATTGTCGACCCGCGCATTGGGGCGGCCAAATGATTGCCCGCGCCACGCCCGATGACGCCGACGCCATCGCAACCGTCTGGATCGAAAGCCGCAAAGCGGGCCTCCCCACCGTGCCGCCCGTCCATGATGAGCCCGCGATCCGCCGCTGGTGCGCCACCCATCTCATCTCCCACACCGCGGCCTATGTGGGGCGCGACAAGGGCGCGATCGTTGCGATGATGGCTCTGTCGGACACCATGATCGAGCAGCTTTATGTGGCGCCGACCCACTGGGGCCGCGGCATCGGCAGCGCGCTCGTCGCCCACGCAAAGGCGGAGCGCCCGGCGGGCCTCTCGCTCTTTACCTTCGCCGTCAACGATCGCGCCCGGCAGTTTTATGCCGCCCACGGCTTTGCCGAGATCGCCCACTCCGACGGGGCCGACAATGAAGAGCGCGCGCCCGACATCCTCATGCGCTGGGAGGGCACGGCATGACGATCGCGACCGATGAGGCCGAGGCGCTCCCCACCGGCCCGTCCCGCCCGCTTGCCGAGTTTTGGGGCCGCTTTGCCCGCAACCGCGGCGCGGTGGTCGGCCTTGTGATCGTGGGGCTCGTGGTGGTGATTGCCGTCATCGCGCCGCTTCTGTTCCCGGACAGCCCGTGGAAGATGGTCCAGCGCCCGTTCCTCAAGCCCTTCCAGGTGGATGGCTTTTGGCTGGGGACGGACACGCTCGGGCGCGATGTGGCGGCCGGCCTTGCCCATGGCGCGCGCGTCTCGCTCATCGTGGGCCTCATCTCAACGCTGGTGGCGCTTGCCATCGGGGTGCCGCTCGGCGCCCTTGCCGGCTATTTTGGCGGCCTGGTGGATGATGCGGCCATGCGCTTCACAGAATTCTTTCAAACCATCCCGAGCTTTGCCCTGGCCATTGTGCTGGTTGCGATCTTTCAGCCCTCTCTCACCTCCATCGTGATTGCCATTGCGGTCGTCTCCTGGCCGCCGGTGGCGCGGCTTGTGCGGGCGGAGGTGATGAGCCTCAAGCGCCGCGAATTTGTGGATGCGGCGCGGCTCCAAAATCTCTCCAACCGCGAGATCCTGGTGCGCGAGGTGCTGCCCAACGCCATGAGCCCCATCATCGTGATGGCCTCGCTGATGGTGGCAACGGCAATTTTGCTAGAATCCTCGCTGGCGTTCTTGGGGCTCGGCGACCCCAACATCATGAGCTGGGGCTACATGATCGGCGCCTCGCGCACCGTCATCCGCACCGCGTGGTGGCTCTCCTTCTTCCCGGGCGTTGCAATCTTGGTGACGGTGCTGGCCCTCAACCTCATTGGCGAGGGGCTGTCGGACGCGCTGAACCCGCGCCTTGCCAGACAAGGGCGTTAGCGTGGCGGCTCTCTCGGTCAACGATCTCACCATCGCGCTCCCCAAGGGGGCCGACCGGCCGCTCGCGGTGGAGGGCGTCTCGTTCGACATCGCGGCGGGCGAAATCTTGTGTGTGGTGGGCGAATCCGGGTCCGGCAAGTCGATGGCCGCCAACGCGGTGATGGGGCTGTTGCCCCCCTTCATCACCATCGAGGGAGGCACGGCGCACTTTGAGGGCACCGACCTTTTGCCCCTCTCCGAGGCGGACAAGCGCAAGGTCCGCGGGCAAGACATTGCCATGATTTTTCAAGAGCCGATGACCGCGCTCAACCCGTTGATGCGCATCGGCGACCAGATTGCAGAGGTGTTTTCCGCCCACAATGCGCCGATGGACGGCGGCACGATCCCCAATCTTTTGGCCGAGGTGGGGCTGCCGGAGCCGGCGCGTATTGCCGATAGCTACCCGTTCCAGCTCTCCGGTGGGCAGCGCCAGCGGGCCATGATTGCCATGGCGCTTGCCCTTTCGCCGCGGCTTCTGATTGCCGATGAGCCGACCACCGCGCTTGACGTCACCACCCAAGCGCAAATCCTGGACCTCATCGCAAAGCTCCAGGACGAGCGGGGGATGGCCGTCCTCTTCATCACCCACGATTTTGGCGTGGTGGCCGAAATTGCCGACACTGTCATCGTGATGCGCGAGGGGGTGATTGTGGAGCGGGGGACGGCGGCAACCGTCCTTGCCGACCCGCGCCACGCGTACACAAAGCGCCTTGTCGCCGCCGTCCCCTCCGACAAGGTGCCAACGCCTGAGCCGCGGGCCGACGCCCCCCTCCTCACCGTGGAGGGGCTCTCCAAAACCTTTGCGAGCGGCGGCGAGCTCTTTTCAAAGAAGCGGGTAACGCGGGCGGTGGACAATGTCTCCTTCACCATCGGTGAGGGCGAAATTTTGGGGCTGGTGGGCGAATCGGGCTCCGGCAAATCGACGGTCGGCCGGTTGATCGTGAACCTTTTGGCGCCCGATGCCGGCAGGGTTTCGCTTGCGGGGGACGGGCGCGTCCAGATGGTGTTTCAGGACCCTTACGCCTCGCTCAACCCGCGCACCAAGGTGGCGGCCGCCATCGCCAAAGGGCCCATTGCAGCCGGCACGCCCAAGGCGGACGCCATGGCAGAGGCGCGAACGCTGCTTGCCACCGTTGGCCTCGATGGCAGCGCGGGTGAGCGCTACCCCCACGAGTTTTCCGGCGGGCAGCGCCAGCGGATCGGCATTGCCCGGGCGCTCGCCATGCGCCCCGCGCTGATTGTGGCCGACGAGGCGGTCTCCGCGCTCGATGTTTCCATTCAGGCGCAGATCCTTGATCTTTTGCGGGGGCTTCGGGCCGAATATGGCCTCTCGCTCCTCTTCATAACCCACGATCTTCGCGTGGCGGCCCAGCTTTGCGATCGCGTGGCGGTGATGCAGCATGGGAGGTTGGTCGAGATGGGGCCAGTGGCAGACGTCTTTTTGCGCCCACAATCGGACTACACGCAGCGGCTTTTGGCGGCCGTTCCGGGCGCGGCGTGGACAAAGGATGCGGCATGACACTGTCTGACGACGAGATCCTCGCTGCGGTGGAGGCGGGCTTTGAGGATCAGATCGCGTTTTTGTCCGACCTCATCAAATTCCCAACCCAGCGGGGCGAGGAAAGCGCGGCCCAAGACGCCTTTGCCCGGGCCACCCGCGCCCGTGGCTACCCGACCGAGGTTTTTGCGCTCGACAAGGCGCTGATTGAAAACCACCCCGGCTATTCACCCACAAGCCAGGATTATGAGAACCTTCTCAATGTTGTCGCCACCCATCGCCCGCGCGAAGAGACCGGCCGCTCGCTGATCCTGAATGGGCACATGGACGTGGTGCCGACCGGCCCCGCCAACATGTGGACCCACCCGCCCTACCACCCGCACCGGGAGGGCGATTGGCTTTATGGCCGCGGCTCGGCCGACATGAAGGCCGGCCTTTCCGCCAACATTGCCGCCCTTGATGCCCTAAAGCGGCTTGGCGCGCAGCCGGCGGCCACCGTCATCCTCCAAAGCGTGTCGGAGGAGGAGTGCACCGGGAACGGGGCTCTTGCGTGCCTGGCGCGGGGTTACACCGCCGATGCCGTCATCATCCCCGAGCCGGAGGATGATCGCCTCGTCCGCGCCAATGTGGGCGTTTTGTGGTTTGAGGTGATGGTGCGCGGCCTCCCCGTCCACGCGCGGGAGGCCGGCACCGGGCACAACGCCATTGAGGCCGCCTACGACATCATCACAGCGCTGCGCGGGCTTGAGGCGCGCTGGCGGGCTGAGCGCGCAAACCACCCGTATTTCGAGGATGTCGACAACGCCATCAACTTCAACGTCGGCAAGATTGAGGGGGGCGATTGGGCCTCGTCCGTGCCGGCGTGGTGCCGCCTGTCGTGCCGGATCGGGCTTTACCCAGCCATGGACCCGGGCGCTGCGGCGGCCGAGATCGAGCGCACAGTGGCCGCCACCGCGCGCAACCACCCGTTTTTGTCCAACATCCCGCCCGCGGTCACATTCGACGGATTTTTCGTCAAAGGTTATGTGCTCTCAGAAGGGTCGGACGCGGAAAAAACGCTCGCCACCTGCCACCAAGCCGCCCATCGCCGGCCGCTGGAGGCGTTCACCACGCCAAGTTACCTCGATGGCCGCGTTTTCGTGATTTACCAGGACATCCCGTGCCTGGTGTACGGCCCGGTGAGCGAGAACATCCACGGGTTTGACGAGCGGGTGAGCCTGTCGTCCCTCAAGCGGGTGACGGGGACGATCGCCCTCTTCATCGCCCATTGGTGCGGGCTGGAGCGGGCGGCGTGACGCTGGAGCGGATAACGCCGTCACGGAAGCGCCCGATGGCCGAGCGCCGGCCGGTGGCAAGGAGCGTGGTGCGGCGCGTGGCGGCACCACGGGCAAGCCGCGGGACGCTGTCCACCAGACAGCGTTGCCGCTCTTGTCCGTGCAACCAGCACGCACTGCGAGCGGCGCCTTGCCACGCCGCGAAGTCGCGGCCGAGCCGGCGATCGCCCTTTTCCCGTCGGATGATGCCGTGATGGCGTTACCCGCTCTAGGCGTTGCCGTCTGCGCGCGGGTGCCCATCAAGCGCCTCTTTGCACCTGTCTTTGCCGCGCGCGGCCTCACCCTCCTCAACCCCGATGAGGTGACCGACCCCGCCGCCATCACCTTCGCGCTCTCTTTCCTGCCCGCCGACGACGCCTTTGCCCCTTTTAAAAACCTGCGGCTCGCCGCCTCCATCGGCGCAGGGGCCGAGGCAATTGTGCGCGCAAAAAGCCTGCCCGCCGACGTCCCCGTGGTGCGGATGATGGATGATGACCAGGCCGACCAGATGGCCGCGTTCGCCCTCTTCCACATCGTCTACTGGCACCGCCGTTTCGATGACCTTTTGGCCGCCGCAAAAGACGGGCGCTGGGCGCGGGACAATGCCGCCCGCTCCCCGCGGGAAAAGACCGTGGGCGTCCTCGGCTATGGCGTGATGGGCGCGCGCATTGCAGCCGTTGCCGCCGACCTTGGCTATCAGGTGCGCGCCTTCACCCGCACCCCGCGCACGGGCGACCCGCGCCTTCAGTTTTTCCACGGGCCCCAGCGGGATGCGTTTTTGGCAAAGGTCGACTTTTTGGTGGTGGTGCTGCCCACAACGCCGGAAACGGCGGGGTTTGTGGATGCTGCGTGTCTCGCCGCGCTGCCCAAAGGGGCGGTGGTGATCCACCTTGGCCGCGGCGGTCAGGTGGTGGAGGATGACCTTGTGGCAGCGCTCGACGCGGGGCACCTTGCCGGTGCCTCGCTCGACGTTTTTGTGACCGAGCCCCTGCCGGCCGACCACCCCCTGTGGCGCCATCCCAAAATTCTCGCAACGCCGCACACGGCGAGCCAAGCGACGGATGAGGCTGTGGCAACGCTTGTGACCGATGGGCTGGCCGCCCTTGCCCGGGGCGCTGCCCCGCCTGGGCTTGTGGACCGCGCGGCCGGCTATTGACGGCGCCGTGATCGCGCGCGGCCTTGAAAGCGCCGCGCGGGAGAGAGATACCCAACAGTGCATTTCGCGCCGGACACGGCGCGAAAAGAATGCACGACACTAAAGACGTCGGCGGTCATGCGATAAAGAGTGCGGCCATGGTATCTGTGTTATTGCGCGCGGGCGGGGTGCTTGGCGCCTTCATCATTGTGGGCGTCCTGTTGTGGGCGCCGTGGAAATCCACCGACCGTGTGTCGGCGTTGATGGACGCGGACGGCAACCCCATTGCCGACACCAGCGGCTTTCGCCCTGTGCCGGGCAGCGACAACACCGCCCCCCACGAGCTGATCCGCTACCAAATGCCGGAGGCCGCCACCACACCGCCCCTGGCCGAAGGCGCCACCGCCATGGTGTGGGAAGACCTTTGGGAGGACGGCGCCCTCACCTTCAACACGGCGGAGGACCAGCGGGTCGGCCGGCCTGATTTTTCAATGTTTCCCGCCGGGACGACGGCCGAAGACGTCATGCTCTTCTACCTCGACCTTGGGGACATGCGCTCGCTCCAGCCCCAGATCGGCAGCATCGACAAAAGCCTTGACGGCAAGCGCGTGCGCCTCGCCGGCTACACAACGCCGGTGGGTTTTGGTGAGAATGAGCGGCGCTTTTTGCTGGTGCCCGAGCTTGGCGCGTGCATTCACGTGCCGCCGCCGCCGCCCAACCAAATTGTCTATGTGCCGGAAGCCTCTGGCCCGCTTGAAATGTTTGCCCCCGTCTGGGTGACGGGCACGCTGAGGGCCAACCCCGTCTCCACCATCCTGGCGGATGTCGGCTATCAGCTGGTGGACGCGGTGACCGAACCCTACCGGTAGACCGCGGTGCGATGGGCGGCGAGCTTTTGCGCATCCGGCCGCACGCCAAGCCCCGGCGCGGTGGGCACAATCACCGCGCCCTTCGCCACCGGGAACGGCGCCTCCGCAATGTCGACCGTCGCGTAATAGGTGGACATATAAAACTCGCACCCGAGGGTGAGCGGGCCAACGGCCGCCATCAGGTGCGCACCTGCGGCATGGGCGATGGATGTTTCAAACATGCAGCCGCCATAGACCCCCATGCCGGCCGCCTCCGCGATGGCGGCATTATAAAGCGCGCGCCGGGCGCCGCCGGATTTGGCGACCTTGAGCGAGATGATGTCGCAAAGGCGCAGGTCGGCGGCAATCAGCGCCTCGTCGGGGCCAAACACCGCCTCGTCCGCCATGATGGGAACGTCCACCGCGGCGGTGATGGCGGCAAGGGCTGCCCGCTCATGCCGCTTCACCGGTTGTTCCACGAAGGTGGGGCGAAAGGCCTCCAGATCGCGCACGGTGCGGATGGCGTCGGGCGCGGGAAGGCCTTGGTTGTAGTCGACGCGAAGGTCGATCTCCGCGCCATAGCGCGCGCGCAAGCGCTCAAGCCGCATGAGGTCAAAGGCGTGGCCGGCGAAGCCAGTCTTGACCTTGAATAGGCGCACGCCGTCGGCCCAGAGCGCGGCGACATCCTCAAGATCGGCCTCAAAGTCAGGGTTGGCGATCGAAAAGCTGAGCGGGATCGTGGCCCGGTGCCGGCCGCCCAAAAGCTCGGCGATGGGAAGGCCCGCGATCTGGCCGCAAAGGTCCAAAAGCGCGCATTCCAGCGCCGCCATGGCCTCTGTGTGGCCCACAAGGCGGGCCCTGGCGGCCGCCATGGTGGGTTCGACGGCCACAGGGTTGGCGCCCACCACCACCGGGCGCAAATGGGTGTGAAGAGCCGCCACATTGGCCTCCACCGTGCCGGTGAAGACGGGCCAGGGCGAGGCTTCGCCCCAGCCGGTGAGCCCGCTTTCAGTGGTGAGCTCGAGCAAGACCGCGTTGATGCCGGCCACATCGCCGGTGCCATGGCTGTGGGTTGCCCGCGCGGGAATGTGCACCACGTGGACGGCCATCTCGCGCACGGTGTGGCCAACCGTCTTTGCCCCGTCCATCATCTTATCCTGTGATCCGCGCGGTGTTTCGGGGGCCAGTATGACAGCCGTTCTCACCCACAGTGTGCCTGGCGACCCGCCCCTTGCCGTCGATGTGGCGGGAAAGGGGTCCGTCGCGCTCTTTTTGCACGGGATTGGCGGCAACCGCACCAACTGGGCGGGCGAGCTTGCCGCGCTTTCCGATGTGGCCCAATGCGCGGCCATGGACCTCCGCGGCTATGGCGACAGCGGCGATTACGCCGGCCCCTTCACACTTGCCGACTGTGCCGATGATGTGGTGCGCGTGCTGGACCATCTTGGCGCCCGGCGCGCGCACCTTTGCGGGCTCTCGCTGGGCGGGCGCGTTGCGCTTCATGTGGCCGCGCGCCACCCGGGGCGCGTGCGCTCGCTGGCGCTGTGCGACACGCACCTCGGCTTTGGCGAATATTCTGATGAAGAGCGCCGCAAATTTGTGGACGCGCGCGCCACCCCCCTCAAGGCCGGCAAGACTCCGGCCGACATTGCGCCCCGCCTTGCCAAAAGCCTTGCCGGCGACCCTGACGATGCGGCCGCCTGCGCCCGGCTAGAAGCCTCCCTCGCCGCCGTTCGCGCGCAAAGTTTCATCAAAGCCGTCGAGGGTTCGGTGGACGACCCGCACCCGCTCACCCAGCACGCGCGGGTGCCCACCCTTGTGGTGGTGGGGCAGAACGACCGCATCACCCCGCCCGCCATGGCCTTCAAGCTCGCCGCCCGCATCCCGGGCGCTGACCTTGCCGTGCTTGAGGGCGCGGGGCACCTTTCCAACCTTGAGGCGCCGGTTGCGTTTCAGGCCGCACTGCGCAGCTTTTGGAGCGGCGTTGCTTAAATCTCCGCCCGGCGGGGAAGGTCAGCGCCGCGGCGGGTGCAGGTTTTGGCAGCGGCGGCGACGGCAAAGCTGAGGACGGCCGCCGCCTCGTCTTTAGAAAGATCACGGAGGCCGCGGGGCGACAGGGCCTCCCGGTCTGCCAGCGCCACCAGGAAGGCGGCAAGAAAACTGTCGCCCGCGCCCACAGTGTCCGCCACCGTGACCGCGGGCGCTGCAACATGGGTGATTTCGCCCACACGGTAGAGCGTTGCCCCCTTGCCGCCATCGGTCAGCGCAACGGCCGAGGCGCCGGCCGAAAGCCAACGTTCGGCAACACTCTCAAGAGTCTCGCCGGGGTGGAGGAAGGCGACATCATCCGAGCTCGCCTTCACGAACGCTGCGTTTTGCGCAAAAGCCGCCACGCGCGCGCGCCACACGTTGGCATCCGGCTCCACGGTGGGGCGCACATTGGGGTCCAGCGCCACAAAAGTGCCGGCCGCCGCCGCCCGGGCGGAAAAATCCAAAAACGTGTCCCCCGTCGGCGCCGTCAGAAGCGAGAAGCAGCCAAACACCAGCGCCGCCAACGACGACGGGTCGGGACAGTCGTCCGGCATGACCATGCGGTCGGCCGCGCCCTTGCCATAAAACTGGTATTGTGCGCCGCCGGACGCGTCGAGGGAGACCATGGCAAGCGTGGTCGTTGCGTCCTTTCGGGCAAGGTAGCGCGTGGCAACGCCCTCGTCGGCCAGGCGATCGTGGAGCTTTTGGCCAAGCCGATCCCGCGAAAGGCCGGTGAGGAGGCCGCAGGGGTGGCCAAGCCGGCCAAGACCCATCGCAACGTTGAAGGCGGAGCCGCCGATCCGCGCGTCAAGATCAAAGCCCTCTGGCCGCTCCGTGTCGAAAAACACATCGTAGAGCGCTTCGCCGCACACCAGTATCGTCATCGGTCCGCCTTCATCCTCTCGCGCGAGCGGACCCGGTTTGCGCCGGTTGCGCAAGCCCTTGCGACACCCTTTTGGGGCGGCTTTTCGCGCCCCGTCATGGCCGTCGGGTGGGGCCAAAATGGGCCTCGAACGCGGCGCGAAGGGCTGTGTCCACCGTCGGCATATCCACGGGGCGCCCTTCCGCCACAAGGCTTGTGACGCCATGCTCGCGCACCCCGCAGGGCACGATCCCCGAAAAGTGCGACAGATCGGGCTCCACATTGAGGCTCAGGCCATGGAGCGTCACCCATTTGCGCACACGAACGCCGATGGCGGCAATCTTGGCCTCGCCATCAGGCTGCGCGACCCACACGCCAACCCGGCCCGCCCGCCGCTCCCCCCGGATATTGAAGGCGTCGAGGGTGTCGATCACCACATCCTCAAGCGTTGCAACGTAGCGCCGCACGTCCCGCCCCCGAGCGCGCAGGTCGAGCATGAGGTAGGCGATGCGCTGGCCGGGGCCGTGATACGTATATTGTCCGCCGCGCCCGGTTTTGTGCACCGGAAAGCGGTCGGGCGTGGTGAGGTCGGCCGGGTTTGCGCTGGTGCCAGCGGTGTAGCAGGCGGTGTGTTCCAGGAGCCATACGGCCTCCCCCGCCGTCCCGTCCGCGATGGCGGCCGCGCGCGCTTCCATGGCGTCCACGGCGGCTTGGTAGGCGACGGCGTCATCTTCGATAGACCATTCAACGGGTGGATTGGCGCGGAACATGGCTTTGCCATAAACCTCTGGCGCGTCGCTTGAAAGGTGGGCAAGCAGGTGCTAGGTGCCTGGCTCCGATGCGGTCGTGGCGGAATTGGTAGACGCGCAGCGTTGAGGTCGCTGTGGGGCAACCCGTGGAAGTTCGAGTCTTCTCGACCGCACCATCTTTTTTTGCGCTACCGCGCTTTGCGCTGCTTGAGCGCGATTTTTGTTGGGCTAACGCGCTTTGCGCTGCTTGAGCGCGATTTTTGTTGGGCTAACGCGCTTTGCGCTGCTTGAGCGCGATTTTTGTTGGGCTAACGCGCTTTGCGCTGCTTGAGCGCGATTTTTGTTGCGCTACCGCGCTTCGCGCTGCTTGAGCGCGGGGTTGATGCATCGCTTCGCCCGCGGCTCCAACACCGGCGGCGAGCTCGACGCGTAGTTATCGCTGTAGGCCGCTACCTCCTTCTTCGGGTCTTGAGATCCGTCCCGTTGAAACGCTTGGCGTTCACCGAGACCCGAGTTAGGCATCCGTCGACCCGAATTGGATTTCTACAACTCGAAAGCCGATTGCCGCCAAAACCGGGCTGATTGACGTACCTCACGGGGATCACTAGCGTCCGCCGGCTATGGGGCGCGCGCAATGAAACCCACCGTTCATGACATCGCGAGGGAGGCCGGGGTGAGCCTTGCCACCGTCGATCGGGTGTTGAACCAACGGCCTGGCGTGCGCGCAGTCACCATCGCCAAGGTCCAGGGCGCGGTGCAGCGGCTTGGCTACGTGCGCGACGCCCACGCGGCCAACTTGGCGCGGGGGCGGCGCCATCGCTTCGCGTTCGTGCTCCC
The DNA here is from genome assembly GCA_039034015.1 of Pseudomonadota bacterium. GTDB lineage: Bacteria > Pseudomonadota > Alphaproteobacteria > Rhizobiales > Amorphaceae > Acuticoccus. The sequence goes on along the minus strand of JBCCBM010000002.1, from coordinate 66,557 downwards.
CTCCGGCGCCGGACAATTTGCAAAAACCCTCCACGCCGCACTGATGGAGGCCTACGCCTCCCCGCTGGCAGACCGGATTGAGCTGACGGTGCTCACCGTGTCACCTCACGACCCCCATGCAGTAGCCAACACACTGAAATCGCAAGACCTTTCCAAGCTTGATGGCGTCGCCCTCATGGTGCAGGAAACCCCGCAGGTGCGCGACGCGGTCGCCGCCCTCAAGCGCGCGGGCCTTGCCGTCGTCGCCCTCGTGTCCGACCTTCCAAGCACGGGGCGCGACTATTTTGTCGGCATCAACAGCGTCGCAGCGGGGCGGACGGCGGCGCAACTGATTGGCGGGTTAATCAAGGAGCCCGCGGAAATCCTTTGCGTCACCAATGCCTTGCGCTCGCGCGACAGCTTGGAGCGGCGCCTTGGCTTTGACGCCGCCATCGCCGCCTACGCCCCCGGCGCGCGGGTTTTGCCCACCGTTGAGGCGTTCGACGACCCCGCCCGCATGGCCGATGCGGTGACGCGGGTTGCGCAAAGCCGCCCTGCCCTTGCCGCAATATACTCCATGGGATCAGGGAACGCTGCCCTCCTCGCCGCCCTCGGCAGCGCTCGGCAGGGCGGCCGCGTCGTGGTCGCCCACGAGCTCACGCCCGTCACCCGCGCGGGCCTCGCGACTGGCGCGCTGTCCGCCCTGATTGTGCAGGATGTCGGGCACTTGGTCCGCAGCGCACTCCGGGTCCTGCGCAGCCTGCGGGATGACGTCCCCATTGTGGCGGCGCAGGAGCGGATCCGCATTGAAATTGTGATGCGCGAAAACCTTCAATAATTCAACAAGCTGACCACATTTCGCGGCCAACTCATCAAGGTGCGCCGGGCGTTGAGGCGCGATTGGTGCTTGAAAAGAGGTACGTTCCTCAGATACGGATAGTGAGCGAGACCGCACGGTTGAAAGCGGCTCGGCGCCCACCGAAGGCGCCAAGGAGGAAAGCATGAAGACAATCCATCGTTTGGCCGCAACGGCCGTGGTCGCCGCGTCAAGCTTTGCGGTCACCGACGCCCGCGCCGCAGACCTCACGCTGTGCTGGGCCGCCTGGGACCCGGCAAACGCGCTGATCGAGCTCTCAAAAGACTTTGAGGCGCAGACCGGCCACAACATGAGCTTTGAGTTCGTCCCCTGGCCAAACTTTGCCGACCGGATGCTGAATGAACTCAACTCCGGCGGCCAACTGTGCGATCTGATGATTGGCGACAGCCAATGGATCGGCCTTGGCGCCGAGGCGGGACACTACATCAAACTCAACGATTTCTTCGAGCAGGAAGGGATCGACATGGCCGACTTCATCCCGGCTACCGTCACAGGCTACGCCGAATGGCCAAAGGGCACGCCCAACTACTGGGCCCTGCCGGCGTTTGGTGACGTTGTGGGCTGGACCTATCGCAAAGATTGGTTCGAAATGCCCGAGCACCAAAGCGCGTTCGAAGCCGCCTATGGTCGCCCGCTCGCCGTCCCCAATACATTGGCCGAGCTCAAAGACATCGCCGAATTCTTCCAAGGCCGCGAGATTGACGGAAAAACCGTCTATGGCGCCGCGATTTACACCGAGCGTGGCTCCGAAGGCATCACCATGGGCGTGACCAACGCGCTCTACAATTTTGGCTTCAAATATGCCGACCCCGACAATCCCTATCAGATGGCCGGTTTCGTGAACTCGCCGGAAGCCATCGCCGGTCTCGAATTCTACAAAGAGCTTTACGACTGCTGCACGCCGCCCGGCTCGTCCGACTGGTATATGTCCGAAAACATCGACGCCTACCGCTCCGGCCAGGTGGCGCTTCAGATGAACTTTGCGTTCATCTGGCCAGGCGTCCACGCCGACCCCAACGTGGGTGGCGACCGCTCCGGCTACTTCCCCAACCCCGAGGGCCCGGGTGGGCACTTCGCGCAGCTTGGCGGCCAAGGCATTTCGGTCGTCTCCTACTCCGACGAACAAGAAGCAGCGCTCGAATACATCAAGTGGTTTGCGCAAGGCGATGTGCAAAAGCGCTGGTGGGAGCTTGGCGGTTACTCGGCCCTGCGCGAAGTTGTTGAAGACCCTTCGTTCGCCGGGAGCCAGCCCTACGCCCAAACCTTCCTTGATTCTATGGCGATTGTGAAAGACTTTTGGGCAGAGCCCGCCTACGCCTCACTGTTGCTTGCCATGCAAGACCGCGTCCACAACTACGTGATCGCCGGCAATGGCACCGCGAAAGAGGCGCTCGACGCGCTTGTGGAAGATTGGGTTGAAGTCTTCGAAGATGAAGGCAAGCTCTAATTCGATGTGATAGGGCGGCTTCGGCCGCCCTTTCTCCCGCACGCAAGGGTTGGCATGCCAGACACCGCAATTGACCTCGTCGCCCGCTCGACGCCCAAGGGAGTGGCGCGAAAAATACGCGGCCTTTCCGACAAGACCATCGCTTGGATCTTCGTGGCGCCAACAATTGCGCTCCTTCTTGCGGTCAATATTTTCCCTCTGCTTTGGACCATCTATCTCAGCTTCACCAACTTCCGGGCCAACCGCCCCAACGCCGACGTGCGCTGGGTGGGAACGCGCAATTATGAGCGCATCCTTACCGACAGTGACATCTGGCTCACCATGCAGGCGACTGCCCATTTCTTGATTTGGACGCTGGTTCTCCAGGTTTTGATCGGTTTCACGCTCGCGTGGCTCATCAACAGCCGCTTCAAGGGAAGCAACCTGTGGACGACAATCATCGTTTTGCCGATGATGCTATCCCCCGCCGTTGTCGGAAACTTTTGGACATTTCTGTACCAGCCGCAAATCGGCCTCTTCAACTACGTGATTGCCTTCTTTGCTGGCATCGAACCCACCGCGTTCTCCATGATCGGCGATGTTTCGCTGGCGCCCTGGTCCATCGTCATCGTGGACACATGGATGTGGACCCCGTTTGTGATGTTGATCTGCCTTGCTGGTCTTCGCTCGATCCCCGAAAGTATTTACGAAGCCGCCGAGTGTGATCGCGCGTCCAAATGGCGCCAATTCTGGACCATCACCGTCCCCATGGTGCTCCCATTTTTGATGCTGGCTGTGCTTTTCCGCGGCATCGAAAACTTCAAGATGTTCGATCTGGTGGTGCAGCTCACCGGCGGCGGGCCTGGCAACACGACGGAGCTCACCTCCATCAACCTTAAGCGCGAGGCGTTTGAGAAATGGCGGACGGGTTACAGCTCCGCCTACGCGATCATCTTGTTCGTGACTGTGTTCGGCTTGGCCTCCATTTACGTGAAGGCGCTCAATAAGGTGAAAGAACGATGAGCTCAGTCGCCGAACCGTCGGGGCGCCTCAAATGGATTTCTGGCGTTCTCGTCATCACCTATGCGGTGATCACGCTTCTCCCCCTGGTCTGGATTGTCTCCACCGGCTTCAAGTCGTCCACCGACGCGATCGCCTACCCGCCAAAGATCGTCTTCGAGCCGACGCTGGAAGGTTACGTGAACCTTTTCACGACGCAGACGCGGCAAACCCAAGACTTCCTGGACGCCAACCCGCCACAGACGTGGTATGAGGAGATTGTCGCTGAGAAAGGTCTTGTGATCGCGGGGCCCTCCCGCTTCGGTGAGCGGTTCATGAACTCGGTGATCATCGGGTTCGGCTCCACCTTCCTATCCGTGTTGCTTGGCACCTTGGCGGCCTACGCGTTTTCGCGCTACCGCATCCCTCTCAAAGATGATCTCCTGTTCTTCATCTTGTCGACGCGGATGATGCCGCCCATCGCGGTCGCCATCCCGATCTTCTTGATGTTCCGCTCAGTCGGCTTGTCGGACACCCACGCAGGGATGATCCTGCTCTACACAGCCGTCAACTTGTCGCTCTCTGTCTGGCTTCTCAAAGGTTTCATTGACGAAATCCCCCGCGAATACGAAGAAGCGGCGCTCATCGACGGGTACACGCGCTTCCAAGCGTTCTACAAAGTTGTCCTGCCCCAGGCGACAACGGGGATTGCGGCAACGGCCATCTTTTGTCTCATCTTCTCGTGGAATGAGTATGCGTTTGCGGTTCTTCTCACATCGGGCACCGCGCAAACGGCACCTCCTTTCATCCCGACAATCATCGGCGTTGGTGGGCAAGACTGGCCCGCAGTGGCGGCCGGCGCGACGCTGTTCTTGCTGCCCGTGATGGTCTTCACAATTCTGCTCCGCAAACACCTTTTGCGCGGCATCACCTTTGGCGCGGTGCGCAAATGACCTTCTTCGCCAACCTTTTGCGCCTTCGCCGAGGGCCCTGGGAGCTTGTGGCGAGCGCGCTCATCGCGGCCGGCGTGATCATGCTCATGCAGCCGTTTGTCTTAACCGCGTACACGTATTCGTTCTTCGTCATCTTGACGGGTACGGTGATGTTCATCGTCGTGAGCCACTTTCCAGAATGACACGCCCTTCCAAACCGTTGAGCATTTCTGCAGAACGTGCCCGCCAGCAGCCGCGCCGCCATCAAGTGAGGGAGCGCGCCCGTGGCTGAGATCATCATCAAAGACCTTCGCAAAGAGTTCGGGGATTTCACCGCGGTGGAAGGCTCATCCTTCACCATCGAAGATGGCGAATTCTTCATGCTCCTCGGCCCATCCGGCTGTGGCAAGACCACAACCCTGCGCATGATCGCCGGCTTAGAGCTCCCCACCTCGGGCGAAATCTTGATTGATGGCGAGGAAGTCGGCCAAAAACCTGCCAGCCAACGAGACATTGCCTTCGTCTTCCAAATGTTCGCGCTCTACCCGCACATGAATGTCCGCCGCAACATTGCCTACCCCTTGGTCAGCCAGGGCATGCGGCGGGCTGACGTGCGCGCCCGCGTGGCCGAAGTTTCAAAAATCCTCGACATTGAGGCGATCCTTGACCGACCGGTCGGCGGCCTCTCGGGCGGCGACCGCCAGCGGGTCGCCCTTGGCCGGGCCATCGTGCGCGAGCCAAAGTGCTTCCTTATGGATGAGCCACTCGGCGCGCTCGACGCAGAATTCCGCGAGCACATGGCCGAAGAACTGCGCAACCTTCACGACCGGATGGGCGCCACCACAGTCTACGTCACCCACGACCAACTGGAAGCCATGCAAATGGGTGACAAAATTGTCGTCATGAACCACGGGGTGATCGAACAATTCGGCGCACCGCAAGATGTTTATGACGCACCGGCGTCACTCTTCGTTGCAGAATTCATCGGCTCGCCGGCCATGAACATTTTGACATTTGAGGGCACCGTTGCCCCCGGCGACACCACCGTCACCCTTGATGGCGCAACCCTCACCGTTCCCGCCCAGCGGGAGACGGCCAGCGGCGCGCTCGTCTATGGCGTCCGGCCCGAGCACGTTGCCCTTGTCGATGATGGGCCCGTGCGCGGGCGCATCGCGGCCGTCGAATACCTGGGGACCACCCAAATCGTGACCCTCGACACGGCCGCGGGTGAGCTCAAATCCCGCACCCGGGCCGACGTGCCGGCCACCGTCGGCGACACGGTTGGCCTCAGCTTCGCGGGCGAAACCGTGACCCTTTTTGACAAGGCGAGCGGCCGGGCGCTCCGTTCCGCGCTCAACGAGGGGGTGCTCCATGGCTGATGTGGCGCTGCGCACCGTCTCAAAAGCATTTGGGCAAACGATGGCGCTGTCAGACGTGTCGCTGGAGATTGAGGACGGCGCGTTCGTCGTCCTCCTCGGCCCCACGGGCGCCGGGAAAACCACAATGCTGCGCCTCATCGCGGGGCTGGAGCGGCCGGATGCTGGCGACATTGCCATCGGCGGCCGTTCGGTCCTCGGCCTCACGCCCGCCCAGCGTGACGTTGCGATGGTTTTCCAACAGTATTCGCTCTACCCCCACATGAGCGTTTTTGACAATTTGGCCTTCCCGCTGCGCTCCCCCATCCTCAAAACCCCTTCGGACGAGGTGAAACGCCGGGTCGAGGCCGTCGCCGAGACGCTGCACATTGCCCACAAGCTTGGCAACAAGGCGACAAAGCTTTCAGGCGGGGAGATGCAGCGCGTTTCCATCGGGCGGGCCCTGGTGCGTGACCCTGCGATCTTCTTGATGGACGAGCCGCTGTCGTCCCTCGATGCAAAGCTGCGCGCGGACCTGCGCATAGAACTCAAACGCATCCAGGAAGCGCTCGGCGCGACGCTGCTTTACGTCACCCACGACCAGATTGAGGCGATGACCATGGCAACCAAGGTCGGCGTTTTGGACAATGGCCGGCTCGACCAGTTCGGCACCCCGCGCGAAATCTATGAAAACCCCGTGAACCTCACGGTGGCGAGCCGGCTTGGCATCCCACGGATCAATGCGCTGCCGGCCGACCTCTTTCCCGGCGCGCCGGCGGGGGCGGTGACCATCGGTCTGCGGCCAGAACACATTTTTGAGGGCGAGGGCCAGGCCGCCGCCGTCACGCGGGTGGAGCATCTTGGCGACCAAACCCGCCTCCACCTTTCCCTCAACGGGCACGATCTCATCACCCTGTCGGACGTGCACACCCGCCTTTCGCCGGGCGACACGGTCGCCATTGCCCCCAAAAACCCGCTCTACTTCGGCGCCACCGGCGCCCGCATCGCCTGACGAGGACACTTTTATGGACCAGTTCATCAACGCCAAGGAAACGCTGGTCACCGAGGCGATCGACGGGCTTTTGCGCGCCTCCGGCGCCCTTGCGCGGCTGGACGGCTACCCGCACATCAAGGTGGTCGTGCGCAGCGATTGGGCAAAGGACAAGGTCGCGCTGATTTCCGGCGGCGGGTCGGGTCATGAGCCGAGCCACGCGGGTTTTGTGGGCCCGGGGATGCTGACGGCCGCGGTCTGCGGCGAGGTGTTTGCCTCCCCGTCCGTCGATGCGGTGCTTGCCGGCATTTTGGCCGTCACGGGGCCCGCGGGCTGCCTCCTCATCGTGAAGAACTATACCGGCGACCGCCTCAACTTTGGCCTTGCGGCCGAGCGGGCGCGGGCACAGGGGCTCAAAGTCTCCATGGTGATTGTGGATGATGATGCGGCCCTGCCCGACCTTCCCCAGGCGCGAGGCGTCGCCGGCACGCTGTTCGTCCACAAGGTGGCCGGCGCGCTGGCCGACGAGGGCGCCGATCTTGACGCGGTGACCGATGCGGCCGAGCGGGTGATTGCGGGCGTTGAATCCATTGGCATGTCGCTCGACACATGCACCATCCCCGGCTCCCCCAAGGAGGAGCGCATCGGCAAGGGCAAGGCCGAGCTTGGCCTTGGCATCCACGGTGAGGCGGGCATCACGCAGGTGGATTTTGAGACCGCCACCGGCGCCATGGCCATGGTGGTGGAGCGCCTTCGCCCAGAAATGGAGCGCGGGCCTTTTGTGGCGCTTCTCAACAATCTTGGCGGCGCGACCCCGCTTGAGATGGGCGTGCTTGCCGATGCTTTGTGCCAATCGGCCATTGGGGGTGACATTGGCTGGCTGATCGGCCCTGCCCCGCTGATGACCTCGCTCGACATGCGGGGTTTTTCCGTCTCGCTCTTGCCGGCGGATGACGCAACGGTTGCCGCGCTCACCGCCCCTGTGCCGCTCCCCGCGTGGACGGGCTGCCACAAGGTGGGCGCGCCCGCGGTCGTGCCGCTGCCGGACGGGCTCACCCCCATCAAGCCAATGCCGTCGGCCGATGGTGAGATGCGCGCGCTCCTTGCCAAATGCTGCGGGATCATGGCGGCGGCGGAGGCGGACCTCAACGCGCTCGACGCAAAGTCCGGCGATGGGGACACCGGCTCCACCCTTGCCACCGCCGCCCGGGCCCTGGAGGGCGCGCTCGACCGCCTCCCCCTTGCGGACCGCACGCAGTTGATGCGCGCCATCGGCCTAGAACTCAGCCAGACCATGGGCGGCTCGTCAGGCGTGCTACTCGCCATTTACTTTGCCGCAGCGGGCGACGCTTTGGCCGGCGGGCACGATGTATTTGGCGCGCTGAAGGCCGGCCTCCAACGGGTGGAGGAGGTGGGCGGCGCGCGCCCTGGCGACCGCACCATGATTGACGCCCTTGCCCCCGCGCTTGACGCCTTGCCCCAGGGCCTTCCCGCCGCAGCAAAGGCCGCCCGCGCCGGCGCTGACGCCACCGCAAAGATCACCCGCGCCCGCGCCGGCCGCGCCAGCTACCTCTCCGAGGCCAGCCTTTCCGGCCACAACGACCCCGGCGCCGAGGCCGTCGCCCGGCTGTTGGAGGAGCTCGCCAAGTAGCCGGCTCGCGCGCCGCGAGCAGCGGCGGCGCAAACCGACCGTGAACGGCAACACGGGAGGTTCTGTGTTGCGGCCAGCCCCAATGGGGGTGAGCGGGGCGGTGGGATGCTGCCAAGCTCTGGATCCTTAACAAACAGGTCCTGCGAGAACTGCCCAAAGGTTGAAAGCTGCCAATGGTCATTGCGCCAACGTTTGCCCAGGTCGGCGCAAACGGCCGCGACGCCATAGACGTGTGCCCTTTCGTCCGGCGCGATCGGTTCATACTGATGCGCCGTTCGACCAAGCCGCCGCCCTCGAGGGCTGTGGCGGGGTCAAGGGTTCGCCCGAATGTTTGCTTCGCGAACATTCGTCTTTTGATGGCGAACTGCGGCAAGCGCAGTTCGCGGCCACGCGGAGCCCCCTCTTCGGGGGTGAGCATGGCGAGCACGGGCCCTTGACGCCGCCACAGCCCGACCAACTCTGGAGAAGGTGCCATGGAGAAGGATCAGAGATCCTTCTCCATGGCACCTGCCCATCGGCGAGATGGGGGAGCGCACCCAAATCGCGAACGCGATTTGGGCATCTTGGATGCCGAAGTCGGCAACAGCCGACTTCGGTGGGAAACGCCTCGCTGCGGCGGTGCAGCAGACAACACAGTCGATGGGTCACTCTGAGGGCGCAGCGGCGTCAGAGAAGGTCATCAGGCGCGTGGCCGTGCACCGTCAGCGCTCCGCCGTCGAAGGCAATCACTGTTGCGCCGTCCGCGCGGTGGGTGACGGTCTCGATGGGCGGCGCAATCAGCAACGTGTCGAGGCCGGGGGTGAAATCGAGGAGATCGGTGAGGCCGCCGGAGACGTCAAATGTGTCGGCGCCGCTGTGGCCGCGGACGGTGTTTTGGCCGCCGGTGAGGACAAAATGGTCGTCATCGGCGCCGCCGTTCAGCGTGTTATCGCCCACCGCGGCAATCAGACGATCGTTGCCGCTGCCGCCTTCCAGGGTGTCTTGGCCGGGGCCGCCGTCGAGGGTGTCACTGCCGGCGTTGCCGAAGAGGCGGTCGTTGCCGGTGTCGCCGAAGAGTTGGTCGGAGGCGGTGTGGCCGCGCAGCGTGTCGTTGCCCTCCCCGCCGGATAGGGTCGCGCCGCGGGCCGGGTTGCCCGGCAGAGCGTAGCCTGCCAGGAGGTCGTCATCACCGGCGCCGCCCAGGAGCGTGGTGGCCCCGCCCTGGCTTTTGATGACGTCGTTGCCCTCGCCGCCGTCGAGGAGGTTGGCTTCAAAGCCGCCCAGAATGCGGTCGTTCCCGGCGCCGCCGTGGAGTGTGCCATCGCCGAGGGCAAAATCGTGGCCGGCGCCAAGGTGGATCTGATCGCGGCCTGCGCCGCCAAAGACGCTGTCATCGCCGGCGCCGGCGTCGATGGTGTCGTTGCCGCTGCGGGCGCGCAGGGTGTCGTTGCCGGTGCCGCCGGTGATGTGGTCGGCCTCGTGGCCGCCGGTGATGGCATCGTCGCCGGCCCCGCCATCGGCGGTGAGGTGGCCGACCTTGTTGATCACGAGGCGATCATTGCCGGCGCCAAGGTCCACATAGGCCGTGCCGATGCCGACGGTCACCGTGTCATCGCCGGCGCCGGCGCGCACGATGTCGTGGCCGCCGCGCCCGCCGTCGATCAGGTCGTTGCCCGCCCGGCCGACCAGGGTGTCGCTGCCGCGGGTGCCGGTGAGGGTGTCGTCCGCATGGGTTCCGGTGATGACGTTTTCGTCGAACACAAAGTGCCAGGGGCGGGGGCTTGCAGCGCCCAGGACGAGCGCCACCGTTTCGCCCTCGATGCGCAGCGCTGTCGCCGGCCGCCCGTCGTGGGTGGTGGCGATGGTGGCGATCTGGGCGGGGGTGAGGCCGTCGTGGCGGCGTAGATCGATGATGTCATCGCGGCGGGAAAAGTCGGCGATGATGGCAAAGCTGTTTGGAAAGAGCTGAAACGTGTCTTGGCCTTGGCCGCCGACAAGGGTGTGGGGCGCGTCAAGCCCGCCCCGGGCGCGCAGGAGGTCGTTGCCGCCGCCGCCGTGGGCAAAGGCGCCCTCGCCAAAGGCGGACACGGTGTCATCGCCGCTGTTGCCGAGCGCGCGGGCGCCGTTGATGGCGGAGATATGGTCGTCCCCTGCGCCGCCGCGGGCCCGTTCGCCGTCACCGCGGGCGACCAGCGTGTCGTCGTGCAGCGCCAACCCGTCGACCAGGACGGCAAGGGGGTCGGCGGTGGGGGACACGGTGGGGGACACGGTGGGGCGCGGCGGACGGATGGTCATCTCCCCCATGGTGGCACCGTTGGCGGGCGGAAGCGGTTGCGGGCAGTTTCCGGCATGCCCGTTCGGTGATAGTAGCGGCGCAACCTTGCATGGAGAGGATTGAGGATGGCCGAGCCCGACCGCGCCGAACCCACCGATGGCGAGGTCGACGAGGCCCTCTTCTCCGAGGCGGCGGACCTTGTGGCGCGGGGGGATGCCCCCTCCCTCAAAAGCCTCACCGAGGACCTTCACGAGACCGATGTTGCCGAAATTGTCGCCCGGCTCGGCGCGGGGGAACGGGTCGACTTTGTGCGGCTTCTGGGCGCAGATTTCGACTTCACCGCACTCACCGAGCTCGATGAGCCGGTGCGCGTTCAAATCCTCTCAGAGCTTGGCGCGAAGGCGGTGGCGGAGGGTCTCGCGGACCTTGATTCGGATGATGCCGTCTTCATCCTGGAAGATCTTGAGGATGCGCAGTCGGACGAAATCTTGGCCGAGCTGCCGTTTGCGATGCGGCACCGGCTCAAACGCAGCCTCGACTTTCCCGAAGAGAGCGCCGGCCGGCGCATGCAAACTGATTTTGTGGCAATGCCCCCCTTCTGGACGGTGGGCCAGGTGATCGACACCTTGCGCGAGGAGGCCGACCTTCCCGACGCGTTTAACCAAATCTTTGTGGTGGACGCCTCGTTTCGCCTTCTGGGCACGGTCGCGCTCGACCGGCTCTTGCGCACCATGCGGCCGGTTAAAATCACCGAAATCATGGATGAGGCGCCGCGCACCATCGCCGCCGCGCTCGACCAGGAGGAGGCCGCGCGGATCTTTCAGCGCTACAACCTCCTTTCCGCCGCCGTGGTGGACGAGGGGGAGCGGCTCGCCGGCATCCTCACCATCGATGACATTGTCGACGTCATCCAAGCGGAAGCCGAGGAGGACATCCGCAACCTTGCCGGTGCGGGCGATGCAGAACTCTCCGACACGGCGGTTTATGTCGCCAAGAGCCGCATCCCCTGGCTGATGATCAACATGGGAACCGCGTTCTTGGCCTCGGCGGTGATCGCGCTCTTTGATGGCACGATCGAGGCGATGGTGGCGCTTGCGATCCTGATGCCGGTGGTGACGGCGCTGGGGGGAAATGCGGGCATCCAAGCGATGACCGTCACCGTGCGCGCCATCAGCCAGCGTCAGATCAACCGGAAGAATATTTTGCGCGTGGTCGGGCGGGAAATCTTGGTCGCGCTGATGAACGGGGCGGCCGTCTGCGTTGCGGTGGGCATTGTGGCGGCCATCTGGTTTCTCAACATTGAGCTTGGGGTGGTGATTGCCGCGGCCATCGTCTTCAACATTGTGTGCGCGGGGTTTTTTGGCGCAGTTTTGCCCATGCTACTCGACAAGTTGGGCGCGGACCCTGCGGTGGCGTCGTCGGTGTTTTTGACAACGCTCACGGATGTGATCGGCTTTTTCGCGTTCTTGGCGCTTGCGCAGTGGTGGTTTGGGCTGTGACGCTGTGCAACGCCCCGCGGCCGTTGCGGCGCCATTGCGGTTTGTGTGCGAAGTTGGAAGAACACTGCTGACGGGGTTGGGAGGCCCCGTCACGCGACCATCGGCGGGGTGCTCACCATGATGAAGCTGCTGCGCTTTCGGGATCTTGAGTATTTTATTGCGATCGCCGCGGAGGGATCGTTGTCCCGCGCGGCGGAGGCGTGCGGCATTTCCCAGCCGACGCTGTCGGCGCAGTTGAAGCGGATGGAAGAGCTTCTGGGCGTCACGCTGGTGGAGCGGCGCCACGGCTCGGCCACCATCACCGCCGAGGGCGCGGAGGTGCTGGAGGCAGCACGCGAGATTATGGATTCGTTCTACCGCGTGCAGCGCACAACCTCGGGCGACGGTGTGCTTTTGGGGCGAAAGCTGCGCTTTGGCGTGTTGCCGACCATTGCGCCCTATTTTGCGCCCGCGTTCCTCACCGCGCTGACGACGCTCAACGACAAAGCGCAGATTGACTTTGTGGAGGATCGGACGGACGCGCTGGAGCTTGCCGTCAACGCCGACACGCTTGATTTTGCAATCACCGCCACCTCGCCGCGGGTGGGCTCGCTGGTCGCCCTACCGCTCACGGAGGAGGGGTTGTCCGCAATCAGCCTGCCTCGCCTTCCGGGCGAGACGGTGACGGTGGATGATCTTGCCGGCCCCCTCCTCCTGATGCAGGAGGGCAATTGTTTTCGCGATGTGGTGACCGAGGCGATCCGCCGGGCAAACGCCCGTGCGGGCGCGGCCATCAAGACCAAGATCGGCCCGTCTTCGTTTGCAACCCTCATCAGCCTGGTGCGCGCGGGGATGGGGCAAACCCTCGTTCCGGAACCCTTTGTGCGGCAAAATCCGGCGGCGCTGGAGGGGCTGTCGTCGGCCACCATTGTGCCGGCCGGCGAGGGGCGGCAGCTTCAGCTCATCGTGCGGCGCGGGCGCGAGGGTTACCGCGATGTGGAGCGCTTGCGGGACGCGGCGCTCGGCGCGCTGGGCGAGGCGACTGCGCCCGCCTAAATTAGGTGAGCGACAAGTCCTTCTCCACCGCCCGTGCGCGTTCAGCGGCGGCGACCGTGAGGCCGCTCGTCACGCGGCGTGTTTCACCCGGCGCCACCTGGCGGTAGGCGCCGCACGCGCTGCACCGTTCCACCCGCACCCACCCTTCGCGCGAGTCGTCCGCAAACCCCACAAGGGTCCAACGGTGGGAGCAAAACGGCTGGGTCCACCGCGCCGTCCAATAATCCAGCAACGACATCAGCCAATCTCCGCAAACAACCCCTGACCGACAGACGTGAGTTAGGATGGTCTGCCTTGATTGTGGCAAGTCCGTGGCAAAGCCTGCCTCAATCACGCCCGTTCTATGCAAAAATTTACGGCAAATCACAGAACGCGCAATCGACCGAATGGTTAAGCAGTCTTTTCAAAAAGCTCTCGGCCAATGAGCATTCGGCGGATTTCGCTCGTGCCCGCGCCAATTTCGTAGAGCTTTGCATCACGCAACAGGCGGCCGGTGGCGTAGTCGTTGATGTAGCCGTTGCCGCCGAGGGTCTGGATGGCGTCGAGGGCAATTTGTGTCGCTTTTTCGGCGGCATAGAGGATGGCGCCGGCGGCATCCTCGCGCGTGGTGCGCCCCTCGTCACACGCTTTGGCCACCGCGTAAACGTACGCTTTGCAGGCATTCATGGTGACGTACATGTCGGCAAGCTTGCCCTGCATGAGCTGGAAGGTGCCGATGGGTTTGCCGAACTGTTTGCGCTCGTGAACGTAGGGCATCACGATGTCGTAAGCGGCCTGCATCAATCCAAGCGGCCCGGCGGCAAGCACCACCCGCTCATAATCAAGGCCCGACATCAAAACGTTGACGCCGCGCCCCTCGGCGCCGAGCACATTCTCCTCCGGCACCTCACAGTCCTCAAACAACAATTCGCAGGTGTCGGAGCCGCGCATGCCCAATTTGTCGAGCTTTTGGGCGGTGGAGAAGCCCGCCATCCCCTTTTCGATCAGGAAGGCGGTGATCCCCCGCGGCCCGGCGGTGGGGTCGGTCTTGGCATAAACCACCAACACTTCGGCCACCGGCCCGTTGGTGATCCAAAATTTTGAACCGTTCAGCACATAGCGGTCGCCGCGCTTTTCGGCCTTCGTGCTCATGGAGACAACGTCGGAGCCCGAGCCCGGCTCGGACATGGCAAGCGCGCCCACATGCTTCCCCGAAATGAGGCCCGGCAGATAGCGCGCCTTTTGGTCGGCGTTGCCGTTGCGGGCGATCTGGTTCACGCAAAGGTTGGAGTGCGCCCCATAGGAAAGCCCCACCGAACCTGACGCGCGGGAGACCTCTTCCATCGCAACACAGTGGGCCAAATAGCCAAGGCCCGCGCCCCCATCCTCCTCCGCCACCGTAATGCCGTGGAGGCCAAGGTCGCCCATGGTGGGCCACAAATGGCGGGGGAAGGTGTTGGTCCGGTCGGTCTCATCGGCGATGGGGGCGATGGTGTCGTCCGCGTAGGAGCGCACGGTGTCGCGCAACATGTCGAGATCTTCGCCGAGGCCGAAATCGAAGGTGGCGATGTCGTTGCGCATGGTGCGATCCTCTCCCTTAGAGCATCCTGCGCCCATTTGGGCGCAGAAAAGATGCTCGACCCCTTGAGTCTAGAGCGTTTTTTCTCGCTCGGGTGATTTCACCTGAGCGAGAAACGCTCTAGGCGCCCAACTCTATCGCGCCGGTGACGGGCGCTGAAAGGGCCACCCCATGGCAAAGAGTGTGACACGGGTGCGCGAGGCCGCGGCAACCGCAGGCGTTGCCATCACCGTTTTGACCATGCCCGTCTCCACCCGCACCGCGGCCGAAGCGGCCGCCGCCTGCGGATGCGCGGAAGCGGCCATCATCAAGTCGCTCATCTTTGCAGCAGGCGAGGACCTCGTCCTCCTCCTCGTCCCAGGCGACCGCCAGGTGGACCCGGCGCTTGGCGCTTCCGCCGTCGGCGCCCCCCTCACCCGCGCCGACCCCAAACGGGTGCGCGCGGTCACGGGCTTTGCCATCGGCGGCGTGTCGCCCATCGGCCACCTCACCCCGGTTGCCACATTTTTGGACACTGCGGTCGGCGATGGCCCGCTCTTCGCCGCCGCCGGCGCACCCAACAGCGTGTTTGAGACCACCCGGGGCGACCTACTCGCGCTAGGGCATTTCGCGCCGCATACGGCGCGAGAAAAATGCCCGATCCTCTGAAAAGCGGGCGGTTTTTCTCGATCAAATGATTCCATTCGATCGAGAACCGCCCTAACCGGCGCGACCATCGCCCCGCTCAGCGCCTGATCCCACCAACGCGGTGGGGAGCAGGTCAAACTCGGAGCACCAGCCGGGTTTAGCGCCGGCCAAGGGTCTCCCCGGCGACGACCGCCATGGTCGCAAGGGTGATCGCTACCTTCTTTTGCGAGGCGGCAAGGGCAACCTCCGCGGTTACTGTCACCATGGTGCGGCCGGCGCGCACCACGGCGCCGGTTGCCACAAGGTCACCGTCGGCGGGGCGCAAAAAGTTGGTTTTGCACTCAATGGTCAGCACCTCTTGGCCAGGCTCCAGCGTGGACATGGCCGCATAACCGGCCGCGCTGTCGGCAATCGCCATGATGGCCCCGCCGTGGATAAACCCGTGCTGTTGGCGCACGGCCGCCGCAAAGGGCAGCGCGATCGCCACCGAACCGGCCGACACGTGGGAAAGGCGCGCGCCCAGCGTTGCCATCAGCGGCTGGACGGCAAAGCTTTCGCGAATGCGCGCCTCTCTCGCCTCATCGCGAATGCGCGCGTCTCTCGCCTCAGCGCGAATGCGCTCCTTTGTCGCCTCAGCGCGAGTGCGCGCCTTTGTCGCCTCATCGCACACGGCGGCAGGTGTCTTCGATATAAAGCCCGCTTTGGCGGACCTCTTGGGGCGAGGAGGTTTTGAACATCAGATCCTCGTTCAGCGGCTGCACCCAAATGTGGAGCCACACATCATGGGACGTCCGCGCCCGGATTTGCAGCGCCGGATGGCCAAACTTGCTGATCCTCCAGTAGGTCCACGTGCCATGGGCCGTGATGGGCACGGCGCGCTGGCCGGTGGCCGCGTTCGCCGCCGTCCCGCTCCCGCGGGCAAAATGGCCGTGCCCGGTGATTTTGAATGTGATCGCCACCGCAAAGGCCGCGTGCGGGTTGTTCGCCCGCGGCTTCGCCACTTTTTCGCACGTCCAAACGCCCGGCAGCCAAAACGGAATGGGGCCGCGCATGGTCGTCGCCTCTGCGCCACCACAAAGGCCAACAACGACCAAAACCACCAGCCACCGCATCACACACCCCCCCGCTGCATGGGCAGCATGACGCCGCCGCGCACGGGTGTACACCCGTGACGACGCCACTTAAGGGTGTGGGACGACTGGTTTATTCGAGGCCGAGTTTTTCGCGCACCATCACCTGCACCGCCTGGGGGTTGGCCTTGCCGCCGGTCGCCTTCATCACCTGGCCGACGAACCAGCCGGCAAGGTTGGGCTTGGCCTTTGCCTTTTCCACCTGGGCGGGGTTCTCGGCAATCACCTTGTCGACGGCGGCCTCAATGGCGCCGGTGTCGGTGACTTGCTTCATCCCCCGCTCCTCGACAATGGCGTTCGGCGCGCCGCCTTCGGTCCACACAATCTCAAAGACATCCTTGGCAATCTTGCCGGAAATCGTCTTTGCGCCGATGAGGTCGATGATTTCGCCCAATTGGCCGGCGCCGACGGGGCTTTCGTCGATGGAAAGCCCCTCTTTGTTCAGCCGGCCAAAGAGCTCGTTGATCACCCAGTTGGCCGCCATCTTTGCGTCGCGCCCAGTGGCAACCTCGTCAAAGAAGCGCGCTGCATCCGCATCGGCCACCAACACCGAGGCGTCGTAGGGAGAGAGGCCGAGCGCATCGACATAGCGGGCGCGCTTTTCGTCCGGCAATTCGGGGAGGGAGGCCCGGATTTCTTCGATCATCGCCTCATCAAGGATGAGCGGCAAAAGGTCGGGATCGGGGAAATAGCGATAGTCGTGCGCCTCTTCCTTGGAGCGCATGGACCGGGTTTCGCCCTTGCCAGCGTCAAACAGACGCGTTTCCTGGTCGATGGTGCCGCCATCTTCCAAAATGCCGATCTGCCGGCGCGCCTCATACTCAATCGCCTGGCCGGCAAAGCGGATGGAGTTGACGTTCTTGATTTCACACCGCGTGCCCAGCGGCGCGCCGGGTTTTCGCACCGACACGTTGATGTCGGCGCGAAGGTTGCCCTTTTCCATGTCAGCGTCAGACGTGCCGAGATAGCGCAGCAGCGTGCGCATCTTGGAAAGGTACGCCTTTGCCTCTTCAGAGGAGCGAAGGTCGGGCTTTGAGACAATCTCCATCAGCGCAACGCCCGACCGGTTGAGGTCCACATAGCTTTTGGTCGGGTGCAGATCGTGGACGCTTTTGCCGGCGTCCTGCTCCAAGTGCAGCCGCTCAATGCCGACGATGATGCGCTGACCATCGGCAAGGTCGACGATCACCTCGCCCTCGCCCACAATGGGGTGTGCAAACTGGGAGATCTGGTAGCCCTGGGGCAAGTCCGGATAGAAATAATTTTTCCGGTCAAAGCGCGAAAAGCGGTTGATGACCGCCTTCATGCCAAGGCCGGTTTTGACCGCCTGCTCCACGCAGCGGCGGTTGATGACGGGCAACATGCCGGGCATCGCCGCGTCCACAAGGCTCACATGGGCGTTGGGCTCGCCGCCAAACGCGGTGGCCGCGCCGGAGAACAGCTTTGCGTCGGACTGGACCTGCGCGTGGATTTCCAGGCCGATGACGACTTCCCAGTCGTCAAGGGCGCCCTTGATGAGATTGGCGGGCAGGACGTCGCGGACAAGGTGGTTCATGGGCGTGCCGTTGTGGTGGACGCCGCTCGTTACGCCAAAGCTGGGACCCTTCGCAAGCCGGCCGTCAGAATGCGGCGAGCGTCGCCCCCACGTGGGCAAGGTACGCCGACAGAGCCAGCATCCCAATCAACGTTGCCGCCACCGAAAGGCCAAACACCCAGCGCGGTTCACCAGCCATCACAATCCCCCCCCGCCCGCGTGCATCGCAGGTCTCTTTCAGGCGTAGCAGCCCTCTGGCCGGCCGGGAAGAGGGGACGCATTGGCTCAGTGGCCCGAGATCACCAGCGCCTCCACGGGGAACAAGATTGTGTGGATGCGCAAGATGGCGGCGTGGACGGCCCCTGTCGCCTCCACCGCGTGGAGGCCGATGGCGCGAAGGAGGCCCACATCGCCTTGGAGCGCTTCGTGGGTGGTGGTGTAGGCGTTGGCAACGCAGCGGCTGCCGGGGGGCACCCCGTCGAGCCCGTTGGAATAAAGCGGCTCCAGAGAGACCAAAATTGTCCCCGGGGCGCCGGCATTTTGCACATCCGCCAGCTGATCGCCCGGGCGGATCTGGCCGCCGGCAATCACATCTTGCACCGCCACGACCACCATGGGGATGATGGTGAACGGCTTTGTGGCGCAGCTCATCTCCGCCACCATGCCGGGCTTGATGACGCTGGCGGCCAGCTGCGGAAACCCCGCCTGGGCGCGCACGCGGCCCGCATCGCTGGGCACCAGGATGCCCGCGGGCCGCAGGAGATTGCTGACAAAATCCCCCTCGCGCAGGCTGAATTGCTCAATTCGCCCCGTCACCCCCGCGCGGATGATGGTGCGCGCCAGTTGCACCTCAGCCTCGGCAAGCTGGGCCTCGGCCGCCCGCTGTTGGGCGGGGATCAGCGTTGTGATGCGCGTTGTGACCGCATCAAGCTGGGCCTGCGCGGTCCCCAGCGCGCCCTGTGCAGCGGCCAGGTTGTTGGTGAGCGTTTCAATCTCCCGCTCGGAGACGACGTTGCTGTTGCGGGCCAAAAGCTCGGACTTTGTGTCAAGCTCGTCCTGCACCTCGTCGCGCTGGCCGGTGGCTTGGGCAACGGCCCCTTCCGCGGCCCGGCGGTCCTGCTCGGCCACCGCGAGGGACGCCTCCACCTGCGCAAGGCCGGCGCGGGCCGCCTCCACCGCCGCGCGCTGGGTGTCGTCTTCCATGCGGAAGATGGGCGCGCCCGCCTCCACCACCTCGTCCATTTCCACAAAGATCTCGGCGACCCGCCCGCCGGTTTGGGGCAAAATGGTGACGGTGCGGAACGCCAGGATCACGTTGCTGGTGGTGGGGTGAAAGTAAAAGACGGTGGTGATCACCATCACCGTCAACAAAAGGCACGTGGTGATGCCGTAACGCAGCTCAAACCACACGGAGAAGACGGTGATCTCTTTGCCAAACCGTTTGCCTTGGCGAAACCGGCGGAACAGATAGTCGGGCAGGATGGTGAAGAGCGAGCAGATCAGGAACTCAAGCATTGCCCTCCTCCGGATTGGCGGGTTGCTTGCGCGGTCGCCGCAGGGCCTCGGCAATCGCGCGCAGCGGGCTCTCAAGGTCCGGCACGCGCACCAGCGCAATCAATAGCGCCGCGAGCCAGAGGACTTGGTTGTGGGTG
This sequence comes from Pseudomonadota bacterium, assembly GCA_039034015.1. Lineage (GTDB taxonomy): Bacteria > Pseudomonadota > Alphaproteobacteria > Rhizobiales > Amorphaceae > Acuticoccus. The sequence continues at coordinate 47,058 of JBCCBM010000002.1, read as the reverse complement.
AGGAGGGCAAGCAGGGTGAGCGCCGCCACCGCCTGGAGCTGACCGCTGCCGCGCCCATGGGCGAGCCGCTCGGGCATGGAGTGGAGACGCAGGTAGACGACGCCCGCGACCACGGCGAGGACCAGGATCGACACCAGCATGATATTAAAGAGGTAATCGGACCCATCCGCGCCGGGAATGAAGGGCGGCATGTGGCTCGGCGCCATCGGATGCAAAGTTGGCTCCACGCGCGCGTCCCTCCCGTTTGACGGCAGGGTTTTGCCCGCTCACCGCCCGCACTTCAATGGGGCGAACCGTGGACCGCTTTTGAAACAAGGCCGATGGCTTGGGTGAGGGCCTCGTCCGGCGTGTCAAGGTGCGCAGAAAGGCGCAAGAGGGCGCCATCCGACGGGGGCGCCAGGGGCTCATCGCGCGCAGCGTCCGGCCATTTTGTGACAATGCCTGCCGCATCCAGCGCCGCCGCCACGGCTTCGGCCCGGCCGTGGGGGATGGCGAGCGTGGTGATCGCACCGCAGGGCGCGCACCACACCGAAAGCCCCGCGTCACGAACCATTGCCCGCACCCGCGCACCTTTTTCGGCGAGCGCGGGGATGGTCACGCGCCCGTCAAACGCGTCGAGCGCGGCTGACAGGCCGTGCACCGCCGCACCATCAAGGTCGAGCGGGCCGAAATTTTGTGGCGAAACGCCCATCACCCGCTCGGCCCGGGGGGAGAGGACGCCAATCCCAATCCCCCGCGGGCCGCGCAGCCATTTGCGCGCACACCCGATGATGACGTCGGCGGCCGGCACCGGCACATGCCCATAGGCCTGCGCGGCATCGACAATCACGAGTGCATCCGCCGGCCGCGGCACCGCGGTGATGGTCTCCAGCGGGGCCAAATGGCCGCCAACGCTGGACACCAGCGGCAGGGAAACCGCGATCACACTGTCGTCGATGGCGGCGGCCCATGCCTCCGGCGCATCGTCCGGCGGGCCAACGCGGACGGTGCCGCCGTGGCGCGCGCACAGCCACTGTGCGGCGCGCACATTGTCACCCCATTCGTGGGCTGAGAGGAGAACCGTGCGCCCCCGGAGCGGGAGCCGTGAGAGCGTTGCGGCCCACGTCGCCGCGGTGGTGGCAATCAGCGTTGCCCGATCAGGCGAAACACCAAGAAGCGCCGCCGCCTTTGCGACCACCGCGGGGCGATGGCGGACGGCCTCCCGGTCGGCCGCCGCCTCGCCGATCTCGGCCGTGCGGGCGCCATAGGCCGCCATCGCGGCGCGCACGGCGGGCAGGGGCTCGCCGTACGAGGCTTTGTTGAGGAAGGTCAGCGCGAGTAAAACTCGATGACGAGGTTGGGCTCCATGTTGGCCGCGTAGGGCACGTCGCCGATCGTCGGCATGCGCACATAGCCTGCGGTCATTTTGGAATGGTCGGCGTCGATATAATCGGGCACATCCCGCTCGGCGAGGCCGATGGATTCCAGCACCGCCAGCATATTTTTGGATTTTTCGCGCACTTCCACAATGTCGCCAGGCTTGCAGCGATAGGAGGGGATGTTCACCCGCCGCCCGTTCACCTTCACATGGCCGTGGGACACGAACTGGCGCGCGGCAAACACGGTCGGCACGAACTTCGCGCGGTAGACGATGGCATCGAGCCGGCTTTCCAGAAGGCCGATCAGCGCCTCAGACGTGTCGCCCCGGCGGCGGGTCGCCTCGTCGTAAATCGCGCGGAACTGCTTTTCCGAAATGTTGCCGTAGTAGCCCTTCAGCTTTTGTTTGGCGCGAAGCTGCAGGCCAAAGTCGCTCATCTTGCCTTTGCGGCGCTGGCCGTGCTGGCCGGGGCCGTATTCGCGCTTGTTGAGCGGGCTTTTCGGGCGACCCCAGATGTTTTCGCCCATCCGGCGGTCAATTTTATACTTGTTGCTGTGGCGTTTGCTCATGGTCACACGTCATTGTGGCGCGGCGGGCCTGTCCCGCGCACGCGAAAGCGCTCTCGCGCCAATAACGCCCCTCCTTTGCGCGGGGACCGGCCTGCCAAAGTGGCAGAACGGCGCCATAATCGCGCTGACAGGGCCGCGGCGGTCAGCGTCCGCCCGGCCCGCGGGTGCGAATGGGGTTGAAGCGTTGCTCCAATCTGGGCACGTAGCAATGACACCCTGTGCGGTCAAGACGCCGCCCCCCCCCCTCAAGCTCTTGGCCAAACACCCCGCTCCATGAAGTTCGCGCCCGCCGTCCTTGCCGAACACGGCCTCACCGACAGCTTCGTGCCGCCCTACCCCGAGCGCGTCACCCGCAACCTTCAACCGTGGGAGTATCTGTGGCGCGCCCACAAGAACCTTTTGTCGTTCTTCCATGTGGCCGATTTTCAAAACCGCGACATTGCGCAAACCCTCTTCCGCCGCCGCTTCGTCCTCACCAACCGCCCCGCTGGCGTGCGCGAAACGCTGACGGACCAGCACGCCGCCTTCGAGCGCAAAAACGCCATCCAGCGGGTGGCGCTGAAACCCCTCCTCGGCGATGGCCTCTTCGTCTCCGATGGCGAGACCTGGGCCGAGCGGCGGGCGGCCGTCGACCCCATCATCCACGGCCGCCGGGTGAAGGATTTTGGCCCCATCATGTCGGACGTTGCCCGCGAGTGGTGCGAGGACTGGGGCAGCGACGACGGCGCCACCCGCGACATCCTCTTCGAGATGGGCGAGATGACCGCTGAGGTCATTTCCCGCACAATTTTCGGCACAAAGCTCGGCCGCGAGGCGACGCAAAAGATCATCGCAGGCTTTGCCACCTACCAGGCGAATGTGCGCGCGGTGAGCGCGGTGCTGCTCCGCCTGCCCGGCCCCCTTGGCCGCCCCCTCACCAAAAAGGGGCGCCGCGCGAAGGACGAGATCCACGCCGTCATCGACAATCTCATCGACCGCCTGGCGGGCGAGCGGGGGGAGCCGGCGGTGGTGCGCTCGCTCTTTGCCGCCACCGACCGGAACGGCGCCCCCCTCACCCGCGAGGCGATCCGCAACGAGGCGATCGTCCTCTTCATGGCGGGGCACGAGACGACGGCCAACACGCTCGCCTGGGCGCTTTACCTTGTCTCCCAAAGCCCCCGCGTTGCTGAGCGCCTGCGGGACGAGTTCGCCGCTGTCCTCGACGGCCGCCACCCGACGCTCAGCGATGTGGCCGCCCTCACCTACACCCGCGCCGTCATTGAGGAGACGCTGCGGCTTTACCCCCCCGTCCCCATTTTGGCGCGGGAGGCCACCGCCCCCGGCACGCTGGGCGACGATCGCCTCGCACCCGGGGATGTGCTGGTGGTCTCCCCATGGCTCCTCCAGCGCAATCCGGACATTTATTCGCTGCCCGACCATTTTATCCCCGAACGGTTCACCGGCCTGTTGGGCCCGCGCCCGCGCAAGCACGCCAACATCCCCTTTGCCGCGGGGCCGCGCACGTGCCCGGGCCGCATCTTTGCGCTCGCCGAGGCCTCCATTTGCCTCGCGGCCCTCCTCCAGCGCTTTGAGGTGACGCTCAACCCCGGCACCCATGTGGCGGTGGACTGCCGGCTCACCCTTCGCCCCACCGCGCCCCTCTCCATGACGGTGACGAAGCGATGACGATGAAAAAGCGATGAAGGTGTCCGACATTTCCTGGGCCGACTGCGAGGCGCCCCACCCGCCGCCCCCGCCGCTCTCCGACCTTTTCGGCCCGGCCGCCGCCCGCCGCGCCGCGCTCCACGATCTCTTGGCCGAGCGCCTGGCGGGCGGGGCGAAGCGCGGCGCCATCGGCCTCATGCGCCACCTGCCGCCGGCCGTGCCCTCTGCCTTTGCCGCACGCGTCGCCGGCCCGCTCGCCGAAAAGGCCGACCGCGCAAAACCCTACCACGCGCGCCTCCTGCGGACTGCGGCGACACTCCGCCCCGACCTTGTGCACGATGAAGCGTCCGCCACCGCCTTCGCCCGCCGGTGGTATATCAACACCGCCCGCGCCATGATGGAGTTTTCCGTCGTCCACCGCCTCACCGAACCCCGGTTCACCGTTGCGGCCGAGGACGCCGAGGCCCGCGCGATGATTGCGACCGGCGAGCCCGTCATCGTCGTCACGGTCCACACCGGCATGTGGGAGATGGTCTCGCCGATCGTGGCAAGCCTTTGGGGCGAAAAGACCTCCACCGGCCCCTGGCAGCCCCAGGAGAGCCGCACCGACAACAAGATTGTGGCGCAGACGCGCCGGCGCATGGGGATCAAAACGCTCCCCGCCCGGCCGGGCCTTGCCAAAACGCTCTATAAGCTTCTTGCCAAAGGGCGGCAGTCCCTCGTCATCCTCATTGATGAGGTGACACCGGAGGGCTCACTCTTCCCGCTCTTTGGCCGGCCGGTGCCCACCACGGGCAATCTGGCGTTTGCGCTCAAACTGGCCGCCCGCACAGGCGCGCCCCTGATGCCCCTCATCATGACCCGGACGGGCCCCACGCAATTCGCGCGGAAGATTCTGCCGCCGGTGCGGGTGGAGGACGCCGACACCGCCGCGCACACCCTCGACGCCATCTATGACGCCCACGTGCGCGCCCACCTTGACCAGTGGTACATGCTCTTTGCCCAGCGGCTCCATGGGGAAGTGGTGTCATAAGGCTGTCACGCGCAGCGTTCAGGAGAGCGCGCAACATTTTGACAGTCTTGGAGTCTTTGCTGATGCGCATCGCTCTCATCGCGGCGGCCACCCTCTACGCCACCGCTGCCAGCGCCCAATCCGGCACGCTCATGCTCTACACGAGCCAGCCCAACGCCGACGCCCAAGCCACCATCGACGCCTTCATGGAAAAACACCCCGAGGTGGAGGTCAGCTTCTTCCGCGACGGCACCACCAAGGTGATGGCGAAGCTCGAGGGTGAGTTTGCTGCCGGCAACCCCCAGCCCGACGTGCTCCTCATCGCTGACACCGTCACCATGGAGCGCCTTGAGGGCGAGGGCCGCCTGATGCCCCACCCCGATGCGGACGTCTCAGCCTACGACGCCCAGCTCATGGACCCCGAGCGGCACTACTTCTCGACCAAACTCATCACCACCGGCATCGTGTACAACACCGGCGCCGACATGGTCCCAACCTCCTACAAGGACCTTTTGACGGCGGATGCGGCCGGCAAAATCGCAATTCCCTCGCCCCTCACGTCGGGCGCGGCCACCATCACGATGGCCACACTCACCGAGGACGAGACCCTCGGCTGGGATTTTTATGAGGGCCTTGCCGAGCAAGACACGCTCGCCCAGGGCGGCAATGGCGGCGTTTACCGCGCGGTCGCCGGCGGCGAAAAACTCTATGGCTTCGTGGTCGACTTCCTCGCCATCCGCAACCGCGAGGATGGCGCGCCGGTGGATTTTGTGTTCCCTGAAGAGGGCGTGTCCTTCGTGACCGAGCCGGTCGCAATCCTCTCCACCGCGCAAAACCCGGAAGCGGCCAAGGCGTTCGTGGACTTCCTGCTGTCGCCCGAGGGCCAAGCGCTCGCCGCCTCCCAAGGCTACCTTCCCGCGCACCCAAATGTGGCGCCCCCCGCCGGCTTCCCCGACCGGTCCGAGATCAAGCTGATGTCCTTCGATCCGGCCAAAGCGCTGGCGGACGATGCGGCCAACAAACTCCGCTTCCAGGACATTTTTGGCGGCTAAGCGCCTTTTGTTCGGCAAGCGCGCCCTCTCGGGCGGCGAGGCAACGGTCCTTGCCGCCCTTCTCGTTCTGGCCGCAACGCTTTTTGTGTTGCCGCTCTTTCGGCTTTTTGTGGTGGGGGTTGCGCCGGAGGGCACGCTGGCGCTCGGCCCCCTGCAAGCTGCCATTGAAAGCCGCGCCACCGCGCGGGCGCTGTGGAACAGCGTGGAATCCTCCACCCTCTCCGCCCTTGCGGCAACGCTCATCGGCGCCACGCTCGCGCTTATCGTTGCCCTCACCAATGTGCGGGCCAAGGGCATCCTCATCTTCCTCATCTTGTTGCCCATGATGATCCCGCCCCACGTGACGGCGATCGCGTGGATCCAGGCGCTTGGCCCCTCCTCCCCGCTCCTGCGCACCCTCGGCGTCGCGCCCGAGCTTGGCACAACCCACCCGCTCTACTCCCGCGAGGGGGTGATCCTCCTCCTGTCGTTGCAGCACGCCCCGCTGGTGTTTTTGATTGTGCGGGCGGCCCTTCGCGCCCAGCCGGCCGAGCTGATGGACGCCGCGCGCACCTCCGGCGCATCGGGCGCGATGGCACTGCGCCGCGTGGTCTTGCCCCTGTTGCTGCCGGCGCTGTTCGCGGGGTTTGCCCTCGCCTTCGTCTCGGCGCTCGGCAATTTTGGGATCCCGGCGCTCCTTGGCATTCCTGCGCGCTACACGACGCTCCCGGTGCTCATCTGGCAGCGCATGGCAAGCTTTGGGGTGGGCATGCTCACCAATGTTGCCGTGCTTGCCATGATCATGGCCGCGCTCGCGGTGGTGGCCGTGGTGATCCTGGCCTTCTTGCAGCGCCAGGTGGGGGCAAAGCTTGCTGGCCCGCCCCGTCCGCCCCTCACCATCAACCTCGGCCGCCGCCGGCCGCTGGTGGAGGGCGCGCTTTGGGCCTTCATCGCGCTGGTGCTGGTGCTGCCGCTCGCCTCACTCCTCTCCACCGCGCTTGTCAAAACCTACGGCCTGCCGCTGCGCGCTGACACCATCACGCTGGAAAACTTTGCCGAAATCCTCTTTCGCCAAAGCGTGACGGTGCGCGCGTTTGTCAATTCCACGCTCGCGGCGGGGCTTGCCGCCGTGGTGCTGGCCGCAATCGCGATCATCATCGGCCACCTGCGCGAGGCGCGCGGGCGGGGCCAGCGGGCGGTGGGGGGCGGTCTGTCGCTCCTCGGTGATGTGACCTACGCAGTGCCGGGGATTGTGCTCTCTGTGGCGTTCATCCTGGTCTTCATCCGCCCTTTGCCGCTTTTGGGCGTGTCGCTCTACAACACGCTCCTCATCATCGCGCTCGCCTATGTGACGGCGTTCTTGTCGATCGCGCAAAAGCCGGTTGCGGCCGCCTTTGCCCAGCTTGACCCCCTGCTTGATGATGCCGCGCGGGTCTCAGGCGCTGGCTACACGCGCCGCATGACGCGCATATTCGCGCCCCTTGTGGCGCCCGCCGCCGCCTCAGGCGCGATCCTGGTGTTTCTGACCGCCTACAACGAGATCACCGTCTCCGCGCTCCTCTGGTCGGCCGGCAATGAGACCATCGGCACCACCATCTTCAACTACGAGGACGGCGGCTACACGACCCTTGCCGCCGCCATGTCCGCCGTCACGGTGTTTGCCACCATCGCCCTCATGCTGGCACTTGACCGTGCGGGCCGCCATTTGCCCCCCGGCGCCGTCCCCTGGCGATAGCCCCGCCAATCACGCTGCCGGCAAGATCCAGCCGCCCGTGATGCCAAAGCGCGCCGTTTCGCCCGGGCGGGTGGGCGCGGTGGCGGCAATGGGCGGCAGACCGTCGACCATGAGGCGAAACTCGAACGCGCCACCGCGATAGGCCGTGCCCTCCACGCGGCCCTCAAACGGCCCGTCCCCATCCAGCACCACCCGCTCAGGCCGCACAAAGAGCGTTGCGGCGCCATCGGCGGGCGCGGCGGCCTCGGCCTCGATCACAACGCTGCCAATGCGCGCCGACCGCCCCATCGCCTGACACGCAATGAGGCTGCCGCGGCCGATGAACCGGGCGACATCAGCGTTTTGGGGCCGCTCATAAATGTCCTCCGGGGAGGCGACCTGGAGAATGCGGCCCGCCTGCATCACCGCAATGCGGGTTGCAAGAGACATCGCCTCCCGCTGATCGTGGGTGATGTAGAGCGTGGTGGCGCCGGACCGGGTGTGGACGCGCATCAGCTCATCTTCCATGGCCGCGCGCAGGTGAACGTCGAGGTTGGCGAGGGGCTCATCCATCAGGACGGTGGTCGATCGGCTCGCAAGGCAGCGGGCGAGCGCCACGCGCTGCTGTTGCCCGCCCGACAGCGCTGCGGGCCGCCGGGCGGCATACTCGGTGAGCGACACCGCCTTCAGCGCCGCATCCACCACCTGGATCAATTCGTCCCGCGGGGTGCCCGAGGCTTCGGCCGGGAACGACACGTTCTTGCGCACCGACATGTGCGGCCACAGCGCATAGGACTGGAAGACGACCGCAACGTTGCGCTCTTCCGGCGGCAGGTCCACCGCGGGGCCCACCACGGGCCGGCCGGCCAGGGCGATGGCGCCGGCATCGGGCCGCTCCAGCCCCGCAATCAACCGCAGCAGCGTGCTCTTGCCGCACCCCGACGGGCCGAGCACCACAAAGAACTCCCCCGCTTCCACGCTGAGCGACACGTCATCCACCGCAGCGGTCTTGCCAAAGCGTTTGGTGATGCGGTCCAGCGCGATCCCGCCGCCCGCGACATTTTTGTGATGCGGCGGGGTCGATTGCATGACGTTCATGCTGGGCAAACGCTTGAAGGAGCCATCTCGCCTCACTATAACCCGCCGTGCCAGTCGGCACGCGCGCCCTTCGTCTATCGGTTAGGACGCCAGATTTTCAATCTGGAAAGAGGGGTTCGATTCCCCTAGGGCGTGCCAACCTTCCTTAAAGCGTAGCGCAAATACGGTTTGGTGGAAGGAAATTTGTCGCTTATGTGACTTGTGTCACGCGCCCATCGTCTAGTGGCCTAGGACGCCGCCCTCTCACGGCGGAAACAGGGGTTCGAGTCCCCTTGGGCGTGCCAGCGGTACTTTTTCGCGCCCGACCCCTCTGTAAGGCTGCAAGCGCACATCCCCTGTCCAGTGTTTTGGCGGGGCGTGCTTCGTCGCACAGCAAGTGAGCGCGAACACGCTGGGCGTCGGCCCCAAAACCCCCACACCCCGGTTTTGTCTGACCGACCCACCGCCGCCGGTAGAGGCCTGACACCGGCGCGCCTTTCGGTTGACCCGATTGTGCGCCGGTAAAGCCCGCGCGGCGCCCTCACGCTGACCACGTCAAGGACTTGGGCAGCGTTGGTATGATACTGACGCGCCTTTCGACTGACCTTTCCTTTCAAGGGCTGTGGCGGGGTCAATGGTCCGCGCGCAGACACGCCCAGCCCCCTCTTCGGGGGCGGGCATGGCGAGCACGGGCCGTTTACGCCGCGACAGCCCGACCAATGCTTGGAGAACGGGGGCAGAGCGAAGGATCGAAGATCCTTTTCCTGCACCCCTGCCCGTCGGCGAGACGGGGGAGCGCGCCCAATCGCGCTTCACACGATTGGGCCTTCATCAGATGCCAAATTCGGCAGAGCCGAATTTGGCGGGGGAACACCCTCGCTGCGATGGTGCGGGTCGGCACACTGTCAAAGGGTCAGTAAAGAGGCGCGTCGGTATGTCAGATCCAGCCCGGCCACCCCGCGACGCCGACGCATTGTTCTGCTTTAACGTCAGATGGCCCGGGGCAACGCCGCGCCGGCGTGAGCCACCGACGGCCGCCGCTCGCCAACCAGTCCGCCGAAACGAATAAGAGGCGTCGCTTCACTGACACCGATGCGGCAAGTCCGGGGCCGCTTGCGCGTCGGTGATGCCAAAGGCGCGCGGGTTTTGCGGGCGCGGCATGGGCCATTCAGACGACGAACCGGCGTTAGACATCTTGCCCAGGCGAAGGGGCCTGCTCAGTCTGTGTGGGCCTGGCAAGTGTCAGCGCGGCTGAACAGGGCCACGTTGGCCCACGGCAGCGCTTTGGCTCTGAAGGGTGCCGGCGGGCGCAAGGACGTGTCCCGCTTTGGGCGCGGACACGAAAAAAGGCCCGGTGCGGGAATGCACCGGGCCTTCGGTTTGTTTGGGGGCGGGCCCTTAGCGGCTGATGGCGCCGCCGATGATGCCGCCGATCACGGCGCCGGTGAAGGCGGCGGCCGCGGCGTTGCCGTTGTTGCGCCGGCGAACGGTGCGGCGGCGCACGACGCGGCGCTTGGTCGCCCGGCGCTTGGTCACGCGGCGCGTTTTGGCCTTGCGGCGCGTGGAGGCCGAGCGGGTGGCCTTGCGCTGCGTGTTGCGCGAGGCGGTGCGGGTGCTGCGCCGCGGCTGGTTGGCAAGGTGCGTGGCGTAGGCGGACGCAGTTTGGGTCTCAAGCTCAGAGAGCTGGGCACCCGTCAGGAAGCCCGTCTGCGGGAACCCGCGGGAGGCCTGCCAAGCGGTCACACCGCGGCGGGTGTTGCGCCCAAAGATGCCGTCCGCACCGCCCACATTGTGGCCCGCCAGGTTGAGCCGCGTTTGGACCTCACGGCGCTTGCTGCGGTTCATGCCAATGGCAGACTCCGTGCCGTCGGTGCCGGCAACCGCAAGGGCGGCCGGGGACGGGCCAGCCGGAACCGCACCCGCGGCCGGGACACCGCCAGGCGCCGGGGAGGCAAGCGCCAGCTGTTGACCGGGCGCTGTTGCCACCGCGGCCGCCGTTGCCGCAGCCGCCGCAGGGGCGACAAAGCCGGCGACAGGCGCGCCAGGGGTCGCCGATTTCAGCTCGTTCATCTCCTTCAGCGCCGCTTCCACGAAGATGCCGGTCGGGTACGTGTTGATGTACGCCTCGTACATCGCAATGTCCTTCTCCTGGCGCGCGTAGTTGAAGAGCTGGATCTGCGCGTTCACGTCACCGCCGGGCGCCGTGGCACGGGGCGCACTGGGGAGCGCCGGCTGGATCGGGGCAACACCGAGCGCCGCCGTTTGCAACGTGGCAGGGGCGGGGGCGACAGGCTCACCGAACGAAAGCTCAGTCGCGGCGGGGTTGAGCACAACAGGGCCCGTCAGCGAGGCGTTCAGCCAGGGGCGCTGGCGCTCTTCGGTGGAGCGAAGAACGTCGCCGGTCACGCGGGACATGGTCTCGGTGATGTCTTGGCCGGGCGTCTCAAGGTGCGAGAGCAGCGCCGAGGTGAACGGGGAGTGGCGGCCCGCACCATCGTAGGCGACTTCGCCAGGGCTCGTGGCGAACGCGATCGCAACGCCCTTGCCAGCGTTGGAGATGTCCACCGGCGTCAGACCCGTCGACACCGCAGAACGGGTCGAAAAGCCCATGGAGCGGGAGAGCGTGGTCGCGAGCGGGTTGTCCCGGCACGCATCGAGGAAGACGAGGGCAACGCCATCGGACTTCTTCATCTGGTCCATCACAAAGTCCACCTCGATCGCCTCAAAGTCGAGGGCGGTGGCATCGGTGAAGGCAGCATCGACCGGAACAAGATAGTTCTTGCTCTCAAACGAGATGCCGTGGCCCGCGTAGAAGAAGGTGGTGAGGTCGGCATCGCGCGACTGGAGCGTGAACTCGCGAATTTTGCGCTTGAGACCAGCGTGATCGAGGTCATAGCCGACGACCACTTCATAGCCCAACCGTTCGAACGAGGCGGCCATGGCCTTGGCGTCCGTCACCGGGTTGGCAAGTTCTGGCGCGTTTTGATACGCCCCGTTGCCGATGACGAGGGCCACCCGTTTGTCAAATGCTGCGTGTGAAATTTGAGGCGCCAGCGCGGCCACAGAGACCGCAAGCGCTGTGAGTATTCGCTTAAACATAACTCTCATCCCATCGTTGCGGCGGCGCGGCCGCCCATTGACAATAATGCCGTGGATGGACGGCGCCCGTTTTGGCCACGATCGTTGTGTCACAAAACCGGGGCAGTGTGCCACCCTTACAACGTGTCAATGTCGGTTTTGACGGATCGTATACAAGGCACGAACAGCGCCGTGTGCGTGATGCCCGTCACCCACGGCGCGATTCTGGCCGCAAAACGGCCCCTGCCCTCCTGGCCGTAAAACGGCCCTTGCCCTCCTGGCCGCGCGCTGGCACAGCCTTTCCGGGCAGATGGGGGATCGGACATGGACGGCTTTCGCGCAACTGACCTTGAGGCGCGCGTGGTGCGCTATGGCGCGCTCCAGCCGTGCCGCACCGCGTTCATCGACGCGCACACCCCTGGGTCCGATCAAAAAGAGAATTTCACCATCATCGGCGCCGGCGTTTCCGAGGCGGCCGACCAACACGTCCACATCCGCGAGACCCCAGGCTTCAATATCGGCGCCGCCGGCCAACCGCCCCACTGCCGCAACTCGCTCCACTCCCACCGCACGGCGGAGGTGTTCTTCGTCCTCTCCGGCCGCTGGCGCTTCTTTTGGGGCCGCTGGGGCACGGCCGGCGAGGTCACCCTCACCGAAGGCGACATTTTCAACATCCCCACCGGCATTTTTCGCGGCTTCCAAAATATTGGGACCGACTATGGGATGATCATGGCCATCCTGGGCGGGGACGATGCGGGGGGCGGCGTCCTCTGGGCGCCCCAGGTGATTGAGGATGCCAGCGCCCACGGCCTTGTGCTTGGCGAAAACGGCCGGCTTTACGACACCAAGAAGGGCGACGCACTGCCAGCCGACGTCGCGCCCATGCCGCTCCTTGACGATGAGGCGCTCGCCGCATTCCCCGAGCCAAAGGCCGCGGACGTCGTTCCGGCCCATGTCGCCCGTTACCTCGACCTTCTCGCCATGTCGCGGGATGAGCCGGTGAGCGTCATTGCTCAAAGCGGCGTCTTGCGCGACCGGCCGGGCTTTGAGGTGGACTTCTTGTCCCAAACCTCGCTTTCCGATGCCCCTTACGCGACGCCGCGCCATGAAATCTTGATGGTGGTGAAGGGCCATTGGGCGCTGGAGGTGGACGGGCAATCGACCACCCTCGCGCCGGGCGACACGTGCGCGGTTCCCCCTGGCGCAACCCGCCGCCTTGCCCCGTCCATGACCGGCGAGGCCGCCCTTTACAGGGTCCGCAACACTGATGATCCGGCCGGCCCCACCTGGCGCGGCTGACCCCGCGCGCCGCGCGACACATGGAGCCATTCCGTTGACGATTTTGACGACCCACGTCGGTTCTCTCCCCCGCACCCAAGAGGTGGTGGACTTCATCTTTGCGCGGGAGAAGGGCGAGCCCTACGAGGAGAGCGCCTTCGACGCCACGATGACGGCCGCCGTGGACGAGACCGTGCGCCGGCAAAAGGAAGCGGGCGTCGGCATTGTCTCCGATGGGGAAACGTCAAAGATTTCCTACGCCACCTACGTCAAAGACCGATACACGGGCTTTGGTGGCGACAGCCCGCGCAACGCGCCGGCCGATCTCAAGCTTTACCCCAGCTTCTTGGACCGCATCGCAAAGGCCGGCGGCACCCCGCAATACGCGCGCCCCATGTGCGTGGGTGACGTCCGCGCCAAGAACCAAGACGATCTTCTCAAAGACATCGCCAACCTCAAGGCCGCCATGGCCACCCACGGGGTGGAGCGCGGGTTTATGAATGCTGCCTCACCCGGCGTCATTTCCCTATTTTTGCAAAACGCCCACTATCCGACCCGCGAGGCGTATCTTGCCGCACTCGCCGATGCGATGGCGCAGGAGTACCGCACGATCGTGGACGCCGGGCTCGACCTGCAGCTCGATTGCCCCGACCTTGCGCTCTCGCGCCACATGCTCTTCACCGAGCTGTCGGACGACGAGTTCATCAAGGTCGCCAACATGCATGTGGAGGCGCTCAACCACGCGCTGGCGGACGTGGATCCGGCGCGGGTGCGGGTGCACATCTGTTGGGGCAACTATGAGGGCCCCCATGTGTGCGACATTGGCATGGAAAAGGTGTTCGACACCTTGATGTCGGCCCGCGCCCGTTACGTCCTGTTTGAAACGGCCAACCCACGCCACGGCCACGAGTGGCAGGTGTTTGCCGACCGGTCCGCATCCATCCCCGACGACAAGGTCTTGGTGCCCGGCGTCGTCGACACCACCACCAACTTTGTGGAGCACCCGGCCCTGGTGGCCGAGCGGATTGAGCGTTTCGTGAACATTGCCGGCCGCGAGCGGGTGATTGCCGGCACCGATTGCGGCTTTGGCACCTTTGCCGGCTTTGGCGCTGTCGACCCCGAAATTGCCTACGCCAAGCTTTCCACCCTCAGCGAAGGCGCGGCCCGGGTTTAGTCGATCACTGCGATCGCCTCGATCTCGATCATGAAGTCGGGCAGGGCAAGGGCCTGAACGCCGATCCAGGTGTTGGGCGGGGGCGTCGCGCCATCCAGGAAGGCCATCATCGCCTCGCTCACGGGGCCGAGCTTGTCGGGCGTATGGTCGACCACATAGGTGCGGATGCGCACAATGTCGGCCGGCGTTGCGCCGGCTGCGGCAAGCACGGTGCGCAGGTTTTTGAGCGCCTGCGTTGCCTGCGCACCAATGTCGCCAACGCCGACGGTGTTGTGGTCCTTGTCCCACGCCACTTGGCCCGCACAGTGGATCGTCTTGCCACCTGTGGAGACCGAGGCGTGGGAGAAGCCAAACTCCAGGCTGTTGTAGAGTTCGGGCGGATTGATGTGGTCGGTCATGTGTCATCGTCCTCAGCGTTTGCGGGGCCCGGCAGCCAGCCCGGCGTGAGAAGCGTCTCAAGCGAATAGGCCGAATGGCGCGGCATGGTGTCGATAGGTTTGCCCATTTCTGCGGCGGCCCGCTCCCTTGCCGTATCGTAAATTGCGGAGAATTCGGCCGCCAGAAACGGCTTGAGGCTTGGGCTTTCCATCTGCAGATCAACAGCGCGGCGGCGGTGTTCGATGATGGAACTCTCCCACTGGCCTTTGTGCTTTTCGGGCTGATGCGCGCACTTCAGAACGTGCAGCACAACCGCGCGCATGTTGGTCTTAATTTCGCGCCTATCCGCGCGTCCCAAGCTTTCGAGCTCCTCGGCAATGTTCTCCCAATCGAAGCCGTTTGGCCTCGCGTGTCGCAAGGATGCGGCCTGTTCTTGCGTCCACAACAGGAAGTCGTCGTCGTACGCGGCGGAGAGAGTGGCAGTGACCGGCGCTTGATCCATCGACAGCCCTTTCTAGCCTTGGCAACGCCTACAATCCGAACGCGCGTGCAGCGTCCCGCGATCCTTTTCGTATGACCTAGATGGACCGTCAGTACAAAAAATACCGCTGCGCCAACGGCAACTCCGCCGCGGGCTCGCAGGTCAGATGTTCGCCGTCGGCCGTCACGCGGTAGGTTTCCGGGTCCACCTCAATCTCGGGCGTTGCATCGTTCAGCTTCATGTCGGCCTTGCCGATCCCGCGGCAACCTTCAACGGGCACCGTCTCCTTAAACGTCCCATAGTCGACCCGGGCGGCGGCCTTGGACACAAACGTCACCGACGAGGCCGACAAAGAGCCGCCGAACGCGCCGAACTGCGGGCGCATGTGCACCGGCTGCGGCGTCGGGATCGAGGCGTTCGGGTCGCCCATCTGGGCCGCCGCAATCGTCCCGCCGATGATCACAAGGTCAGGCTTCACCCCGAAGAACGCGGGCGACCACAGGCAAAGATCGGCCCTCTTGCCCTCCTCCAGAGAGCCCGTGTGGGACGAAATCCCGTGGGCAATGGCCGGGTTGATCGTGACCTTGGCCATATACCGGCGCACACGAAGATTGTCGTTTTGGCCGGTCTCCTCCGGCAAAGGCCCGCGCTGCACGCGCATTTTGTGGGCAGTCTGGATGGTGCGGGACAACACTTCCCCGACGCGCCCCATGGCCTGGCTGTCGGACGCGATGATGGAGAACGCGCCCATGTCGTGGAGAATGTCTTCGGCCGCGATCGTCTCCTTGCGGATGCGGCTTTCGGCAAAGGCCACATCCTCGGGGATCGATTTGTCGAGGTGGTGGCACACCATCAGCATATCGAGGTGCTCTTCGATGGTGTTGACGGTGTAGGGCCGCGTCGGGTTCGTGCTCGACGGGATGACGTTGGGGAGGCCCGCAACCTTAATAATGTCGGGCGCGTGGCCGCCGCCGGCGCCCTCGGTGTGGAAGGCGTGAATGGTGCGGCCTTTGAAGGCGGCGACCGTGTCTTCCACAAAGCCGCTCTCGTTCAGCGTGTCGGTGTGGATCATCACCTGAACGTCGGTCTCGTCGGCCACCGTCAGGCAGGTGTCGATGGCGGACGGCGTCGTCCCCCAATCCTCGTGGAGTTTGAGCGCCATGGCGCCGCCCGCCACCTGTTCGTGGAGCGCTGCGGGAAGCGAGGCGTTGCCTTTGCCGGCAAAGCCAAGGTTCATGGGGAAGGCATCGGCCGCCTGGATCATGCGGGCAATGTGCCAGGGCCCGGGCGTGCAGGTGGTGGCGTTGGTGCCGGTCGCCGGCCCCGTCCCGCCGCCAATCATGGTGGTGACGCCGGACGCCAGCGCCTCCTCAATCTGCTGCGGGCAGATGAAGTGGATGTGGCTGTCTATGATCCCTGCGGTCAGGATTTTGCCCTCGCCCGCGATCGCCTCGGTGCCCGGCCCCACGACGATGTTGACGCCGGGCTGCGTGTCCGGGTTGCCGGCCTTGCCGATCTTGTGGATTTTGCCATCGCGCAGGCCAACGTCGGCCTTATAGATGCCTGTCCAGTCCACAATCAGTGCGTTGGTGATGACGGTGTCCACCGCGCCATCGGCCCGGGTCGCCTGGCTTTGGCCCATCCCATCGCGGATCACTTTGCCGCCGCCGAATTTCACCTCCTCGCCATAGGTGGTGTGGTCGCGCTCCACCTCGATGACGAGTTCGGTGTCCGCAAGGCGCACCTTGTCGCCCGTGGTGGGGCCGAACATGGCGGCGTATTCGGCGCGGGCGATCCGTGCGGGCATGGCATCTCTCCAGTTCTGCGCGCACACTCCGGCGCCGCGCGCCCGCGGTCAAGCAAGGCGCCTGGCGGTTGGTGCACTTCGTGCTTGTCAACGCGTGCGAATTGCCGCGCAATAAAATGACAACACGCGAAGGAGGCGAGAGATGTGCCACCCCCTCATCATGGATTACGTCAAGGGTCGGGCGCTCACCCGGCGCGACATGTTTCGCGGCACGGCGGCCGCGGGCGCGGCCATTGCCGCCACCGCCGCCCTTGCCCCGCGCACGGTGCTTGCCCAGCCCGCCAGCCGCGTCGTCGACCTCACCTATACGCTGACCAACGACTTCCCGAGCTACGGCGGCGACCCACAATTCTTCGCCGATGACGTCTTCAACTTTGCCGAAAACGGCTACAACCTCAAAACCCTGCGGGTAAGCGAGCATGTGGGCACCCACATCGATGCCCCGCTCCACTTCACCGATGGCGGCGCCTCCATCGATGAGGTGCCTGTGGAGACGCTTATCGTGCCCCTCGCCATCGTCGACATCCAAGAAAAAGCGGACGCGGACGCAGACGCACAAGTCACCCCCGACGACCTAAAGGCCTGGATCGCCACCAACGGCCCCATCCCCCAGGGCGCGTGCGTTGCGCAAAATTCGGGCTGGCAAAAGCGGCTTGGCACGCCCGGCTTCCGCAACGCGGACGACGCGGGCGTGATGCACTTTCCAGGCTTCCACGTGGAAGCGGTCAAAATGCTATTGGAGGAGGCGGAGGTGACGGGCGTCGGCGTCGACACGCTTTCGATCGACTATGGCAAGTCCGCCGATTTCGTCACCCACTATGAGTGGTTGCCCGCCAACCGCTGGGCGGTCGAAAACATGGCAAACCTCTCAGAGCTTCCCGCGACCGGGGCAACGCTCTTTGTCGGCGCGCCAAAACACGCCGGCGGCACCGGTGGCCCCTGCCGCCTGATGGCGCTCCTTTAAAGCTGCAAGAGGGTCGCTCAGTCGAGCGGCCCTTTCACCTTGGCGTTAAAGCCGTGGACCACCCGCGCGCCCGCCAGCGGAATAAGCCGCACCGTGCGCGATTGCCCCGGCTCAAAGCGGGTGGCGGACCCGGCGGCAATGTCGAGACGGAGCCCCCGCGCCGCCTCTCGGTCGAACGCA
The DNA here is from genome assembly GCA_039034015.1 of Pseudomonadota bacterium. Taxonomy (GTDB): domain Bacteria; phylum Pseudomonadota; class Alphaproteobacteria; order Rhizobiales; family Amorphaceae; genus Acuticoccus. The sequence goes on along the minus strand of JBCCBM010000002.1, from coordinate 29,314 downwards.
AGCGCGCTGTTGGTCTCATAAAAATGGTAGTGGGAGCCCACCTGGATGGGCCGGTCGCCGGTGTTGGAGACCGCGAGCTCGGTCACCGGGGCGCCGGCGTTCAGCTCAATTTCGCCATCGGCGGCAAAGACTTCTCCGGGGATCATCGGCGCACTCCGCTTGTCGTCTGAGGTTTCACCGCCGCAAACGCCCTGTCAATCGCCCTCAAAGGCCATCACGCTAAAGACGTCGACCCCTCTGCCCTTCAACGCATCGACCCCGCCAAGGTCGGGGAGTTCGATGGCAAAGGCGGCGGCCGGCACCGCGCCCCCTGCGCGCTCAATGAGTTTAACGGCCGCAATTGCCGTCCCTCCGGTCGCAATGAGGTCGTCCACCAGAAGCACCCGCGACCCGGTGGGGAGCGCATCCACGTGGATTTCCACCTCATCGACGCCGTATTCCAGCGCGTACTCTTGGCGGTAAACCTCCGCCGGGAGCTTGCCCTTCTTGCGGATGGGCACGAACCCTTTGCCGAGCGTCACCGCCATCGCCCCGCCGAGGATGAAGCCCCGCGCATCGATCCCGGCGACGCAATCAATGGCGGCATCGCGAAAGGGTTCGCACATGGCCGATACGATGCCGGCCATCCCGTCAGGATCGGCAAAGAGCGTCGTCACATCGCGAAAGATGATCCCGGGTTTTGGATAGTCGGGGATCGCACGCACAAGATGTTTTAGGTCGCTCACAGGATGCGCCCCGCGATGGCGTCGAGCTTGGCGACCAGCGCCGGGTCGCGGTGATCGGGCTGGGTGATGATGGCAAATTCCAGCGCACGGTCGGCGCCTGACGGGCAGGGCGATCGGCGCGCGGGCATCGCCTTCGCAAGGGTCGCGACCAACGTGCGGGCGGCCTCGGCGTTCTCGTGCATCACTTTGACGATGGCGGTGATGTCCACCTCGCCGTGGTCGGGGTGCCAGCTGTCATAGTCGGTGACCATGGCAACGGTGGCATAGGAAATCTCCGCCTCACGGGCGAGTTTGGCTTCCGGCATGTTGGTCATCCCGATGACGTCGCACCCCCACTGCCGGTAGAGCTGGCTCTCGGCAAGCGACGAAAACTGCGGGCCTTCCATGGCAAGATACGTGCCGCCCATGGCGTGGGCGACGCCGGTGGCCTTGGCGGCGGCTTCCACCTGGCCAGAAAGCTGTTCCGACACCGGGTGCGCCATCGACACGTGCGCCACGCACCCCTCGCCAAAGAAGCTTTTGGCCCGCGCAAACGTGCGGTCGATGAACTGATCGACGATCACGAACATCCCCGGCGCCAGCGCCTCTTTGAGCGAGCCAACGGCCGACATCGACACAAGATCGGTGACGCCCGCGCGCTTCATCACATCAATGTTGGCGCGAAAGGGAATGTCGGACGGCGGGATCTGATGGCCCCGGCGGTGGCGGGGCATGAAGACCACCTTCGTGCCCTCAATGGTGCCGCGCAGAACCTGATCGGACGGCGTCCCCCAGGGGCTTTCGATCGTCTCCCAGGTGCCGTCTAGGCCGGGGAGATCATAAAGGCCCGAGCCGCCGATGATGCCAAGGGTGACATCGATTTCATCCGTCATAGTCCACCTTCGTGAGCGTCAGCCCCGCGGCGGGGGCAACCGGCCCGCACGCCGCGCGATGGCGTGCGGCAAGCGCCTTGGCCACATCGTCCGGCGTACACCGCAAGAGCCCCACCTCCACCAGAGAGCCGACCATGGACCGAACCTGGTTGTGAAGGAAAGAGCGCGCCGAGGCTGTCACCACAACGCGGTCCCCCTCCCGGACCACATCAAGGGCATCCAGCGTGCGCACAGGGCTTTTCGCCTGGCACTGCGAGGCGCGAAAGGTGGTAAAATCATGGCGCCCCAAAAGCCGCGCCGCCCCCTCTCCCATCGCTGCCGCATCAAGGGGCACAGGCACTTGCCAGACGGCCTTATCGATGGCGGCCGGCGGCCTGCGGTTGAGGATCACATAGCGATAGTGCCGCATCCGCGCGCTGTGCCGGGCATCAAAATCCGCCCCCACCGCCTCCGCGGCCAACACCGCGACGGGGTGGGGCCGCAGGTGCGCGTTCAGCGCATCCCGCACAGTGTCGGCCGGCCAGTCCCGCGCGAAGTCCACATGGGCGCACTGCCCGCTCGCGTGCACCCCCGTGTCCGTGCGCCCGGCCCCATGCACGCGCGTTGCCTCGCCACAAAACCGCTCGGCCGCCACCTCGATGGCCTCTTGCACGCCAAGCCCATTCGCCTGCCGCTGCCACCCCACAAAGGGCGCACCGTCATACTCGATCGTCAGCTTAAACCGCGGCATCAGCCCGAATGTCCTGGCACGACACTGCCACACCCACCCCCACACTTCCTTTGGTGAGACGAGAGGCGCGACCTTCCTTCGGAGCCGACACCCTCAGAAGCTCGTGGAGAAGAATGAGGGTCAACCCCGAAGAGCGAAGCGTGGGTTGAGGCTCATTCTTCTCCACGAGACAATTGATACGAGGCGGGAGAGGCTTGGCACCGCGGCGCCCACCTACCCAACCACGTCCCCCGCCATCAGCGGCGACCCGCGCAAAAACGCATCCACCGACATCGCGCTTTTGCCAGCCCGCTGCACCTCGCGAAGGGCAATGGCCCCTTCCCCGCACGCGATGCGGGAGCCATCGCCCAGCACCTCGCCGGGCGCGCCGGCCCCGTCCACCACCGAAACGCGCAGGATCTTGAGCCGCTCGCCATTCACCGTCGTGAACGCGCCTGGCATCGGGTTGAGCCCATGGATTTTTGCCCGCACCGCCGGGGCGGGCTCAGAGAAATCGATCCGCGCCTCGTCTTTTCGGATTTTTTTCGCGTACGTCGCGCCCTCTGTGGGCTGCTCGCGAAGTTGCAGGCCGCCGCGTTGGAGGGCGCCAAGGGCGCGGGCCATCAGGTCGGCGCCCAGACGCGAGAGGCGCTCGGTGAGCGCGCCGGCGGTGTCATCGGGGCCGATGGGGAGGCGCTCTTCCATCGCAACGGGGCCGGTGTCGAGGCCCTCGTCCATCTTCATGATGCCAACGCCAGTTTCCGCGTCACCGGCCATGATCGCGCGGGCGACGGGCGCGGCACCCCGCCAACGAGGGAGCAGCGAGGCGTGGACGTTGAACGCGCCCTCCGCCGGCACCGACAAAATCGCACCCGGGAGCAACAGCCCGTAGGCGACCACCACCAAAACATCCGGCTCGAGCGCGGCGAGGGCGTCCGCCTCGTCCTTCAACGTCGCCGGGTGGCGCACGGGGAGGCCAAGGGCATCGGCGGCTCGGTGGACGGCGCTCTTGCGCGTTTCCATGCCGCGGCCGGCGGGGCGGGGCGGCTGGGTGTAGACGGCCGGGACGATGTGCCCTTGGCCGGCAATCTCCATGAGGGTGGGCACGGCAAAGTCGGGCGTGCCCATGAACACCACACGCAACATGATTTACGCCTTCGCCGCCTTGGCAAAACGCTTCGTCACCATCTGGCGCTTCAGCCGCGAAATGTGGTCGATGAACAAAACACCGTTCAGATGGTCAATCTCATGCTGCAGGCAGGTGGCCAAAAGGCCGTCCGCCTCGACGGTGCGCGGATCCCCATTTTCGTCAAGATAGGCAACGCGCACGGCGGTGGGCCGCGTCACGTCCTCGGTGTAATCGGGGATGGAGAGGCAGCCCTCTTCGTAAACGCTCATTTCGTCGGAGGCGGCCTCGATGACGGGGTTGATGAGCACCATCGGCGCGCCCGTTTCCCCCTCGCGCTGGGCAATGTCGCACACCACAACCCGCTCCAACACGCCCACCTGGGGGGCGGCAAGGCCGATGCCGGGGGCGTCGTACATCGTCTCCAGCATGTCCTTGGCAAGGGCGCGCACGCCATCGCTCACATCGGCCACAGGGGCCGAGACCTTTCGAAGCACGGGGTCGGGCAAGATCAAAATATCACGCAGAGCCATGGCGCGGTGGTACGGCCGGCCCTTGCCAGCGTCAACGTTGTCAACGGCGCCTCAGGACCCCTACCCTGGCGCCGCAAACCAGGACGCCGCGCCATGACAGCCCTCCTCACCACCGCCAATTGGAGTTCGGCCGCCTGGATGAAGGCGTTCCGCACCGCTGACCCCGCGCGCACCTTCGTGCAGCACGGCGTCGACGCCTATGACCCCAAAGACATTCGCTACGCCCTCACCTGGAAACCGCCCCAGGGCCTTTTGCGCGCGCTCCCCAACCTTGAGGTCATCTTTAACCTTGGCGCGGGCGTTGATGCGGTGCTCTCCGACCCTGACCTTCCGGATGTGCCGCTGGTGCGCCTGGTGGATGACAACCTCACCGAGCGCATGACCGAGTGGGTCACCCTGCAGGTGCTGACCCACCACCGCCAAACGCTCAAATATTTGAAACAGCAGGAGGTGCGGCAGTGGCGCGAGCGGGAGCAGCCCATCGCGTGGGAGGTGCGCGTCGGCTTTCTGGGCTACGGCGTTTTGGCGCAGCATGCGGCCAACGCGCTCCTCACCCTCGGGTTTGATGTGAAGGCCTGGTCGCGGTCTGAAAAACCCGCCGACGTGACGCTCCGTGTGGGCGCGGAGGGCCTCGACCCGTTCCTCACCACCACCGACATTCTGGTGGTGCTCTTGCCGCTGACGCCCGACACGCGGCACATCGTCAACGCCGCGCTCCTGTCGCGCCTGGCGCAGGATGGGGCGCTGGGCGGACCCGTCCTCATCAACGCGGGCCGCGGCGGGCTGCAAAACGAGATGGACGTTTTGGCAGCGCTGCGGGACGGGACGCTGATTGGCGCGAGCCTTGATGTGTTTGAGGAAGAGCCGCTCCCCGTCGACCATCCGCTGTGGGATGCACCCAACTGCGTCATCACGCCTCACTGCTCGGCCGTCAGCGATCCGCGCACGGTCTCCACCTACGTCACCCAGCAAATGGCAACCTTTGAAAGCGATGGCACCCTGCAAAACACTGTCGATCGCGCACGGGGCTACTGATGTTTGACCTCAAGATTACGAACGCGCGCGTCTCCACCGCCGCCGACACCTTTGACACCGATATCGGCATCAAGGATGGGACCATCACCGCCCTTGGCACAGCACTCGGCGAGGCGGCCGAAACGATTGACGCCGCCGGGCGCGACGTTTTGCCAGGCGGCATCGACAGCCATGTGCACATTTCACAGCCCTCGGGTGAGGGCATTGAAATGGCCGACGATTTTGCCTCAGGCACCCTGTCGGCCATCCATGGCGGCAACACCACAATCATGCCCTTTTGCATGCAGGAGCGGGGCGAGAGCCTGCGCCAGGCGCTCACCGATTATGAGGCAAAGGCAGAGGGTGAACTCCACTGCGATGTGGCCTTCCACCTCATCATTTCCGACCCCACGCGCCAGGTGCTGGGCCAGGAGCTGCCGGCGGCGGTCGCCGACGGATACACCTCCTTCAAAGTCTTCATGACCTACGAGATGCTGCGGCTGAACGATGCGGAAATTTTGGCCACCATGGATGTGGCCCAGCGCACCGGCGCCCTCATGATGGTGCACTGCGAGAACGAAGACGCGATCCGCTTCCTGTGCGAAAAATTTGCCGCCGACAGCCGGCTGGAGCCGGTCTCCCACGCCCTCACCCGCCCGGTGGTGGCCGAGCGGGAGGCCACCCACCGCGCCATTTCGCTGGCGGAGGTGGTGGATGTGCCGGTGGTGATCGTCCACGTCTCCAACGGGGCGGCGATGCGCGAGATTGAACGGGCGCGCTCCCGCGGCCGGCGCGTTGTTGCCGAGACGTGCACCCAGTACATCACCCTCACCGAGGCCGACCTTGAGGGCATGGATTGGGAGGGCGCAAAGTTCGTCTGCTCGCCCCCGCCGCGCGATGCGTCGGAACATAAAAACATCTGGTCGGGCATCGAACGCGGCAGCTTTGACCTTTTCTCCTCCGACCACTGCCCGTTCCGCTACGCCGACGAGCGCGGCAAATTAAACCCCAAAGGCCGCGCCGACTTTCGCGCCATCCCCAACGGCATTCCAGGCGTTGAATGTCGCCTTCCCATTCTCTTTACCGAAGGGGTTTTGACGGGGCGCATCACCATCAATGAGTTCGTGGCGCTGACGGCCACCAACCACGCCAAAACCTATGGCCTCCATCCCAAGAAGGGCACGATCGCCATCGGGAGCGATGCGGACCTTGTGATTTGGGAGCGCGGGGCGCGGGTGATTGCCCACGACGACCTTCATGATGGGTCCGATTATTCGCCCTATGAGGGGCGCCGGGTGGGGGCGTGGCCGGGAACCGTGATCCTGCGCGGACGGGTGATGGTGGCCGATGGGGTCTTGCAAGGGGAGAAAGGCTCCGGCACGACGCTGAAGCGCGAATGTTCGCCGCTCACACGCGCCGTCTGAGGCTGTTCAGCCCGCTGTCAGCCGTGCGCCTGTAGGGGGAGCCGTGTGGAGGTGTTTTCGATGCGTTGCTCAATCGCTGTCGCCATCTTGGCTGTGGTGGGCCTTGGCCCGGCCATGGCGCAGAGTTTTCAGACCGCCTTGCCGCTCAGCCCGGCCGAGCGCCGGGCCATTGAGGCGCGTCTTTCCACAATTTTGGACTTTGCCGAGCCCAACGATGTGAGCCGCTTTGCGCTGCCCAGCGGACGGCGGGTTGCGGTGCGCCCCTATGCGATGGTGCGGCGCCCTGGCCAACGCCCCTGCCGCGGCTACCGGATTGACCTTTTTGGCGAAACGAGCCGCATCGCCGTCGATGGCTTTCGCTGTCGCCGCACCGATGGCCGCGCCTGGGTGATTGTGGAGCCTGAGCTGGTGCTCTCCCAAGAGGGCCCCATTGATGTGGGCATTGCGCCCCGCGCCGCCAGCGAGCCGCTTTATGGCAATGACACGCCCACCTTCTCTGCAGCGCCCCCGCCTGTGCCCCGCCCCGCGCCCCGCGCGCAGGTGGTTGCCGCGCTCACCACACAGGACACGCAAACGCCGGCAGCCATCGCCTCCGCCGAGCTTCCGCCGGTCGCCACCATCGGCACGCCGCTGGATCCATCTGATCTTGATCCATCGGAGACTGGACCGCTGGACCTTGTGCCCGCGCCCGTCACCATCCCTGCGCTCAGCGAGGCGGACAGCGCGCCTTTGGCGAACGCGCAGGTCGCGCCTGTGGCCGACGCGCAGAACGTGCCTGTGGCCGATCAAGAGCCGCTCGCAACCCCCGAAGCGCCCCAGCCCGAGACGACGGTTGCGGCGCTAGAACCCTCGCCCGCTTCCCTGCCGGCGCGGGAAGCACGGGTTGTGGGCGAACCCACCGCCCGCGCAGAGGCGCGCTGGGTGAACGATGGGCCGGTGGTCGAAGCGCTCACCTCGCTCGCCTATCTGGAGGGCGCGCAGCCGTCGGCCGCTGAGGTGGATGCGGCGGTGGACGCCTTTGCGCTGGATGAGCGGTTTGCGCTGCCGATTGCGCCGGGCGACCTTCGCCGGCGGCTCGACCAGGCGATGGCCCGCACATCGTCCGTCCCGGTGTGCGCGGACGGCATCACGCAGCTTTGCACGATGCGTTAGGCGGCCGGGCGTTGAGGCGGCCGGGCGTTGAGGCGGCCGCTCAGTCGCTGGGGACGTTTTCGATCAGCCAGTCAATGGAGCGGGGGATGAGATCGTCGGCGCGATAACTGTCGCGCGGGAGTTTCACGCTGACGAGCCCGTCGTAGCTTGCCTGGCGCAGGGCCGCCAGGACGGAGGTCACATCAAGGTCGCCCTCGCCGAGCGGCAGGTGGGCGTGGACGCCCTGGCGCATGTCCGCCACCGCAACGGCGGAGAGAACGGGCGCGAACTCTTTGACGGCCTGGTGGGGCGCGCGCTCGCCCGACATCATCACGTGGCCCGCATCCACCGCGAGGCGCAGCGGCGCATCGGTCATTTGTTTCAGCGTTTCGCGCACCAGCGTGAAATCATCGAGGGAGCCGACAATGTGGCCAGGCTCCGGCTCCAGCGCTGCGGTGACGCCCGCCTCAGCCGCCATGTCGGCCACCTGCTTCAGCCCGTCGAGCAGCCAGACGCCGGCGTTGGCTTGGCTGACGTTGCGCTTGGCCCGCCCGGCGGTGAAGACGACCGCCTCCCCGCCCAAAATCTTGCACACCTTTATGGCCCGGCCGAGATAGTCGATCCGCTCCGCCCGCGCCTCTTCCGTCGCGCTCAACAGGGTGGGCTGCAGGCGATCACGCGGGTCGAGCAGAAAGCGTGAGCCGGTGTCGACGGTGACGGCAAGGTCGGCCGCTTCAAGGCGGGCTTTGAGGGCCTCGGCCACCGCCTCCCAGCCGTCAGCAAAGGGGTTCATGTGGTGGACGTCGAGGGTCAGGACGACACCTTGATAACCGGCCTCGGCGATAAGTTCCAAAGCGTCATCAAGGCGATGGTTGGCACACCCGATGGTGTTGTAGGCAAATCGAAGCATTGAGGCCGGACGTTCGACAGTGGAAGGGTCACGCGCGGCGGCACCGTAAACGCCGACACAGGCAATTGCCAACGGTGGAGCGCATGCATGTCACCTTTGCAATCTGGATGCCTTGTTTTGCCGACCGATCGCACCCGGGTTGCGCCGAGACGTCCTCCCCATTGCCCACAAAACAAACACGCTGCCAGTCGCGGCGGCGGCCGCCGCTTCATCTTTGTGCGGGACGGTCATTCACTAGCACTCACCCCCAAAGGCTGCCAGCCAAACTGGTCTAAAGGTTGCGAAAAGGGTGCTTTGCCGGCTTGCCAACAGCTTTTATTGTGCCAAACTCCCGCTAAGACGCGTTGATTTTGGGGTGGCACTATGAGTGATCTTCAGAAGCAACTGCAGGGTTTCAGCCTCACCACGGCTGAAATCTTGTACCGCCTGCCGGACTATCCGGCCGTCCTGCAAAGCTACGTGTGGCAGGACTATGACCAGGCGCCCGACTTCCCCGTCCTGGGCCGCTTCTTAGAATTTTGGCGCGACGAGATTGAAGGCCCGCTCCACTCCGTCAACGTGATGTGCAAGCGATTGATCGCACCGGCCGACGTGCGCCTGGTGACGCTCACAAAATTCCACTGACCGCGCGCGCCCCGAACAGACCGCGGGTGGCCTGACGGGGAAAAGACCCGTATATGCGAAATAGCACGGGTCACACGTTGCGCGTTCGGAAGAGACACACCCCATGACACCACTTTACAAAGAACACCCCACCATGTTTGCGGACGAACCGGGAAAATTCATCCTGGCGTGCCTGCTTGTCCCGTTCGTGGTCGGCATCTTTTGGTTGGGCTGGTGGTACATTGTGAACCGCTCCACCATCGTCACCGTCGACGATGAGCGCGTGACCCTGCGCCGCGGCGTTTTCAACAAAGAAAACATCGAGGTGGAGATGACCTCCATCCGCACCGTGCGCGTCGACCAAACGTTCGTGGACCGCATCTTCAACTGCGGCATCCTCAAAGTCTTCACCGCGGGTGATGAGCCCGACATCGAGCAGGGCGGCCTGCCGGACCCTTCGCGCCTGCGCACCGTGATGCGCCAGGCCCGCGGCGTTTGAACGAAGCGCCCCGTCGCTGCGTTTCAACCACCGTCACTTGAGAGGATCCGCGGATGAGCGACACGGCCATCTCCAACATTATCTACCAAGAGCATCCCAAAATGTTTGCCGATGAGCCTGGCCGGTTCATGCTGGCCGTCCTCCTCATCCCCGTGGTGGTTGGCGCGCTGTGGCTGGTCTGGTGGACCATCCAGACCCGCTGCACCCGGCTCACCGTGGGCGATGAACGGGTGATCCTCTCCCGCGGCGTCTTTGCCAAAGAGCGGCTTGAGATCGAACTCTCGTCGATCCGCACGGTGCAGATCGATCAATCCTTCGTTGACCGCATCTTCAACTGCGGCATCTTGAAGGTCTACACCGCGGGCGACTCCCCCGAACTCCAGGTGGGCGGCATGCCGGACCCGGAACGCCTGCGGGGCGCGCTCCGGCCGTGATCGTGACGCCATGAGCCGCCGGATCAGCCGTCTCGACGTTTTCATCGCCAGGATGACGGCGCAAAAACACTTTTTGGAAGATGTCGCCACGCGCATTGCGGCCATCGATGGCCCGGTGCTCGAGCTTGGCCTTGGCAACGGGCGCACGTTCGATCACCTGCGCGAAATTTTGCCCGAGCGCGAAATTTTCGTGTTCGACCGCTCCGTCACCGCGCACCCCGCCTCCATCCCCGATGGCGAGCACATGATCATCGGCGACATTCGTGACACGCTCGCCTTCTGCGGCCCGCGGGTGAAGCGCCAAGCCGCCCTCATCCATTGCGACCTTGGCACCGGTGACCCGACGGCCGACCTTGCCAAGGCCGCCTGGCTTGCCCCCCTCATTGCCGAGCATACCGCCCCCGGCGGCTTTGTCGCCACCGGCATTGCCCTGGCGCTGGACGGCTTTTTCGAACACGCACGGTCCGCCGATGCGGAGCGCGGGCGCTACTGGCTGTACGAGAAGGCGCGCTGAGCCGGCTCGACAGTTTTATTCGGCGCATGCGCGCGCAGCGGCTCTGCCTTGAGGCGGCGGCCGCGCTTGTGGCCGATCGCCCCGGCCCGATCATCGACCTTGGCATCGGCGCCGGCCGCACCTTTGACCACCTTGCCGCCCTCTTCCCCGATCGCGCGGTCTTCGCGTTCGACAATTTCGTCCACTCCGCCATCGACGTGTTGCCGCCGCCGGAACGCATGGTCATGGGCGACATTCGCGACACCCTGCCCCGCGCCGCCGACCGGCTTGGCGCCCCGGCCGCCCTCATCCACAACGACCTTGGCTCGGCCGATGCCACGGGGAACGCTGCGGTGGCCGCCTGGCTTGCGCCCGCCATCATGGCCATCGCCCGCGCGGATGCCGTGGTCGTGACGAGCTTTCGCCTTCCCCTCGTCGCGCGGGATCATCCTTTGCCGGGTGGCGTTCGGCCGGGGCGCTACCACATCATGGAGCGTGTGCCGGGCAATTGACGGGCCGGTTGGCGCGTGGCATTCGCCGACGACGTGACGAAGGAGACTTGGGTGGCTTCGCGTGCCTTCTTCCGTTGCCGGGCCTGTGGTGAGCCCGTTGTGGCGGGCGCCTACCGGTGCCCCGTCTGCGGGATTGACTTTCCCGCCGGCACCCCCGGCGCGCCCAAAGTGCCCGATGAGCCGCCCCCAGCGGCCGCCAGCGGGCCCCCGGCGGACGACGGCACCGTTGTCCTCGACCGCCCGGCCGAGGCGCCCGCAAAAGCGCCGACCCGCACCGCAATCCTGGATGTGCGGCCCGCTGATGCCGCCCCCGCGCGCACCCGCACCACCGCCAACTTTGCCCCAACGCCGGCACCGGTTGCCGCCTCTGCCCCCTCGCGCGAGGTTTCCGTTGCCGTCCGCCCCCGCCGCAGCAAAGCGCGGGGCCTTGCCGGCACCGTCCTCTCCGCCCTCATCCTGATCGCGGGCCTTGCGGTGATCAGCCAATATGCCGGGCCGCGGGTGGGCCTGCCGCCGGTGATCGAGCGGCCGCCCGTCACCGTGAACGCCACCGATGGCTGGGTGACCCTCCCGGCGACGGAGGCGGGCTTTGTGGTGAACGCCGATGGCCCGTTCCGCCTCAGGATCGATGGTGAGGTTTTCACCCTCGCCGCCGATCAGACCGTGCGCGTGCCAGGCGGCCAAAACGCTTCGCTGCGCGTGGTGCGCGCCCCCGCAACGGCCACCGCTCGCCGGCAGTAGGGCCGAGCCCATCCTGCGCCCGTTTGGGCGCAGACAAGATGCGCGCCTTCTGATTTGCGAGCGTTTTCTCTCGCTCAGGTGATACCGACGCGCCAAGTCTTTGACTTGGTCAGCGTGTGGGTGACGCTCAGGCGCCGCGCGGGCTTTACCGGCGCACAATGGGTCAATCCAAAGGTGCGCCGGTATGACTCCACCTGAGCGTGAAACGCTCTACGCGGCCATGTCCGCGCCGTCGCCCTGCCGGGCCAAAAGCTGTTTCAGCTCCAGAAGCGGGACGGGGCGCGCGTAGTAGAACCCTTGGACAAACTGGCCGCCCAGCGCCTTCACGCGCGCCAGCTGCTCAGGCGTTTCAATCCCCTCCACCACCACGCGAAGGCCGAGCGACCGGGCGACGCCCATGATGCCCTCGATCACTTTGCCGGACTGCGCGTCATCGCTAAGGCTTTTGACGAAGCGGCGGTCGATCTTGATTTCGGAGATTGGAAGGTTGGTGATGTGGATGAGCGAGGCGTACCCGGTGCCAAAATCGTCCAGCGCGAATTGAACGCCCTTCGCGCCCGCCGCCCTCATGGCCCGCGCGAGCCCACCGTTGGGGTCGTCGAGCACCACATCTTCGGTGATTTCGATGGTGATCGGGCCAAGATGCCGCTCACGGTCGGTCATGGCGCCAATCCGCTCGATGAATTGGGCACGGAAGAGGTCTCCCGCCGACGCGTTCACCGAAAGCGCCACCTTTTCGGTGCGGCCGCGGTTGAGGCTCGCAATTTCCACCATCGCGCGATCGACGACGGTGCGGCCGATGACGGGGCCAATGTCATGGTCGGCAATGGCGTCCAAAAACTCGCCCGCCGCCAAAACACGAGACGGCGTCTCCCACCGGGCCAGCGCCTCCACGGCCACAACGCGGCCGGTCACAATGTCAATTTGCGGCTGATAATAAGGCAGGATGTGACCGCTGGCGACGGCCGCGCGGGCCCGCTCCACCATCCGGCTGCGCTCGGCCGCCTGCTGGCCAAGCTCCGCCTCGTAAAGCGACAGCGCGGCGCGCGGATGGCCCTTCACCCGGTAAAGCGCAAGGTCGGCCGCAACGGTGAGATCACGCTCCGAGCGCCCATGGTCCGGCGCGACGGCCGCACCCGCGCTCATGGTGACGTTGAGAACGCTGGAATCCCACGCAAAGCGCACATCCAGCGCCCGTTCAATTCGGGCGAGGACCGAATCCAGCGCCGGCCGATCCTCAATGTCCTCCAAAAGGATCGAGAACTCGTCCCCCCCGGTGCGGGCAACCGTGTCGTGGGTGCGCACCGTTGCTGTCAACTGCTCGGCAATTGCCTTGAGCAGTGCATCGCCCGCAGCGTGGCCGTATCGGTCGTTCACGGGCTTGAACTTGTCCACATCCACCAAGACGATGCACACGATGCGGCGGGAGCGCGCACGCCGCTGGAGCGCCTTGTTGAACCGGTCGTTGAAGAGGGCGCGGTTGGCAAGGCCCGTCAGCGGGTCGTGGTTGGCGGTCCACCACAGCTTTTCATGGGCCTGGTGCTGCTCGGTCACGTCCTGGACGACGCCGGCCACGCGGCGGTGCCCATCGCCCGAAATGTGCGCGCGCATGAAAACGCGAAACGTGCGTGGGCTATAAAGCGCCGTTGTAACCGGCACGGCGACACTGTCGGTGGCGCGGCCGTGGGCGGCCGCCAGGATGGCCTCCAACACCTTGCGCCGCGCCTCCTTCGGCACAAACGAGAGCGCGCGCCCGCGGGTCAGATTGCGCCGGTCGGTGATGCCAATGAGAGGCAGCACCTCGTCCGACACGGTGAGGCGGTGGGTGTCGAAGTCGTATTCCCAGAGGCCGGCCTTGGCGATCCGCTCCATCTGCTTGAACATCACGACGTAGCGCTTCAGGTCATCCCGATAGCGCCGCATCAGCGCAATTTCGGACATGCGACGCATGCCGATCGCCACAAAGCGCTTCAGCTCCCGCGGCATGATGCCGGGCAAAATGGGAAAGACCATGCACCGGACGGGGCCGTTGTCGTCGGTGAGCGCCACGTTGACGACGCGGGAGAACGGATGCTCGCCCTCAATGGGCGTGCCGACCACGGTGTCCCGGTCGTCCAGCGCCTCAGGGTCGGTGAAGGGGACGGCGGTGGCCGCGGTCAGCGCCTCCCGCGAGAGTGTGGACCCCGTTCCACAGGCGCCGATGATGGTGGCCGGCTCGCCCACCGTGGTGATGACCACAGCCGTTGCGGGCATAAGGTCAAGGGCCTTCTCGGCGAGCGCATTGTACTGTTTGGGCGGCGCAGCGCGGGCAAGCGCAGCTGTGAACGACTGGAGCATTGCTAATCCCGAAACTCACGCATAGCCCGGGTGTCATAGCCAGCGGTGGCTGTGCGAGGCTTGCTTGGCCGGGTTTAGGCCGCCTCGCGCTCTGTCGGGTTGGGTGGGCGCTGGGCTGGCCGGCGCGCGGGCGCGCGCTGCGCCAACCAGGCGGGCACCCCACGCTCCGGCGCTTTTTCGGCCGCCATCATCTTTTTGTGGCGCCGCAGCTCCCAGATGCCGATGGCGAGCGGGATGAGAAGCCAGATGGCCGCCTTCCCCGCAATGAAGATGATGCCGATGGTGGTGTCTGACATGGCCGCCTCCCCAAGCCTGACTTAGCGTGGCCGGCGGCGAGGGGCGCGCGGCACACTGCCACGCACCCGGAGGGTGAGGCGCCACGCGCCCAGGGGGGTTTAGGCGCCACGCGCCCGGTGGTCAGGCCTGCGCGAGGGCGATGATATTGCCGTTCTCATCCACCTCACACCGGGCCGAGCCGCTGCCAAGGTTGAGGTCCACCTGGTAGCGCTGGGGCGCGATCTGGGCCGAGCTTGTGGGCAAAACCGAGCCGGGGTCGGCGCCAAAGCGGGTGGCCGCCTCGGATGCGCACAGAAGCTGAAGGTCGGCCGGCGCGGTCACGATGGTGGCGCGCACGGCGTTGGTGGTGGGCTCGGCCGGGGCCGACGTTTGGCTGCTTTGACAACCGGCAAGGGCGGCCGCCGCCGCGAGGGGAAGGATCCAACGCATCGAAAAAGCTCCTCAAACCCCGCGGTAAAGCGCGGCACCTTGCATCAACACAATGACCTTCGCGCCCGGCTTCACCCGCTCATAAAGGTCGGTAACATCGTCATTGTTCATGCGAATGCAGCCGGACGAAATGTCGAGCCCGATGGACCAGGGTTGGTTTGTGCCGTGGATGCGGTAGATCGTGTCGCGCCCGCCCTCATAAAGATAAAGCGCACGGGCGCCGAGGGGGTTTTCGGGCCCGCCAGGCATCCCGCCGGCCCACTTCGCCGCCTTCGGGTCGCGGGCGACCATTTCGGCCGGCGGCGTCCAGCGCGGCCATTTTGCCTTGCGGCCCACCGTCACAATGCCGGCCCAGCCAAACCCTTCGCGCCCAACGCCAATGCCGTAGCGGATCGCCTGGAAGTTGGGGAGCACCAGATAAAGAAAGTGCTTGTTGCCATCGATGATGATGGTTCCAGGCTTCTCAGCCGTGCGGAATTTGACCACCTGGCGGCGAAAGTCTGACGGGACGGAGCCGTGGGCTTGGTAATACCGCATGGCGCGGCTCGGGTCGTAACGCACCCAGCTTTTGGTCCGCGGATCGAAAATTTCGGTGGCGGCGGCGCTGCCGGCGGCGAGCGCCACCATCATCAGCGCGCCCGCAATGAGTTTTAACGCATTCACTTGGTCCACTCCGTCACACGCGCGGCATTGTCAGACAGCCACGCGGCCGCAACCTCTTGCGGGTCCTTCCGGTCAACGTGCACCGCGTAGCTCATGGCCTCCGCATCGTCCGCGCTGATGGCCAGTTTGTCCAGAAATTGTGCAACGTCGCCGTGGCTCTCTTTGAGCGCGGTGGCGTAGCCCACATGGTAGCGCGCCGGCTGCCAGGCCGTTTTCGCCTCCGAGCGGGCAAGCCACGCTGGGTCCTCCTCAGGGGTGAGGATCGTCCAAGTCTGCGGGTCGTACGCCGGCTCGGACAGGGGCACCACATCGTGCAGCGCGAATAAATAGTGCGGCGTGTAGCAATAAAAGACGATCGGTGTGCCGAGCGCCACGGCCACATCCACCGAGGCCATCGCCTGATCCTCCGGCATGGTGAGGAGCATCATCGTCTCATCATAGCCGTAGGATTTGGCCCGCACCCGCTCGATCCGCGTGGAGGACCAGGTGTTGGCGCCGATCCACACTTCGCCGCGCCCATCGGCGTCGGTGTCAAAGTGTTGGGCAACATCCGGGTTGGAAAGGTCGGAGAGATTGGAAATCCCAGTCTCGTCCTGGGTTTGGCGGGTGGTGCAGATGTGCTGCGTTGCCGCAACGCTGCGCGGGCTTAGCGAGAGCGTGCCGCGCACATTTTGATACTCGTGCACCACGGCGGCGCTGTTGGGGAGCCACACCTCGGGGTGGACATCCACCTCCCCGCGGTCGATGGCGCCGATGATCTCCACCGTCGACACTTCGCGCAGCTTCACATCATGGCCGAGCCCATCTTTCACGACGCCGGCGATGATGTGGGCGGTGACCTGGGCGGACGGCCAATCCGGCATGCCAATGATGACGGTTTCAGCCTGGGCGACAGCGGTTGCGGCAACAAGCGCAAGGGCGGCCGCGGCGGTGCGAGGCACAATCACGAACGAAACTCCCGTCAAAACGCGACAATTGCAACAAACACCGCTGTTCCCCCTTTGCAACGGAGAACTGCGCCAAACGCATGGCGCGAGTGCGCGCCTGTGGCGCAGCCGCAACGGTGGGTTCGGCCGCAGATGGCTTTACGTTCTATGCTCATGGGGTTACCCAAGAACAAAGTTTGAACCCGGGTGCGTTTCAATGCCAGGCCGACAGCGCACGATCCAAGAAAAGCTCGCCATCCTCGCGGACGCTGCGAAGTACGACGCCTCGTGCGCGTCCTCCGGCACCCAACAGCGCAACGCCAAATCATCCGGGGGCCTGGGCTCCACCGAAGGGTCGGGCATTTGCCACGCCTACGCCCCGGATGGGCGGTGCATCTCGCTCCTCAAAGTGCTCCTCACCAACGCCTGCATTTACGACTGTGCGTATTGCGTGAACCGCGTCTCCAGCAAGGTGGAGCGGGAGGCGTTTTCGGTGGAAGAGGTGGTCGACCTCACCATCTCATTTTACAAGCGAAACTATATTGAAGGGCTGTTCCTCTCGTCCGGGATCATCAAATCCTCAGACCACACGATGGAAGAGCTTGTGCGCGTTGCCAAAACCTTGCGCAAAGAGCATCGCTTCCACGGCTATATCCATCTCAAAACGATCCCCGATGCCGCGCCCGAACTGATCGAAGAGGCGGGGCGCTACGCCGACCGCCTCTCCATCAACATCGAATTGCCGAAAGAGACGAGCCTCACCCGGTTTGCACCCGAAAAATCGGTGCGCACCATAAAATCCTCCATGGCAACGCTGCGCACCAACATTGACGCGGCCAAAGATCGGTCCCTCCCCCGCAAGCGGCCGGCCCGCTCGTTCGCCCCCGCCGGCCAATCCACCCAGATGATTGTGGGCGCTGACGGGGCGCACGACCTCGACATTTTGACCTCCGCACGCACGCTCTACACGTCCTACGGGCTAAAGCGGGTCTACTATTCCGCCTTCAGCCCCATCCCCGATGCCTCCTCAGCGCTGCCCCTTGCCGCGCCGCCGCTTCAGCGCGAACACCGGCTTTACCAAGCCGATTGGCTGACGCGGTTTTATGGCTTTGAGCTCCAGGACCTTCGCGAGGCAACCGACGATGGGATGCTCGACCTGGAGGTGGACCCAAAACTTGCCTGGGCGCTTGCCAATCGCGGGCAATTTCCGGTGGATGTGAACCGCGCCTCGCGGGAGCTGTTGTTGCGGGTGCCAGGGCTTGGGGTGAAGGCGGTGCAGGCAATTGTGCGCACGCGCCGCCATCGTCGGTTGCGGCCCGATGATCTTGCGCGCCTCACCCCCACCGCCCGCAAAGCGCTCCCCTTCATTTGCCTGGAGGGGTGGACGCCGGGCGCGCTGGTGGACAGTGCGCAGCTGCGCCAACGGTTCGTCAAACCCGCCAAACAGATGGACCTGTTTGCGGCGTGACAATCCATGTCCCGCTCGACCATCCGGCCGATTTTGAAAACTTTCGATCCGCCGCGCGCAAGCTTGTGGGCCACAACATCGACCCCGCCGAGGTGACGTGGGGCGGCGCGCCGGGCGGCTCGCTCTTTGGTGACGACCGGCCCATCGCAACGCTCCCCGACCCCATCGAGCCCCCGCGCGCGTCAAAAGCCTTTGTGACGCTCGCGCAAACGGTGGTCTGCCACAAAGACGCCTCCCGCTTTGCCCTCCTCCACCGGCTGTTGCAGCGCCTGCAGGCGGACCGCGCGCTCCTCAAAATTGCGAGCGACCCGGACGTTGCCCGCGCCCACACGCTGGAGAAAAACGTGCGGCGCTGCGCCCACAAGATGAAAGCGTTTGTGCGCTTTCGCCTTGCCACCGACCCTGATGGCGGCGAGCGATACGTCGCCTGGTTCGAGCCCGAACACCACACGCTGGACCGCACGGCGGGCTTTTTCGTGCGCCGCTTTCCCGAAATGCGCTGGTCGATCCTCACGCCCACCCGCTCTGCCCACTGGGACCTTGAAACGCTCACCATGGGCGATGGGGCCGACAAATCCATCGCCCCCGATGGCGATGTGAACGAAGATCTGTGGCGCACATACTTTGGCGCGATCTTCAATCCGGCGCGGCTCAAGGTGCAGATGATGCAGTCGGAGATGCCAAAGCGCTATTGGAAGAACATGCCGGAGGGGGAGATGATTGCGCCCCTCATCCGCGGATCCGCCGCGCGCACAAGCGGCATGATTGGGGCAGAGGCGCGCACGCCCGCCCGCTCCACCCGCATTGCGCGGGAAAAGGCGGCCGAGACGGCGGCCCTCCCCACCACCATCGACAGCCTCGCCGCCCTTCGCGCCGCCGCCAACCACTGCACGCGCTGCCCGCTCCATGGGCCGGCAACGCAGGTGGTGGTGGGCCGCGGGCCGCCGAACGCGCGCCTCATGTTTGTGGGTGAACAGCCCGGCGACCAAGAAGACCTTGCCGGCGCGCCCTTTGTGGGCCCGGCCGGCCAGCTCTTCGACCGCGCGCTCATCGACGCCGGCATCAACCGCGACGACACGTTCGTCACCAACGCGGTGAAGCATTTTAAGTTTGAGCCGCGGGGCAAGCGGCGCATCCACAAGTCGCCCAACGTCTCAGAGATTGAGCACTGCCGTTTTTGGCTTGACCATGAGCGGGCGCTCGTGCGGCCAAAACTCACCGTTGCGCTGGGCGCCTCGGCGGTGCGGGCGCTGTCGGGCAAATCCCAGGCGGTGTCAAAATTGCGCGGCGCGCCGCTCACCTGGCCCGATGGGTCGCCGGGCTTTGTGACCGTCCACCCGTCCTACCTTCTGCGCGTGGAGGACGCGGCCCGGCCGCGCGAGTATGAACGCTTCGTACACGATCTGGTGAGACTGTCGGCCTTGTTGGAGCCTGTGGCGAGCGCGCACTAGCGCGTTCATCGCCGGCTCAGGACAATCCTGTTGCGTTATCAAAACCGCAGGAATGTGATGTGGCGCCATTGTAGGGGCCCATGCGGGTGCGTACCTCTTTGTTATTGGCGCGACCACAACGCGAGAGGCGTCCTGTGTCGATGAAAATTATCCTCGTCGCTTTTTTTACGTTTCTTTTCACCGCTGGGGCGATTGCCCAGTCCTGCACCAGCTTGCGCAGCCAGTTGGCCTCGGCCCAGGCGGGCAAGCCCAACCGCGCGGTGGTCGCCTCCCTGGAGAAGCGGGCGCGCGCGTTCGGCTGCAACCAGCGCAGCCGCTGGGGCCAAAACCGCAGCTGTGCGGGCATTGATGCACAATTGCGCCAAGCCCGGTCCGGCCTTGTGAACCGCAACCGCGTGCGCCGTTTGCGCCGCGCCATTTCGCGCCACTGTGAGACGCGCTCGCGCCAACGCTCGGCCCGCAACAACGTGCGCCGCAGCGAAAAGGGCAACCGTCGCAACATTTTCTCGGCCATTTTCGGCGGTCGCCGCCGTGCCGAAGACCGGGACGTGCCCTCAGCCGCGCGCGGCAAGGTGGAGCGCGTGAACCTTGATGTGCGCGGCACCGAGAAGCGCCGCGCATCCGCGACCGCCGGGACGCTTGCCACACAATCCCAATCCCGCGTGAAGGGGAGCACCCGGGAAGGCGGCGCGCGGACCATGTGCGTTCGCCTGTGCGATGGGTTTTATTTCCCCATCAACAACCGCTCCCACAGCGACAATTATTATGACGAGCTTGCCATGTGCGTTGGCCGTTGCCCGGGCGCGGATGTCTCGCTTTATGTGCACTACAACGGCGAAGCGGTGGAGCAGATGCGCTCCGCAATGACCGGCGAAGCGTACGTCAACCTTCCGACCGCGTTTGATTATCGCAAATCGCTGCGCCCCACCTGCGGCTGCGCCAACGGCACGCAAATCGCCCGCGGCGCCGAGGGTCAGGTGGCAAGCACCGCCAGCGGCGCCCCCAAGGGCAGCGTGTGGCAGCCCTACCGCGCGGTCTATGACGGCACCGGCAAGCCGCTCTCAATCTCGCGCACCGCCTATGGCGCAAAGCGGGACACGGCAAAGCTTGGCGACGCCGCCGCCACCGCGCCCGCAACGCCCGCCCCCCTCAGCCGCGGCCCCATCGCCCGCGCCGCGGCCGAGCCCGCCCAGGCCTTTGACCCCGAGGCCGACAAGGTGCGCGCCGTGGGCGACAACCACTTCTCCCGCGCCGTTGCCGACTTTGCCGCCGCCAAGGACGGGCCGGTGCGCCGTGCACCAAGGGGCCCGGTGCCGACGGCGATCACCGTCACGCCCCTTCGCCCCTCGTCCGACGAGGCCGCGCGCGTCACCTCGCCCCGCCCCACGCCCGACGAGGCCGCCCTCATCCAACGCCCGGA
Source organism: Pseudomonadota bacterium (assembly GCA_039034015.1). Lineage (GTDB taxonomy): Bacteria > Pseudomonadota > Alphaproteobacteria > Rhizobiales > Amorphaceae > Acuticoccus. Next base: position 8,597 of record JBCCBM010000002.1, on the reverse strand, counting down.
CGACCCCGACCGCCTTTAACCAGGCCCACACCCCGGGCAGGGGTTGGCGGACACCCAGCGTTTCAGCCGGTTGCGACCCGGTCGAGGACGTTGGCGGCAATGTGGGCGGTGTCCCGCCAGCTTGGCAAGGTGGCCGCGGCCTCGCGCGCGGCGCTGGCCATGGCGGCCCTGCGCGCGGGGTCAGACAGCAGGGTGGAGAGCGCGGCGGCAAAGGCGGGCGGGTCCTCCGGCGGCACCAAAAGGCCCGCATCCTGGGGGACGGTTTCGGGCACGGCGCCGGTGCGGCAGGTGACGATGGGAAGCCCATTTGCGATCGCCTCGTCAAAGACGATCCCATACCCCTCGTAACGGGTGGCAAGGGCAAAGATCGAGGCCTGCGCGTAGAGCTGGGCGAGGGTGTCGGCCGACACGCGGCCGGCGAGCTGCACACATTCGCCGAGCCCGAGGGCGGTGTGAAGGGCGCCAAGCTCAGCCGCGTGCGTGGGCTCATAGGGCGAGCCGACAATCACCGCCTCCCAGCCCTCCTTGGGCAAAAGGCTGAGGGCGCGCAGAAAAATGTCGTGCCCCTTTCGGGGGTGCTGGATGCCCACCGACAAGATGAGCGGGGGGGTTTTGGGGGCGGGGGCGAGCGTCGGGCGGTCGGTGCCGGGGCGCGCGACGGTGATGCGGTCCGGCGCAACGCCATAGTCGGCGGTGAGCTGCGCGGCGGTGTGGGGGCTTGTGACGAGGACATGGGCGGCGAGGGTGAGATTGTCGCGCTCGGTGCGATAAAGATGGCCCCGCGCGCTTGGCGAGAGGCCGTTTTCGAGCGCCAAAGGGTGGTGGAGCATCGCCACCACAGGGGCGCGGACGCGGGCGAGCGCGGCCGTCTCGATGGAGCCAAAGACCAGACCATCAAGGATCAGCGCGCGGGAGGGGGGAAGGGCCGCGAGCTGGGCGGCGGCGTCCGCCATGTGCGCCGCGGTCGGGTGGGGGAAGGTGTCGCCCAAGACAATGTGCGCCACATCGCGGCCAAGGGCACGCAGGCCTTCGAGGAGGCGCCGCTCGTAGATGTAGCCGCCGGTGAGGGTGGCAATGTCGCCCGGGATGGCGAAGGCGGCGGTCATGCCAGCTGCTCGGGCGCGTAAATGCGCAGGATCTTGGCCTCCACCAGGCCAACGCCCGCATAGCAAAGCGCCGACAACGCCGCGACGAGGGCAACGGCGGACCACAGCATGTCAAAGTCCGAGAGGGAGGCGGAAAGCGCCATCAGGCTCCCCACTCCCTCGCCGGTCGCAAGCCACTCCACCACCGTCACCGCGAGGACGGAGGCGGGGACGCCCATGCGCGCGGCGGCGAAAAAGGCCGGCAACATCGCCGGGATGCGCACGCGGATGAGGCGTGTGAGCGCGCCCGCGCCGTAGCTTGCAAAAACATCGATCACCTGGCCGGGCGCCTGCCGCAACCCGTGAAGGCACGCCACAAGGGTGGGGAAGAACACCATCACCGCCACAAGCACGATCGTCCCCGCCGCCCCGCGCCCGAGCGCAAGCACAATGAGCGGCGCGGTGGTGACGATGGGGACCGACCGCAGCGCGATCGCAAGCGGCATGACTGTGCCGGCAAGCGCGGGCAGGAGGATAACAAGGATCGCAAGGCCAGCGCCCGCGGCAAGGCCCGCAAGATAGCCGGGCACCAGGAAGACGGCCGTCTCGCCAAGGGCCGAGAGGAGCGTCGCGCGGGTTTGCGCAGCATCGGGCTCCAGGAGGAGCGCGGCAAACACGTCCCCCGGGCCCTTCGCGAAGAAGGGGTTGAGATCAAAGAGCGCGATGAACCCCCACCAGAGGGCAAGGATTGTGACCGTCACCAGAGCGAGGGAAAGGCCGCGCCCACGCCCGCCGCTGCGCGCGCGGGGCGGGGCAAGGATGAGGGGCGGCGCATCGCGCAGGACCGCCCGGGCAAGGGCGCCGATCGCAAGATAGGCCGCGATGGCAACGGCGGTCGCGACGGTGGCGAGCGCAAAGGTCATCGGCACATCAAGGGCGCGCATGGCGCGGATGGTGAGGACGCCCATGCCGCGCTCAGCGCCCGTAAACTCCCCCACCATGGCGCCGAGGAAGGCGGCGGGCGCCGCAATCTGGAGGCCGGCAAACAGGTAGGGCAGCGCGGCCATCGCCCGGACGTGGACGAGGGCGGCCATGCGCCCGCGGCCATAGCTGCGCACAAGGTCGAACCAGGTGGCGGGCGCGGCGCGCAGCCCCACCAGAAGCGGGATCAGCGTGGTGTAGTAGACCGCGAGCGCGGCGAGCACGATCTGCGGGCCATCGCCAGGGCCAAAGATCACCCGCAGGATCGGCCCCGTCGCCACAAACGGCAGGCAAAAGACGAAGAGCGCCACCCCCGTCACCACCGGTTGGCTGCGCGGCCAGGCAAACGCGACGGCGGCGAGGAGGATGGCGGCCCCGTTGCCCAACACGTAGCCGATGGCAGCGTTGGCAAGGGTTGCTGCCAGCGCCCGCCCCATCAGCCCGCTGTGCTTGAAAAGGGACGCCACAACCTCCGACGGTGCCGCCAGGACGAATGCGCCCGAAAGGCTGTTTGCCAAAAGCTCCCACGCCACAAGCACGGTGATGAGGCCAAAGGTGGTTGCGCGGCCCCGCCTTGGGGCGTGGAGGGCGGCGATGCTCACAGCCAGGCCGGGGCAGGAATCATTGGGCCGCGAGCCTCTGATCGCGAAGGGCAGACCCTGTTGCGAGCGCGCCCACGACGCGGTCTGCCAGCGCCACGAACTCGGGCCGGCGCACATCATCGGGCGCGCGGGGGCGGGGAAGGTCGACAGAAATGTCGGCGACCACCTCGGCGGGGCGCGGGGAGAGGACAATCACACGGTCGCTGAGGAGAACCGCCTCGGTGATCGAATGTGTGACGAGGATTGTCGTGGTGCCGCGCGCCTCCCAAAGGCGCGGCAAATCTTGGGAGAGCTGCTGGCGCGTGAGCTCGTCAACTGCGCCGAAAGGTTCGTCCAGCAAGAGGAGTTTTGGCGATGTGGCAAGGGCCCGCGCAATCGCCGCGCGTTGGCGCATGCCGCCAGAAAGTTCGGCCGGGCGGGCATCGCCAAAGCCGTCCAGGCCGACGAGCGCGATGAGCTCGTCAATGGCGGCGCGCCCCATGGTGCGGCGAGCAAGCGACAGGGCGAGCGCAATGTTGCCGCGCACCGAGCGCCAGGGGAGCAGCGACGGGTCCTGGAAGGCCATGGAAAGGTCGGCCTTGCGCAGTGTTGCGGCGGGGGGTTCCCCATCAATAGTGACCTGGCCGCCGCTGGGGGTTTCGAGCCCTGCGATGATGCGCAGGATCGTGGACTTGCCGCAGCCGGAGGGGCCGACAAGGGCGGTGGTCTTGCCCCCCTCAAAAGTGCAGTCGAAGGGGCGGACAACGTCGAGACCAGAGGGCCAGGTTTTGGCAAGGCCCTCGCACACCACCGCCGGTGGGCCAGAGGGGTTAGCCGCCATGGACCTCTTCAAGGATCGAGCGGTCCCAAAGATCGGGGGTGACGGTCCGGCCGAGGAGGGCAAGGGTCTCCACGTTTGCCGCCACCGTCTCATCGGTCCACCAGCCAAAGCCGTTGGCATCGGTGAGATCGGAGAACATCAATGGGACCTGCCGCGCGGCCTGGAGCTTTTGGGTTTCAAGGTCGAGACCCGCGTCCGGGTGCTGTTTGAGGGTGAGTTCGGCGGCGGCATCCGTGTCGGCGCGATAGGCCTCCCAGCCGCGCACTTCCCCGCGCATGAGGGCCACAAGATCGGCCCGGCGATTGGCAAGGCTCTCTTCGGTGGCAATGTAGGTTTGGCTGTGGACGGCATAGCCATGGTCGGCCATCAGCATGGTGACGGGCTCAATGCCCTGGATGGTCATCGCGACCGGAAGGTCGGTTTCCCAGGACAACAGACAGTCAACCTCACCCGCCAGCAGTGGTTGGGCCGAGTATTGGGTGGGGACCACGGTGATGGCATCCACATCGACACTGTTGAGCGACGACAGTGCGCGCAGCACCGGCATGTTGGCGAGCGCCATGCCGATGCGTTTGCCTTCCATATCCTTTGGGACGTTGACCGGGTTGTCCGGCAGTGAGGTGATAACGAACGGGTTTTTCTGCATCGCCACCGCCAAGATCTTGAAGGGGGCGCCCTGTTCAACGGCGGCGGCGGTGTAGTCGGCGGCGGAAATGCCCACAAGGGCGGTGCCGGAGACGACGGGCGGCTCCACCGGCGCGTTGGGGCCGCCTGACAAAAGGGTGACGTCGAGGCCCGCATCGGCCCAGAAGCCGCGGTCCTGCGCAATGTAGCTGCCGGCAAATTGGGCAGAGTGGAGCCAGGAGAGCTGGAGGGCCACCGCCGTTTGCGCCGCCGCGCGCGGGACAAAACCCAGCGCTGCCGCACCGAACCCGGCCGCCGCGCCCCCAAGAAGCGTGCGGCGTGAGAGTGTCGTTTGCTGGATCATGTCATCCTCCTGTCATGATCGAAGGTCAATCGCGACGGCTTGGCAAGGGCCGTGCCGCGGCGCGACCGATTTGTCGCGGTGCGCGCAGCATTGTGACAAGCGCGGGCAACACGGCGGCAAGGAAGATGAGCCCGAAGGCAACGCTTGCGGCAAGCCCCTCCGCGGCGCTGGCCCCGGCAAGCGGGAAAAGCGCGGCCGCCGCCCCCTCGCGCACGCCCCACCCGCTGACGGTGAGCGGAACCACCATGGCAAACAAAATCATGGGCACGACCGTGAGCGCGGCGAGAAGGGAAAGGTCTGCGCCAACGGCAAAGGCGCAAAACGCGAATGCGAGGACGTTGCACAGCGCCGTGGCGAGACTGAGGCCAATTTGGCGCCACACCACCGCGGGCGCCGCAAGGGCGTGCGCCGCTGCCCCTGCGAACGCGTGAAGCGCACGGCCCACCCGCCCCGGCAGGAGCCGCACGATCGCAAAAAGCGCGAGCGTCACAAGAGGCAGCCCGAGGATAAGCGCCAAGAGCGGCGGCCAAAGCCAACAAGGCCAGGCAACGCCGGGCGCTGCGAGGGAGGCGAGGACGGCCGCGGCAAAGACGCCATAAAGGCCGATCTGGCCGGCGAGCCGCTCAAAGGCCACCGCTTGGCCAGAGGCGAGAAGGCCGGCCGCCGCGCGGGAGCGCACCGCGCGCGCCGCATCGCCAAGGACGCCGCCCGGCAGCGCTTGGTTGATGAGCTGGGAGAGATAGTATTCGCGCACCGCCGTTGGCCGGTCGAGCGCGATGCCCAGCTGGCCCGCCGTGAGCCGCCACCGCAGCGCCGACAGGACCGTCTGCAGTGTGAGGGCAACGAACGCTGCCATCAGCCAGCCCGGGTGGGCAGACGCGAGGCGCCGCGCGGCCTCCGCCCCATCGGCAAGGCGCCACAGGAGCGCGAGCAGGCCAACGGCGAGCGCGATCTGCACGAGAAGCATGACGCGCTTGCCGCTCATCCACCCCGTCCGCCCGGGGATTTTCGGCGATTGCTCGGCAGCGGGCGGGGACGGGAGGGTCACGACGGGCCGGGCGCGGCGGTGAACGCCTTGATGAAGAGATCGCGCACCTCGTCCATCGGGCGGACCGGCGCGTCTGCCGGCGGCAGGAGGCCCGGCGACAGGCCCCAGGATGCGGTGCGCTCCACAAGGTGGGCGGGGCCGATGACGTGGATCGGCACACCCGGCCGCTCGTCAAGGGCGACGAAGCTTGCGGCCTGGTGGTCGCCCATCACGATCATCAACGGGGGGTCGGCGGCATGGCGCTCCGCGTAGGCGAGCACGGTTTGCAGAGCATAGTCGATGGCGAGGCGGTACTGGGCGCGCACCCTGTCGCGATCGCGCCAGACGACGCGGGGCGGGTCGCCGGAGCGGGCGATGGCGTTGTAAATGCGTCCGTCGCCGATGGCGTCCCACGGGAGGAGGTCTGGGACGGGCACCCAGGGCGCGTGGGAGGTGCCGGTGGCCAGCTGGACGAAGAGTGGTTTTTCGCGCGGGCCCTCCCGCAGCCGGCGATCGAGCGCGGCAAAGGTGAACTGGTCGGGCATGGTGACCCAGTTGAACGGCTCGCCGGCATAGCCAAGGTCGGCGGCGGCAAGGATCGTGTCAAAGCCCATGACCGAGGCTTCCGGCCACTCCAGCGTGATTTGGGGCATGACGGCGGCGGTGTGAAAGCCGGCCGTACGCGCCAGGTGGTAAAGGGTTTGCCGGCCGGAGGCGAGGACGGCGCCATACCGGGTTTGCCCATCAATCCAGAGCCCGTTTGCAACGCTGGCGTGGGCAAGCCAACTCTGCCCGCCGCGGGTCGGCGAGGCGAGGAGGCCAGAGGCCATCGCAAGGCCCGCCGCCGCAAGCCGCCCTTCGCCGGCCGCCAGGGTTTGCCGGTGAAGGTCGGCGTAAAGCGGCGTGTCGAGGCTTGTCTGGCCATAACTCTCGATGAAGACGATGATGACGTCCCGGTCGATGAGGTTCAAAAGGCCGGTGGCGCCCACATAAGGGTCGTCGGCGGCGGCGGCGTTGAAACGGGCAAGGTCGGCAAGGGTGTCGCGCGCCATCTGCGCCCGCTCGATGCCAAAGCGGGCGGTGAACGCTTCGCCCGGCAGTTTTAAGGGCGGGTCCCATCGGCCGAGCCGGTCGCCAATGTCGACAACCGCGACGCCGGCAAAGGCGAGTGCGCCCAGCGCCGCCGCCCCCCGAACGCGCCCTGGCGCCGCCGTCGAGCAAACGCCCGTTGCCCACCAGAGCGCCGCCGCGATGAGGCCGACCGCGAGCACTGCGCCAAAAATGGCGGCGGTCGCGAGCGCATGGCCCATCGCGCCGGTCAGAACGTTGAGCCCTGCGTCGATGAGCGCAAGGTCGGCGACCGGGTTAAACGCGCGCGACAGGGCCGTGACCATTGCAAAATCGGCACCCTTCAGCACCGCAAGGAGCGTGAGGGCCGCAACCAGGACGGCCCGCAGGCCCTGCGCCCACCGGCCCGGGCCGATCGCAACGAGCGCAAGGAGGATCACCGGCAACTCGAGCGGGAGGGTGGCGAGCGCGGCCAGTGTGAGGGCGGCCGGCTGGGTCGGCTGCACCAGCACGAGGTGGAGGATGAGCGCCGCAAGCGCAAGGCGCAGGACCGCCGGCGTCCTCAAGTGCGCGCCCGATGGAGCCACACAACATCCCGCCCGAAGGACCAGATGAGCGCCGCGCCCACCAGCGCCACCAGCGGGTCGGAGAAGGTCATGGCAAGCGGGGGGAGCTGGAGCGCAATCAAGGTCGCCGCCTGGAGGACGCACACGGCCTTGCGGCTGAACCGCTCGGGAAGGGGGCGCGACAGGTGCGGGTAGACTTGCGCGGCGGCCATGAACGCATAGCGCGGCAGGCCGAGGAGGAGCACGACGGCGCCTGTGGTTCCCGCAGCCCAGGCGTTGAGCGCCAGGATGAGGGCGAGCGCTGAATCCACCTCCACATCCAGCCGCGCGCCGAAGGAAGACACGCGCCCCTCGCGCCGGGCAAGCCACCCGTCCGCCCCGTCGAGCGACAGGGCGATCGCGGCGATGGCAAAGACGCTCCACGGGTTCGCCGCGCCCGCAAGGGGCGCAACGAGGGCGGCCGTCAGCGCCAGGCGCGCCATGGTGACAAGGTTGCAAAGGCCAAGGTCGGGGTGCGGATAGCCCCGCCGCACGAGCCGAAGGGCCAGCGCGAAGCCGACCGTATGGGCCCCCACGGCAAGGGCGAGCGCGGCAAAATTTGCGCCGACCAACAGAAAGGCGGCACCCAGCACCAGCGGCAGGCCGGCCAGCCCTGCGCCGCACAGGCGGGTGGAGGGGGGCAGCGCCTTCATGGGCGGCGTTGGGTACTCTTGCGGGGTCACATCAGTCATACCCGGCTTAACTCTGAGCCGGGTAAGGATTGTCAATGGCACGTCCTGACGCGGGGGGCACCTCACTGGAGCCGCTCCCATCCTACTCGCCGCAACTCAACCCGATGGAGCGAGCCTGGCTTTACCTTCGCGAACGCCACCTCAGCCTGCGCGTCTTTCCGGATCAAAACGCCATTGTCGACGCATGCTGCAATGCCTGGAACGCCATCGCACATGACGCTGAAACACTGCGCTCCCTCTGCCTCCAGCCATGGATCGAACGGGTCATTTGATACGCGCGACGGTATGAGAGGTTGGGTAAAACCGGGAACATGCAGACTCTAGAACGAGCTCTTTCGGCTCTGCCGGTTGAGACCCCGTCCCGCATAACCCTCGAAAACAATGGAATCGGCCGCAGTTGGATCGGCAGACTGCTTTCGCGAGGGCAAGTGGCGGAGAGACAGGGATTCGAACCCTGGGAACGCTTGCGCGCTCAACGGTTTTCGAGACCGCCCCGTTCGACCACTCCGGCACCTCTCCGACGGCCGCAACTTAGTGATCGGCGGGGCCCGCGGCAAGTCGCGCGCGGGTGGGGACGGGCGCGAACGGCTAGCTGCGTAGTTGCGGAAGGTTGCTCTTTGGTTGGAGATGGGCGAGCATGCGAGCTGCCGATCAAACCTCTCCCGCGGAGGACGTTATGAAGCTGCATGCCAATGCACGGCTGGTCCCCAAACGTCGAGCTGAGATGGT
>JBCCBM010000001.1:0-477914 GCA_039034015.1 Pseudomonadota bacterium | reverse complement strand
GACTTCGGCTCGCTTCCACTCACTGGGTGGATTGGGTCTTGAGATCCGTCGGCCGGTATCCGGATCCTTCACCATCCGCACGCGATTCCAAACGAGTTTGCCGGCGTAGAGCTCATTGAGAATGATCCCGTGGTGGCGAGCTTTGTTTCCATTGATCGTCGATGCCGACCAATGCGCACCTCGTGGCGGCAAGACGGCGTCTGCGTTCAGCTCATGCGCAATCTCCCTCGGCGTCTTGCCGTTCACGTACTGCGTAAAGATCCGCCTGACGATCTCCGCCTCCGCCTCGACAATCTCCAGCTCGCCAGGCCGTCCGGCAGCGGGCCGGTAGCCGTAGGCCCGCCCACCAGGATAACGACCATCTCGGATCACGCCGTCCATGCCCCGACGGACCTTGTTTGCAAGGTCGGTAAGATAGAGCGATCCGAGGAGCCCCCGAACCCCGATTTGCACCTGATCGGCTGTCCCGCCGTGAACAGCGCGCAGCTCAATCCCCGCGAAGCTCAGCCGCTTCCAGATCCCAGCCAAATCCTCTTGATCACGAGACAAGCGATCGAGCGCCTCAACGAGAATTACGTCAAACCGGCCCTCGCGGGCGGAATGCAGCAGCTCCATCAGACCGTCTCTACCATAGACCGATGCGCCTGACCGTGCGCGGTCGCTAAACGTGCCGACGATGTCGAGATTGTTGCGTTCGGCATACACGCGGCAAAGGACAACCTGGTCCTCGATTGACCGGTCGTTCTGCAGCTCAGTCGAGAACCTTGCGTATATCGCTGTTCGCTTCATCGCATCCGCCATTTATCGACTGTTTCAGTTCGGCTTCGACGGCGTTCCTATGATCCTCGCGCGCGGCGGCGCGCGCAAGGGCGCGAACGACTTCGGATAGAAGTTTGTTTGGCGCCTGATTGGCAAGGCGGCCAGCGGAGGAGTTCGCACAGCAGTCTCTGGATGCGACACCTTGCAAGGATATGCTTTTCCGAGCGCCCATCGTTGAGAGATGCTCGCGAGCCGGTGGACAGAAAATGGGTATCGGCAGGCGGTCGAACAATCGGCGGCCGTGGCGAGCGAACTAGGGCGTTTCCCTCCGCATTGGAATCGCGACGGGATTCCCGAATCGCTTGGATTGTGATTCACGATAGGAGCTGGTGAGGAGGCCCGCTCCTATGGTCAGGACCTTGTCGCTGGACCTACGAGAGCGTGTCGTTGGGGCTGTCGAGGGCGGGTCGTCGTGCCGAGCGGCGGCAGAGCGCTTAGGGGTCGCCGCATCCACGGCGATCCGTTGGGTCAGGCGCTGGCGCGAGCGCGGGACGCTCTGCGCCGGCACACGGGGCGGCAACCGACGATCACACCGGATAGACCCGCATCGGGAGATGATCCTGGCGCTCATCGAAGAGGAGCCGGATCTGACCCTCATCGAGATCGGCGAGCGCTTGTCGGCCACGACCGGCTATCGGCCGGCGCGCTCTGTGGTGCTTAAGTTCTTCATCCGTCACGACATCACATGGAAAAGAAGTCCGGCCACGCGTCAGAGCAAGAGCGCGAGGACGTAAGAGCCGCCCGCGAAGCCTTCTTCGCGGGGCAGGACGGGTTCGACCCGACGCGGCTCTTCTTCGTCGACGAGACCGGCACAAGTACGAAAATGGCACGCGCCTACGGTCGGGCACCTCATGGCGAGCGCTGCCGGGCCGCCGTTCCCCACGGTCATTGGCAAACGACGACCTTCGTCGGTGCGCTCACGCTGTCCGGAATAGAGGCCCCCATGACGTTGCCGGCGGCCATGAACGGTGCGGCCTTCACCGCCAGGGTGGCGAACCTGCCCTACCGGCTCGCAACCTTCAGCGCCCGACAATTCGTTTCACCGAGCGAACCAACTTCCCGGACCAACCCCACGTGCTGCGCCATAACCGGGCCTTTGTTTGCCGAAATCCAATCCAATCCCCAGGCGGAGAGCGGACCTTGTACGAGCGCGGCCCGCCACGTCCACGCCGTCGTCGACTTCGCGACAGCGACAGACTGACGAAAGTCATACTCGAACCGATCGTGTTCCGACCATTTCATGCACTCGGACCGTCAGCCGAAGTCGTGTTCCGCAATGGGAGCCGTTTTGGCTGGGTCGGTTCAGCCGCCGTTCTGCAATGACAGCTGAGACAAACCGTGTTGAGCGTTCTGAGAGGCTGAACCGATTAACGCCGCCGCCGGCCGAGCTCCCGATAGAGGGCTTCCGGCGTCACCCCGATCCAGTCGGCGACGTTGATCCATTCGCCGGGTCCCGGGGGGCCGTTGAGATCCAGATAGGCGTCGAGCCGGTCGGCAAGGCGGCGCAGGCGCAGCACCTCGACCCGGGCGCGCAGGCCTTGGATCTCGCGGGACGCCTCGGCCAGCGCCGCCGCGGCGGGTGAGTCGCCGAGCCAATTTCGGACGACGTCGGCGGGGCAAACGGAAAGGCGCGCGGCGGTTTGGCAAACAGCATCGCAATGCGTGCCGTCCGCCCAGAGCGAAGCCGCAGCGACGACCTCGCCGGGCCCTGCGGCATGGAGCGTCAGCGATCCGCCGTCGGCGAGCGTGCGGCGCAACGCCACCGCGCCCTCGCGCACCAGGAAGAGGTGCCGGACAGGATCGCCGCGATTGAAGAGGGTCGTCCCGGCGGGCATCGTCCGCTCGGGGGCGTCTGCGAAGATGGAGGACCAGGCGTCGGACATGATCGCGATCATGCGTTGACGGTGCTCTTTACGCTATAGGACGGTGGCAATTCCAACCTCGGACCCGACTATGCCGCACCGCTCAATCCTCCTCGCCGCAGCGCTCGTTCTGGGCATGCCAGCCCTTGCCGACGAAGCCACGCAAGGGCCGCATTCGCCCTATGCCGGAGAGGAAGGGCGCGCGATTGCCTCTTTGTCCGAGGACGACCTCGCCGAACTCGAGCGCGGCGGCGGCTGGGGCCTTGCTCGGGCGGCGGAGCTGAACGGCGTGCCGGGCCCTGCGCACCTCTTGGAGCTGGCCGACGAGATCGGTCTGGACACTGACCAACGTGCGGCAATCGAGGCGATCCGGGACGAGATGCGCGCTGACGCCATTGCCGCGGGCGAGCGGTTCGTCGACGCCGAGCGCGCGCTCGATCTGGCCTTCACAGACGCGGTGCCGGACCCGCAGACGCTCGCGCGGTTGGTCGCCGAAGCGGGTGAGGCGCGGGCGGACCTGCGCCTCGTCCATCTGGCGGCCCATCTGCGGACCGTGCCGCTGCTGACGCGAGCGCAGGTGGCGCGCTACGCGGTGCTGCGCGGCTACGCAGACGATCCCTGCGAGGCCGTGCCCGAGGGCCACGACGCCGCAATGTGGCGACGACACAATGGATGCATGTAGACCCGCTTCGGGCGAGCCATCGCGGCAGTATGGTCCCATGACAGCGCAGGTCTGCTGCGGCAGGATCGGTCCTGCATGTTATTCCGGCGCGCGATGAACGCGCTCCACATCGAACCGGCCCGGCCGGAGGGCGCCGATAGGCTCGGTGATCTCTACGTGGCATCGCGCTCGGCAGCTCTCCCGTTCCTGACAGAAATCCACGGACCGGCCCAGATGCGTGTTTGGTTGCGAGACGTCCTTCTCCCGCGCGGGACCACTTGGGTCGCGCGATCCGGCGATCGCATCGTCGGCTTCATGACGCTCGACGGCGAGGAAGTCGATCAACTCTATCTTGATCCCCTCCACCTGCGACGCGGCATCGGCAGCGCGCTCATCGCGCATGCGAAGACACGAAGCCCCCACAGGCTGGAACTCGTGACGTTCCAAAGGAACGATGCCGCGCGAGCGTTCTACGAGGCTCACGGTTTTGTCCCGTTCCGCTTTGGCGATGGGACCCACAACGAGGAGGGCGAGCCGGACGTGTTCTACGAATGGCGCTCGTGAGCCGATGTCTTAGGCGATCGCGGCCGTGCGAAGACGCCCCGCATGACGCCCTTCGATGCATCCGACCTTCCGCAGGCGCCATGGCGGACCGAGCGGCTCCAGCTGCGGCCCTACCAGCTCGCGGATGCGGACGCAGCCCATGCGGTTCTCGACACGGAGGAGGAGGTCTGGCGCTTCGATCGGGGCCACGCGCCCACGTTGGAGGATCGCCGCGCGAACATCGCCCGCTACGATGCGCTCCACGACCAGTTCGGCTTCGGCCCGTGCGCCGCGTTCCTGCCCGCACCGGATGGCGGCGAAGGTGAGCTGGTCGGACAGGGCGGCCTCAACCGCTACGTTTACGACCACCGTGACGGCACGCGAACCGTCGAGTTCGAGGTCATGTTCAAGCTGGCACGCCCCTACTGGGGGCAGGGGTTCGCGACGGAGATTGCCCGCTTCTGGGTCGGCTTCGCCTTCGATCACGTCCGCTTGCCCCGCCTCGTCGTCGGACCCGAACAGAAGAACGAGCGGTCGGTCCGGGTGCTGGAGCGTTTAGGCGCGCGGATCCAGGACGACTGGCTCGATGCGGACCGCGTGCTCGCGTTCATCGAACCGCCGCAAAGGCGCCGAACATCTCGCCGTCTGTAGTCTATTGGGACAACCGGACATTCGGTGGACGATCAGGAAGGCCCGCAAAGGCCTCGAAGCACGTCGCTGATGCGAATGGCCAGTGTCCTTCTGGCAGGTGCCCCGATTGAAGGGCCCTAAAGCGTGGAGCGCCATAAGCAGACATCGCTTAGTGCGTGTCTGAACATCTGGTATGGGGCCGGTAGCGGACCGGCGGCTTATGGAGCTTCTGACGAACAGCGGACATTGCGAAAGGGAGTGTGCCCCCGCGCGGAGTGGTGTGGCAGTGTCACTGAACTACCAAAACGCGCTATATTTGGCGTCGTTTTGCCAAGGATTACCGCTTGCCAAATAAGACAATTAAGCCGTCAACCATTACCCGGGTCGGTTACGAATATCAGGACCTGGTTGGAGTTGAAGCGCTCATCCAGTTTTACCGCGATCCCGACAGCTATGCGTGGATCCAGCTCGAGGCTGTCGAGAACGGAACGTCGCTCGACGACGTTGTGATCGCGCGCGCCGATGGCAGCTACGACTACATCCAGGTGAAGTTCACCGTCGACAAGACGGACTACCCACTCGATTGGACTTGGCTGACCGAAACCAAAGGCAAGGGTACCTCGCTGCTCACCAAGTGGTCGACATCTTTGCGAAAGCTGGAAGGGTCAGGTGCGGTTCGCTCAGCGTCGCTGCGGACGAATCGTGTACCGGATGCCGCGATAACAGCCTGTCTCGTCGGTGATCAAATCAACCTCTCCAAAATACCGGCCACCGTCCTTTCCGTTCTTCAGGAGCATTGTGGTGGGGCGGCAGAATGTGAGGCGTTCTTCGGGCAATTCCGCTTCCGCCATAGCGAGCGCGACTTCGACCAGTATGAGAATGCCCTGCGCGATCAGCTCGTGCCATCTGATCTGGAGCCGAACGGATGGCTGTTTCTGCGTGAGCGAGTGAGAACGTGGACTACCCGCAGGAACCAGCCGCCGCCTGACGGGCGCATTCTTCACGAGCACCTCGTTCAGGCCATTACGAAGCAGCGGCCGCAGCCGATCCGTCAGGACTTTCGGGTGCCCCCGAACTATGTGCTGCCTAGCCGACAATTCAGCGAGGCGATGCTGTCACGGCTCGAGAAAGGAGCGCCGCTTACGGTCATTTGGGGTACGCCGGGCAAAGGCAAGAGCACGTTTCTGAGTGCCCTGACGAACCGTTTGAGGAAGGAAGACGCAGGTTCGCCAGTGATCCGTCATCACTACTTCCTGGCGCTCGATGACGCCACGCCCGATCGTTCGTCGTTCATGACGATCGCAGCGTCGCTCATCAATCAGCTCTTCGTGCTCTACCCCGATAGCGTCGGTGGGCAACTCGAGAGACCAACTGACCTAAGACCTTTGCTTGAGCGCGCGGCCCGATACTTCGCGGCTAAAGGGCGGCGCCTCTACGTTATTATAGATGGACTCGATCACGTGTGGCGCGAGACCGCACGGGTCGACCAGTTGAATCAAATCTTCAGTTACCTGCTTCCGATTCCGGACAATGTTAGTCTCGTGGTCGGCACGCAGAAGGTGTCGGAGGACCAGCTGCCGCGGAAGTTGATCCAGCATGCCAAGTCGAAGGACTGGATCGAGATTCCCGCAATGGACGAGGTCGCCGTCGCGAAATGGGTCGCCGTACAGGACAACGCAAAGCAGCTGCTGGTGCGAACCTACAATGGCGAGGATAGAAGCAAGGCGGTCGATGCGATCGCAGAGAGCTTCTACAAGATTTCCAAAGGGCATCCGCTGCACCTGATTTACGCGTTCGAGAGCGTCGCGCTCTCGAACAAGCCGATCCGGTCGGAAGACGTTGAGGCGATCCCGCCATGCCCGGATGGCGACATCCGGACGTACTATGCGGCGCTCTGGAGCGGCCTAACGCCCGATGCGCGGGAGACTCTACAAGCTATGGCAGGAACGGCGTTCTTCTGGCCGAGTGCCGGAATTCGCAAGTGTTTCGGCGATTTTTCGGAGATCGCATTTCTGGTCGATGCACGAGAGTCAGGACTGGTTCCTTTTCACGGTAGCATCTTTGCGTGGGTCAGGGAGCGGGCGGACCACAAGGATGCATACGAGGCGCTTTTGCCTCGTATCGTCGCGTGGCTTGAGGCTGACGCGCCAGCGCTGTGGCGTTGGGGATGGCTATGGCTCACTCGTGCGCAGATGGGAGATGCGAAACCGCTGCTCGACGGCACGACGCGAGGCTGGATCAAAGAGTCTCTGGCGTCGGGCTACAGCGATCGACAGGTGATCGAAATCCTGACCGCGGCCGAGTGGGCGGCTTTTCACGCACGAGACCTCGCCAAGACCATCAGCCTGCGTTGGCTGAAGGTGCGGACGCTCAACGTACGTGATTACCAATCGGGCGACTACGCATCGTTTCAGGCGCATGCCATCGCTGCCGCCGCGAACTGGGATCAGTTGCGTATCCTCGCGGACGATCCCGGTGGGCTCACTGACGGCGAGCTGGTGTCACTCCTTGACGTGGCGCCGGATGGGCTGAAGGCAGAGATGCGCGCGGCATTCATGGCCGAGCTGCGGCGTCGCTTGAACGTTTGGATCGAGCTTCGTCACAAACATCAGGACGAGTTCGTCGGGACAACCCACAGGTTCATGGATGTTGCGAGCGCAGGGGACAAAGAGACCGCCGAGAGCGTTGTCTCCTTCCTCAAAGGCTTCAGGGATCCGATGTCTCTGTTGATCGATTTCGTTCGCAATCTCGGCAGGTCAGGCAATCTCGACGTTCTCATATGGCTCACGTCCAAATTCAGAGCCGACAAATGGGCTGCGCTCATCAAGAACATCCACGACCAGATCGCCCGAACGGGTGGATATCTTGGGGTCGACCTCCACTTGCGCCAGGCCGTGTCCTCCAAGGCACCCGTGAGTCCACTGCTGATGTGCTGGTTCCTGCTGCGTGATCGCAACGCCAACCGACGAATGAGGCTGCCGCCACCGCCCATAGGGCTTGGTGATGAGGATATGCGCGTCGGTCGCGCCACAGGTGTCGACCGTTTCTTACATACGGTGTTCTTTTCGGCTCTGGCGAGCGCACTGCGAGCCGAGGGCTATCATTCCATGATCTACCCCGGGCTCGATCAGGGGAAGACCGGGTGGCTTCGCGAAGGAATCGCTTGTTTGGAGACGGCAGTGGCGCAGATCGCCAGCTGCGCGCTACCGGCAGACTTTAGCAGCGTGTTCGTCGCCGCCTCCAAGCTCGAGCCGGTACCATTTAAAGGAAACAGCAACGAGGCTGATCACAGGCGCTATCTGGCTTTCCGGCTCGCATTGTTCCGAATTGCCCGCGATCTTCATCTGGTCTCCAAGGGCTCGGTTGCTGTTGCGCCCGCCGAGCTGGCTGTTGCGAAAGTCTCGCCGCATTGGCTTGATGAGCTGTGGGTCGAGGACGACATCGAGGATCAACGGCACATCCTCGGGAGTAGCGCCAAGGCGCTGCTCGATGACGGCGTCTCGGCTCTTGCCGGGAAGGTGACCCCGTTCAATGAGCGGGCCGATGCCTGGGTGAGATACGCCCGGTTTTCGCGAGCCTATGAGCTGGGCCGCGAGGCCGAGCTGATGGCGCGAGCGGCCGACTGCGTAATCGGCTATGGCTATCGGAAGGATCTGAATGCCGTCGAGGCACTGGATGCCATCGGCGAGGCTCATCGCGCAGGCATAACGGATGCGCTGCCTAATATACTAAGGCTAACCCCGACCATCGAGCGGATCACGGATTTCACCGACGGTGACGAGACCGACCATGTACGCTCGGAGCTTATCCGGCTTGTGGCCAATACGCGTCCGGAGCGATTGCCTCACTTCTACCGACACTATCTGGAAGAGGAGGAGTGGCACTACGCCGACGACTGTCTTACGGCGTTCATCAGCACCGGTGACCCGTCAACTAAGACGTTCGCCGCGCTCTCGAAAACGCTCGTCGATCACAGGTCAATGTCGAAGCTGGGCAAGGCTGGCGGGACCAGCAGGCCGGCCGCAGCGCTCTGGGAAAGGCAGGTCGCGTTTCTCGGTGGAGCGCCCGAAGACCGGCATAGCGGGTCGAGCGGAGACGGCCTCGGGCCTGAAAAGCCATGGCGTGTGTCGCCAACATCTTTCGCGGCGACCCAGTTCGAGAAGCTTGTGAAGGAGGCTCGACATCCCGACTCTGATTTCCGCAATCGCCAAGAATTTCTGACAAGCTGGCTGTTGCATTGGGTCGCAAAGGGGCGAGGCAAGAAGGCGATCGAAGCGATCGAGGCGTACGTTTCGACGGGCGAGTCGACCATCGACGTCGAGGAGATCTTCGACGCCGTGTATGAGGCCTCGCGCGCTATCGAAGGACCGAAAGGCGCTTACAAATGGCTGGTCCGGGCGCAGATCGCAAGGAATGGCTGGCAATCCTATTGGACTTCTGAAGAAGAGGTTATGCGAAGGCTGGGATGGGCCGCGCAGTATCACAAGTCCGACTGGTGGCAATTCATCGTCGATACATCGGCGGCTGATCGCTTCGGCCGTCCTCGAGACAACTCCCTCGTAATCGGGCAGCGATACCTGATGCGCTTTCTGGTTATGGTGGGAGAGCGGGAGCTGGCCGGAGCGGTCGCCGCCACGCTGGTGGGGTGCTTCGTCTCTGAGGTGGGCGATCAGCCTATCAGCGAGATCACATGGCTCTCGTAGAACACGACGTCGCGTTGTCGCTGCTGGTCGAGCGTCTTGGTTGGCCTGTGAAGCTGGTCCGCTGGCGGGCGGCGCGCGCGTTGCGCGAGCTGATGCAGTCGGAAGAATGGGGCGAGCGAGCCCGCGCAGCGCTGCTCGATTGGCTTTCGTCTCGTCGATTGGAATCGGAGGTGGCGGGCGCTCTAAGTGTCCTGCTTGTGACGGACCCTGCGGCACGTCCAAGTTTCGATGCGGTCGTCGGCGCCATCACATGGCCTTCGCTCCTCGCTGATTTACTGCTGGAGCGCTGTTACGGGCCGGGATGGGTCATGGGCGGATGGGAGAGAGATCCAGAGGACCCTCCGGAGGACTTCGAGACGGCACCCTATTTTCTGTCGCACCGGCGATCGGACGTCCCCCCGGTCTTTCTGATGAACCTCGAGCACCTCGAGAAAAGACATGGTCTGCCGTTCACGAGACAGTGGGCTTATGAATGGGACCGCATCATGCGCCGCACCAGTGTGCCCTACTCGGACTATCCGTCGTATTTCGGCGACTACGGACTCGCCCAGTACGGCGCACATCCTCAGGTCGTTTCGCGGCAGAGTGAGGTCTTCCGCTCCGCGTATCAACGCACCTTGGGTCACGCTGTCGTGGCCTGGGGAATGCCGCTACACAAAGCCGCTTTCTATGCGATTGAGACGTTGCCGGTGCTGCCGCGTCTGTTCGATCTCGATCTCGATCTGGGAACACAACCCCACGCCATCGACCGGTTCAGGCGTGACGCCTGCTGGGATGATGCTGATCTTGAAGCGCTCGCGCGTTCCGCTATCGCATCCTTGGCGGATTCACCGTTTCAGCTGGCGGCAATCGCCGCGCCAGCACCATACGATGTCTCTGAGTTTGGACACATCTCGCTCACCGGCTATCTCATCTCCAAAGACTTCGTTCCCACCGATGGCGAACGGTGGCGGGTGCCTCA
This sequence comes from Pseudomonadota bacterium, assembly GCA_039034015.1. GTDB lineage: Bacteria > Pseudomonadota > Alphaproteobacteria > Rhizobiales > Amorphaceae > Acuticoccus. Next base: position 467,735 of record JBCCBM010000001.1, on the reverse strand, counting down.
AGAGATGATCATGTTGGAGGATCTCGGTCTCCATGGGGACATGCCGCATCTGGATATCGAACGGATCACGGTACGAGGAAAGGTCGGGTCCGCGCTGCCGCTGACGTTCGAGGTGATGCCGCGTCCCCACGGGTTTTGGCATGATGAGATCATTGCGTCTGGCATGTCCGTTCCTTGCTCCTACTGCTTTGACGGTCCCGCCAAGATCGACGCTCTGGCAGAGGGGATCGTGACAGAGAGCTTGGGACGGCGGACCTCGAAAACGCAGGTCTGGTTGGACCGATGGACACCGCTCCATGAGCCAGACGGTCACACGCGTTGCGGCGTTCTCTGCATGGCGGATAATAGCCTTGTCGCGCACGCGAAATCCAAGCTCGGGTTCGACCTTGCGTGGCGCGTTGAGGTAGTCACCTGGGCGAGGGAAAAGGGCTACGGGGATTTGAAGAAGCAGGCGCGCTCCGTTTTCTTCCGCGACTAGGCCGTTGGGCGCAATCTGCTTATGGACAGCGGGTTGGTGCGCGAGTTGATCACCAACGCAGCATTCGGCGAGCCCTGGGGGAATGCAGTGTCGTTCACGACTTCACGAAATAGAGAAGCCACAGGATGTCTACAAATTCCGTCAATGGTGAGCAATCACCCTCTGTAGGCAAGCAGTCTCCGGTTCTGGCGCGTACCGGTCCTCGAAACCTCGATGCAAGACAGGCCGTTTTCACCCCCTTGTCGTCGTTGGCTGACGGCTTTCGAGCTGGATCGGAGGATAGCTGCCCTGCGGGTTCCGACCGCATCCAGCCCTTGTGACTTGGATCGAGATGACCCCTGAAGCTGACATCCACCGCCTCGAGTTCGCTAGCCTCAATTTCATTCCAGAACAGAAGTAGGGTACGGTCCTTAGATATTGGGTTGCAGGATGCTTCGGGTGCGGAATGCAAGAACTGGGAAGACGGCATTGGCTTTGGGTGGCGTCCTGCAAAGAAATACTACTCTACGGATGTCTCGTTCACGGGGCCGGGCCTGAAGCCTCCATCCCGAAAAGCGAGCAGCGCAAACTCGCCTGCTTCGACGGGACCGAAGTCGAAATACTGCAGGCTCTCCTCGACGATGACGAGGCCAAGCGGATCGCAGAGGCGGTGCGTGCGCAGTCGATGTTGGACCTTACCCGGCAAGGCGGCCCCAGCATCGCGCTGAGCGGTTCCCGTCATCGGCTCGTCGACGGCTTCGGACGCCGCGCCCGGCCGACGGGAACATATGTAGGCGCAGAGCAGGCCACGCTCTCGGACAATGGATGGCATCAAGTTCTGAAATTCCTGAAAGATGCGATCGGCGTCGATTTCCGTCGCGCCTCCGATCGTCTCGGCGCGTTTGATATTTATGACGCGCCGGACGCCGATGATGGCGACCCGTCGGTCGAGTTCAGCGTCCAGCGGCCCGTCTCAACGCAGAAGCTTTCCCACCCAGAAGAATTCATCCTGTCTGCGAATGCGACGATCGCGGATGCCTGCGCAGTCCATGTCGAGCTGCAGCTTGGAGGAGAGCCTGTTTTCTCCAAGTTGTTCTCGTTGCAGCCTGCGGCGTCGAGGGCAGTGACGGCGGTCCCGTTCGACCATTACAGGATGTGCGTCTTCGATCCGTCGGGCATGCAAGTCCAGTTCGAGGAGCATTCGCTTCTCCTCCGAGTCGGACTCAACATGTCCGCGATGGGGCCAACGCTCACTATCAAAGACCCATTGGCTCGCTTAGCGGAGGGGCTTGGGGCGGAACTGAAAGATCGCGCATCGAGAGTTCGGACGCGATCCACGAGCCGGTCGCTGGTCGGCGCGGAAAACGATACGGCTTTCGAGATCCACCGAACCACCATGCGGGCGCTTACGCATCGGCTCGTTGCTCCGTCAGGCAGCGACCGCTGGTTTCAGCGAGGCATCGCGGACGAAGTCGGTGTCATCGCTCACTTCAACACCTTGCTGGATGGCGGGCGCGTCAGCGCCGGCACGATCGTCGATCCTTACTTCGGGATCGATACGCTGAAGCGTGTCATCCTACGGCTCGAGAGTCTCGACGTTGATCTGACCGTCGTCACGAGTTTGAGAGAGACCGATCCCGAAACAAACGATCCAAATTCGGGCCTGCTCAGCGAACTGGAAACGGTGCTGCGTGGCCTTCGAGACGGCATACCAAATGCCGCCCGTCGGTTGAGGGTTCTCAATCTCGTCGATGGACCGCGACAGGCATTCCATGATCGCTATCTCGTGCTCACCCCGCACGAGGGCGAGCGCGAGGTCTATCTGCTCTCCAACAGCTTGAACCGCATGGCGGGAAAATGGCCGTTCTGCCTGTCGCGGCTGGAAGGGGCTGCGGCGCGAGATGCTGCGCGCTACATCGACGGGTTGGCCAATGGGCTGGACATTTCCGGCTCGATCCAGCCCACGACGACCTTTCAGTGGCCTTGCTCGTGAAGGACGGTAGAGCCGACCCTAAGCTCGCGCCCGGAGTGCTCGCCGCCGCCGCGTGGCTGATGGGACGCGAGAACGAGTACGAGGCCACCCTGCTGCAGCGCGCCTATGTCATGGGGCTGCTTCTAAAAGGCCGATCCGGCGGGCTGTGGAAGTGCGACGGCCCGCTTCTAGGGCGGCTGCTCAGGCAGCAGGCACGCTCGGGTAGATTGCCGAAGGATGGCGCCGTTCTCGTCGGCATCGGCGAGATGATCGCACGTGCTCATGCGCCGGAAGATGCGATCGAGAGCAACCTGGGCCGGCTGTTTCGGCACACGTATTCGGAAAAGGTCCGGCTCCGTATCCTTCGGCAGGCGCTCGATCTGGCGAGACCGAAGAAGAATGCTTCACGATCTTTTTCTTCCGTCTACGAGATAGAAATTCTGTCGATCATGGATTGGACGCAGATCACCTTTGCGGATCAATGGATTCGGCATCCGGCCCCACTGGGAACATCGTCCGGTTACGGCATAGGATTTGTCGCTCGCGTCTTGCTGCGTAACGACCCAGCGCGATTGCGATGGCTCGCGAAGGAAGCAGACGAGCGGCGCATTCTACCTGCGATTGTCGGAAGCATCGGGGAAGCATGTTTCTGGAGTGAGAGCGCAGCGCAGAAGGCGTTGCGAAGCGGCGTACCGCTTTTCGCTGGTTTTGCGGTGGCCAAGCTTCGAGACGGCGGAGAGGATGGCACAGGCTGGAAGACGTCTGCCATAGACGCCGCGTTGGTTGCGAGTAGGACGCCAATCGAGGGTCGCATTCACTTCAGCGCTTTCATGCTGAAGGAAGCCGTTCATGCCTGGCATCGTCACAAGGATCGTCATGCCGACAACCGACGTAGGCAAGCGATCCTTCTGATCGATCCGCAACACGCGATCGGAGGTGAACGCTACGCCGACGATGAGGTCGAGCGCCTTCGAGCGGACGAACCTTCGCTCGTGAGCCGATACACGGCGGTCATGCTCGCGCTCGAGGATGCTCTTCAAACGGCGGCTCAACAGGACACCGATCCCAAGAAGCTATGGACAGTCTTTGAGCCATCGCTGGTCGATACGCCGGAGATAAGACATCGCTTCGCGATGGCGCATGCTGATGGGCCGTTGCGGCATGCGGCTTTGGAAAAGGCCTTGGCAGCCTTCGATAGGCTCGTCGGCGTCCGGCGCCCGGAAAAGATTTGCAACGAGGATTTCGACACGATCCGTGCCGAACGCGAACTCGCCTTTTGGGCCGCCAATTCCCAAGTCGAACTGTCAATAGCAAGGAAGTGCGACGCAGGTCGCGATGTCGGCCGCAGGATCGGAAAGGTCGAAAAAGTCTTGCGAGACTTCGTGCTGCAGCCGTTCGCAGCTGCACGGTTCCACGAGCGCTTTCAAAACAATATCGGCCGCTGGTCCGTTGTGCTCCAGTTCGCCCTTCTGGTCGCCCTATCCGATCGGAAAGGGCCGCTCATCCGCTTGCGCGACGAGGCATTGACATCGGCATCCGCATTTCTGCCGGTGGCCGAGAGTTTTGCCTTCAATAAGGAATGGGTGGAAGCCGTTGCTGGTTTGGTTGCCGACGCCGTCTCAACGATGCCGAGAACCGATGTTCGAGGATGGATCGACAACGAGCGTCAGCCTGCGCTTCTTCGCGCGCAACTCATTTGGGGATGCCCAGCCATTCTAAGTGAAGATCTACAACTCGCGACATCGCTGATCGACAAAGTTGCCACTCGAAAGACCGCGCGCGCACCTGCCGGCGGGAATGCGTCATGCCTACTCGATATATTCGATAGGGCGGCCGTCGCGATGATCCGGGAGAATCGGCCTGAACTCTATACATATTTGGCTATTCCCTACAATAAGGCAGTAGCTCAGACCGACGCTGTTTTAGCTAGAAGCGTTTCTCTGCAAACGCTGCTCGCGGCCCTGAATGCCGATACCGAAGCACGACAGAATTTGCTGAACAGTCCCGTGTGGGGACACAGCCGTCTGAGTAAGGCGATCTGATACGAGTGACCGCTTTTGGTCATACGCCGCGCTAGATTTAATGTCCAAGATGGGGGCGCAAAGCGGACGTTGCTGAAAGAGCGGCCGAGGGGCAGCTCTGGGTCAGATCTGAGCCTCCGTTTCCATGTGATTTGCAGCGATCGTGTTGGCAAGAGGAAGAGGCTGGCGAGCGATTCGTGACGGGCGAAGAGGTCGAGAGAGGGTCTCCCGGTCGGCCCGTCGCGGAGAATGCCCCATGGCGCATCCAAAAATTCTCGACGCCAGTCTATCAAGTGTCGGCCATGCAGTGGACGTTACCCGCGGGACCCACATCGACCGCGTGTCATCAGAATGGTTCTCGCGACCCGACGACGAGCGCTTCCTTTCCCTGTCCGAGCTCTACGCAGCCGTCAAGAATCGGGCCGATCTCAGTCGAACGCATATCGTGGAAAGTGCAGCCATCCGCGTCGAGGCGCGGCGAGATGACCCGGCGCGCCTCGCACTCGCGCTGCCGGATGCGAACGAGCCGGTTGCGCCGACCCATTGGACCTTTGGGCAGCTCGCGAGCCTCGTCGGTGCGCCGTCTGCCTATTTGCGGCAGCTCCCCGCGCCACTCGCCGGGATCAACCTGCAACATGGTCTCGCTACGCATCGTGCCGAGCAGGTCAAGACGTTGGAAACTGAAGATGGACGGCACGAGCTGCGTGCCGTCACCGGCCCGGACTACGGTCGCATCTTCGACCACGAGCTGGTGGAAGCAGTGCAGCGCATCGCCGGCGACGGCACTGGCGATACGCGTTGGAAGGTGCCGGGCGTGCTCGACTGGGCAACCCACACGCACAATCCGCATGTGGATGTCACGAAGGAGACCACCACGCTTTACGCATCCGATCGCGACGTATTCCTGTTCCTCGTGGACGATCTCAACCCCATTGAAGCAGGCCGACTGCCAGACGGCTCGCCGGACTATTTCTTTCGCGGCTTCTACTGCTGGAATTCAGAGGTCGGCGCCAAGACACTCGGTATCGCGAGTTTTTATCTGCGCGGCGTGTGCGCCAATCGCTGCCTCTGGGGCGTCGAAAACTTTTCGGAAATCAAAATCCGGCATTCCAAGCACGCGGCGCATCGTTTCGCGCACCAGGCGGCGCCCGCCCTGACCCGGTTCGCGGACTCCTCTTCGCGCCCGTTCATAGAAGGCGTGCGTGCATCGCGCGAGCGTGTGGTCGCGCGCACCGACGAGGAGCGCAGCGAGTTCCTGCGCCGGCGCGGCTTCGGCAAGACGGAAACCGCAACGATCATCGAAACGGTTCTCGACGAGGAAGGCCATCCGCCGGAGAGCGTGTTCGATTTCGTGCAGGGCATCACGGCGGTTGCTCGCTCAAAACCCCATCAGGACGCGCGGATCACGATGGAGGCGCGGGCGAAAAGCCTGATGGAGATGGCGGCCTAAGCCCATCCGGCACTCCAGTTCATTGCTCGCGGCCCGTCTCTCCCGAGTGAGAGGCGGGTCGTGAGCGTCGTGACGGGTTCGGAGGCCGAGAACGTCTTGGCCGGCCCGTCGCGGAGCCAATCCAATGCCAGCATCGAGGACCAAAATCGCGCTGAGCGCCTCGCGCGACATTCCATTCAACAAGCTCGTTCTGTCACAAGCCAACGTGCGGCGAGTTCAGGCCGGGATCTCCATCGAGGAGCTCGCCGAGGACATCGCCCGGCGCACGCTGCTCACCGCTCTTACCGTGCGGCCGGTTCTCGACGAGAACGGCGCGGAGACCGGCATCTTCGAAGTCCCCGCGGGCGGGCGCCGCTTCAAAGCACTGGAGCGGCTCGTGGCCCAAAAACGGCTGAACAAGACGGCGCCCATTCCGTGCATCGTGCGAACCGAGGGGATCGCGGAAGAGGACAGTCTTGCAGAGAACGTGCAGCGGGTGCCGCTCCATCCGTTGGATCAGTTCCGTGCCTTCGAAACACTGCGCGAGAAGGGACAGACGGTCGACGAAATCGCCGCGGCCTTCTTCGTCACGCCAAATGTCGTGAAGCAGCGCTTGAAGCTTGCGGCGGTCGCGCCGGCGTTGCTCGAGGCGTATGCGAACGAGGAGATGGTGCTCGACCAGTTGATGGCCTTCACGGTTAGTCCGGATCACGAGCGCCAGATCGAAGTCTGGGAAGGGCTGAAGCAGCGTTACGGAAAACAGCCCCACGAGATCCGACGGCTGCTTACCGAAGGGGCCGTGCGCAACTCGGACCGCCGCGCGAAGTTCGTCGGGATTGAGACCTACGAAGGCGCCGGTGGCGTCGTGTTGCGTGATCTTTTCCAACCCGACGACGGTGGCTGGCTTCAAGACGCCGGTTTGTTGGAGCGCATGGTTGCCGACAAACTGACCGCCGAAGCGGAAGCCGTCCGCGCCGAAGGTTGGCGTTGGGTTCAAGTCGAGATGGAGTTCCCCTACGGGTACACCTACGGGATGCGGCGCATCGTCGGCGAACCAGAACCGATCAGCGAGGCGGACCAATCCCAGCTCGACGAGCTCCGGAGCGAGCACGCCGAGTTGGAGGCCGAATACGCCGAGGCGGATGAGCTTCCAGACGCAATCGACACCCGGCTCGGCGAGCTGGAGACGGCTATCGAAGCCATCGAACAACGGCCTCTACGGTTCACAGCCGAAGACCTTGCGATTGCAGGTGCCTTCGTCAGCATCGACGCGGCGGGCAGGCTGCGCATCGACCGGGGCTTCATCCGACCTGAGGACGAACCCGTTGTCGAGCCCGAACTTAAGCCGCAGCCGGACGATGGAGCGGACAACGCTCGCTCGTCGTCCACCGTCACCGAGGGCGACGACAGCAAGCATCCTACTGTTTCGATCGAGCCGGATCCTGACGAGATCGACGATCCGTCTGCGCCTTTCTCAGATCGGCTGCTGACGTCCCTCTCAGCACATCGGACAATGGCGCTCGCCGATGCGCTCGCGAATGATCCTCCGATGGCGTTTCTTGCAGCCCTCCACGCGCTGACGCTGCGTTTGTTCTATCGCTCGGGTCGGGAGAGTTGCGTCGAGATCGAGCCGCGCCGCCTGAGTCTTGGCAGCCACATTCCTGCGCTTGCCGACGCCCCCTACGCTCAGGCGATCGAAGAGCGCAACTGGCGCTGGGCTGAGACACTTCCGTCGACGTCCGCCGAACTCTGGCAGGCGCTCGTCTCGCTTGATGGCGACAGCCGCGAGGCGCTGTTTGCACACTGCATCTCGCTGACCCTCAACGCCGTGAACGAGCCGTACGCTTATCGTTCTAGGGCAATCGCGCACGCTGACCAATTGGGGATGTCGCTCGATCTCGACATGGCGAAGGCCGGTTGGAAACCCACTGCCGACACCTACTTCGCGCACGTCACGAAGGCGCAGATCTTGGACGCGGTGCGTGACGCCAAGGACGAGGCGACCGCAGATCGCCTCGCGGGTTTGAAGAAGCCGCAGATGATTGCCGCGGCCGAGGATCTGCTGGCTGATTCTGGCTGGCTTCCTGCCGCTCTGCGCACAGCAAGACCAGACGGCGGGACTGAACGCTCCGGTGATGGCGTTGGCCGTGACGGGGCCACGTCGAGTGTCGACGATCACGACGTCGAGGCCGCCTCGGGTCGCGACACCGATCCCGCGGAGTTCGCGACGGCCGCAGAGTAGCTCTCCGGCGGGCTACAGGCCGGTCGCATGACGGGCCTTCCCGCACTCTTCAGCGACAAATCTCGGAAACAGACAATGACCATCCCTGCCTCGGAGATGGCGCAGCGTCTCGCTCGCGAAGCCGAGGCGGTGTGCCGATACTACCTACCGAACGGTCGTCGACACGGACGGTACTGGTGCGTCGGAGACGTCCTCAACAGCCCGGGCCGAAGCCTCTATGTGCGGCTCGCCGGTCCGGGCACGGCCGGTAAGTGGACCGATTCGGCGACCGGCGATCATGGAGACCTTTTGGATCTCATCGCGGCGAACCGTGCGCTTTCACTTCGAGAAACAATTACGGAGGCACAACATTTTATCGGCTTGCCTCGAATGATCGAGGATGGACGATCACCCAAAGCACCCGCGCCGCCCGCGTCAACTAGAGCTGCCCAACGCTTATGGTCGATGGGGGAGCCGATCGAAGGAACACTCGCTGGTCGATATCTTGCCAAGCGCGGGATCGCTCTCCCGCGACCCAGCGATGCGTTGCGCTACCACCCTAACTGTTTCCGCCGCGATCTCCCCGCGAAGAAGCGGCCGGCGCTACTCGCCAAGATCTGCGCGCACGATGGCAAATTCCAAGGTGTGCACCGCACCTGGCTCGACTCCGCGACGGCTGAGAAAGCGCCAATCGACGTGCCTCGCAAGGCGATGGGCCGGTTGCGGGGACACGGAGTTTGGATCGGCGCGCCCGAGAAACTCATTGCCGCCGGCGAAGGTCTCGAGACGGTCTTGTCGCTCCGGGCAGCCATACCGCTCCCTGTCGTCGCCGCATTGTCCGCAGGCAACCTTGCCGCGCTGATCCTGCCACCGGGACTTCGCCGGCTTTACGTCGCAGTCGACGACGATCGCGCAGGTCGCTGGGCAACCGAGAACCTTCTTCAACGAGCACGGGCGGAAGGCATCGACGCCGCTGCGCTGGTCTTCCCAGGCGGTGATGCCAATGACGCGCTCCAGCGGCAGGGCATTGAGAAATTGCGCGCGTCTCTACGCCCGCAACTCTGCCCCGAGGATGTCGATCGGCTGCTCGGCTAAGCGGGGTGCGCCGCGCGGTCCGATCGACCGTTGGCTGATCGGGGATTGGACCGGGACCGGCAAGGGGCCTTCGGCGGCGTGCCAACCCGCAAGGGGTCGCTGTCGCTTGGCACGCCGCCGATCCCGGTCCGGACATCCCCCGCCAACAGCCGCTCGGCCCACACAGGAGGATGCCCCATGAACCTCGCTCTCACCGATCAACAGCCCATCTCGAGCACGCAAGCCGTCATCGACCACATCGCCCTCTACGGCCTCAAACCACCATCCGACGAACCGGACGGCCGCCATCCACCTGATATCGACGCCATCGTGGGCCTGGCGGAGCACGTGATGGGCACCTTCGCTGGGATCGCCGAAGGAACGTGGTTGGAAGATGATCTACCCGAACTACTCTGGTCGCTGACCCACGTTTTCCATCGCCGGCTCGAACTCCTGCAACGCCGGCTCGACGACAACGAAGCGCGGCAACGTGCGCTGGCGAGCGAGCAGGATGGTTCGGAGGTCAAGTCCGTGGAGCTGGAGCGCGCCTTGAACGACGGTGAGCGCCTGATGGAGCGGCGCGACGCGTTCGAAGCCTTGCGCGACGCGGCCGCCAACGAGCACGCCATGCTCACCGGCTCTCCTTGGCTACCCCGGTCCGGCTCGCGCACGTCTTTCGCCAAACTCACCAGCGCGGTGATCGACAGCCGAGACTATCGCGCGGCAAAGCGGGATCGAGAAAGCGCGGCGCGCTGCCCGAGTGGCACGAGGATCGCCTTTGCCGGCGGCACGGACGTCATCAACCACCATGCGGTCTTCAGCGTGCTGGATCGCGCCCGGGCAAAACACCCCGATATGATCCTCCTACACGGCGGAAGTCCGCGCGGCGCCGAGCTGATCGCCGCGAAATGGGCCGTGGCCAAGGGCGTTCCGCAGGTGGTATTTCGCCCCGACTGGGCGAACCACGGCAAGGCCGCGCCGTTCAAGCGCAACGACGCTTTGCTCGATGAACTCCCTGTCGGAGTGATTGCGTTCCCCGGCTCGGGCATCACCAACAATCTCGTCGACAAGGCGCGGAAGCTCGGGATCCCGGTGATGCGTCCGCCGCGAAGATAGGCGCATGGGGCGGCCGTTCGCCGCCCCGCTCATCGCGCAACTAGTCGGACAGCCGCCCTTCGTCGTCGATCAGCTCGAGCCGATCGTCGTCACCCGTGTTCCACCGCCACAGGACGAGGTTCAGGGATCGATCCGTCGCGCCCCGCGCAAAGCTCCTCACGAGGAGGCCCACGAAGCCGTCGGTTATCAATCGTTCGGCCAAGTTCTGAGTGGGCACGGTCTCGTTCGTCAGCATTCGGATGCGCCAGTCGGGCGCGCCGAGCGTCGCTTGATCCAAACCGTATGGCGCCAAGGCATCGTCGTCTCGACCGTCGAGCACCGGGCCGATGTCCGCCCGGTACGCGACAAGCGTTGTCGGCTGAAGCGTCCCCACCTGGTTCGCCTCGCGCAACGCGGTGTCCGGCGTGAGTGAGGCGTAGAGGGTTTCGCGACCCTTCTCATCGAACCGACCGCCATGGAGCGCCGCGCCGCGCCCTGATAGCGGCGTGCGCGCTTAGACGGGGTTCAGAGCGCGGTAGAGGAGGCCATGGTAGCGGCGACGATCAAGGGTCACGGCGGCTCAGAATACATCCCGCCTTAGGCATGCACGCCGGCATCGACAGCGTCTATTGCGTCGAGAACGTCGCTCGCTCTGCCCTCGCGCACGAGCTGCATGGCGGTTCGGCCGTCGAATCCCGGCAGTGGTTCTGATCGATACCAGGCATAGGCGAGGAGGGTGGAACCAAAGCGCGGCTTCACCTTGTTCAGCACTTCGACCATCTCTCGCAGCCGGCGCTGTGTCTTGTCCGAGCCGATACGCGCCTTGCGCTGCACCGCGTCTTTGCCGAGCCCGGCAGTCCGGGCGATCTCGTCGTTCGTGGTGCGCAGCGCCTGCGCAATTTTTCGCGGGGCGAGCAGGCCGTCTTCCACGCAATTCACGAGATCCATGGTCACGCCCTTCAGCTGCGCCTGCGATATTAACGCTATATAGCGTCAGCGGAGCCGGCGTTCAACGAGATGCCGCTGCGGACCGCGCCGCGGTGCCCCAGCCGCGCTCGCCCATTCCAAGGACACGATCGTAGGTTCCTCGAACTCGGCCGAACGGTTCAGCGGGCTAAATTTGCTAGCGACCGCCATACGTAGACCCAGCACTGTTGCGTGCGGTGGTCAGATCCTCTTTCCCCGCGACGCCCTGTCGTCTGTCAAACTGGGACTGGGTTACGGTGTGAAGGTGCGCCATCGACGCGTGCCACCGAGATTGCGTTTGCGAGCTTGGAGCGCAGGCTTCGTCGAGTGTAATGGCGGGCAAGCCGTCGCTGAACCCCGTTGGCGGATCATTGGCTGCCTTCTCCGGCCCGGTTGCTCGACGATGGGACGACGACCGAGCCGTGCGCCCGCCGCAACCTCGTCGCCGGCTTTCTGGACGGCGTTCCGCCTAGCCCTAGCAAGAGCAGCGGGCTCAACAAAGCCGTCTCCTCGGTCCTCCACATGCGTTTCGGCCCTTCAGCCTTCGGCTGCACGGGTGTGGCGCGCGCACGCCCCGGTCCCTTCTCGCCCCATCGCAACCGGAACCTGAGGAGATCACCCATGAAGAACGTCGCCACCTTCGAAATCATCGGACGTGTCGCCCGCATCGACGCCTACGAGAAGGTCACCCGCATCACCACTGCATCGAACTACAACTACAAAGACGGCGAAAGCGGCGAATGGCGCCAGGACACCTATTGGAACCAGAGCGTCACCTTCAACCAACGGCCGCGTGACGTCGCCGCTGAGCTTCAGAAGGGCGATCTGGTCAAGCTCACCGGCCGCCTGCGCCAGTCCAGCTACGAGAAGGACGGCCAGCGCATCTACGCCACGGACCTCATCGCCTCCTCGGTGGAACTCGTCTCGCGTCGAAGAGAGGTTGAACACGAAGAGGCGGCCTAAAACCCCTCCGGGCGGTCTTTCAGGGCCGCCTTCCTCCCTGCATGTGACGGGTGCTACTGCGCTACATGGTGAAATGATTCACTGGCTCTTGTCTTCGACCCACCTTCGGTACGCATGGTCTTTGGGTAACTCAAAGAGCACCGATGGCTGAACGCGGAGCCCCGTTGCCACCTTCCCGACCATTTTAATGGTGAGGTTGGCGTCACCGCGCTCGATCTTGCCGAAATAGCTGCGATCGATCTTCGACTGATCGGCCAGCTTCTCCTGGCTGAGCCCCATCTCGTGGCGCAGGCGAAGCACGTTCCGGGCGACGATCTTCGGCAAGTCCTCCATCGCGAGGATAGAGCCGGATTGCGGACTATTCCTCCACGGTCTAGAGTTCCCAAAGCACCGAGCGCCGTGCTGAAATTCCAGCTGCAGCGACTGTCACTGACCGCTGCTAATATGGCGAGATGGCCGCGATGACAGCATCGCCCAACCACCCAACGCCACCGTTCAATGGCCAGCAAGAGTAGACGAGGGAGCGCTTGATGCAACGTGAACCTGATTTGGAGCCAGACGTCGCCGCAACGGCCCCGAGCGACGACACGCTCACGGACTACGACCGGAAGCATTTCGTGACGTACCTACGGATGCTTGACGCCCACGCCGAGGATGCTCCGTGGGAGGACGTTGCAAGGATTGTCTTGAGGATCGACCCGGTTGCGTCACCCGAGGCGGCTCAGCGTGCCTATCAAACGCACCTGGAACGCGCGCAGTGGATGACTCGAGCCGGTTATCGTAGATTGTTGCTGCAATCTCGCCCAAATTAGCTATAGTTATATTTCGATCGCCGTATGCTGTACAGCAGAACGATCCGTTCGCGTTCCTCTATACCTTCATAGCTGATCGCGCTCTTGTTGAATCTCTTAGGTTGCATGAAGCTCAGTCATCGCGCGCCGACAATCGGTGCGCCGTGGGAGGGCTTCCCATGACACGCACCGGGACTTGGCAACTCCCCGCATCTTACGGCTATACGCGCGGGCTCTACGACGTGGACTTCGCGTGGGAGTTTCTCAGGCGAAACGAGGAATTTCGACGGGAGGTACGGCACGCTCCTATAAGTCCCAACGCCCCTCACCGGCCAACCAAAGCCTCCGACCGACTCTCCGCAGAAACGCAATCGCAGACACGCTCGTCGCGTACCGACCTCGCACACTGGGGGTTGCTCTTTCGCGCCCGATCCGAGGCTTAACGCCCACGAAGCCGGCGCGATTTTCTGGCTGCCGGAACACCTCGTCGACATCGTCTGCCTCGTTCCGGAGCGCGGACCGGCGAGCGCGACATCGCACATTGCGTTCGATCCTTGGAAATGGCCGGGACCAATCGAGATTGCCTTCGCGTCAGACGGCATCTACGTGGTCGTCAGCGCGAACGCGCCAACTCGACTGCGATTGTTGATGCCGCAGCGCCAGACACTCCCGAAGCGCGGCACGCGTCTGGGCATATACATTCAGCCTGACAGCTTTGTCCGGGAGCGAACGGAGGCCGCCCTCCAGTTCTGCCGCACCGTTACCGCCGCACCGGTCTCGCTGCGAGGATCGGGCAATCCGCGTCCGCCCCAACGCAACCATACGCGGATGAGCGCCATGCTCTGCGCACACGACCTACAGTCAGCCGGCGTTGGGCAGCGCGCAATGGCTCGGATGATGATGAACGCCGAACCCGGTCCGGATTGGGCCTCGAGCTTCGAGCGAAGCGCGTTACGCCGGCTGCTGCGCGATGCCTCTCGTTACGTCGCCGGCGGCTATCTCGAACTCCTGCGTCCACCCAAGCGGCAGGGTCGGAGTTAAGCCTCCGCAACTTCGACCCTGAGCACATCGTCCCGAACCTCCGAAATTGCGATCCGACACGCCGCAGAAGCCGGTCCGGCGCGGCAATGCTCAGGAGGTTTCAAATGCCCGATCCGCTCGCCGGACTTCCGCCACGCTTTCTCAGAACCACCGAAGCTGCGCGCTTCTTGAGCCTTTCTGGCCGAACGCTCGAGAAACATCGCACCTACGGCACCGGGCCCGCGTACCGCAAGATCGGCGGCCGCGTCGTCTACGCGGTCGATGACCTGCAACGCTGGGCCGATCGCGGCACGAAGCATTCAACGTCCGAGAAATGCGCCGAGGAGGTGCTGCCGGCCAAGCGTCATGCCGATCCATCGTCACGCGAAGGCGGCGAAGAGGCAGTGCGTTGAACAACCAGCTTGCGCTGCCGTTAGCCCGAACGGCCGGCATCGAACGTGCGCAGCTGACGCCGTTCGAGCCGCGATACAGCAGCAACCCGCCGCGCCGCGACCAGCGCGACCTGATGGAGCGGCCCTTCTTCTCGCTGACGAAAAGCCGGCGATCGAAGCCTATCCTCTACAAAGCGGGTGACGTCGAAGTGCAGGTCTATGCCGTGCCCGAGCACGGAATGGCGTCCATCTGGGATGCAGACATTCTGATCTGGGCAGGCAGCCAAATCGTCGACGCGGCGAACCAAGGCCATCCCACATCACGTTTCTTCCGCTTCACACCCTACCAGCTTCTGACCGCAATCGGACGGGGCAAGGGCAAGCGTCAGTACGATCTTCTGAAGGGCGCGCTGACGCGACTGCAGTCAACGGCGGTGCGCACAACAATACGCAATGGGACCCATTGGCGGCGCCACCAGTTTTCCTGGATCAACGAATGGGAGGAGCGCGTGCTCGCCTCCGGACGGTGCGAAGGCATGGAGCTCGTGCTCCCGGACTGGTTCTACCGAGGTGTTGTCGATCAGCAGCTGATCCTGACCATCGACCCAGCCTACTTTCAGCTGAAGGGGGGCATAGAGCGGTGGCTCTACCGCGTTGCCCGAAAGCATGCCGGTCGCCAACCGCGCGGCTGGGTGTTTCAATTCCGGCACCTTCACCACAAGTCCGGCAGCTTGGCCCGGTTCTCCGACTTCTCCCTGGATCTGCGCCGGATCGTCCAGCGCCAGCCGCTGCCCGGCTATGCCCTCGCCATCGAGCGAGCCGAGGGTCAAGAAACGCTCCGATTGTGGCCCGCCGACCCGAGAGAGCGTCTAGCGGCGGCGCTCAAGACTATCGGCACATCAGGCGCAAAACCTATCGGCAGATCAGGCGCATCGATATCGGCACATCAGGCGCACGAACACCGTCCAAGCCTCTGGAATCACGATCCGAACGCCCGCCTTAAAGACTCTAACAGTGAATCTAACATCCTTACGGTAGGTGAAGCGCTTCTTAGGGGACCGCTTGGGCGAAGTGGCCCACCGTCTCGCAGAGGGAGTGGGCGATGAGGGCCGGTCCTCGCGCTCCTTCCCCGCTCAACGCGACGACCATCCGAACGCCAGGTGGAGCACCGGAGGCTGTGCCGGGCCATCGGCATAACCGCGCTTTGCACGACCCGTCGAAGGAGCTTCAGTCCTGTGGAGCAGCCGACGGCTCCACAGCGCATGGCCGCACCCACACATTGGCGCGTCCTAGCGCCTATCCCAGCTCCCGTCCCACCGATGCCCCTCCCGTCCAACCGCCACCCCGAGGATCATCCATGACAGAACACACTGACGTCGAACTCCTGTGGATCGAAGGGCGGATCGAGCGCTGGATTCGCTTCGGTGATGTGATCGAGGAACGCATACGCGATCGCAATCGGCGCATCGTCAGCTTCGCACCTGATTCCGTGTTTGCATTCATTCGTTGGGCATCCAACGACTACGGCACGCTCGTATCTCGCATCGACATTGTTCGCGCGTGCCGCGCCGGCGAGCCGCGCGTGACCGTGCCGGGCATCACACCGGGCGGTGATGTCCTGCTGCGGCTTTCCGGTTGGCCGAAGGTTGAAGTGGTGCTCGAAGCGATCGATGCCGTCGAGACACTCGGCTTGCGACCCCAAGACGTTTGTCCCGATCATTGGCGGCAGGTCTACAGCCGCCTGTCTACCGGTAGGACGCCCGAATGCTACACAAGGCAGCGGCATCGCGCGTGGCTCATCCGCCGCGAGATGGCCTCTTGAAGCCCAGCATCGCGATGACGGCGATCATGGCGATCGCGCTTGTTGGAACCGCTTCGTTTAACGTTCCGCCGATCTTTGTTTGGAACGCGAGCCCAAGCGTTCCCGTCGGCCTTTATGTCGTGGTGCCGATCAGTACGTTATCCCTCGGTGATCTTGCGCTCGTTGACCCACCGCGTGCTCTCACGAAATACCTTTCGCGGCGCGAGTATCTCTCTGCCGGCACGCCCATGTTGAAGCGTATCGCCGCGCTTTCGGGACAACACGTGTGTCGCACCGGAAGAGTCATTCGCATCGACGGTTTGGTTCGCGCAACTGCCCAGCACCGAGACGCCCGAGAGCGGCTACTGCCGGCGTGGTCGGGCTGTGACCAACTTCAAAGCGATGAGGTGTTCTTCCTGAACAATGCACCGAACTCGCTCGATGGCCGCTATTTCGGACCGCTCAAGTGCGACACCATTGGTGGGCAAGCCATTCCTCTATGGACACGGTGAAATCGATGGGATTTGCACCGACCCGGTCGCAATCGCCGCTCAGGTTCAATGCTGACTCCCGGCACCGATCGCACATCTTGCGGCGTATGATAGATGACATCTCCTTATGCGGCGATGGTGCTGTCGAGAGGTCGAAATGCTCGGCACCAAACCACTGATCTCGCGCCCCATGCCTCCAAAGGACGGTTGGCCGCGTGGCAAGCGACCGTGGACGACGTGCTTCAAACGGCGCTCGCCGAGCCAAGACAATGCGCGCGTTCACTCAACCAACCTCGTTTTCCGGAGAGGATTGCGAGCGACGACGACGCATGCGTCGATACTCTGCTGCAGTCGAGATTTTGCAATCGGCGAGCCACAAGTCACCCTTGCCGCTACACACAAACAGCCACGTGTGCGCATTCCACGTACACTCAACAAGGCCGACGATAATGCGTGCACGCGTCATTTGCGGTGCCACGTCCCCTCTGCAGAACGCCCGATGTTGTCTGACGAACTGTACGTCAACGCTGGTGCGGGAGTTTCGCAGTACATCGTGCCATCGCGAAACATTGGCTGCTTGCGCTGGTTAGCAACGGCGAGAAATAATGTAGCCCGACTAAAACTGAAGACGATTGCAAGATAAAGCATGCGATGTGCGCATGGGGTTGTTGGGTGCGAACTGTTTGATTTCACGGGCCTCATGCAGAGGTGCACGACCGCTCTGCGATGTGCGGTCCGGTCAAAGCGTCCCCATTCTCTCGCCGTTGCGCACCTCGGGAGGCAATGCGTGTGAGTGCTGACGACGATCTACGCATTCGGCCAGGGCACGTCCGCTCCAACCCAACGCCGCGCGCCAAACCGTTCGTGGCACAGGCGTTGGCGGCCGCGGAGAAGGCTGGCGGGCTATCGCGACGCGGCGCACGTTCGACCGCTGGTCGAAACACCTTCGGCCGCGGTCGCGCGGCGACCCTTCGCGCCGGGCATTCGCTCGGAAGGTCGGCACGCATGGTGACGGTCAAAGCGCGGGTCGTGCGACACCATCGGCGTAGCGGTGCGCTCTCCGCCCACCTCAGCTATCTGCGCCGCGAGGCGGTGACCCGGGACGGATCATCGGGCCGCATGTTCGACGCGGCTGGCGATAACGTCGACGCAAACGCGTTTGCTGAGCGTTGCGGCGAGGATCGGCACCACTTCCGCTTCATCGTCTCGCCGGAAGACGCTGCCGAACTTGACGATCTGCGTACCTTCACGCGGGACCTGATGACGAGGGCCGCCAAGGATCTTGGGACGCAGCTTGATTGGATCGCGGTTGACCACTGGAACACCGAGCATCCTCACGTTCACGTCCTGGTGCGCGGTCGCGCCGACGACGGTGAAAAGCTTGTGATCTCCCGCGACTACATCAGCCACGGGTTTCGGGCACGGGCGAGCGAGCGCGCAACCTTGGAGCTCGGGCCCCGTGCTGAGCACGAGATCGAGGCAAGCATCGCGCGGGAGGTGACCGCCGAACGATGGACTGGACTTGATCGTTCGCTTCGCCGTTCTGCACTTGACGGCGTCGTTGACCTCCGGCCGCGCTTTGGCGAGAAGCTGGACCAGGAGCATCGCTTCAAGATCGGGCGCATGCGCAAGCTCGCCGCTCTCGGACTGGCGGAGCCTCTTGGTCCGAGCCGTTGGCAGTTTGCGGACGACGCCGAACAGCGCCTTCGCGCGATCCAGCGCCGCGGCGATATCATCGCTCGGTTGCACGATGCTCTTGGGCAAGCAACCGACGAGCGCGGCACCGCTGGGCTCGTGCTGGACGGTGAGACGAACGACACGCGGGTGCTCGGCCGTCTCGTAGCGCGAGGGCTGGACGACGAGCTCACCGGCACTGCTTTCGTCGTCATCGATGGCGTTGACGGTCGCACCCATCATGTAGGGCTGGCCGACCTCGAGGCCGCGAGCGATGCCCACGTGGGTGCCATCGTCGAAACACGATGGACGCAGCCCCCACCAGGATCTCGGTCGCGTATGCTCATCGCGGTGCGATCGGATACTCCGCTGCGGGAGCAGGTTTCATCTGCGGGTGCAACCTGGCTCGATCGCCAGCTCGTAGCGCAGACCCCGGCATCGCTCTCAGGCAGCGGGTTTGGTGCCGAGGTGCGCCAGGCGCTCGCCGCGCGCTCGGACCATCACCTGGCTCGCGGAAGTGCAGAATGGCATGGCCGCCGGATTGTCTTCGCCCGCAATCTGCTTGCGACCCTCCGGCAGCGAGAGCTCGAGAACACTGCGGCCCACCTCGCGGCCGAGACTGGGCTCACGCACCGACCCTCGTCGGAAGGCGAGCACGTCTCGGGCGTGGTCCGCCAGCGCGTCACACTTGCCTCGGGTCGCTTCGCCATGATCGACGACGGCACCGGGTTTCAGCTCGTGCCCTGGTCGCAGCCTCTGCAGCAGCGGCTCGGTCAGCACGTTACAGGTCAGATGACCGACACCGGAGGCGTGCACTGGATGTTCGGGCGGCGTCACGGCCTCAGCATCTGATCCGGGATTGGCCGCACATTTGCTGTGATCAACAAGCCGCACGCGGCAATGTTTCAGCGCGATGCGATCTGGCGCGGTGATCGATGGCGCGGTAGAGAAAGAATCAATCTGGTCATTCATAGACGAGGATGAACGGATGCCGTCATCTTCACCATATTTGAGTGTGCAATGGCTGACGCCGAAATCGAAACACGGTTCGTGGATCTCACTGCAGAGATCGTTTCGTCGTACGTGACGAAGAACGCCGTGGCGCCCCACGAGCTTTCCCAGCTCATCGCGGAAGTTCACGGTGCGCTACAGAAGACGGCTGCCGGTGAGGCCGAGCCGGAACCTGAGCCGCTCAAACCCGCGGTGCCCATCAAAAAATCCATGACACCCGACTTTTTGATCTGTCTGGAAGACGGAAAGCAGTTCAAGTCGCTGAAGCGGCACCTGCGCACCCACTACGACCTTTCGCCGGAAGAGTACCGCCAACGTTGGGGCCTACCATCCGACTATCCGATGGTCGCGCCGAACTATGCGGCGGCACGATCCGCGCTCGCCAAGAAGATGGGACTCGGGCAACAACGGAAGGCCGCCGCCAAGGCGCCAGCGGCAAAGCCGGCCCGCGCACGCAAACCGAAAGCGTCGAAGAAGATTGCCGCTACGCGGGCCGGCTAAGACTCTTCGCGTACTCCACCGGCAAGCATTGCGTGGGGGCCAGGACATGGACGCTCCCACGCCGTCAGTTCGCGCGGCAACCGCGCCGGCAGCTGGCTCAACGCGAGCCGCGGCGGAAAGCGTCCTTTCTGCGCGATCGGGTATCCTTCGACACTATAACTAACGTCGGGGACCTAGTTTTCGGCGCGGTTCAGCACCATTCGGTGCGCATGCCGAGCACCAAGATCCTGTGGGGCCAGATTGTTCTGGTCAGCCTGATTGCGCTGGCCTTCGTATGGGCGGCCACGCAATGGGCGGCTTGGCGACTCGGGTTTCAAGCACAGCTCGGCGCGCCTTGGTTCGAGATCGGCGGATGGCCCGTCTACACGCCGCCGGCGTTCTTTCTGTGGTGGTACTGGTACGACGCCTACGCCCCAAAAGTGTTCGTCGAGGGCGCGATCATCGCCGCGACGGGCGGCTTCGCGGCCATCGGCACCGCCATCGCCATGAGCCTCTGGCGCGCCCGGGAAGATCGCGATATCGCCACCTACGGCTCGGCGCGCTGGGCAGCATCGGACGACATCGGCAAGGCAGGCCTTCTATCGCCGGACGGCGCGGTGCTGGGTCGCTGGGACAAGAGCTATCTTCGCCACGATGGCCCCGAGCATATTCTTTGCTTCGCGCCAACGCGATCTGGCAAAGGCGTCGGGCTGGTCGTACCGACGCTGCTGACATGGCCTGGTTCGGCCATCGTCCACGACATCAAAGGTGAGAATTTCGCGCTGACTGCCGGCTGGCGCGTCCGTTTCGGGCGGACGCTGCTGTTCGATCCCACCAACACGGCAAGCGCCGCCTACAATCCCTTGCTCGAAGTTCGCAAGGGCGCAAGCGAGGTGCGGGATGTCCAGAACATCGCCGACATTCTCGTCGATCCCGAAGGATCCATCGAGAAACGCAATCATTGGGAGAAGACCAGTCACGCGCTTCTGGTGGGCGCGATCCTGCATGTCCTCTACGCCCGCGACGACAAAACGCTTGCGGGAGTGGCCACATTTCTATCGGACCCGGCCCAGCCTATCGAAGCGACGCTCCGGGTAATGATGACGACACCCCATCTTGGCGACGCCCCGCACCCCGTCGTCGCGAGCGCCGCCCGCGAGCTCCTCAACAAATCAGACAACGAACGCTCGGGCGTGCTCTCCACGGCGATGTCATTTCTGGGCCTTTATCGTGATCCCGTTGTCGCGGACGTGACCCGCCGCTGCGATTGGCGCATCGCCGATCTTGTTGATGGCGAGCGACCGGCAACCCTCTACCTTGTCGTACCACCGTCTGATATCAACCGGACCAAGCCACTGGTCCGACTCATCCTCAACCAGGTAGGTCGGCGGCTGACCGAAGAGCTCGCAACGGATAAGCGGCGGCATCGCCTCCTGTTGATGCTCGACGAATTTCCAGCCTTGGGTCGGCTCGACTTCTTCGAGTCGGCTTTGGCCTTCATGGCGGGTTACGGGCTGAAGAGTTTTCTGATCGCGCAGTCGCTGAATCAGATCGAGAAGGCCTACGGGCCGAACAACTCCATTCTCGACAATTGCCATGTGCGAGTGGCTTTCGCCACCAACGACGAGCGTACGGCAAAGCGCATCTCCGACACCCTCGGCACCGCCACGGAGATGCGTGCCATGAAAAACTACGCCGGCCATCGTTTGTCGCCATGGCTCGGCCACCTCATGGTGTCGCGCCAGGAAACCGCGCGACCGTTGCTCACGCCGGGCGAAGTGATGCAGCTGCCGCCGACCGATGCGCTGGTGCTGGTGTCGGGTGCGCCGCCCATCCGCGCGAAGAAGGCGCGCTATTTTGAAGATCCTCAGCTCCAACCGCGCGTCCTGCCGCCGCGCCCGACGACGTCAACTGATGACCCCATCCGGCCGGATGATTGGAGCGAGACCGCTGAGCTCTCGCTGCCTGCCTCGGTTGCCGTTGCGCCCCGGTGCGACGAGGCCGGAGCCGAAGGTGGCGAGGGCGGGATCCGGCGCGCGCCGGACCTGCCCGTCGAAGTGGCGCTGACGCCCGAGGATGTGGACGTGCGTAGGGAGTTTGCGTTCGACGAGGATGGCTCGGCCGACGAGGCGGACGAGGATGCCATTCGGGCAAAAGCGCTGCAGACCCGCTTCCGCACGATGGCACGACAGGCGGCGCTGGATCCCGGCGACGGCATCGAGCTCTGAACGATCATGCGCAAGCAACGGCTTTCAGTGTATCTTGAGCCCGACATCATGAAGGCGCTGATCGTCTATGCCGATCGACGTGATCGCTCGCTGTCTCTCGTCGCCGAAGCGGCCATCGCCTCATTCGTCACCCCCGATGAGACTGAGCGACAGGAGGCGGCGCTGACCTCCAGGCTCGACCGGCTGAACCGCTCACAAGAGCGCTTGGAGCGCGACCAGACCATCGCCCTAGAAACCCTCGCGCTCTTCGTACGGCATTGGCTCACCGTTATGCCGAGCCCGCCCGATGCCCACCAGGAGGCAGCACGGGCCAAGGGCGGCGAGCGCTACGACGCGTTTGTGGAAGCGCTCGGACGCCGCCTGGCCAAGGGATCGGTGTTCCGCAAGGAGATCTCTGAGGAACTGGACGGTCAGAAGACGGGCGGGTGTCTGTAAACGGAGCCGCCGGCATCTGGACAAATCGCCGTTCCCTTCTTTCTCTACGCCACGGTTCGACAGCCGCGAACACCTTGTTGATCTGAGACGTTCGCTGCCTCTTCTACTCGTCCCCGCCGCGCGGCTTCTCCGCGCCTTCTCAAGCGGGGCCTTTTTACGTGTCCATCCATCCTCTCCGAATTGGGGTTTCTGCCCGCGGCGCGCGTATGCTGCGCACGGCACTGGGGCCAGGCATCGCAGCGCTCCTGGAAGATCCGGCCACCGTCGAGGTGATGTTGAATCCAGACGGCAAGCTCTGGGTCGATCGGTTGACCTCTGGCCTCGCTGACACTGGCAAAACCCTCGCGGCCGCGGATGGTGAGCGGATCATCCGCCTCGTCGCACACCACGTCGGTGCTGAAGTCCATGCATCCGAGCCCCGCGTGTCGGCGGAGCTGCCCGAGACCGGGGAGCGTTTCGAAGGGCTGCTGCCGCCGGTCGTCGCGGCGCCGAGCTTCGCCATTCGCAAGCCCGCCGTCGCTGTGTTCGGCCTCGGCGACTATGTCGCAAAGAACATCATGACGGCAGAGCAAGCGGATGCCCTGCGAACCGCGATCGCCGAGCGCAAGAATATCTTGGTCGCCGGCGGGACATCTACAGGCAAGACGACGCTGACCAACGCGCTCCTGGCCGAAGTCGCGCATACGTCTGACCGTGTCGTCCTCATCGAAGACACGCGTGAGCTGCAATGCGCAGCGAAGAACCTCGTCAGCCTGCGGACGAAGGACGGCGTCTGCTCGCTCTCCGACCTGGTGCGCTCATCGCTACGCCTGCGGCCTGACCGCATCCCCATCGGCGAGGTGCGTGGCCCGGAAGCCCTAGATCTCCTCAAGGCTTGGGGCACCGGTCATCCGGGCGGCATCGGGACCATCCACGCCGGCACGGCGCTCGGAGCGCTGCGGCGACTCGAGCAGCTGATCCAGGAAGCGGTCGTCACCGTCTCTCGCTCGCTCATCGCCGAGACCATTGATGTGGTCGCCGTGCTGTCCGGCCGCGGCGCCGAGCGCCGTCTTGTGGAACTCGCGACCATGCGCGGCCTGACCGAGACCGGCGACTATGCCATCGCCCCGCTCATTCCCCTGCCCGGAGACTTTTGATGACGCCTCGCCATCTTGCCGGCGCGGTGGCGCTGGCGGCCGTCCTCGCCGTCGCATCCACAGCGCCCGCTGCCGCAGCCGGCTCAAACATGCCCTGGGAAGCGCCGCTTCAAGCCATCCTTGAATCCATTGAAGGTCCGGTCGCAAAGATCGTCGCGGTGATGATCATCATCATTACCGGGCTGACGCTCGCTTTTGGCGACAGCTCGGGCGGCGCGCGTCGCCTGATCCAGATCGTCTTCGGCCTCTCCATCGCTTTCGCCGCGTCGAGCTTTTTTCTGTCGTTCTTCTCCTTCGGCGGTGGAGTCGTGATCTGATGGCCGCCGCGGAAGACGTCCCAGGGTTCTTTGCCCCTGTCCATCGCGCGTTGACCGAGCCGATGCTGCTCGCCGGTGCGCCGCGAACCCTCGCCATCGCCAACGGCACTCTCGCCGCTGCCATCGGTCTCGGGCTGCGGCTTTGGCTGGTCGGCCTCGCCATCTGGCTCATCGGGCACCTTTGCGCGGTGTGGGCGGCCAAACGCGACGCGCAGTTCGTCGACGTGGTGCGTCGGCATCTGCGCTACCCGGCGCATCTGCGGGTATAAAATGCTTCACCTCTCCGAATATCGCGGAAAGCCGCAGCTTCTGCCCGACTATCTGCCCTGGGCGGCGCTGGTCGATGAGGGCATCGTCCTCAACAAGGACGGTTCGCTGCAGCGCTCGGCGCGGTTTCGTGGGCCCGATCTTGATTCCGCCACAGCTGCGGAGCTCGTCGCGGTGTCGAGCCGCCTCAATGGCGCGCTCCGCCGCCTCGGCTCGGGGTGGACGATCTTCGCCGAGGCTCAGCGGGTGCCGGCGACCGTCTATCCCGATAGCACCTTCCCCGACCCGGTGTCAGCCATGGTGGACGCCGAGCGCAAGGCACAGTTCGAAGCGGCCGGAGCCCACTTCGAGTCGCGCTATGTTCTGACACTGGTCTGGCTACCACCCGCGGAGCAGGCGTCGCGTGCAGAGGGCTGGCTGTATGAAGGCCGCGACCGGAATGCAGGCGTTGATGGACGCGAGCAGATCGCGAGCTTCGTCGATCGCTCAGGTCGTGTTCTCGATCTTCTGCAAACGGTCTTTCCGGAAGCCGTCTGGCTCTCCGATGACGAGTCTCTCACCTACCTCCATTCGTGCATATCGCCGAACCGGCAGAACGTACGCGTTCCCGAAACGCCCATGCACCTCGATGCGCTTCTCGCCGACACGCCGTTCATCGGTGGACTGGAACCCCGGCTCGGCGAGCATCACCTTCGAACGCTGTCGATCATCGGATTTCCAAGCGCCACCTTCCCCGGCATTCTCGATGAGCTCAATCGACTCGCCTTTCCCTACCGGTGGTCAACCCGTGCCATCTGCCTCGACAAGACCGATGCCGCGAAACTGCTGACGCGCATCCGCCGCCAGTGGTTCGCCAAGCGCAAGAGCATCGGTGCGATCCTCAAAGAAATCATGACCAACGAGGCCGCAACGCTCCTCGATAGCGACGCCGCGAATAAGGCGCTCGACGCGGACGAGGCGCTGCAGGAGCTCGGCGCCGACATAGTCGGCTGGGCTTATGTCACGGCCACCCTCACCGTTATGGACGAGGATCCGCGCGTTGCCGACGAGCAGCTGCGGCTTGCCGAGAAAATCGTCCAGAGCCGCGACTTCACCGCCATCCGTGAGGGGGTGAACGCCGTCGAGGCCTGGCTTGGCAGCCTGCCAGGCCAGCTCTATGCCAACGTTCGCCAGCCACCGATCTCGACGCTCAACCTCGCCCACATGATCCCCCTGTCGGCCGTCTGGGCCGGGCCGGCCTTGAATGCCCACTTGGATGGACCGCCGCTCTTCTACGCCCAGACCGACGGTTCGACCCCGTTCCGCGTGTCGCTCCATGTTGGCGACGTGGGTCACAGCCTTGTTGTTGGTCCCACGGGAGCCGGCAAGAGCGTGCTGCTCGCGTTGATGGCGTTGCAGTTCCGACGCTATTCACGCGCTCAGGTGTTCGCGTTCGACTTCGGCGGTTCGATCCGGGCCGCGGCGCTCGCCATGGGGGGCGATTGGCACGATCTCGGCGGTGTGCTGTCCGGCGATAATAGTGTCCCAGTGGCGCTACAGCCACTCGCCAACATCCACGAGGAAAGCGAGCGCATTTGGGCCGCCTCCTGGCTTACCGGTGTGCTGATGCGCGAGGGTGTCGAGGTGGGCCCACTCCACCGCGACCTCATCTGGTCGGCACTGACGAGTCTGGCGTCGGCCCCCAAGGAGGAGCGCACGCTCACCGGTTTTGCCGTGATCATTCAGTCGGCGGACCTGAAGCGCGCCATCCAGCCCTACACCCTCGACGGTCCCTGGGGCCGTCTGCTCGACGCCGAGGCCGAGGAATTCAGCGATACCGAGATGCAGGCGTTTGAGACCGAAGGGCTGATTGGCACCGCCGCCGCACCCTCCGCCCTTGCCTATCTCTTCCACCGCATCGAGACGAACCTGACAGGCGCCCCGACCCTCATCCTCGTCGACGAGGGCTGGCTCGCCCTCGATGATCCCACCTTCGGCGCGCAGTTGAAGGAGTGGCTCAAAACACTGCGCAAGAAGAACGCCAGCGTCGTCTTCGCCACCCAGTCGCTTGCGGATATCGACAATAGCGCCATCGCGCCGGCCATCATCGAGAGCTGTCCGACCCGCATCTTCCTGCCTAACGAGCGTGCCCTCGAGCCCCAGATTCTCGCCATCTACGAACGCTTCGGATTGAACGCCCGCCAGATCGAAAGTCTGGCGCAGGCGACCCCCAAACGCGACTACTACTGCCAATCCCGCCGCGGCAATCGGCTGTTCGAGCTCGGCCTCTCGGACGTGGCGCTCGCCTTTTGCGCGGCTTCGGCGAAGGCCGATCAGACCGCGATCGCAAAACTGATCGAAGAGCATGGCCGGGACGCTTTCGCGGCCGCGTGGCTCCGCCACCGCGGTCTCGACTGGGCTGCCGACCTTCTTCCCCAGCAATTTTTACAGGAGGCCACCGATGCGTAACAGACGCCTCGGCACGCTCATGCTCGCCGCCGCGCTTGTCGTTATGCCGGTCGCCGTCATGACGGCATCGCCGGCTACAGCGGCGCGGCTGGTGTTCGATCCCTGGAACCACAGTAAGAATCTTCTGACCGCCGCCCGATCGCTCGAGCAGATCCGCAACCAGATCACGTCGCTTCAGAACGAGGCGGCCATGTTGATCAACCAGGCGCGCCATCTCGCGAGCCTGCCGCAGTCGTCCCTTGCGCAGCTGCAAGAGGCGTTCAGTCAAACGCAGGACCTCATGCGCGAGGCGCAACGGATTGCCTACAATGTGCAGGCCATCGAGGCGGCATTCAAAGCGACCTATCGTGGGGACCTCTCCGGCGTGTCCGATCGCGACCTCATCGGCGCGGCACGCGAGCGCTGGCAGACCTCCGTCGCCGGTTTCGAGGACGCCCTCAAGACGCAAGCCACCGTGGTCGGCAACATCGACAATGCACAGCGGGTTGTCTCTCGATTGGTGTCCGCCAGCCAGAACGCCACGGGCGCACTTCAGGCGGCACAGGCCGGTAATCAGCTCGTGGCGCTCCAGGCCCAGCAGCTTGCCGACCTTACGGCGCTCATGGCCGCGCAAGGCCGAGCCGAGGCTCTGGAGCTGGCTCGACAGGCCGCGACCCAGGAGCAAGCGCGCGAGCAACTCCAACGCTTCCTTGCCCCGGGAGCGGGCTACCGCTCTACCCCCGTGCGCATGTTCGGCAACTAAACCGATGATGCCTACGCCAGTTCGCATTCTTGGGCTCGTGACCATCGCTTTGGTCTTGGCCGTGGCGAGCATCACCATGTTGAGCAACGGAAGCGTTCGTCCCCGCGGCGAAATAACGGGCCAAGGCGCAAAGCCAGCGCCTGCGCCGCAATCGCGAGAACTTCATCGATGCCGTGATCTGGGCGAATCCGCTGTCGACGACCAAGCCTGCAAACGGATCTGGGAGGAGAACCGCCGCCGCTTTCTGGGGCTCGATAACGCGATGCCACCGCAGACTGCGGGAGATCGCTGAGCGGTGGATGGGACCGGTGTCATTGATCGCTTCCTCGATGTCTTCGCCAGCTACATCGACAGCGGGTTTGGGCTCCTGGGCGGTGAGGTCGCCTTTCTTGCCACCACACTGATTGTCATCGACGTCACCCTCGCGGCGCTTTTCTGGGCCTGGGGCGCCGACGACGACATCCTCGCACGGCTGGTGAAGAAAACGATCTTCATCGGGATCTTCGCTTACATCATCGGCAACTGGAATACGCTCGCACGCATCGTCTTCGACAGCTTTGCGGGGCTCGGCCTGCAGGCCTCCGGGGGCTCCATGACCGCCGCGGAGCTTCTGCAGCCAGGTCGGGTCGCACAGGTGGGTATCGACGCCGGCCGGCCGATCCTCGCTGCCATGGCTGACCTCATGGGTTACATCTCGTTCTTCGAGAATTTTGTGCAGATCATCGTGCTGATGTTCGCCTGGGCGATCGTACTACTGTCTTTCTTCATCCTCGCGATCCAACTCTTCATCACACTTATCGAGTTCAAGCTGACGACGCTCGCCGGCTTCATTCTCATCCCCTTCGGACTCTTCGGGAAGACCGCCTTTCTCGCGGAACGCGTCCTCGGCAACGTGGTCTCATCCGGCGTCAAAGTGTTGGTGCTCGCCGTCATCGTCGGCATCGGTTCGACGCTCTTCGGCGAATTCACGGTGGGTTTTGGCGAAACACAGCCGACAATCGAGGACGCCATGGCCATCGTCCTCGCCGCACTCTCCCTGCTCGGGCTAGGCATCTTCGGGCCAGGCATCGCCAACGGCCTCATCTCCGGTGGGCCGCAACTTGGTGCGGGCGCCGCGGTAGGGACGGGGCTCGCTGTCGGCGGTGCGGCGATGGCCGGTGGAGCAGCTGCCCGCATGGGCGCCAGTGCGTTGGGCGCAACCTCGCGCGGATCTGCGTTCGCGGCTGGCGGTGCCGCTGGAGCGTATCGAACCGGCACGGGCGGTCAGTCCGGCGCCGCAGGGCTTGTCGGTGGTGGCATGGGCGCCGCGAAGGCTGGCGCGGCTGCGGCGACGAGCCCTTTGCGCAGAGTGGCGGGTTCGCTTCAGCAGAGCTTTGTGGCCGGAGGGCAGGCTGGCTCCGCCGCAGCAGGCGGACCTCAGCCCCACACATCGACGACGTCAGCGACAAGAGCTGCCGATGGCCCGCCGGATTGGGCCCGGCGGATGAAGCGAGGGCAGGCGCTCAGCCATGGCGCCACCACGGTCGCCCAAGCTGTGCGATCCGGGGACAGCCACGGCAGCGGAGCGTCCATTAGCGTGAGCGGGAAGGACTGAGAAAATGTTCAAGCGGCCGAGCGTGCGGTACGGCAAGACGCCCGAACCCGAAACACCCTATCAGCGCGCCGGCCAGGCCTGGGACGAACGCATAGGCTCCGCGCGGGTGCAGGCCAAGAACTGGCGGTTGATGGCTCTCGGTCAACTCACCCTGGTCACGGCGCTTTCGGCCGCCCTTGTCTGGCAATCGACCCGCGGCACGGTCACCCCTTGGGTGGTTCAGGTGGACCGGCTCGGCCGCGCGCAGGCCGTCGCACCCGCCGACGCCACATACCAGCCCACCGACGCACAGATCGCATGGCACCTGGCGCGATTCATCGAGGAGGTACGCGCCATCCCGGCCGATCCCGTGGTTCTTCGTCGTCAATGGCTCGAGGCGTACGATTTTGCCACCGACCGCGGCGCGCTGGCCCTCAACGACTATGCCCGCGAGCGCGATCCCTTCGCCAAGGTCGGCGAAACGCAGATCTCCGTGGACGTATCCAGCGTCATCCGTGCGAGCCCGAACTCCTTCCGCGTCGCCTGGAGCGAGCGGAGCTACACCAACGGTCAGCTTTCCGGCACCGAGCGTTGGACGGCGATCCTCACAATCATCCTGCAGCCACCGCGCGATGAAGAGCGACTTCGAAAAAATCCCCTCGGCATCTACGTCCACGCCCTCAACTGGTCCAAGGAGCTCGGCGAATGATCCGAATGTTTTGGCCTGTCGGCATCGCCGTCGTGCTCGCCGCGTGCGCGAACAAACCACCGCAGATCGCGTACGACGACGTTGTTCCGCCCATGCCCGCGCCGATCAGCGCGACGGTGTCAGATACCGGCCCAACCGCGCTGCTCCGGCCGCCGAATGTGACGCCGGCGCGGGGCGGCACGACCGCGACGACGCCTCTTGCGCAAGTGGCGTCAGCGAACAGCGCCGCCCGCATCGAGCCGAAGCGTCGTGGGTATTTCAATGCCGTCCAGGTCTACCACTACAGCCCCGGCGCACTTTATCGGATCTATGCCAGCCCCGGTAAGGTGACAGAGATCGCCCTCGACTATGGCGAGACCTTAGTCGGCGAAGGCCCCATCGCTGCCGGCGACACGGCCCGTTGGATCATCGGAGACACCGTGAGTGGCAGTGGCCGGAGCGAGCGGGTCCATATCATCGTCAAGCCGACGCGACCCGATCTGGAGACGAACCTCGTCTTGAACACCGATCGACGCACCTACCATCTGGAGCTGATCTCCAGCGAAGACACACACATGCCGTCGGTGGCCTGGTATTATCCGGAGAACCGCAATCGCCGTCGGGTGAGGGTCACCGCGAAGCCGGTTCTGCCGCCCGAAGCGCAGATGCGCCACCGTTACGTGCTCGAAGGTGACACTCCGCCTTGGCGCCCGCGCCGTGTCTACGACGACGGCAGAAGAGTCTATATCGAGTTCCCAGCCGGCATCGTGCAGGGCGAGATGCCGCCGCTTTTTGTTATCGGCCCCGACGGCAAACCAGAACTCGTCAACAGCCGCATTCACCGCAACGTCCTCATCGTCGATCGGCTATTCGGCGCTGCGGAGCTGCGCCTCGGCACCGGCCGGTCGGAACAGACGGTTCGGATCGTGCGTCAGCGGACGCGGGCGACATGAGCGAGCCATCGTCGGGGACTGCGCCAGACATCAAAGCCGAGATGCGGCTTCGCTCAGAACCGCCACGCGTGGTGCGGCTCTCCCGCCGGGTTCTTATCGGCCTCGCAACGATCGCCGGCCTCGGTGTCGGCGCCATGCTCATCGTCGCGCTGCAGACCCGTGAGAACGGGGCACCCGCCGAACTCTACCGCACCGAGAACCCTCCGGTCGCCGACGAACTCGCCCAACTGCCGCGCGACTACACCGGCTTGCAGCGGAGCGTGCCGCAGCTCGGCCCGCCGCTCCCGGGCGATCTTGGTCGAGCCATCGTGCGGGCTCAGCGAGACGGACAGCCGGTTGCGCCGCCGAGCCTGACCGGAGCGGGCGAACTAGATCCCGCCGAGCAACAGCGTCTCGCGGAGATGGAGGCTGCCCGGACAAGCCGGCTATTCGCCCAGACCCAAGGTGCGCCATCATTGGCCCTGCCGACCGGTCCCGCGGGAGCCTCCAACTTGTCCGGTCTGACCGGTCTACAGGCGCAAGCCACACCGTCCGCCACGGACGAACGGCTGTCCTTCCTCAACGCGCCTGTGGACCGACGCACCGTCAGTCCGGACCGGATCTCACCTCCGGCGAGCCCCTACGTCTTGCAAGCCGGCAGCGTCATTCCAGCCGCGCTCATGACCGGGATCCGCTCCGATCTGCCCGGTCAGGTCACAGCCCAGGTGACAGAAAATGTCTACGACACACCCACAGGCCGCTTCCTGCTCATCCCGCAAGGCGCCAGGCTTATCGGCGAGTACGATGCGGAAGTCGGCGGAGGACAGTCCCGGATCCTCCTCGTCTGGACACGCTTAACTCTGCCGGGCGGTCGGTCCGTTGTGTTGGAGCGTCTTCCGGGAGCAGACAGGCAGGGCTACGCCGGCCTTCAGGATCGAGTGAACAACCATTGGAGACGCATATTCATGGCCGCCGGCCTCGCGACGCTCCTTGGCGTCGCCAGCGAAGTCGGCACCGACGATGAGAGCGAGATTGCCCGCGCGATCCGCGAGAGCGGACAAGACACCGTCGGGCGCGCTGGCGAGGAGATTGTCAAACGCCAGCTCGACATCCCGCCCACGCTCACCATCAGGCCAGGCCATCCGGTCCGGGTCATGGTCACCCGCGATCTCGTCTTCGAACCGGCGACCTGAAAAATGGCAAAGCTCAAGCTCGGTCCTCTCGTTGACGAAACACCTGTGAAGATGACCGTCGAGCTGCCGGCGCCCGTCCACCGCGACCTGGTTGTCTACGCCGAGCTTCTCGCTGCGGAGACCGGACAAAAAGTCGACGCTGCGAAAATCGTCGCGCCAATGCTCGCGCGCTTCATGGCGACCGACCGCGGATTTGCACGTTTGCGTCGCTCAGCAAGCGAAGATCACCAGCGGCGGCCAAGTCCTTTCGTCGGACCTTCTACCGACGAAGACGCCAGTCCCTGATCAACGAAACGAACCGGCCACGCGCGGGATTGTCGTTCCCCTTCAGCCACACGGCGTTCACCGAAACCGTTGCATGCGGCCCAGTGAGCGACCGGAAGACAACGCCCGGGAAAGAGGCGGCTGCCGCCGACGCACCCATGACCGTCATCCCGAATCCAATCCCTATGAGGCCTAGCAATGCCTCACGAGAGACGTAGTGCTGTTCGGCGTGAACGTAATTGTCGGGGGCAATCCGAGCAGAAAGGAAATTGTAAAGCACCGACCCACTCTCCCAGGTCCGAACGACCAAAGGGACTTCTTCGAGGTCCTTCCAACTCAGCGCTTCGCGGACGCCGAGCGGGTGCTCGTTTGCAAACGCGACCACTAATTCTTCGTCCCAGATCTTCTGTGTGTCAAACTCCTCGTTTGATACGTCGAGCACCGTGACCGCAAGGTCGATGCGTTGCTCTCGAAGCAGCTCGAGAAGATCCGGCGGACTTCCCTCATGCAGCTCGACCGTGACATCCGGCGACTCTGACCGAAACAACTTTAGCGTCTCTCTCAGCGGACCACCACTCAGCGAGGTGTAGAACCCCAGTGTCAACGCACCCAGCTTGGCTTCGGCAACACGATCGGCACGTGCAAACGCCAAGTCGAGATCCTCGACGATGCGTCGCGCTGTCCGCAAAAACTGTCGGCCAGCGAACGTCAACGTCATTCCCCGCACGCTGCGTTCGAACAGGTTGGTCGAGAACCGATCTTCGAGCCTGCGGATGTGATTGCTCACGGTCGGCTGGCGAAGACCGAGTACTCTCGCGCCGCCGGTGATGCTTCCAGAATTTGCTACTGCAACGAAACAACGAAGTTGCTTGAGCTCCATTCTAGACACCTTCTGTCGCTCTAAACGCTGCGAAATCTGGTTGACCGTACGAGTGAATTTAACGTGTAGATTTCTCAATCGCGTTTCGTGCACATAATCTGCTGTTTGTTAGCCAGCAGACCAGATTAACATACGCGTCGACCTGCTGCGAGACTCCGCACTCCGCACCCCGCACCAATAATGCAAACGCTGTCGACGCCCCACCTTCATCATTCTTACAATTGCTTATAAAATTGGTTATCCAGAAGTATGGTCGTTAACTCTATTGATCCAATAAAAGGACTTTTTTCGAGTGCGCTACGCCGCGTAAATCGTCTTAGTATTCGACCTCCTTGAACGCGCTTCATAGTATCGTTATGCGATCGACAAATATAGCCTAATAACATCTCACTTCAACGAACTAGAAATGTCCCATACTGCACCCCGTCCTTATTGACTTCGGATGTTGGC
Organism: Pseudomonadota bacterium; assembly: GCA_039034015.1. GTDB lineage: Bacteria > Pseudomonadota > Alphaproteobacteria > Rhizobiales > Amorphaceae > Acuticoccus. The sequence continues at coordinate 434,324 of JBCCBM010000001.1, read as the reverse complement.
GTTGGCTAACGACGGTGCCGATGACGCTTGAGCCGAACCGAACCGAGGTACTGTGCCAGGTTATGGAAGGACGGGCGTCAAATGCGCGAACGACAGAAACGTGGGAGCGCCCGGATGCGGCCATTCACGAAAACCTCCTCCGCAGCGCGACGTTCATGGCCTCGATGACGATGACGAGTAGGACGACGGCAATCGTCACACTCGCAGCCTTCTCGTACTGGAATGAGCGTACATAGGTCTGGATGTAGAAGCCGATGCCGCCCGCTCCGACGATGCCCAGGATAAGAGATTCGCGCAGGTTGAGCTCAAAGCGGAAGATCGTGTCGCGCGCGACGACAGGCGCCATCTGCGGCCAGATCGCGTGGCGCAGCCGCGCGAGGGGGCCCGCGCCGGCGCTTTCCAGCGCGTCGATGGGCGCACGGGCGACCCCGTCGATGGCTTCGGCGTAGAATTTTCCGAGCATCCCCGCGGCGTGGATCGCAATCGCGATGATCCCGGGAAGCGGGCCGAGCCCCACCGCGCCCACCATCAGCATCGCGACCAACAGGAGCGGGATCGCACGGATGAAGGCGAGCAGCGTGCGGACCGTGCGGTGCACCCCAGGCGGGGCCATCGTCTCGGAGGCGGCGAGCCCCAGCGGCACGGACAGGATCACCGCGCCGAGGGTGCCCAAAATGGCGATGCGCAGCGTCTCGGCGGTGCCCGCGATAATCTGGGGCATCACGGTGGTGTCAGGCGGCACCATTCGGCCGAGAAATTCGGCAATGCGCGGTCCCGCCGAGACCACGCGCGACAGGTCGACGTCGGCGGTGAAGAGCGACCACAGGATCGCCGCGGCAAGCGCCAGGCCGGCGAGGAAGCCGCTCCACCCGCGGCCTGCCGTCACTGCACGACCCTGAGGTGAGGCGCGTCGGCGTGGTAGAGCGCGGCGATGTCGTCTCCCAAGGCATTTTCGACGGGTTGGTCGAAGGCGATACGGCCCTCTGACATGCCGACCATGCGGGAGGCGAAGCGCACCGCGAGGTCGGGCTGGTGGGAGGTGAAGATCGTGGTCGCACCGCGCCTGGCGGCGGCGGCGGTGATGACGTTCAAGACGTCGGAAGCGCGCGCCGGATCGAGGTTGCTGACAGGCTCGTCCGCGAGGATGAGGCGCGGTTCCTGCGCCAGGCAACGGGCGATGGCAACGCGCTGGCGCTGCCCGCCGCTGAGGGTATCGACGCGCCTGTCGGCAAGCTCGGCGATGCCGCAATCGGCCATCGCCTGGCGGGCGATCGCGAGGTCGCGGGGCGCGTGCCGCCCGAGGATCGCGGCGACGGATGTCATCCGCCCGAGCCGTCCGTTCAACACATTGCGCAGGACGGTCGAGCGTTCGACCAGCGCGAACTCCTGGAAAATGAAGCCAACGTCCGGCCGCGCGGTTCTGGGCGGCGGGCGCGCCGGATCGAGCGCCTTCCCGAGAACGGCGGCGCGGCCGGTCCAGCCGCGCAGGCGTCCGTCGAGGAGCGTCAAGAACGTGGTCTTGCCGGCGCCCGAGGGGCCGAGGAGCGCCACCTGCTCGCCTGGCTCGACCGCGAGGCTGAAGCTTTCGAGCGCCGACAGCTCGCCACCCCGATAGGCGAAGCTGATGTCGTCAGTCTCGACGGTGCGGGTCACGACAGGAGCCCGTATTTGCGCGCGATCTCGCGCACCCCGTCGAAGGCGGCGGCGTCCGCGCGGAGATAGCCGTCCGGCCCGTAGACGTATTGCAGCTTGTCGCGGTGCTCGGGTTCGTTGAGTTGCATCATTGCTTCGACGAAGCGCTCCTTCAGGCGGTCGTCGAGGCCGGGACGGGCGATGACCACGTGGCTCGGGATTGCAGGGCTTTCGGCGATCCACGTCACCTGCGACTGCTGCTGCGGCGTGAGGAGGAGGTCGGCGTACTGGCTGGCACCCGCCGCCGCGACGAGACCCTGCGCCATCGCCTGCATCGCCTGCTGATAGCCGCCGGCGAAGTAAACGCGACCGAAGAATGAATCGGCATCCTCGACGCCCGAGATCAGGCCGGCGCGCTCGAACTCGGCCAGCGGGTAAAGATAGCCCGATTCGGAGATCGGGTCGGCAAAGGCGATGTCTTGTCCGGCAAGGTCGGCGAGCGATGTGATGCCGCTGTCGCGCCTGACGAAGACCCGGCCGGTGTATTGGGGCGCGCCGCGATAGACCTCGGAGAGCAGCGGGACCGCGCCGATCTCGGCCTCCGCGAGCACGAAGGGCAACGCGCCCATGAAGGAGATATCGGCATCGCCGTTGCGCAGCGCCTCGACCGCGGCGGCATGGTCGATGGTGACGAAGCCCTCGACCGGCACACCGATGTCCTGCGACAGCCAGGTGGTGATCGCGTCGACGTCGCCGAGGAGCTTTTCGGGGTTCTCCTGTGGGATAAAGGCGAGCCGCAGCCGCTCCTCTTGCGCCAGCAAGGGCGCGGCCCCAGCGACCAGCAACGCGCCGAGGCCCACTGTCAGAAGGCCGCGGCGTGTAAGTGTCGGCGTCATCAGTAGACCCTTTCGTCGATGGCCTCGGCCTTCGCCTTGAAGCGTGACCAGTGCTCTTCTGCGCTCGTCCAGTCCGCGGCGCGGACGGCCTCACCGACCGCAACAAGGATGTCGGCCAACCGGTAGATCTCTGGCCGGGCCGAAAGGTTCGCCATGGTGCCGGCGTCGGCGGCGAGGTCCGCGGCGACGGTGTCGACGAGCAGCAGCGCGTGCTGCGCGTCACGGGCCGGCAGCAGGGTATCGAGGGTCGAGGCGAAGGTGGTCAGCTCGTCGAAAGCGAGCCGGAACCGCGTCTTGCGTTCGTCGAACGCCTCGAAGGGTTCGTCCGCCGCGCCGACGGCTTCCAGATAGGCGGTGAGATCGGCGCGCTCGCGCTGCGACAAGCCGAGCGATTTCGTCTCGTCGAACCACTCCACCACGCTCGCGAGCGTCGGCAGCGACCCGTCGTGGAAATAGGGCGCCGTGTAGGCACTGCCGAGGAGCGTCGGCGTGTCGAGGGCGCCCGCACGCGCGCCGTCATAGGCCGCGTCGACCGATCCGATATCGTGGGCGCGGCGATCCAGGAAGTTGGCCGAGGGGACGTGGCAGCTCGCGCAGGAGCGCCCGCTTAGCCCCTCCATTGGCCGCTGGAAGATCGCCGCACCACGCCGCGCGGCTTCGGGGGCGGCCTCGGTCAATTCACCCGCCGGCGTGAGCATCGCGTTCGGCAGGAAATCGAACTCGAGGAGGTAGGCAACGAGCGCGTCGAGCATGAAGGGGGTCGGCTCATCGCCGCCGAACTCTTTGACGATCACGTTGCGCGTGAACTCGCGCAGCGAGGCGAAGCGACCGTCACGGCCGTAGGGCCCGGTGAAGCGCAGACCGCGCAGGGTCGGAATGTCGAGGGAATCCGCTCGACGGTCGTTGAACAATTCGTTGAAAAACGCGCCATCCACATCCGCGGCGCCCGGCTGGTGGCTGACGCCTGGAATGAAGAAGCGGTTGTTGATATCGGAGCGATTATGGCAGGTCGAGCAGGCGATGCCGAGCCCGCGAGCCGGATCGCCAAAAACTTCCGGGCTGTCGAACAGCATATCGCCGTAGGCGACCATCGGCAGGTCGCTCTCCTCGATGCCCTGTTCCTCGAAGTTCAGGACGAGAAGGGGCAGCGGATCCTGGTCGAAGATGTCGGAGCCCGGCGGCAGCGATGCGGGAATGTCGACGTCCTCCCGGCTGGCGGCGATGGTTTCGGGGATGGCCGACAATTTCGGCCTCTCGGCGAAGCGTTCGGGCAGGTAGTTCAGCGTCAGATAGTCCGAGATCATCGCCCGCGCCTTTTCCATCCGCGCCACGTCACGCGGCGCGGCCCCTTTGCCGAGCACTCCGGTGGAACCTGTGGCGCTCGTCAGCTCCAAGAAGGCGAGCCCAATTGCCCGGCCAGCATCGGGGTCCGCGGCGTCGAGATGATCGGCGAATGCGCGATAGAGCTGGCGTGCTTCCAAGATCGCCGCCTGCGCAACGGCCGCCTCATCCGCAGCGATCGTCCGGTCGAGCTCCTCCTCGATCCGCTTCGCGATCAGCCGGGTCGAGGCGGCGAACAGCGCCTGCCGGTCGCGGGCGCCGATTGCAGCGTTGAGCGCGTCGGTGCTGACCTTGCTTGCGACGCCGATGCGATCGAGTGCGCCGGACCGGGTCTCTGCGCCGCGATAAGGTTCGCTCCACGCCGCTTCGATCGCGTCCCACGGCACCGGGACAAGATTGGCGTAGTGCAGTGTCAACCTGTACGCGGCGGCCTCCGGCAGCCACGGCGCCTCGCGCACCGCTGTCGCGTGCGCGGCGCCAGCTGCGAGGGCCGTGAGCATGCCGGCGACAAGATATGTCAATCGTGCTCGCATCGTGGGCTTTGCTCTCATAATCGCGCCAACACCAATCAGAATTAGCCTCGTCTAACTTTGATGGCACGAGCAAAGTTTTGTCAATCGCCGCAACAGACCCCACCTTGCTCGGATGGAGAGCTCTCGGAAAAATGAAGTCACGTTTGGCGAGACGTCGAACCCCGGCGAGCGCGCGCCGGCCGAGCAGGCCGATGGATTCGCGCTGGTCCGCAGCGCGCATGAAAGTGAGATGGCGGAAGACTACGTCGAGCTCATCGCCGAGCTGGTTGAAAGGTGCGGTGAGGCGCGACCCGTCGATATGGCCCAACGGCTTGGTGTCAGACCACCAACGGTGACGAAAAACCTAGATCGTCTAGTGCGAGAAGGGCTCGTGCGGCGTGAACGCTATCGGTCTGTGTTCTTGACCGAGGAAGGACTTGCGCTTGCGGAGGCCTGTCGCCGTCGGCACCGCATCGTCGTTGCGATGCTGGTCGCTCTCGGAGTGAACGAAGTAACCGCCGAACGAGATGCCGAAGGGATCGAGCACCACGTGAGCGAGGAAACGCTTGCCGCTTTTGAGAAGTTCGTGGACGGCAGGTTCTAAGTGAGGTGGTTGGGCACGATCCGATTTCGTCTGCGTCAATATCGAAGTATCCCAATGGCTATGGCGCGGTCTGTTAGCAGAACGACAAGGGCCGACATGACCGTGGCGGTGTCCACCGTCAGCCACCCGATGTTGACGCCGCTTGAGCGCCGACCGCAAGCCAATCATCGCCGCGATATCGCACCCCGATCCAATCCTCGGGATCAATAAATGACCAGACCAGATCGGACAACGGCGAAGCCGGCGGTCCCTTCAGGACCACGGGGCCGTAAACACGGTCAGTCCCCCAACGAGCCAAGACGCGGCGGTGGCCAAAGCGAGGGCGACAGGAGCGGTTGCGATAGGGCCAAACAACCCATCAGCAGAAACCTCGAGGCTCCAAATTCGTTAAACACTGCGGTTTCGAACAGCGCGAACAAGATTGGCGCGGAGTGGTCTACTCTGATTTGTGTGCGTGGCGCATGTACGGAACGTGAGCCAATAGACCAGTTCGCCTACGACAGTCGGTCAGCCAATGACAATCAAAGTGTCGGATTGAAAGGCATAAGGCGGCACGGCCAGATTGGTAGGTGCCGGGCCGCGTCGGACGCGACCTGAGGTGTCATAGTGCGAACCGTGACAGGGGCAAAACCAGCCCCCCCAATTTCCGAGTGGATCATTTTGACGCTGGCCGAGAGGGACACATCCGAGATGAGTGCACACGCCAACGACGATTAGCCACTCCGGCCGCGTGACGCGGGCCTCGTCACTTTCGGGATCGGGCAAAGCATCGATGTCTTCGGACCTTGCTGCCTCGATCTGCTCTGGCGTGCGGTGGTCGATGAAGATCGGCTTGCTCTGCCACATCACGGTGATGCGTTCGCCGACCTTGACGTCAGAGATGTCAACTTCGACTTCGGCGAGGGCGGAGACATCCGCTGATGGGTTCAGGCTGTCGATGAACGGCCATGCCATGGCGCCGACGGCGGTCGCGCTGAACGCACCGGTCGCGATGTAAAGGAAATCCCGTCGCCTGGGTTTCTGGACAGGCTCTTCAGCGGTCGGCGAAGACACTGCGTTTGGGCTCCTCTATGATCTTCTGTTCGGCCTCGGCAGTTCCGCCATGACACGAACGCCCGATCGATCGGTGCAAGACGAAATGCATGCCAGCACACAGAGCGAGCGGCGCAAACAGAGCAAGCGTCGAAGAGAGGCTAGTGATCATTTCGCCCTGAATGAAGTAAAGCGCCAACGGCGCGAGCATCACTGCGCAGCAGATCCACATCCCGTATTTTATGATGGGACCGCCTGACTGAGGCTCTTGAGGCTTTATCGTTGGCACCGAGGAAGCGGCTGATGTGTCGTTCACAAGTTGACCCAATATTGTGATTTGGTCGGTTGGCCGGCGCGGTCCGACCCTGAGGGTCGGCTAAGACCTTCCGACATGGAAAGGTCAAAGCCTCACGGTTTCACGATACCGTGATTGGCTAGGGGACTGCTGCGCCACGCCGTTCTTGACATTCCAACATGGGAGGCATGGATCCTTGGCGATCCATTGCGAGGTATTTCGAGTGATCCCAGAAGTTGGTCAGTTTGCTTTGAGCGTCGCTTTGGTCGTCGCGCTCGCGCAGGGTGTTCTTCCGATTGCCGGCGCTACGACGGGCCGAATTCGTTGGATGAAGAGTGCTGAGACGACCTCGATCACTCAGGCCATCCTGGTGGCGTTCGCGTTCATTGCGCTCATGCGCTCTTTCATCGTCAGTGACTTCACGGTGCTCAATGTCGTTCAAAACTCGAGTGTGCTTAAACCGCTGATCTTTAAGGTCGCCGGGACGTGGGGAAGCCATGAGGGTTCGCTCCTTCTCTGGACGCTGATCCTTTCGCTCTTCGGCGCTTCGGTCGCGCTGTTCGGTGCGAACATCCCTCAGGCCCTCAAGGCGCGAGCGCTTAGTGTTCAAGCCTGGATCAGCGTTGGCTTCTTGTCGTTCATGCTGTTTACGTCAAACCCGTTCGAGCGCGTGTTCCCACCTCCGCTCGAGGGTCAGGACCTCAACCCGCTCTTGCAGGACGTCGGGCTCGCGCTGCACCCGCCTCTTCTCTACCTCGGCTATGTTGGACTCTCGATCGTGTTCTCGTTCGCGGTGGCAGCACTCATCGAGGGTCGGGTGGATCCGGCATGGGCACGATGGGTGCGCCCTTGGACGTTGGCCGCGTGGGCCTTTCTCACTGCAGGTATCGCGCTCGGGTCATGGTGGGCGTACTACGAGCTCGGTTGGGGTGGCTGGTGGTTCTGGGATCCAGTGGAGAACGTGTCGTTTATGCCGTGGCTGGTGGCGACGGCGCTGCTTCATTCGGCGATCGTCAGCGAGAAGCGCGATGCCTTCAAGAGCTGGACGATCCTACTTGCGATACTCGCGTTTTCGCTCAGCCTTCTCGGAACTTTCATCGTGCGCTCGGGGCTTCTTACCTCAGTCCATGCCTTTGCCGTCGACCCGGAGCGCGGGATTTACATTTTGGCGTTGCTTGGCATCACGATCGGCGGTTCTTTGACACTCTACGCCGTGCGTGCACCGGACCTCAAACCCGGGGGTCTCTTCGCGCCGCTCAGTCGCGAGACCGGGCTTATCGTCAACAACCTCATCCTGTCTGTCGCCACTGGGACGGTTTTGGTTGGGACCCTTTACCCACTCTTCTTGGAAGCCATCACCGGCGACAAGGTTTCGATCGGTCCGCCCTTCTACAATGTGACCTTTGTGCCCCTGATGTTGCCGCTTGTCGCTGTGATGGGTATCGGTCCGTTCCTCTCTTGGAAACGCGCCGACCTCGCCGGCGTTCTCGACCGACTTAAGTTCGCCTTCATTATCATGATCATCGCCGCACTCGCAGTGTGGTACTGGGACACGGAAGGGCCAGTGCTCGCTCTCATTGCGATCGCCTTCGCCGTTTGGCTCGCTGCGGCCACGATCAACGAATGGGCTGATCGCGTTCAACTTTTTAGGGTTTCGTTATCGACAAGTTGGCGGCGTGCCAAAGGATTGCCGCGTGCCGCGTACGGCATGACACTTGCCCACCTGGGCATTGCCATCGCGATTTTCGGCTTCGTCGGGTCGACGGCATGGCAGACGGAAGTGATCGTCAGCGCGAAGGAAGGTACGACCGTAACGGTTGCGGGATTCGAACTTCGCTTCGATGGCGTCAGAGCGGTCCAGGGACCGAACTACGTGTCCCGCATGGGTGAGATCCTCGTCACTCGAGATGGGCAGCCGGTCGCGACGCTGCGACCTGAGCGTCGCGCTTATCCCCTCGCCTCCACGACCACGACAGAGGCGGCCATCCGCTCCAGGCCGATGGGCGATCTTCTCGCCACCATCAGCGAGCCGGCAGCCGAGAACGCCGAAGGCACCTGGACACTGCGCGTGGTCTACCAACCTCTCGTGGGGTTCATTTGGCTGGCGGCGGCAGCAATGGTCGCAGGAGCGATCGTGTCGCTCAGCGATCGGCGCCTGAGGGTGGGCGCTCCAAGGAAAACGCTGCCGGCCGAAGCTCGCCCGGCCGTCGTTCCGGCGGAGTGAGCGCCGATGAAACGCCTCTTCTTCGCATTGCCGCTGGCGGTCGTCGCAGCGATCGGGGGATTTCTTCTGTGGGGCCTCAACCCCGACCGCGATCCCTCCGTGCTCCCGTCGGTTCTCATCGACGAACCTGCGCCGGCCTTTGCATTGCCGGCTATCGAAGGCGTTGGTGTCCCGGGTCTCTCGCGCAACGATCTCGCGGGAGGGTCTGGACCTGTTCTGATCAATGTGTTCGCATCTTGGTGCATCCCCTGCCGCGCTGAGCACGGCGTTTTGACCGACATGGTCGAGCGTGATGGCGTCGTTCTTTATGGCATCAACTACAAGGATAAGCCGGCTGAGGCACGCGCCTGGCTCGACGAACTCGGCAACCCCTACGACCGGATCGGTTCCGATTATGACGGGCGAGCCGGCATTGAGTGGGGTTTGACGGGGGTGCCCGAAACTTTCGTGGTGGATGCAGGCGGAACGGTGCGGTTGCGCCACGTGGGTCCGATCGTGTCGGACGATCAACGCAAGCGAGTCCTCGAAGCGCTTGAGGCGGCGCGCACTGTCGCTCAGGGAGCCGAAGCGTCATGATGGGTTGCGTTCGAACTTTGGCGGCGGCGTGTCTCGCCGCATTCATTATTGTTCCGATCGCGGCGGCTGTTGAGCCTGATGAGATGCTGGACGATCCGTTGCTGGAGACGCGGGCTCGAGAAATCTCGGCGGAAATCCGCTGTGTGGTTTGCCAGAATCAATCGATCGACAGGTCGAATGCCGAAATGGCCCGCGACATGCGCATCATCGTGCGCGAGCGGTTGAGCGCCGGCGACACCAACGAGGAGGTGCTCGATTATCTCGTCGCGCGCTACGGTGACTTCGTCCGTTTCCGTCCACCGTTCAAAGCAAGCACTGTCGCGCTTTGGCTGACGCCTTTCGTCCTCGCACTCATTGCACTACTCGTCGGCGCAAGCTTCCTCGCGCGGCGTTCTCGCAACGCAGCACTCCACGCGCCGCCACCGCTTTCGGCCGAAGAGCGGCGCGTGCTCGAGCGACTCAGAGGAACCGAGCGATGACGTTCTGGCTTATCGCCGGCGGACTAGCAGTCCTCAGCGTTTGGCTGTTGCTGCAGCCGGCGCTATCGAAGAGTCCTCGCGCATTGGCGCGGCGGCAGAGCGCGCTCGCCATCCTCGAGGATCAGCTTGCGGAGGTAGACCGGGACCGCGAGCGCTCCGTCCTGTCTGGAAACGATGCAGCTGCGGCCGAAGTCGAAATCAAGCGCCGAATGGTTACGCTCGGCAAAGAGTCTGAGAAGAACGCATCCCTGCGCGGGCGAGGGCTGATTGTCCTGACTGCGATCCTCGTTCCGCTCGCAGGCACAGCGCTCTACCTCCAGATCGGGCAGCCGGAGGTGCCGAGCGTTCCGGTCGCCGACCGCACCGACGAGAGGCAACGGCTCGCCAAGGTCACCGAGGCGACCGCCCGTCTTCGCTCTCAGCTTGAGAGCAACCCCAACAGTTCCACTGAAGGCTGGATGTTGCTGGGTCAAACATACATGCGGATGGGGCGGTTCAGCGACGCTGCCGCCGCATTTGCCAAAGTGATCGACCGGCCGGATGCCCGAGCCGACGCGCTTTCGCGTTACGGCGAGGCGCTGGTCGCCGCGGAAAGGGGCACGGTAACACCAAAAGCTGCCGCAGCCTTCGAGCGCGCATTGACGCTCGATCCGCGCAACCCGGCCGCGATCTTCTACCAGTCGCTCGCCCGCGAGCAAGCTGGTGACGTTGAAGGGGCTTTCCAAGCACTGAAACGTCGACTTGACGCAGAAGGCGCGTTCGCGCCGTGGATGCCGTCCTTCGTCGATCGTGCGAATGTCCTGGCGGCGCGATTCGGGGCCGCACCGCTCGAGCTTGCCTCCTATCGCGCGCTGCCTCCAGACGGTCCTTCGGCAGGCCCGCAGCCGACACCTGAACAAGTGGAAGCCGCCGGGCGCATGCCGGAGGAGCAGAGGGGCGCGTTTATCCAATCGATGGTAGACCGGCTCGCGAAGCGACTCGAGACAGAGCCTGGTGATCTCGATGGCTGGCTTCGACTGGCAAACGCCTACGTCGTGCTTGGCGAGACAGACGAAGCAAGGTCAGCCTATTTGCGGGCGAAGGAATTGCTATCCGCTTTGGCGGACGATGATCCTCGACATGGGGTCGTCGACAAAGGGCTTGCGATGCTTGGCGGCTGAAGCGCGCCGCGACCATTCCCTTGAGAGTGACGCCTTCCCCCGCACCTACCGACAGAAGTAGGCCGCAATCGCGTCCGAATCGATTACCCTCACTGTCATAGAAATGGTTGAGGGTCGGTCAATCATCCGTCGGCCCTTCGCTATCGCACTCGGCGGCGAGCGTGATCAGCGCTACTCGTAACCGTGCCAGTTGATTGATCTTAATGTATTGAACGATCTTGCTCTTCTGCGCTTCAATCTTCTTCTCAGTCGCACCCAGCACGTCGCCGGCGGTGCTTTATGGCGACCACCCAAAAGCGAGAAGCTCGGCCACGTTTTCCGGGGTGAAGCTTAGCCCCTGGGCTTTCTTGCTGAGCTTGAGACATCTGAGCTTGTGGCTGGAATAGCTTCGATAGTTTGCTTCCGGACGGTTGTGCGGAAAGACGAGACATTTCGCTTGTAGAAGCAAATCGAGTCCACAGTCATCCGGTTTCTTCGGCGAGCTGCCCGAGTGTCAGTGGGATTCTGCGCTCCGTTGTTCCGAGGCTACGACCCGGACTGTGGTCCAGGGCCAAGAGCATCTCTTGCCTGATAATGCGGGGCGCCGATCATTTCCGCGCTGTCGCCTCTTTTATCAACCTACGCGCGTCCGCCGAGCCGCTCGCGACGGTCCGCCTTGTGAAGTCGGTCGGGCGGGCGCTCCTCGGCGGCGAGCGTTTCGATGATCGGACAGTCTGGCCGCTCGTCACCGCCGCAGTGTGCCGCAAGGTGCCGCAAAGCGTTCGCCATCGTCTGCAATTTTGCGATCTTGGTATCGAGGGCGTCGACATGCTCTAACGCGAGCCGTTTGACGTCCCCGCTCGCGCGTTCGCGGTCGCGCCAAAGCGCCAAAAGGTCGGCGATCTTCTCCATCGAGAAGCCGAAATCGCGGGCCCGTTTGATGAAGCGTAGGGTGTGAACGTCGCACGGGCGATAGCTACGATAGCCCGAGGGCGAGCGCGCAGCCTTCTCGATCAACCCGACCTCTTCATAGTAGCGGATCATCTTCGCGTTGACGCCCGACTCTTTCGATGCTCGTCCGATATTCATATGAATCTCCTTACTACTCTACTCCGCTGGCAATACCTCGAGTTCACCAGTGGCTTCGGCTGTCGCAGTGCCGATGGGCGGTCGGAAGCGCTTCAAACGCAGCGCGTTCCCCAGGACGAACACGCTCGAGAGTGCCATCGCGCCGGCAGCGAAGATCGGCGACAGCAGGATTCCGAGTACTGGATAGAGCGCGCCCGCAGCGACCGGGATCAGGGCAGTGTTGTAGGCAAATGCCCAGAAGAGGTTTTCTTTAATGTTCCGGATCGTCGCGCGCGAGAGCGCGATCGCGTTCGGCACGCCCTTCAAGTCGCCGGACATGAGGACGACGTCGGCCGACTCGATCGCAACGTCCGCGCCGGTGCCGATGGCTATACCAACATCGGCCTCCGCGAGCGCCGGTGCATCGTTGATTCCATCGCCGACAAATGCGACCCGGCCGCCGGCACGCAACGACTTCACCGCCTCCACCTTTCCCTCCGGCAGAACCTCAGCGATCACCGTGTCGATGCCGAGCCTGGTCGCTATGGCGTCCGCTGTGCGTCGGTTATCGCCGGTGATCATTGCGACCTTGAGCCCTTCGGCGTGCAGAGCGTCGAGCGCCTGCCGCGTCGTCGGCTTGATAGGGTCAGCGACGGCAACGATGGATGCTAGGTGGCCATCCACAGCAGCATAGAGTGGCGATTTGCCTTCGTCGGCGAGCCGCTCGGCCTTGTCGGCGAACGAGCGCGGGTCCGTCCCAAGCCTTGCCATGTAACGATCAGCGCCAACCTCGACACGCCGACCTGCGACCAGCGCCGACACGCCAAGGCCCGGCGAAGCTGTAAAATCGGTCGCCTTGGCAACGTCTATCCGACGGGCTTTCGCTGCCTGAACGATGGCTTCGGCAATTGGATGCTCCGAGTGAGCCTCGACCGCGGCAATGAGGCCGAGCACCTCATCTTCGGCAAAACCTTCCGCTGTTGCGATGTCGGTTAGCTCAGGCCTGCCTTTCGTCAGCGTTCCGGTCTTGTCGAACGCGACGATGTTGGCCCCGCTAAGCGTTTGCAACGCCTCGCCCTTGCGGAAGAGAACGCCCATCTCCGCGCCCCGCCCTGTGCCGACCATGATGGAGGTCGGCGTCGCGAGGCCCATCGCGCACGGACACGCGATGATGAAGACCGCCACCGCGTTTACCAGCGCGAAGGTGAGCGCAGGCGTTGGTCCGAACGCGAACCAAACCGCAAATGTCGCCACAGCAACACCGATAACGATCGGCACAAAGACGTATGTGACCTTGTCGACAAGCGCCTGGATCGGGAGCTTCGCGCCCTGGGCCGCTTCGACCAATTCAATGATCTGCGACAGAACCGTGTCAGACCCCACCTTGCTGGCACGAAAGGTGAAGGCACCCGTCTTGTTGATGGTTCCGCCGACGACGTCGTCGCCTTCGCTCTTGGCGACAGGGATAGGCTCACCGGTTATCATTGACTGGTCGACAAAGCTCGAACCTTCCGTCACGACGCCGTCGGTTGGCACCTTCTCGCCAGGGCGTACTGAAACACTGTCGCCGACACGCACGTCCTCCAGCCGCACGTCAATCGAAATGCCGTTGCGCATGATGCGCGCTGTTTTGGCCTGCAGGCCCATCAGCCGCTTGATCGCCTCGCCTGTCCGGCCCTTAGCGCGCGCCTCCAGAAAGCGTCCGACAAGGATCAACGTCACGATAACGGCTGCGGCCTCGAAGTAGACGTTGTGCGTTCCCTCCGGCAGGACGCCCGGCGCAAACGTTACGGCCACCGAGTAGGCCCAAGCGGCACCTGTTCCGAGCGCCACCAGCGAGTTCATGTCCGGTGCTAGGCGGACAAGCTGTGGAACGCCCTTTTGGAAAAAGCGCAGGCCCGGGCCGAAAAGGACGATAGTGGTAAGCGCGAACTGTATGAGCCAGTTTGTTTCGTTGCCAAGCGCAGCGTTGATGACATCACGCAGTGCCGGTACAAAGTGAGTCCCCATCTCAAGGATGACGACGGGAATGGTCAGGATCGCTGCCAAGAAGGCGGCGCGGCGAAGCGACATGAGTTCGGCGATTTGCCTCTCTTCGCCGTCGTCCTGTTCGGCACCGGCTGCCACCTTCGCTGCGTAGCCGGCGCGCTCGACGGCCTGGACCAGGGTATCGGGCGGGATCGCCCCGGCTACGAGGCGTACGCGCGCTTGCTCTGCGGCTAGGTTGACGCTGGTCTCGATTACACCGTCGACTGCGGCGAGCGCGCGCTCTATCCGGCTAACGCACGAGGCGCGGCTCATGCCGTCTACGGCGAGTTCAACGGTGCCTTCGCGGACGGCGTAGCCCGCCCTCTCCACGGCTTCCTGCACTGCCGGCACATCGACGGCGCCGTCGAAGGTGACGAGCGCGCGCTCGGTGGCGAGGTTCACGCTCGCCGAAGAAACGTCGGGCAACTGAGCCAACGCCTTCTCGACCCGCCCGACGCAAGACGCGCAGGTCATGCCCTCGATCCCGATCTCGACATTCGAGGATCGAGCGAACGATAGGTTCTCGGTCGGGTGGATCGTCTTCGTCACGGCTTCACCTCCAAGGGAAGAACACCCATTGGAGGTAGGCCTTCCTATCATGGGAAGGTCAAGTTGCCGGACGGGCGCGCCCGAGGTTGACCTTCCCACTGTGGCAAGGGGCAGGATGGCCGACACGGACACTTTCGAGAAAAAAGCGTGGAACTCCTTGTTCCCGACATGGCATGCGGTGGATGCGCCGCCAGCGTGACGCGGGCGATCTTCGCGCTCGGCGAAGGGGCAAAGGTCAGTGCGGACCCGCCGTCGCGGGAAGCGGTCGTCGAAACGAAGGTTAGCGGTGCCGAAGTCCTCGCAGCGCTCACTAAGGCAGGTTTCTCGGCCGAAACACGCTGAAGAATTGCGGACTGCCGCCGTAAGTTCACAACGCGCGTGAACCCACTTCCGAGTTGAACGAGGGCGAAGACAATCATGACCCACGGTGACAAGAGGCGCGGGTCTGGTCGCCATGCGCGTTACATCAAAGCGGGCCGATAGGCGATTTGCGGCCGTTGTCGTCAACGCCGAGACACCACGCCCGGCGCCATAACGGCGAACAAAGTCACCGAGGCACCGGTGGTCGCCCTTCTTGTTGAACCGTTCGCCACCGTTCGAATAACAGCGGGCGGAATAGATCCACCTCGCGCGAACACAAAAATCGTGCTCGAGCCAGACCACGGCCACGTGCGGATATAGACGATCACGCCACTCGTCGAATACGGACTGCGCCTAATTCGAACGTCCCATTCGAGGGTAAGGGCAACGAAGGATTGTTCGAGTCGCCATGCGGACGGCGTGCTGGTCGTGCGATTGACGCTTTCGAACACAAAGCCTGTCGTCGTCGTGATGATCTCGTGTCGATGGGTAGTCGTGAGCAATGTCGCGAAAACAAAAGCTGCGACGTCAAACGCATCTCTCTCGGCATTACGGCAGCTACTCATTCGCGCCTCCGCACAACACGGGGCCGTGTCCTCAGCCATCGATTGCAGCGACGGCCGCTTCCAGTTGCTCAGCTTCAACGAAGCCTGGAATGATCTCGTCACCGATGACGAAGCTCGGCGTGCCGTTGATTTGCAGTCGCTGCGCGATCTCAAGCGTCTGTCGGATTTTCTCGGTGATATCGTCCTCATCGCCGCGCGCGGCGACCTCATCCCAGTCAAGGCCAGCGTCGACGACGACAGCGCGAATATCATCTTCGGTGAGAGTGCCATCGTGAGCCATGAGCGCGTTGTGTGCGTCCCAGTAGGCCGTCGGCGCGAGAGCCCAAATCGCGAGTGCGACACGCGCAGCTTGCGCGGACGACGCCGAAAGGATCGGGAACTCCTTGAAGACGTATCTTATCCTGTCGTCGCTTTCGAGGAGCTCCATCACCTCCGGCTTCACCCGCCGGCAGAACGGACAGTTATAATCAAAGAACTCGACGACGGTAATTTTACCCTCGGGATTGCCGCCGATGGGGTCATCGCCCGCATGGCGCAACGCGTTGCCGAGCTCAGCGATTGCGTCTTGTCGCGCTTGTGCGGCGACCGCTTGTTGGCGGCCCTGTAGCGCCTCGAAGGCTTCTTCGAGGATTTCGGGATTCTCGACCAGGTGCTCGCGTATGAGTTCGCGCACCTCGCTTTGTTGCTCTTGGTTGAGCCCTTGCGCGGTGGCGCCGCTGGCTGAAAGAGCAACCACGGCTAAAAGCAAAAACGTTTTCAGCTTCATCATTCCCTCGTTGAAACGATCGTGGACGCCGCGCCACCGCGGGCTTCATCGATGGCATCGAGAACGATCTCCACAGTCAGGATCTCAGGAAGTAGTACGCCCTCGCGCCGACTTGGTCCGAACGCTACGTTAAGCGGGATCCCGTAGCGTCCCTGGGACTTTACAAAGGCGGCAATTGTCTCATCTGGCCGTGTCCAATCGGCGCGCATAGCAATCGTGTCGTCGCGCGCCAAAGCTTCGACGACGGCTTCTCGATCCAATGCCGCAGCCTTGTTGTAGAGGCAGGTGATGCACCAGTCGGCAGTCACATCGACAAACACGACCTGCCCGTCCCGCACGTGGCGATCGATGACGCTTCGGTCGAACGGCTGCCAGAGAGCCTTCTCAGATATTCGGTTTGATTCAGCGCTCGGCGAAGGTCCATTGACAGCAACGAAGACAACCGCGGCGACAGCCGCCGCCAAGCCGGCTGCGGCAAGGCCGCGGGTTGGGCGCCTCGCCACTGCGACGGTCACACACGCCACACCGATCGCCGCAGCGAGCGCGACCACCCCGGCTTGCGCCACGAGGATCGAGCCGAGCCAAACGAGCACGACGAGCATTGGCAGAACGAGGATGCGTTGAAGCCAGCGCATCCACCTTCCGGGCTTGGGAAAGAAAAATGCCGCACGCGGCGCGACAGCAACCGCGAGATACGGGAACGCAAAACCTATCCCGAGCGCGGCGAAGCTTAGGGCAAGGTCGCCCGTCCCACCTGCAAGACCGAAGCTGATCGCAGTCCCCAGAAACGGTGCGCTGCATGGCATTGCAATTAGCGCGATTACGAAACCATCGGCGAAGTCGCCGGTGCGGCCAATGCGGCCAAGCTTGGCCTGCAGCACTGCTGGAAGTCGCAACTCGAAAAGTCCGGCCAGGTTGAGGGTCATTAGCGCGAACAGCACAAAGACGAGCGTCACGAACGTTGGCGACTGAAACTGCATTCCCCAAAAGACGTCCTGCCCTAGCGCTTTGAGGACGCCCAGAACCGCTCCGAGCAGCCCTACGAAGGCGAGTATGCCGGCTGCCGTGGCAAGGAAGGCGAGCCTTTGTTGGTTATTTCCGAGGCTTGCAGCTCGGCCAAGCGATGCGAGCTTGATCGACAAAACCGGCAGGACGCACGGCATCACATTGAGAATGAGACCACCTAGGAAAGCGATTACCACGATGGCAGGAAGGCCCGGCAGCCTGGAGGTCGTTTTGAGCGGCAAGGCCTGCGTGACCGAACCTATCAACTCCAGCGCCTTGTCATCGCCAGCGACCGTTATCCTGAGATTGGATCCAACGGGCGGCAGTTTTGACGCGTCGAGCGACGCTGCAAAAAGCCCTCCGCCAGTTGGCTTCAGGCGACCCATGAGGGGGTCCTCGTCGGGGATCTCGGCCACGATCAATGCATTTCTCAGATCTGCAGCACTCTCGCCAAACGCTTTCAGCTCCACCATCACGGCGTTGGTGTCTGTCGCAAGACGGGAGAGAGCGACGTCTCCGTCGATGGCGGCAACAGGAACACGTGCGAGTGCGGCTTTGATCGGCGTGTCACTCAGCGCTGGTAGAAACGACGTGTCGGCCGGTATCACTGCGTCGAAATCAAAACGCTCCGGTACGCATACTGTGCTGCAAACAAGAATCTCAGCCGTCAGTGAAAGGGTCGCGCCAAGCGACGGATCCGCCCTCTCCACCGTGATGGGAAACGTGACGCGTTCGGAGTAGCCGAGCGCCTCGATGCCGAAAGCGACAAACCGCTCAGGGGCAGGAAAGGCAAGATCCAACGCTGCGACATTCTCTGAACCCTCCGCATCGAGCGAGGGCGGGAGTCCGGTGGAGCCCGCCGACCGCCAATAGGTTTTCCAACCCTCCTCCAGCCGGACCTCGAGACCGGCAAAGATATTGCTGCCGTCGGAGGCAAGATGAAGCCGGGCAGCACTGCTCGCCTTTTCCTGCCAAGGAGATGTCGCCTCTGCGGGCGAAGAAACTGACACTGCCAAAAAAAGAAAGCCGGCGAACAAACCGGCAAAGCGAAGGAGGCGATGAATTCTCATGGCGCAAACATCTGTGCATTGAGTTCGTCATGGCGTTGGCGGACCGTCTCAGGCCAACGGCTTTTGATGTAGGAGAGGACAGCTAAGATTTCCTGGTCGCTTAAGATGCCCTCATAGGCCGGCATATTTGAATAGTATGGCTCCCCGTTGCCCATTTCTTTTGGTGGCCCGTACTTCGTCAGCTCGAACAACATTTGGTCCGGGTGGTGAAAGGTGTGCCCCGTCTCATCGTGCGGTGGCGCCGGCAGGCGGCCATCTGCCCCACGCTCACGCCAGTTCGGCTGGCCTTCCAGGTTGCTGCCATGGCAGGACGCGCACTGCGCCGCGTATACCGCTTCACCAAGCACTACGACGTCCGAGTCGGTCGGACGCAGTGCGACGGACTTGGTTGGCGCAGTTGCCCAAAGCGTCGCTGCGGCGATACCTGCGACGCCTAGGGTGACGCCGAAGCCGATCATCAAGAGGGCACGCCTGCTCCGCATCACGCTACACGAGCGAAGCAGCACTGGGCGGGCGCACGATCACGCGCGTGCCGTTGGGAACACGATTGTAAAGATCGATGATGTCCTGATTGAGAAGTCGGACGCAGCCGGACGATACGGCACGGCCGATTGAGTAGGCCTCTTGAGTGCCGTGCAGGCGGTAGAGCGTGTCGACCTTGCCTTCAAAAAGGTAAAGCGCCCGGGCGCCGAGCGGGTTGTCGAGCCCCGGCTCCATACCGTCACGGTATTTCTCCAGCTCCGGCTCGCGCGCGATCATCTCTGCTGGAGGAGTCCACGTCGGCCATTCGCGCTTGAATGGAATGCGTGCCGCACCATCCCACCCAAAGCCGTCGCGGCCGAGGCCAACGCCATAGCGCATCGCCCGTCCACCTTCGAGGGTCCAGTAGAGATAGAACGTTCCTGTATCCACCACGACAGTCCCGGGCCTCTCTCCAGTCGGATCCGGAACCTCTCGACGCCAATATCTTGGATCCACTTGCCGCAGATCGACTGCCGGTATGGGAAACCGCTCATTCGGCCGCGGGCCATACATGACCTGATAAAGTTCAGGAATTTGCGGTTTTGCCGAGACCTGCGGCTGAGTGGTTTCAGTAACCGTGCAACCGCCAAGAAGCGCTGCGGCGCCGCCAAGAAAAAAGGTTCGCCGGCCGATCATCACTGACCCGCCTGGTAAAAGACGGCACTGGCTTCCGTCGTGCCCGGACCGAACGTGTAAACGTTGTATCTTGCTCTCGGATCATTGCCCATTCCAATCGATCCTTGCGGCATGCCGGGAACTGCGATGCCGCGGATCTCTGGTCGTTCCTCGATGAGCTTTGCGATGGCTTCGGGCGGGACGTGTCCCTCGATTGCATAGCCGGCAATCGCTGCGGAATGGCAGCCCTGGACGTCATCGGGGATTCCCGCCTGACGCCGCACGGGCGCCAAGTCTTCGACCTCAGTGACCTCGAGCTGATACCCGAGACCCTTCATGTGATCAGCCCAAGCCGTACAACAGCCGCACCATGGCGTCTTGTAAACGTACAACGTGTGATTCCGCGGATCCGCAGACGCTGGCGTTGACAACACCGCTAAGGTGCCAATGGCCCCAGCAAGGAACGCCGCTGCATTCATACTCATTGTAAACTCCGTTTTTACTTGGTTCTGTCGTTGGTTATTGAACGTAAACTCGCGCGCCGACGCGGACGCGTGTGAAAAGGTCCTTCACGTGATCGTTGACGAGCCGAATGCAACCATTGGAAACCGCCCGACCCACGCTCGTGGGATCGTTCGTTCCGTGAATGCGGTACATCGTGTCCCGACCGCCCTTGTAGAGGTAGAGGGCGCGAGCGCCGAGTGGGTTGCTTGGGCCGCCAGGGACACCGCGTGCAAACTTGGCGTATTTGTTCGGCTCACGCCGAATCATGTTCTTTGTAGGCGTCCAACTCGGCCACTTTGCTTTGCGTCCAATATGGCCGCTGCCGCGATACGACCGCCCCGCCTTGCCGATTCCGATGACGTACTGCATGGCGCGGCCACCGCCGAGGATATAGTAGAGCCGGCGCTCGCTCGTGCGCACCACGATCGAGCCTGGGCTGGCCTTGCTTGCAAAACGCACGACCGTCGGCGCCGGAACTCCATGGCGGGGCGCTTCGACAAACCCCGTTAGCCCAATGCTTGCACCGACGGCGGTTGCTCCGACCAAAAAAAACCGCCTGCTGAGCAAGTTACGGCCAGCAACACCGCATGTTGGATCAACGTGTTTAAGTATCACGCTTCGTCTCCTTCGATTTCAACAAACGTCATCATGCCACCCGCCTGGTGCTCGACCATGTGACAGTGGAGCATCCACTTGCCCG
Source organism: Pseudomonadota bacterium (assembly GCA_039034015.1). Classification (GTDB taxonomy): domain Bacteria; phylum Pseudomonadota; class Alphaproteobacteria; order Rhizobiales; family Amorphaceae; genus Acuticoccus. The sequence continues at coordinate 413,841 of JBCCBM010000001.1, read as the reverse complement.
GCGTCTCCGCGTTAAAGGCAATGCTGACCCGATCGTCGGAAGCCATGAGAGAGGTGTCGCGCCAGGCGCCGTTCTCGATCGGTGTTCCATTTCGGGCGACCTCACGAAAGTGCATGCCGTGGAGGTGCATGGCGTGTGGGAAAGCCGTGTCGTTGATCATCTCGATCACGACGGTCTCGCCACGCCGCAGTGTCGCGAGCGGAACGTCCATATCGCCTGCCACGCCGTTGAACGCCCACACGCGACGGTCCCGCATGAGCTCGCGCATATTCCTCATCCGGCCTCCCATCATTGCGCGACCCATCCCGCTCATTGCACCCCCCTCCATCCGGAGCTGGAGGCGACGCGCAGCGGAGAGATCGAGCGCCGGACGCGCGTTCGCCTCGAGCGGTGTCACATCGGTACCGACCAGTCCGCTTCCCCCGAGGCTTTCGTCATAGACGAAGCGGCCCAGCCGGATTTCTTCGCGCAGAGTGTAGGCGCGTATGGAATGGAGCGAGGAAGGCGCTCCTACCGCGTCAAGGATGAGATCGGCGCGCTGTCCAGGACCCAGGAGGAGCTCGCGACCGTCGAGAGTCCAAGGACTGACGGGGTTTCCGTCCTCCGCGATCACCACTGGGTCATGCCCGTCGAGCATCAACCCAAAGATCTGTGCGTTGGCGACATTCACGAGCCGTAGCCTAACGCGCTCGCCCGCCCGCAATGACACGGTTGCGTCGGCATCGTTGTTGATAGTCGCGAGGTTGCCAAGCCGGCCGGCATGCGCCCATTCGTGCAGATTGCCGAAGTTGGTCGAGAGGTTGCCGCGATCCGTCAGCACCCAGTCGTCAAGAACTAGGAGGAGATCCCGATCCACGTCTGGCGGGCTCTGCTCGTCGACGATGACGATGCCGTAGAGGCCTCGGTCTTGCTGGTTCCACGCGCGGAAATGCGTGTGATACCAATAGGTCCCAGCATCGTTCAGGTCGAAGACGTAGCGGAAGCGCTCGCCGGATGGCACCGGGGGCTGAGTCAGTGGGGCTGCGCCATCCATTCCATTCGGCGGTCGAAGTCCGTGCCAATGAACGGTGCTCGGCTCCGCCAAGCGGTTCTCGAAGTTGACATCGAGCCGCTCGCCGCGGCGGTAGCGCAGGATCGGCCCCGGCACACTCCCGCCGTAGCACCAAGCGTCGATAGGCAGGCTTCCGCTTCCGGTCTTCAACACTTCCCGGCCCATGTCTGCGACAAGACGGCGTCCAGGTACTGCAGCATGACCGAGGCGTGGGACGCCGGCGGCAACGGCTGTAGCACCGGCACCCGCCAGCACCTCGCGCCGATTGAGATCGATCACTCGACAGAGCGTCATGATTGCGGATCCTCTCCCATTAGGAATGCTGCAATTGCTTGGCGGTCCGCGTCGGTCAGGAAGGCAGTGGAGTCGCGCACGACTTCTCCCATCAGCCCGCCAAAAGCGTCGCCGGACGGTGTCAGCCCGCTTACCAACGCGTAGGCGAGCGAGGCCGTCGTCCAGCCCTCGTCCGCGAGAGCCTTAGATGTGATCGGTGGGGCCGAGCCGTCGCCCGGCAGTGCATCGCTGCCCTCGAAGCGGTGCTCGACATCCCGGGCACCAAACGGATTGCGTGGCGTGTGACAAGCCCCGCAATGAAGTGGCCCCTCGACGAGATATTTGCCGCGATTGAACGCCTCCGAGCGAACTGGGTCACCCTGGAACGAAGTGTCGGACCAATACAGAGCGCGCCACAACTTCAGTCCGTTGCGTTCACTGAACGGGAATTTTATGATCGAAGTGGGCGCGGGTTTGCCGACAGCGGCGACGGTCTGGAAGGCCGCGTAGAGATCGGCGACGTCTTGATCTGTGAGCCGCGAGTAGAACGTGTAAGGAAAGACCGGGTAGTAGGGTTCGCCATCGGGTGAGATCCCTTTGCGAACCGCCCTGGCAAAGTCCACAAGGCTCCAACTACCGATTCCGACATTAGGATCGGAGGTGATGTTCGGCGCATAGAATGTGCCGAAGTCCGTATCGAGCGCGGCGCCGCCCGCGAGCGGCTTGCCGCCACCATCAATGTCAGTATGGCACCCGATGCACCCCGACGCGCGGGCAAGATAAGCTCCGCGCGCCGGATCGCCCTTCCGGCTCGACTCGATGGCGGCGCCGGCATCGATCGGCCACAGAACGAGCACGCCATAGCCGAACCCCGCTGCGCCGGCGAGCACAGCCAGTACCACAACGATGGGCATCGTCTCAGTCTTTCTCGACGCGGAACTTCGTGTGGCAGGCCGTGCAGGTGTCGCCGAGCAGAGCGAACACGCGGTCCGCCGGCATATCCGTCATCATGTCGGCGTTCATCGCCATGTCCGGCCCGCTGCCGCCCATCATGTCGGCCATCGTTCGACTGCCCATCATGGTGCTTGTGTCGGCCGTTTCGCCCATCATGGCGCCGATCGACGGCATGGGCCTTTCTCCACTTGGCCTGTTGTAGGCGGCGCGCGCGAGACCTTCGGCGACTAACCCCAGGCGATCAGCCAGACGGACGAATTCGTCCCAATCGTCCCAAATCTGGGGGTTTGCTTCCGTCGGCCCTTCGAGGCTCCCTTCTGGAAAGAGAGTCGTGACTGCCTCGCCTGACTGACTTCCTATCGTCTGGGCGTGCTCCGCGACAGCATCGGCGTCGTACGGTGTTTCGCCGGAAAACATAGCGCGTAGCGCTTTGTTCGCGTCACCGATAGCGGCCATTCGATCCATCCGCTGTTCGACGACACCCGTTGCTCCATCGTGGGCGACGGCCGTCAGCGAATGCGACAGCGCCAACGCAGCCGCAGCGCCAAATGCGCAATTCCAATTGAGGTTCATGTCCTGCTCTTTCGCAAACCATCACAAAATCCGCGCGCGTGTGACGCGCCGCTTGTGGGTCAGCGAGGAGGCGGGATGTCTACAAGGCTGTCGGCGCCAGTGCGATAGAAGTCAGCTGGAAAGCTTACTCGCTCTCCAAAACCTTCGGCGACGCGCATCATGCCGCTCTCTGTCGGGACCGCCGCGGCGCTGCAGGAAACTTTCGCGCCAATACACTGCTTGTCCGACGTCGGATCCGCGTCACATCCGCCGGCTGGGCACTCTGGTTGCATCGAACTGAAGGGCCCAGCATGCCCATCGTGCATCGCAGCGTCTTCGCTCTCGGCCGAAGCCGCAACGGGATGGGCATCTGCGGAAAGACCCTCCACGAGAGTCAACCCCACGCTCCCTATCAGGAGCGCGATGGTGAAGACCACGCAGAATATCGCTCGATGAACCATGCGAGAGGTGTGCTGCGACATTGCCATTCTGTCAAGGCCGGACAGTCTGTGCGCTGTTCACGCTGACGGCATTGATGTCGATTAAGCCGCTATGAACGCTTGCTTCTGCGGTAGCGCTACACGCCAGCTCCATTTCTTGAACTCAATATCCAAATGCTTCCGTCCGAAACACTCGCGAATGCGGAGCCCTGCCATCGGGCATGCAATTGCCCACCGTGAGCGCGCACGCTCACAAAGATTTGTGCGATTAATTTAACAAACATTCAACGCAGAACATTTCTTATCACACAGATTCTTCGCTGGGACATTCACTATGGACGGCATGCGCCAGTCGACAGGTTTGCTTCGCCTGGGCCTTTTCTCAGTCTTATTCTTGACGGTTGGGTGCTCGACTTCGTCCAGTCGATTGAGTGGAACTTCGTCACCGGTGTTGGCGGCGCATTCCGCAGGCCCGGCTAGCACAAGTCTCCGAACACGTCCGCCGATGGGAACGCCATTACCGGAACCGTCTGTACCAACCGAAACGGCTACCGTCTTTGAACAACAGGATGCTCGGGTACGGACCGCAGCCACACGGCGCGCTGAGCTGCCCAGGGCGGGAAGGCAACCTGAATCGACCAACCCACAAACTGCTCTCCTCGCAGATCCGAGCGCTACGGGGGCGGCAGAGAACGGTTCGACGCCGCATGCTGGATCGTTAGACCTGAGCCGGACCGACCTCGAAAAGCGAGCCGAAATCCTTCGGCCCAACGGAACGTCGGCCACGCCTGCAGTGATGCCGATGCCTGAGGATCCGTCCTCTCGACCCGATGAAGCGGTGCCGGCCAAATTGGTTAGTTTTGCTTGGCCCGCACGCGGCCGGATCACTTCCGGTTTCGGCAAGCTCGCTGATGGCAAAATGAGCAATGGACTTCACATCGCCGTTCCCGACGGAGCGCCAGTTCATGCGGCAGCAGACGGCAAAATCATCTATGCAGGAAATGGAATAGAGCAATTTGGGAATCTAATACTTATAGATCATGGCAATAATTGGGTATCAGCGTACGCACATAATAAAAAATTAAATGTTAGTCGGGGCGATACAGTAGCGCGTGGTGATATGATCGCAAATGCAGGAAGCTCCGGCATTGTAGAAGAGACTAGGTTACACTTCGAGCTTCGGAACAACTCTCGACCACTTGATCCGCTTCCATACCTCACAGCAACGTAACGACGAGCGTTTCGCGCCAGTCCGCCAGTTTCGCGATATTGCATAGCAAGGCACCAAGTGGTTACACTCTCGCTGACTTGTCACCTTGAGCCAACTTCTTGACCAAAAACAATTTCACGAACGGCTGTACCAAACCAGCGCGAGAATTGAGCACCGGTGCTTCAGTGTGTGAGCAGAGTGTCGCTCAACAAACTTTGCCTGGAACACGGAAGGCGGTTGCACATCCATAGCGTGGGATCTTTGGCGAACTGCTGACTGCGTGAGTGTCGCGGAAGCGCTCGAATGCCAGCGTTGCCCTGGGTGTACCACGCCGGCAACGCTTGACCCTCTACCTACTGGAGGACTTATCGCTGTGACCGCTGAGTCGTGCGTGAATCGGTTATGCAACTCAGTCGGCATTGGCCGACACCGCCACTTGCCCGGTCTCACGGCGCCGTAGCAAACTGGTTCAACCCCAACAAAATAGAGCGAATCCGAACACATGAAACATGCAAGCTGCCGCGCGAATTCGATCAACCTCCCCGCCTAGTTCTGCCGCCAGAGCCGTGATGTACCGCGTCGATTATAGCCCCGAAACCGGTACTCTAACGGTTTGGATCACTGAGACGCTTAGAAAGTCCGATTTCATGCGCCTTCACCCATGGCTCGATCAATATCTGGCGGTGCGTCCAAGCCGCGCCATCGTTGTGCTTCTAAATGACTTCGAAGGTTGGAATCAGCAGAACGATTTCCACCACTACCAGGTAAGAGAGATGGCCGAAAGTGAGGTAGTTCAACGCATTGCGGTGGTCGGTGATCCAAAGTGGAAGACCTTGATGGCGATGATAACGGAACCGTTTAAACACGCGGAACATCGCTACTTCGACGCCGCCCGCGTTAAGAACGCATATTCGTGGGTGACACTCCATTCATCGTAGCGGGTGCCGCTCGTGTCGCGTCCCGATGACGGGCCGAAACGGGCCGTACGGAAAGGGGAGAATGGCCCCCGCGCGGAAAACGGGCTGTACGACAGGGGCGTTTTTTTTTTCGGCCGCGACTCTCGGACGAAAGTGTCAGGGGTGTGGGCATCCCACCTGATTGTCTGGATCGTGAGTGGATGATGTCAGTCACGCCAGTTAAAGATCCCACGCATTGAGTAAAGCCGGCGTTGCTGGCGCTGGGGGCGCGCCCCTAGGTTGTCGATCGGTGGATTTCGTCGTGGGACTCGCGCACAAGCTTATCGATCCTGTCACGTTCCGCTTCGAATGCAACGAGATCCTCGCCAGTCAATTCACGCCCGCGCGGCAAGCGAATGCGCAAAGGGTCAACTCTCCGACCGTTTATAGACAGTTCGTAGTGGAGGTGATTTCCCGTGGAAAGGCCCGACGTACCAACGTAACCAACGATCTCTCCCTGACGAATTGCGCGGCCGGTCTTAACGCCATCACCGATCCGTGACATGTGCGCGTAGAACGCTTCGTATCCGTTGTCGAGCCGTAGGCGGACGGCGCGGCCAAACCCGGATTGCCACCCGGCGCGGAGGATCTTGCCGGACCCGGCAGCATAGATTGGCGTGCCTCTCGGCGCCGCCCAGTCGACACCGTTGTGCATCTTGCGATACTTGAGGATCGGGTGACGCCGCATGCCGAAACCGGATCGGAAGATGCCGCGTCCCATCGGCTTACGGAGTAGCAGCCTTGAAGTGCTTCGGCCCTGCTCATCGTAGTACCACACAGCCCCATCTGCGGCATCCCTGAAACGGTAAATCTGACGTGCGATACCGCCAAGTTGGAGCTTGGCGAAAAGAACCTCTCCGACCGCGTCTTCAGTGTCGTTCTCGCTCGCAGACGAGAAGACCACTTTTAGACTGTCTCCTGCGCCCACGGGCTTGGTGAGGTCCACTTCGAACGCAAATGCACGCACGAGCTTAGCGATCAAGGGGCGCGGCAGACCCTGCTCGAGCGCGGTCTGGTAGAGGCTCTGGTAGATGGTCGGGCGACCGCCCGTTGCTGGCTCAGTCGTGGTAGACTGAATGGTCGTGGGAGGCGCCTCACGATGGGGTTTGGCAACAACGAGCGCGCCATCGTCGGTGGACGCGATGCTAAGCAAATGCTGGCGATCGCGATAGATGGTGAAGCGCTCGACTCGTCTACGGGTCCTTCGCCCTTCCCCTTGGAGCCCGAAGTGAAGCTCGACCACATCGTCGTTTTGCAGGGCGCCCCCACCCAAATTACGGGCGACGACTTGGCGCACGTCGGTGGCGTCTTCCTTCGAAATTCCACTGCCAAGGAGAAGATCGAAGACTGTATCGCCCTCTTGGGCGACATCGTAGACCTTGGTGGCCAGGTTAACGTCAGTTGTAGTATCTGAAGATTTAACGAGTTCGCTGACGTTTCGGTCCAAGATTGTAATGTTCGATGGCAATACGCCGGCGTCGGGAACAGACTCGACTTCGAACTCGAGCTCGTGCGCCAAAACTTGCCCCTCATCGATATTTTCAACTCCCAAATTCGGTTGCGCACTTGTTGAAAGTGGAGGTTCTAGAGTTGCACCTAGCGGAAGAACATCGGATGCAAAACGAACGTCGTCGTCTGTGGGGAATGGAAGTATTTCAATGGAAAAGGCAGCCTCTGTGGAACCAGCATAAATTTCATCCGATGCAGCGACTGGTGTCGTCATCGCATCACCAATAAGCCGAGCTAGGTTGTAAGCAGGGATATCATCGTTTGAAAATTCTGGATCTTGGTTCAGTGGTGTCAGAATAAAGTTATAAGGTCGCGACTCAACGATCTGTTTCTCTTCTGAGCTCTTAACGACTGCGATCGAAATCGTTGAGTTATGCGTGTCGTTGCCATTGAGGCTTGGACGGCTACGCCCGAGATCCTCTTTGGCAGACGATCTATATTCTGGGAGCTTTGACTCCTTCGTCGCCACTACAGCGACCGCTAGTTTATCAGAGAATTTGATTTCGAAGGTCGCCCAAAGGGCACCTAGCATGAGAAACACTGACATCAATAAAGTGGTGACGAAGCCGAATACCCATCGCTGTGCCACCGATACCCGTTGGTACCGCGAGATCGGATCGCGATCATCAAGAAGTATCGGTGGTGCGTCACCAAGATCGACGCCTTTCTTTGTCGAACGCATGTCTCGAGCCCCAATCTTCCTGTCCAATGGCTATCGAAGCCATGTCGCCGCTGTCAATCCGGGCGAGGGTGCCTATCGTCTGGTGCGCCCCGCTTGTGCGCACCGCGAAAAAAGGTCTTGAACCTACAGCGGCTGCAGGCTCTAGGGTCACGTTGCCAATAGTTGAGGGGCAATTATGCCGCCCGGAACACGCCAAAATGCTCGCCTCAGCGGCGCTGCGCGCCGAGTCGCGACAAGCGCTAAGGCAACTGGTCCAGGACAAGAGCGTCGGAGGAACCTTCTGACCGCAGCATGCCTCGGGCTCTTCGTTGTCGCGGTCACCGCGGTCGGCGCATGGCATGTCACAGCCGAGCGGTCCGGAGAGCCATCGGCAGCTGTCACTGGTCAGTAGGAGGGACTCGATGGCGATTGGGATGAAGCGGAACGGTCGGGTCATTTTGCCGCTTGTGGCGATCGTTCTTTTCATGTCCGGGTTGGTTGCATACTCGCCGACACTCTACAGACTATTCTGCGACCTGACGGGGTACGGCGGCACGGTTCGTCGCATTGATTCGTTGTCGATTTCAGCGATGGCAGCGGCTGAAGACACAGTGACGCTTCGGTTTGATGCGAATGTCGCGCCCGGTCTCGATTGGGACTTCCGCCCTGAGAAAACTAAAATTGACGTTCGGTTCGGCGAACCCACGATGGCGTACTACATCGCCAAAAACAACACAGACGAAGCAATAGTCGGTCAAGCAACGTTCAATATTTTGCCGTACTTGGCGGCGTCGTACTTTTTCAAAACAGAATGCTTCTGTTTTACAGAGCAAAGACTCGAGGCTGGTGAAACGGCCCGAATGCCGCTTGTGCTTTATGTTGACCCCGAGTACCGCGACGATCCGAACACTGCTAACAATCGCGTGATGACATTGTCGTACACGTTCTTTAAACAGGATGCGGTTTCGCCCGATGACGTCGTATCGGCACGCGACCTTAAAGCGGCTTCCCGTGAGTTGGATCGCACGTTTGCGCAGGGCGGCGAAGCCGTATTTGACAACAACGCGCCTCGGCGATGACTGGTTGCCTACCGTCGACGCAGCGCGCCTAAGACTGTTCTTTGGCACGGCACGGGGTTCTGCTCACGATGGCAAAATGCCTGCCGGCGGGCTTGATGCAAAACGTGTAAGCGAACGATCGAATGGCTCGGCGGTTGAGTCCGTCGCGTTCGACCCTGTTTCTTCCCCTGCCTCGATGCGACCTGCGCCGGCTCCAGACGGATCCGATCTCAGCGTTCACTGCGCTCGCTACGGCACGTCCGTTCGCGGCGACCCTGTTAAATCCGCAGGGTTGACATTCCCATGTGGGAATCGGTGTCTCGTTGAGCCTTCGAAGATCAACGTGAGGACGTTGGGATGAAACTCGAGGCCATGAAATCGTGAGCCTGGCGGACACATCGCAAGTCGAGGCTCCGCTGGTAACGGAAACCTACAGCTGCCCTATGCATCCGCAGGTCAGCGCGAGAGCCCCCGGAGCATGCCCAAAATGTGGGATGGGTCTGGCCTCCGCAGGCAGGCCGGACGACCATCGAAAGCACCGCAGCCATGGCGGTGCCAGCGAGGTGTATCCGGCAACCCCCGGCGCTTACGACTCAGTCCCACAAGGCTACGAGGGTCCGGTGTACACCTGCCCCATGCATCCAGGAGTGCGTCGAACCGAGCCGGGCTCCTGTCCGATCTGCGGCATGGGCCTGGAGCTCGAGTCGGCTGCCATGGCTGAAGAAGGCCCGAATCCGGAACTCGTGGACTTTACCCGAAGGTTCTGGGTCGGGACAGTCCTAACGCTCCCACTTCTCGTTCTCACCATGGGTCCATTCGTCGGCATTCCGGGCGTTCGAAACATCTTGGGCGAGCGGACGACACTGTGGATCGAGCTGGGCCTCGGGACACCCGTGGTTTTTTGGTGCGGCTGGCCCTTCCTGGTCCGCGGCTGGAACTCCTTCCGCACGATGAGACTCAACATGTTCTCGCTCATCGCGATGGGCGTGTCGGCAGCGTGGATTTTCAGCATCGCGGCGGTCCTCGTTCCGAGCGTTTTCCCGGCCGGCTTTCGTGACGACGAAGGTCACGTCGGCGTCTATTTCGAAGCGGCCGCGGTAATCGTGACCTTGGTGTTGCTCGGTCAGGTGATGGAGCTGCGCGCTCGCGAGGGTACCGGCAAAGCGATTCGTGCACTGCTCGACATGGCGGCGAAGACGGCGCGTGTCGTCAACAAGGATGGTACAGAGGTGGACGTGGCGCTCGAGGATGTCGAGCTCGGCTTTCGCCTTCGCGTCCGTCCCGGCGACAAAGTGCCGGTGGATGGCATCGTGGTCGATGGTCGGTCGTCGGTCGACGAAAGCATGATCACCGGTGAACCCCTTCCGGTGGAGAAGATGCCGGGTGACCCGCTGACAGGCGCCACCATCAACGGCACCGGCAGCCTTGTCATGGAGGCGACCCGCGTCGGCAGCGATACGATGCTAGCCCAGATCGTCGAGATGGTCGCAAACGCGCAGCGATCGCGTGCGCCGATTCAGAAGTACGCCGATCAGGTGGCGGGCTACTTCGTCCCGGCCGTGATCGGCATCGCCGTTCTGGCCTTCATTGCTTGGGCCATCTGGGGGCCTGTCCCGGCCTTGTCGTACGGTCTCGTCGCCGCGGTTGCTGTGCTCATCATCGCGTGTCCTTGCGCACTCGGCCTTGCAACTCCGATGTCGATCATGACGGCGACCGGACGCGGCGCGCAAGCTGGCGTTCTGGTCAAGAACGCCGAGGCGTTGGAGCGTTTTGAGAAAGTCGACACACTCATCGTCGACAAGACAGGGACATTGACCGAGGGAAAGCCGAAGCTAGTAGCAGTCCTGCCGCAAGCCGACTACAGCGAGGCCGAGGTTCTGCGCCTTGCCGCCTCGCTGGAGCGCGGTTCGGAGCACCCCCTTGCGGAGGCGATCGTGCGCGGCGCCGACGAACGCGGCATCAGTCTCGCTGATGCAACCGACTTTGAAGCGTTCACCGGCAAGGGCGTGATAGGGACCGTCGACGCGAAGGATGTTGCGCTCGGCAATCTTTCCCTCACCCAACAACTGGGGCTCGACGGGAGCGATCTCACAAAGACAGCCGATGCCCGGCGTGACGAGGGCCAAACCGTCATGTTCGTTGTGGTGGACGGCATCCTGGCCGGTCTCGTGAGCGTCGCCGACCCCATCAAAGAGAGCACGCCAGCCGCGCTCGACACGCTCCACCAACTTGGTTTTCGCATCATTATGGCGACCGGTGACAACGCGCGCACGGCCAAGGCGATTGGTGTACGGCTTGGGATCGATGAAATCCGCGCCGATGTGCTGCCGGAGGATAAGGCTCGTATTGTCCGTGAGCTCCAGGACGACGGCCGACGGGTTGCGATGGCTGGCGACGGCGTGAATGACGCCCCAGCGCTTGCGCAGGCGGACGTGGGGATCGCCATGGGCACGGGCGCAGACGTTGCCATCGAATCGGCAGGGATTACGCTGGTCAAAGGAAATCTGGATGGCATCGTCCGCGCTCGACGTCTTGCCCAGGCGACTATGCGGAATATCCGACAGAACTTGTTCTTTGCGTTGCTCTACAATGCTTCCGGCGTTCCGATCGCAGCTGGGCTCTTCTACCCATTCTTCGGTATCCTCATAAGCCCGATGTTCGCGGCCTTCGCGATGAGCGCCTCATCCATTTCCGTCGTGCTTAATGCGCTGCGCCTGAGGAGGGTTCGCGTTTGAAGGCGGTCATCACCGCGACCCACGGTTCATCGTCGCCCCTGCATCTGCGAAATGAGCCGCGCGAACATTCGCATCCGCACGCTTCGGGCGCGGATCGAAGCGACTCCAAGCTTACTTGGCCGGCATCAGGAGAACCCGCGAGATGTTGAAACTTTGCTATTCCCTCGGGCTGAGCGCTCTGTGTGTTGCAACCACGTGCAGAATGCGAGGCCGGTTCTTACCGGTGACATATCCGGCTCATGAGGGAGGCCATGCCAGGCCGCCGAGAGTCAGTTGTACAATGGTCGTGAGGTCTTCGGTCCCATGCTCTCTTCGGGCTTGATGCGGTCCGGCATCTGTTCTCGTGGCCACAATCAGAAGGTCGATTTCGCTTTGACGCCACTGAATCAGCGCGGGAAGGCCGCTGTGCTTCGGATAGAACCTTCAGCGGAGCAATCGTCGACAATGCGGGAGTTCGTACGTCATGCAAAATAACTCGATGATGGAAGGGTTCGGTTGGATGATGGGTGGAACCGCGATTGTCGGGGCACTGTTTCTAGTGGTTCTCGTGCTCGCGTTGTTCGCCCTGATAAAGTATCTGCGCTCATGACATCACCGATAAAAGGAACCGAACATAGGTTTCATTGTGCCATATCGGAGGTCACGATCACAGGCTCGCTCATGGAAGGAATTTGAGATTGCCTGCGGCAACGGTCGCGATAATCGCCGGGCCGAAGTAGGGCGCTTTCCGAGCGAATGGAGTCATTTGGCCCCGAAGAAATCGCCCAAAATTCAGAATCTCGAGCGGTGTGATCCTGTTCGTCATGATCCCGTGCCAACAGAAACCGCTCGAGAAACCGCGGTGGCGTGGCAACGTATCGTGCTCGCTGACGAACGGCTCTTGAACCTACAGGCACCAGAGGTCGTAAGAACAGCTTCAACGAACACTGACCGTGAGGCGCACCTGTGACAACTCGCACTCGAAGCATATCGGACAGCAATGGTCCGCCGGTCTTTCTGCGGCTGATAGCGGATGACGCTTCGATCGATTTTGGGATCGGCGCGGTCGGTCGCAGTCAGGTCGCTTTGGGTTGCGACGACGACGACATCACGCAAGTCTCGTTCTGCCGTTACCGCCACAATGAAACGTTGAATCCGATCCCCGAGTGTCTGGCTACGCGCAAGGCATCCACTGCTCTGAACCTTTTCCCGAACCCGCGTTATCGCTTAGGCGGGTGCCCCGCCAGCACCGACAGAAGCAGCGAACCAAGTCATTGGCTGACGTTTGTAGCCCAAGCTGCACCGGGCAATCAGGCAACAAGGTGATGCGCGCCAGGCTCCTAGGGCTCGCAGGTGCAGGTTTCGCGCTGTTGGCCGACCAGACGACAAAGCATGTCGTGCTCGCAAACGTCGATGCGCTTTGGCCGCCTGTGCCGCTCATACCCGGCTTGAATCTTGTCTTCGTGCGCAATACGGGCGTGTCATTCGGCCTACTTGAGACCTTGCCATGGTGGACGCTTGCAGGCCTTGCCGGCGCGATCGTCTGCGCGCTATTCGTTTGGCTTTGGCGCGGCACTAGCGCTTTATCGTCGGTGGCGCTCGGACTCATGATTGGTGGTGCGAGCGGCAACACGCTCGACCGATTACGCTTCGAAGGCGTGACCGATTTCATTGACGTTTATGCCGGGCCATACCACTGGCCGGCTTTCAACATTGCTGACGTGGCGGTCGTGTCCGGAGCGGCACTCATGCTGCTTGATTCGGTGATCCGACCAGTGCTGCAAGCCGAAAACCCGAGCACTAATAGCTAGGCTATGGACGAACGCACCGCAACAGCAAGTCGGCTCGTTGTGGTCGATCTCATCCGTGGATTGGCCATACTGGGCGTCGTCTTGTTCCACCTAGTTTGGGATCTGGACCTCTATGGCTACCTACCGGGCGGTTTAGCGAGCCACCCCGTATGGATCGCGTTCGGGCGCATCTTGGCGACCGCCTTTATGGTCCTTGTCGGTGTTGGGATAGTCCTTGCTCACAACCAAGGTTTTCGTATGCGGGCATTCGCCCGGCGTGTCTTTATCATCGCACTCGCCGCGATGGTCGTCTCGGTCGCGACATTACTCGCCTTCCCCCACGCCTTCGTTTACTTTGGCATCCTCCACGCGATCGTCGCGGCAAGTGTTCTTGGCGCCCTCCTGCTGCGTTTGGATGCCGCCACTTTGGCGCAGCTCGGTGTCTTTGTTGTATTGCTAGGATTGATGGCATCGTTCGACACCTTCAACTCCCGATGGCTGGCGTGGATTGGATTTTCGTCCGACACGCCACAAAGCCTCGACTTCGTTCCGTTGTTCCCTTGGTTCGGCGCAACCCTTTTTGGGATGGCGGGCGCCAAATGTGGCGTCCCTCACATCTTGGAAAAGGGCTTATATAACGCCCGAAAAATGCGGTTGGTACGAGCATTGATGCTGGCTGGACGCGAAAGCCTGGCGATCTACTTGATCCACCAGCCATTACTCTTGGGTTCGATCGAGCTGACCCGACGGCTTACATCGTAAATGTTGCGTCGCTCAAGCCGCCCAACCTAGGGACGCTTCATCTCGAAGCGTCCCTTAGCGAACTTCTGTCATTCGATTCGATCGCAGGAGGATCAGTCCAACACGCGGCGGATCTTCGGCACGGCGAACTCTCTCGGCTCATGATAGTCGATCGTTGTCACAAATTTCCCTGCTGCATCGAACAGAAATACGCTGGCGGTGTGGTTCATCGTATAGCCACTCCCTTGGGTCGGCACCTTCTCGTATCGCACCCGGAAACCGTCCGCGGCGCGGGCGATCTCTTCCTGTTGGCCGGTCCATCCCCGGATCGCCGGGTGGAAGGCCCTGACGTATTGGGCCATCGCGTCCACCGTATCGCGCACCGGATCGACGGTGATGAAGACGACGTTCAGACGCTGCGCATCGGCACCCAGCGCGTCGAGCCATTGGGTGATGTCGGCAAGGGTCGTCGGGCAGACATCGGGGCAGAATGTGAAGCCGAAGAAGACCATCGTCGGCTCTCCGGATAGCGCCTCCGGCCCGACACTCCGACCCTCATGATCGGTAAGGCTAAAGCTCATCCTGTCGAGCGGCAGCGGAAGTGCCGCAGGCGGCGTCGCCGCACCAGGACCATCGACCTGCCACCAGCCGACGAACAAGGCGAAGCCGAGCACGCCGAAGAGCGCGGCACCACACAGAAAGAGCTTTCGACGTACCTGCCGGGTGGTCCGCGGGCGCGGGGCGCGATCGCCATCCACGTGCTTGGAGATCACGTTCCAGCTCCGTCCACCTTGGCCGCCACAAGGGCCCGAAGCTCCGCCTCACCGAAAGGGTCGACCTGTTTGCCGTTCACGAAGAAGGTCGGGGTTGCCTTGACCCCGACGGCCTCAACGTCTTCGCGGTCCTGATTGATGATTCCCGTGGTCCCGGGAAAAAGCATTTCCGATCGCGCGGCCTCCGCGTCCAAGCCAGCGGTGGCTGCGATCTCAAGAAGCAGTCCAGGCTCCGGTGCGGTATGAGAGGCCCAGCGTTGCTGCTCGCGCAGAAGCGCCTCGAGCACTGGTTCGAAGACATCCTGCATCCGCGCGGCCTCGAGGACGCGGATGGCTTGCTCGGAGGCATCGCCGTGGAACGGCGTGTAGCGGATGACCACACGCACGGCCTCGCCATGTTGCGTCATGATGTCCTTCACGATCGGGTGAAACGCACGACACGCCTCGCAAGCTGGATCGAAGAACTCGACGATCGTCACCGGTGCGTCCGCCGGTCCAAGGATCGGCGAGTGGGACCGAACCAGTCGTTCGCCGATCTCCGGGCTCACTGGCGTGGTTTCAGCGAGCGGCGCGGGGCGTGTGGCATACCACGTGGCAGCGGCGAATGCCGCTAGCACAATGGCGAAAACGCCGATGATGAGGGATCTACGGACCATGTTGTCGGCTCCTGGTAGCAAACGTGCAAAGCGCCGCGATCACGCAGAAGGCGAGAAGCGACAGCAACGGAAGCGGGACGCCCAGGACGAGCTGGTTTTCGTCCGTGCAGGATGGACCACCGGCGGCACACGGCTCGATCCGCTCGGGGACGAGGCCGAAGTAGAGGCCGACGTGCCACAGCGCAATGGCACCGCCGACTAGTGAAAGCACGACCGCGTAGCGGCCCACTCTCCGATCTTGCCACCAAAGCCCTGCGCCAAGGATGATGGCCAGGGGGAACATGAAGGTTCGCTGGAACCAGCACAGAACGCATGGCGCTTGCCCCAGAACCTCGCCGACGAATATGACCGCAAGCGAGGACACGAGGGCGACGAGCCATGCGACGGCAAGAGCGAGGTCGGTGCCAACACGCTCTCTCATCAGGTGACCCGCTCCTGAAGATCGGCGACGATCTCCTCGGCGGGCGTGCCGTAGGAGTAGGACGTGACGTAGCCACCCTTGGGGTCGAACAGGAACAACTGTGAGGAATGGCTCATCGTGTAGCCGTCCGGCGCGGCGGCCTCCTCGAGCCGCTCGTAGTAGATCCTGAACGTCTTCGCTGTTCGTGCAATCTGTTCCGCGGTCCCCGTCAGCCCGATGATGCGAGGATCAAAGCGCGGTACGTAGTTCGCCAGCTCTGCCACGGTGTCGCGCTGCGGATCGATCGAAATGAAGAGCGGCCGAACCCGCTCGGCGTCCTCGTCGAGGCGATCCATCACGATCGACAGATCAGCAAGCGTTGTGGGGCAGATATCCGGACAGTTCGCGAACCCAAAAAACACGAGCATCCAGCTGCCGGCGAAGTCCTCGTCCCGACGAACTCTTCCATCGTGAGCCGTAAGCTCAAAATCCGCGTAAAATGGTGGTTCGCTTTGCGCTTCCTGCGCCCGCTGCCGATCGTCTGTCCACAAAAAAAGAGCAGCGTAAGTGATGAGGCTTGCGCCGGCCATGGCCCAAAGGACTTTTCGGACAACTGCTAACGGCACGCATTGCTCCCTACACAGTTCCACACCGTAAACGCAGCCTCTGTTCGCAGCACTCTTTGGTCCCTCCACTCCTCGGCTGAGCTACGCCTGATCAATCCGTGATGATCGAAGCTTCGCCGTCCTGACGAACGCTTCGACGGCTTTTGCGCACCCTCTCCGTACTCGTCTTCTGGTCTAAATTGATAAGAAGCAGCCGCAACGCATTCAGAGTGACGAGTACAGTCGCTCCTGTGTCGGCAAGGATCGCGATCCAGAGGCCGGTCACCCCTGCGACCGTGGTCACCAGAAAGACCGCTTTGAGCCCTAAGGCGATTGCGATGTTCTGTCGGATGATCGCCATCGTCGCTCGGGTAAGGCGAATCATGCTTGCCGTATCCGTTACGCGGTTTCTCAGTATCGCTGCTTGTGCGGTTTCCAGCGCCACGTCGGTGCCCGACCCCATGGCGACACCGACATGAGCGGCCGCGAGCGCGGGTGCATCGTTGATTCCGTCGCCAACCATCATCACTCGAGCTTCGGCCGTCATCTGCCGGATCGCGGCGAGCTTGTCCTGAGGTAGAAGTTCAGCGCGGTGATCTATTCCGAGGCGGGACGCGATGGCGGCAGCAGTTCTCCTGTTGTCGCCAGTCAGCATCACGGAGGCGATCCCCATGGACCTCAACTGCCGCACTGCCTCCCCCGCATCGGCGCGTGGCTCATCACGGATCGCGATCAGTCCCAGTGGCGCTTCGCCGCGCAGGACGATCACGACCGTCTGGCCGTCGGCTTCTAGGCTGGCCACCTGGTCGCGCAATCGCTCGGTCATAGCGCCGTGCTCCTCAGCGAGCCGGGGCGACCCGACCGCGACAAGCTCACCGCCAATGTCGGCCTCAGCGCCTTTGCCTGGCAGAACGCGCGCGTTGACGTAAGACGCTGGAGCGACGTCGGCCGCGTCGGCCTTCGCGCGGATCGCTTCGGCCACCGGATGGCTGGAGCCACTTTCGACGGCGGCTGCCAGAGATAGGACGTCCGCATCGGTGCCGCAGAGTGTCACGAGATCTGTGACGTGCGGTCTGCCGTGGGTCAGTGTGCCGGTCTTGTCGAAGGCCACATGCGTTGTGCGCGCAGCTGATTCGATCACCGCGCCACCTTTCATGAGAAGCCCGCTTCTGGCGCCTGCCGATAAGGCAGAAGCGATGGAGGCGGGCACGGAGATGACGAGCGCGCAAGGGCAGCCGATGAGAAGCAGCGCAAGAGCGCGGTAAGCCGACTCCGTCCAAGGCCAGCCAAGCGCGAGCGGCGGGATCAATGCGACCAACACCGCCGCGGCAACGATGGCCGGCATGTAGTAACGGCTGAAGCGGTCGATGAACCGTTCGGTCGGCGCGCGGGCGATCTCGGCTTCCTCAACAAGCCGGACAATGCGGGCGATGGTGTTGTCGTTCGCCGCTCTGGCGACACGCACTCGCAGCACAGCCTCCGAATTGATTGAGCCAGCAAAAACGTCCGCGCCGGGTTCCTTAAGGGTCGGAATGCTCTCTCCGGTGACCGGGCTCTCGTCGACGCCGGAGACTCCCTCGACGACCTCGCCATCACACGGTACCCGGTCGCCGGGGCGAACTAGCACCGTGTCGCCAATTTCAAGCGTTTCGGCTGGGACCTCACGTGTGCGCCCTCCGACCTCCAAGAGCGCGATTTTCGGGACGAGGCTCGCAAGCGCCCGGATGCCTTCTCGCGCCTTGTTGGCCGCCAAACGCTCCAAGAGTTCGCCGATGGCGAACAGGAAGACAACGAGGGCCGCCTCCTCGGCGGCGCCAATCACCAAGGCGCCGGTCGCGGCGACCGTCATCAGCGCCTCGATCGTGAACGGCATTCCCGCGCGCAGCATGGCGAACGCTTTTCGCGCGATGGGGACAAGACCAAGGACCGTTGCTAGTATGAATGCCCCACGAGCAAGATCAGGAGCGAGCAGGAGATCGATAGCCCACGCTGCGGCAAGGAGAACGCCTGTGGCGATGACGAGTCGGCCTTTCGATGTGCCTTGCCACCCGATCCGAAAAGCCCGTAGCCCCCGTTGCGGCTTCCTCGCCGCGGTCTGTTCGCCGGATCCTTGTAACCTCGCTGAGGCGAGGCTCGTGCGGATCAGCGGAGCCTCGTTGGTGGCCGCACTCGGCGCAATAGCGTAGCCAAGCGCACGCACTGCGGCCTCAACCCGCTCAGCAGGTGTCTGCCGCTCATCGAGCGTTAGTCGCAGGCGCTCGGTCATGAGGCCGATGTTGACTTCGGCCACGCCCGGAAGCCGCTCGACTGCGCCGCGCACCTTGGCCGCGCATGACCCGCAGTCCATACCTGTTACACGCCATTCGCACTGGACCTGGCTGCCGGTCATGATGAATCCCTGATTCTGCGATCGCCGATCGAGAGGAAGATGAGACCTTCAGCCCCTGTAGCTTCAAGCCCCGAGCTTCGCTTGGCTCAACCAAGCCAGACATCGAGGAACAGCATGATGACGAGGCCGATCGAAAGGCCGAGGGTGGCCTTATTCTGATGGCCGCTGCGGTGTGTCTCCGGAATGATCTCGTGACTGATCACGTAGAGCATCGCCCCGGCAGCGAACGCGAGCCCCCACGGCAGAAGCGGCTGCGACAAGGTGACAACACCGGCACCGATCAGACCACCGATCGGCTCCACCAGCCCAGTCAGGGCCGCGATACCCCATGCTCTGATTTTGCTGTACCCCTCGCCGAGAAGGGATACGGCGACGGCAAGGCCTTCTGGAGCGTTCTGCAGTCCGATCCCGATTGCGAGCGGCATCCCTCCTGACAGTCCATCCGCACCGAAGCCGACGCCGACCGCGAGACCTTCCGGGACGTTGTGGATGGTAATCGCGATGATGAAGAGCCACACGCGACGCAACGAGGCGGCCTCGGGGCCTTCACGCCCGGAGCGGAAATGCTCGTGCGGCAGCCGCTCGTTCATCAGTGCCACGGCGCCCATGCCAAGAAGAATCGCTAAACAGACGATGGCAGCAGGCGCGGCACTGTTGTCGAACCAAGGCTCCGCAGCTTCAAGCGCAGGAATGATGAGCGAAAAGAAGGAAGCGGCCAGCATAACCCCGGCGGCAAAACCCAGCGACAGGTCGCGGGTTGCTCGCGAAGGGACCGTGCCAAAAAGCACAGGCACTGCCCCCACTGAGGTCATCAGCCCCGCGGCGAGGCTGCCCACGAAACCGAGCATGACGGGAGACAGCGTTTCCAA
The DNA here is from genome assembly GCA_039034015.1 of Pseudomonadota bacterium. Taxonomy (GTDB): domain Bacteria; phylum Pseudomonadota; class Alphaproteobacteria; order Rhizobiales; family Amorphaceae; genus Acuticoccus. The sequence goes on along the minus strand of JBCCBM010000001.1, from coordinate 394,240 downwards.
AGTTCAAGTATTTCGGTCTGAAAGTCGGGCCGCTGAGGATAGTGCTAGTGAGAGATGGTGCGTGGGCGTCAGTCTTGCGGACCCTGCGCAGCGATGCCGAGGATCGGCACCTCCACCGAGACTTCGCCGCCGTCGGACAGACTAATTCTCAGCGAAAAGCTGTCGCCTTGGTTCATCGGGCGCTTCAGCTTGCGCAGCATGACGTGGAGGCCGCCCGGTTCGAGTGCAACGGTCGCGCCGGGGGCGATCTCAACTTCTCCAGCCGGAGCCATCATGCTCACGCCTTGATCGTTCGTCGATGTGCGATGGATCTCGGCCATCTCGGCGAGATCGGCCTCGACCCCGGTGAGGGTGATCGGACTCGCTCCGACATTGCGGATCTGCATGTAAGCAACGCCCGGTCGCCTCGTCCCGATGGACGCGCGCGACCAGGCGTTTTCAACGACTGCGCTCTCGGATTGTGCAGCCGCGGGGACTACCGATCCAACCGCTACAGCGATTGCGGCCAGTACCGCAAAAATTCTAACATCCATTGAGTTCGCCCTTTTCCAAGCGGGGCCGTACACCCTCCAGTAGCTAGAGGTTCAAGCGGAATTTCGGCGGTCAAATGCTTGCGAAATCCATGCGTCAAACCTACTAACACTGTACGTTTGACAGGTGGAATATGCTGACGATAGGCGCCTTGGCAAAGCGGACCGGCACCAAAGTCCAGACGATTCGCTACTACGAAGAGATCGGCCTAATGCCCGAGCCCGGTCGGACGGGCGGTGGACAACGGCGCTATGGCGAAGACGGTCTGGACCGGCTCTCGTTCATCCGGCACGCGCGTCAGCTCGGTTTCTCCCTTCACGCCATCCGGGAACTTCTCAATCTCAGCGATCAGCCGAACCGGTCTTGCGACGAAGCCGATGCGATCGCGCGGCGGCATCTGAAGCAGGTGGAGCAGAGGATGGCTCGGCTCGAGGCCTTGCGCACCGAGTTGAAGCGGATGGTGCGAGAGTGCAGCGGCGGCCGAACATCCGACTGCCGCGTGCTGGAGGTGCTGCGCGATCACTCCGAATGCCTGACCGACCACGAAGAAATCGGCGCGTGAGCGAAACACGGCTGCTTGGCTGACCGAGCCGGTAGCCTATGAGTTTCCAGGGCTTCAAGTCCGATCGTGCTGACGCCGCAGTCAGGCCGCAAGTCCATCGCTAGAAAACTCGGCCGTTTGGACCGCCTCTTGAGGACATCGCCGGATCGGCGATGGCGTCGGAGGTTGGCCTGAACGTCCCTGCAGTCATCGAGGTGTTGCAGGTCGCCGTTACGGAGAATGCGGCATCCAAGCTAGAGGAGACCGCAATGAGAAAATTCGTCGCCATCGGCGCCTTAATGTTCAGCAGCAACCTCGTAGCTGCGCAGGAGCTGCCCCAAGCGTCGTCGCCTTGGTACCAGCAGGCGCAGGAAGCGCTTGAGGCACGCCTTGCCAATGAACCCAATACCAGCCGCGCCTTGAATGTGATCCTGTTCGTAGCAGACGGAAACGGTGTGGGAACCAACTACGCGTCGCGTCTTTTCGCCGGCCAGTCAGCGGGCGGCTTGGGCGATGAATATCTTCAGCCTTTCGAGACGTTCCCAAATGTAGCTCTGATAAAGACATACTCGACAAATGGGCAGACGCCCGATTCGGCGCCGACGGCGAGCGCGATGAATAGTGGCATCAAGACAAAGAATGACCTCATCAATGTGACCGAGGACGCCGTAGTCGGCGATTGTGCAGCGGGCCTCGAAAACGGAGTGCGGACCTTCGCTGAGATCGTGGCTGGTGAGGGCAAGTCGGTCGGCGTCGTCTCCACAGCGCGCATCACGCACGCGACGCCGGCTGCAGTTTATGCGCGGACCGCGGATCGCGATTGGGAGGACTCCAGCGAGATCCCCGCCGACTGCGCGCAGGCCGACATTGCAACTCAACTTATCGAGCAGATGAAGAGCGGCGTGATCGACATCGCGCTCGGTGGTGGCCGCCGGCACTTCCTACCGGATGATATGACAGACGTAGAAGGCGAACCCGGTCGTCGGAACGACGGGCGCAATCTGATCAGCGAGGCCGAACAGATGGGCGCTCAGGTTGTGTTCGGCAGCGACGACTTCGCTGCGCTCTCAGCGCCGGGCAATGCGCCGATCCTCGGCCTGTTCGAGCCAAGCCACATGCTATACGAAGCCGATCGCCGCGGCGAGCCCTCTCTCGCGGAGATGACAGAGGCTGCAATTGCGTCGCTATCAGCGAACGATCAGGGCTTTTACCTCCAGGTTGAGGCCGGGCGCGTCGACCATGCCAATCACGCTGGAAACCTCTACCGCACCGTGACTGATGGAAAGGCGTTCGCCGATGCCGTGGCCAAAGCGATGGAAATGACGAGTGTGGAGGACACGCTGATCATCGTGACCGCCGACCACGAGCACGCCTTGGCTTTCAATGGGTACTGCGGCCGCGGGTCTTCGGTGGTAGGTCTTTGCCAAGAGATCGACGATGCGGGGATCGAGGCGCTCGATGAGCCTGCGCTCGGCGAGGACGGCAAGCCGTACACGGTCGCGGGCTTTCTCAATGGCCCAGGATCGGTGCTTAAGGAGCAGGCGGATGGACAATGGTCGGGCAGTCGACCCGAGCTGACGGAGGCCGAGGCCACCGCACCCGACTACCTGCAGCAGGCCGTCGTGCCGCGAAGCTCCGAGACACACTCGGGCGAGGACGTCGCTTTGTTCGCACGCGGTCCTTGGGCGCATCTGTTTGGCGGCGTCATGGAGCAGAATGAGATTTTTGCGGTGATGAACCACGCCGTAAGAGCGCAGTAGAGTCAGGCTCAGCACCATGCGTTCTTCTGAGGATCAACGATCTACAAAGTAGAGTGGCCTAACCGAGGGGCCACTTCCTCCTTTCGAGCACACTTCGCGAATCAGACGACACCGTGTGGGTTCGCCGTATCTGGCCGGTTCGACGACCGTAAGTGGTCAGCTACCGATATGGAGTGGCTTCGAGCGACCGATCGCAAGTGGCGTTGTTTCTCCGTTGGCGGCAACTGCGCCACCAGAACCGCGCGATCTACTGATGCCGATGAGCACCGAAGTCCGGCAGTTTCGTGCGAGGCGTCCAGACCGATTTTAGCCATGTCGTGCGTCGTTCAATAGGCTGTGCATGGACGCCCGGGGCTCTGGTGAACGTCGAACTTGGACGCCACATACATGACGACGCCTTCAAGTATCGCCACCAAGGAACCTACGCTAGCCCCGGATCCCCGCATGAAACTGCGGAACGCGCGGACGTGTTCATCCGCCGTGGATCCAATGGCGAGGGATGGCAAAACATGTCGACAAGCGTGGTAGCATCGGAGAACCGGACCCTTTGGGTCGTGCTCGGGCTCAACATCGCGTTGGCGATCGGCTTCTTTGGCTCGGGTGCCTTCGGCGATTCCAGCGCGCTCATCGCGAACGGACTCGACAACCTCTCGGACAGCTTCGTCTACGCGATCAGCCTCTTCTCGCTCTCCCGCTCGGCACGATGGAAGCGTGGCGCGGCGAACGTCTCGGGTGGGCTCTTGATCCTCTTCGCGATCGGCATTCTCTACGATGCCTGGCGCCGCTACGTCGGCGGTTCCGACCCACTGGGCACGATCATGATTGTCATGGCCCTCATCGCCGCCGTTATCAACGCGCTGTGCGTCTGGTTGCTGGCGCGCCTGCGCGATCCGGACGTCAACATCAGGGCCGCCAACACCTTCAGCCTCAACGACTTCGCCGCCAACCTCGGCATCGTCGTGGCCGGTGGCCTCGTTGCCTGGCTCGGGTCGAACTGGCCGGACCTCGCCGTCGGCGCCATCGTGGCTGGCATCGCGGCCTGGGGCGGCATCAAGATCCTGCGCGACGCGCATGGGGAGCACCACAAGGCGGTGCATGAGGACGATAAGCCGAGCTGAACCACTCACTGCTTCGTCGGGCCTTGAAGCTACAGCGGCTGTAGGAACTACCTTCTCCAGAACGCCGAGCATCCTCGTCAGGAGACGCACAGTGCCGCATAACCACGGCCATTCCCATCTCGACCCGAAGTCGGGCGATCGCCGGGTGTCCATCGCGATCTGGGCGAATGGGCTGTTGACCGTGGCCCAGATCGTCGGTGGCGTCCTTTCGGGCAGCCTCGCGCTGATCGCAGACGCACTACACAACTTCTCCGACATGGCCTCGCTCGTGATCGCCTTCGCCGCGCGCAAGATCGCGCGACGGCCGGCGGACGCACGCATGACGTTTGGTTACGGCCGGATCGAGATCGTGGCCGCGCTGATCAACTACACCACGCTCATCATCGTCGGTGTCTATCTGATCTACGAAGGTGGCATGCGGTTGATCGACCCGCCCCAGGTGCAGGGGTGGACGGTGGTGATCCTTGGCGGCGTTGCGCTCATCGTCGACACGCTGACCGCACTGCTCACCTACTCGATGCAGAAAGGCAGCGTGAACATCCGCGCGCTGTTCCTGCACAACCTGTCGGACGCCTTCGCCTCGGTCGCCGTGGTTGTCGGGGGCACGCTAATCATCCTCTACGACATGCGTTGGGTCGACCCGGCGATCACGATCGGCATCGCGCTCTACATCCTCTATCTCGCGCTGACCGAGATCGGCGGCCCTGTCCGCACCTTGATGCTCGGTAGCCCGCCCGACCTCGACAACGACGCGGTGGTGGATGCGATGCGCAGCGTCGAGGGCGTCGCCGACGTCCACCACGTGCACCTGTGGCAGATGCAGGAGCACGAAGCTGCGCTCGACTGCCATGTGGTCCTTACCGACGACGGTTGGGTGCGCATGGAAGTCATTAAGGCCGACATCAAAGAGTGCTTGAATGATCGGTTCGGCATTGCCCATTCCAGCCTGGAGTTCGAGCGGGCCGATCACCGGCATCGAAATGCACCTCTTTACGGTCATCGAACTGCGCAAGACGAGAAAACCAATGTTTACTGAAATCCTCGTCGATGACGACCATGTTGTTGGCATCGCCTGCAATGGTAAGCTCACCAAGGAGGAGTTCGAGCGGATGCGTGCCCTAGTCCACGATAGGCTCGCGACAATCGAAAATCCTGGGCTTGTCCTCGATCTCACAGAATTCCAAGGGCACGCGACAGCCGCTGCTTTCTTGGAGGATCTGAAAGCCGATATTGACTACCGCAACGACTTCGGGCGGATCGCCATCGTCGGACATGAGCGTTGGATGGAGCGGGGTATCGCAATCGCCTCCCGTTTAACCCGGTCAGAGATGCGTTGGTTCGAGGTCGGCGAGCAAGATGACGCGGCGAACTGGGCGCGACGAGGCTAGTCTCCGACACCACAGTTGTGCAGCCCCAAATGGAGCGAGATCGAGTATGTGGAGCGCGTTCTCGTCTGATTCGGTCCCATCCCGCGGTATAGTCGGGGCGCCGTTGGTCGACAGCCTGCGAATCAACCGTGACTTTCTAACGCTCATGTCCGACGATGGCGTGGCCGAAGCCACGGACCCTGCGCTTGTCTGTCGGGTCCTGACCTCAACTTATGCAGCGCCTGCGGCACCCAGCATTGCATACGAGAGATCGGCGATCTGCATGGTCGTGGCAAACGCGTTTGCCGGCATGGGCGCGTGTTCGCAAAAGCGGCGCGCAAGGTCGGTGTACGTGGTCAAATCGAGCCATTGAACGTTTCGGCGAATGCCCTGCTTGCAACCAGAATAGCTAGGCCGACAATATTGATCCTCACCGTGAGAAGCTCTTGGTTGCCCTCACTCACGGCAAAATCGCTTGTCAACGTCTCGACCGACAACTTTGGGACCCATTGTTTAGGATCCGCTTCAAATGGAATGATGGAGATCTAAATAGAATAACTAAAACAATGACACGAGCGATAACTCTTTCAGTGCCCTTCAATCTATAATAATAATGTATAGTCGACGAAAATAATTGATGTGCACCGAGGCGCGCACCAGGTCGCGCAGGGTCGCGACATCACCCGCCGTGAGGTGCTCGCCGAGCCGCTCGGCGGTGTGCACCGGAAGCAATTCGGTGAGCTCATCAACAACGCCGATCGCCGTCGAGCTCAGCTCAGCCCGATCTTCGCTCACCAAAGCCTTCGATCGGTGATCACGTCGAACGCAATATCGTTCGATATCAAGACCAGATCCTCGGTCAGCGCTTGGGCCAGTAGAATCCGGTCCCACGGATCGCCGTGATCCCACTCCAGCGTTGCGGCCGCTCGGATCGCGTCGCTTTTTATGGTCAACAGCGGGAGCGCGGACGCTTCCAGCACATCTGGAAGCCGCAAGATGCTGTCCGGCAGTCGACCCCGACGCGCCTTGAACATCAGCTCGTAAAGCGAGACGTCGCTGACGAGCACGATGTTGCTCTCATCACTGACCACATCCCTTGCGCTCCTTGACAGACGTGGGTCGTCGGACAGCGTCCACAGCACCGCGTGGCTATCGAGAAGGTAGCCGGTCAAACATCAGAACTTTCGCGCCCGCGGTCCTCCGGTGATTCAAGCCAGATGCCGAACTCGTCCGTCCCCTCGCCCTCCAGGACGCGCTGTTCGTTTTCAGACAACGGTGCCTCGCAGGCCTGTACTAAACGCTCCAGTTCTTCCGCGCTGATCATCTCCTTCAGAACCCCAATGCGGCGTTTGCGCACTGGTGCGACGGGCACGAACTTTGCGACTGGCTCGCTGCCGCGCAGCACGGTGACCTCCTCACCGGCCAGCACACGATCCGCCATCTCGGCAAGCCGGGCGCGGAACTCGCCCATTGTAACAGGGCCAGACAGCACGGCGCGACCCCGCGGCTTCGTTCCAGGCTCCGTCATGGGATCCCCTGCTCCTTTCGGCCAACGAACCGAATCACGCGGATAAGTTAGACAAATCCGCGACCCGTACAACCCCTGACATATCAGTTCCGATAACAGAGGGTTATCGGAACTCAAAGGCTCGGCCGGCAATTTCGGCCATTTCTGAATGCCGTAGGCAAACATCAGGCGGCGCGCTGATAGTAGAACTCGAACGTGAAGAAACCCGTGCTCGGGCTCGGTCGGGGTTTAAGACTGTAGCGGGCCTCCGCTACCAACCACCCGCCCCTGCACCCCCATTGCTCGACCTTCGGCCAAAACGCCCGCGCTGTGCGGGCATTTTGAGGCGACCCCCGTCTTCCATCGCGTCAGAGACGCTCCACTGCGCGCCGGCACCAAGGCTCACGTCGACCGGCTGAAGGCGCGCGGGATGGCAACGGATGTGCTGTCCGGCGATGGCGAGGCGCCGACCCGGCAATTGGGCGAGGCGCTTGGTGTCGACGTTGTCTTTTCCGAAGGTTTGCCCAATGGAAAGGCGGAAATCATCGAAGAGCTTGAGGCCGACCGGGCTGTTTTGTTGGCGACGGGGTGAACGATGCCCTCGCCTCGCGCCAGGCCGATGTTCCGGTGTTGATGCGCGGCGCGACGATGCTGGCGACGGACGGCGCACAGGTCGTCTTGATGCATCCCAAGCTCGCGCCGCTGGACACGCTGATTTCCATCGGCGCCGCTTTCGAGAAGACCCATAGACGAGCATTTTTCTTCGCCTATGTGCCGGCAACATCCTTTCCGGGTCTGGTCTGGTTCTTCGGAATGGGTGTCCCAGCGGCCATGATGCTTTACGGCGTTGGTATTGTTGGATCTGTTGCGGTGGCGCTGGCCCCAAGTCGGTCGGGCGCAGCGGCATTGAACGGCCCCGGCGACATGGCACGGGCCGAGACCCGTCCTCCACTGGTTCAGCCGGTCGCGCTTCACCAGCCCCCTCCTCGCGCGCGCCTTGTGGCCACGCGGCGTGGGGCGCGCGTAATACGCCGATCGCTCACGATCGGACGACGTCGCGCTTGAGTGAAGTCGAGCCCCTTGCGCCCAATGTGGCGCAGGTGATCCGAGCCGTTTGTTTCACCAGCGCGCCGGAGACAAATGGTGGCCCGCGTTCGGCGCCTCCCTGTGTCGGCGCCGCAGCCTTGTTGAGCGTTTCCTCAACAAAATCAGAGACTTTAAAGCCATCGCCTCGCGTCAGGACAATGGTCCGGAGAACGACCTGGCTAAGGTGAGGCGGCCTCAGTCTGAAGTAGGATCCGCTCTCATGCGCCCGCGGCCTAAGCCACCTCGTTGTGGCGCGTGGGGAGCGCGAGGACGGCATCGCAGGCGGCTGTCATCGCCCGGCGGGTCCGTTCAAAATCATCCTCCGTGAGCGCCAGCGATGGATAGAGTTTGCTTGGGGACTTGAAGATCGCCTCGCGCCGCAGCGTGGCATTCCAGCGTTCGGCCCGCTTCGGATCGTCGTGGCGGGCGCTGCGATAGTCGCGGCACGTGCGGTCGGTGAAATAGACGTCGAACAGCGTTGGGTCGCCGACAATGCGGTGCGCGATGCCCGCCTCGCCGAGAACGTCGGTGTGCATCCTCATGAGCCGCTGCCCCGTTTCGCGCAGCCGCTCGTACTGGCCAGGACGGCGCAGCACCTCCATGGTTTTGAGCCCCGCAACCGCGGCGACGGGGTTGCCTGACAAGGTGCCGAGCTGCATCAGCCAGCCGTCCGCGCCCACCGCGGCCTTGTCAAAGTGCGCCATGATTTCCGCCCGCGCGCCAAGGGCCGCCAGCGGAAAGCCACCCCCGATGATCTTGCCGAGCGTTGCGATGTCGGGCGTCACGCCCGTGCGCTCCTGGGCGCCGCCATAGGCGAGGCGGAAACCGGTGACGATCTCGTCGAAGATCAGAAGAACGCCGTGATGATCGCAAAGGTCACGCAGGCCTTTTAGAAAACCGGGGACGGCGGGGACGACGCGCTGCAAGGGCTCGACAATGATTGCGGCAACATCCGCGTGTTCGCCGAGCAGGGAAGCGACGACCTCGATGTCATTGAAGGGGGCGATCAGCACGTCGGCCGCGACGCCGGCCGGGATGCCGGCACTGTCGGGAACGGGGGTGGGAAAGTTGACCCGCGCCGCGGGGGCAAGGCTCATCTGCGCCTCGGCGCACATGCCGTGATAGCCGCCCTCAAACTTGATGATTTTTGGCTTGCCGGTGAAGGCGCGCGCGAGGCGGAGAGCGTACATGTCCGCCTCGCCGCCTGAGGTCACGAAGCGCACCTGTTCGCAGCAGGGCACCGCCTCCACGATCGCCTCCGCGAGGGCAATGCCCGCAGCGTTGTTGGCAAAAAAGGTCATGCCGCTGGGGAGTTGCTCCAGCACCGCCTCCATCACCTCAGGGTGGCCGTGGCCAAGGAGCATGGGGCCGGAGCCGATGAGGTAGTCGACGTATTCGTTCCCGTCCTCGTCCCAGACGCGGCTTTTCTCGCCGCGGGCGATGACGATGCCCGGGTCAAAATTGCCGAACCCTGCCGCTGGCAGCACAGCGCGGGCCCGCTCGATCCATTCGGATTGGGTGCGTATCTTCATGGCCCTACTCCAGGATGAGGTGCGGCGCACCGAGCGCGTCGGCGTCGACGGTGATCCCGAGCCCTGGCCCCTCGGGCGGCGCGATGCGGCCGTTTTGGCGGCGCGGCAAATCGGTGGCAAGGCTGGGGCCAACGTAGCCGGCAAGGTCGCAGGTGTTGAGGAGCCGGTCGGATGGGGTGGACGCGGCAAGGTGCAACAGCGCTGCGGTCGCAATGTCACCGCCCCATGTGTCCTCGACGCACATTTTGGTGCCGAGATGAAGGCACAGGTCGCGGGCGCGCCGGGTCGCTGAGAGGCCGCCAAACTTGCTAAGCTTGAGCGCCACGGCGTCCATGCAGCCCCGCGCGTGGCCTTCTAGAAGCGACGCGGTGTCGTGGGCAACCTCGTCGAGCTTCATGGGGAGGCCCGTTGCCTCGCGCACCCGCGCGCAGTCGGCAATGGTGGGAGAGGGCTGCTCAAGCATGACATCAAGGTGCGCGATGGCACGGCCCACCCGCGTCGCCTCCAGTGAGGTCGCGCCACAATTCCAGTCGCCATAGACGAGCGGGCCGGGCCCCACCGCTTCTCGCACTTTGGTGAGCCGCTCGACGTCGGTGGTCCAGTCGCCCGAGGCCCCGAGTTTGACTTGGAACTGCGTGATCCCGTTGGCCTGCGCGTCCCGCGCTATGTGGGCCATCTCGTCCGGCTCAATGGAGGTGATGGAGTGGTAGAGCGGGAGGGTTGCCGCCCGCTGTCCGCCCAGAAGAGTCATCAATGGCAGGCGGGCGGCGCGGCCGGTGATGTCCCAAAGCGCGATGTCGAGTGCGGACTTTGCGTAGACGTGGCCTTGAAGGTGTGCGTCGGCGCGCGCCATCAGCGCTTCGGCGCCCAGGGGATCGGCGCCGATGAGGACAGGCGCCAGCTCCTCAAGCGCCGATGCGACGCCCCGGGCGAACGCGGGCAGATAGTGGGGGATGGGGCAGACTTCGCCCCAGCCGCAGACGCCGGCATCCGTTGTGACGCGCAACACCACCGTCTCCACCGTGGCGCAGGTCTTGCCGCTTGCCATGCGGTAGGTGACGTGGCTCGTCAGCGGGACGTGCCACAGCGCGACTTCAGTAATTTGTGGTCGTTTCGCGGTGCGGCGGACCGGCCGGCGCTTCTGACCGATGGGCGGAGATTTTGTGAGTGCGGGCGGCGCTATGACATTCATCTCGACCAAACTTTCAAGGCAAGACGACAATATTTCCGGTGTAGTTTTTCTCGATAAACGCGGTCTGCGCGGCGTGGAGGTCGCGCAGCGTGTAGGTTGCGGCGAGCGCGGGCGCGATCTCGCCGGCCTCGATGTATCTCACAAGCGCGTCCGTCACGGCGGGGTCGATGACGGTGGAGCCGAAAAATGTGAGATCGCGGAGGTATAGGGTGCGCAGATCAAGCTCCACCATGGGGCCGGCGATGGCACCTGAGGTGACGTAACGGCCGCCGCGCGCGAGGGTATCGATGAGCTGTGGCCAAGCGGGGCCGCCCACGACGTCCGCAACGACGGTGATTGTTTCGTCCCCCAGCGCAGCGGGGAGGTCTTTGGGTGCGCGCGGCAACAGGCGGTCGGGGCCAAGGCGCGCCACCGCGGCGTGCTTGGCCTCAGACGCCATCGCGATGACGCGGGCGCCGCGGCGTTTGGCAAGCTGAACCAGCGCGCCGCCAACGCCGCCCGAGGCGCCGGGCACAAGCACCGTGTCCGCCTCGGTGACGGCGGCGCGCGTCAGCATGCCCTCGGCCGTCGAATAAGCGCAGGAGAAGGTGGCAAGCTCGGCATCAGAAAAGTCCGAGCGCACGGCGAGGGCATTTCCTGCGGGGATTGTCGTGAATTCTGCGAAACCGCCGTCCCGCTCGGAGCCGAAATAGCCGACCTTTGCAACGTCGGCGGGATTTTCTGGGTCGCGGAGCCAGTTGTCGGTGATGACCCGCTCGCCAATCCTGCCGGGGTCAACGCCCTCCCCGACCGCAACGATCTCGCCGCACACATCGGCGCCCTGGATGCGCGGGAAGGCGATGGGGGCGGCGCCCCACGTGGGGTCCGCATCGTCCACCGTCTCATAGGCGCCGCCGGTGGTGGGGGCGGTGACGGTTTTGGAATACCAGCCGGAGCGCGTGTTGACGTCGGTGTTGTTGAGCCCGCAGGCGCGCACGCGGATCAGCACCTCGCCGGGAGCGGCGTCAGGGCGCGGCCAATCCGCGTGCCACACCATCTTATCGATGCCGCCATGGCCCATGGTCACCATGGCGTTCATGGTGGCGGGAAGGGTCATTCGGCGGCCACCATTGCAGCGTCCACCCGCGGGCGCAGGCTTTCGGCGTCGTAGGCCGGGGCGGCCAGGACCCGGGCGGCGCGGTGCTTGCCGTGGATGAGGACAGTGAGCGCCGTCCCGGGGTCCGCGGCGGCGGGCGTGAGGTAGGCGAACGCGAGGATTTTTCCGACCGTCGGCCCGTAGGCGACGGAGGCGGTTGCGCCGACCACTGCGCCGTCCTTCAGGACCGCCTCGCCGCCGTGGCCGTCCACATCGCCACCCGGTTCGATCTCAAGGTACGCGCAGAGCCAGCGGGGCGCGTCGAACGTTGTCCCCGCGCCCAAAAACGCCTTGTCGCGGCGGGCAAAACGGGTGACCGCCGCCTCCACCAGCGTCACCTCGTTGGTGAGCTCGCCCGCGCCTTTGAATGCCTTTTCCATCCGCATGGCGTTCATGGCGAAGCTGCCATAATCCGCGAGGCCGAACGGGGCGCCGGCCATCCAAAGGGCCTCATAGACCGGACGGTGCGCGGCGAAGGGCATGTGAAGCTCCCACCCCAGCTCACCGGCGTAGGACATGCGCATTGCGAGCACCTTGTGGCCTGCCACCGCAATGTCCTGCGCAGAAAGCCAGCGGAAGCGCGCGTTGTCGAGCGGCGCATTGGTGCATTCTGACAGGATGTCGCGCGCGCGGGGGCCGTTGAGGGCAAGCGCTGCCCATGTGTCGGAAAGCGCGGTGACCGTGACATTGGCGCCATCGCGGTGCGCGGCGAGATGGTCCAGGAGGCGCTGCTCGAAGAACGCTGCGCAAACGAGATAAAAGCGGTCCTCGGCGCGCTTCACCAACGTCGTTTCCAACTCGATCCGGCCGCGGCGGTTCAGCATGTGGGTGAGCGTGATGGAACCGACCTTCGCTGGCATCCGGTTCGCGGTCAGCCTGTCGAGCAGCGCGTGGGCGTCTTTGCCCGCGACCTCGACCTTTGTGAAGGCGGTGACGTCCATGATCCCGGCGCGCTCGCGCACGGCGCGGACTTCATCGGCGACCAGCGTATCGACCGGTGTGCGGCGAAAACCGTAGTGATCGCGCTGTTCGACGTCTCCCTTGGCGAACCAGCGCGGGCGCTCAAAGCCAAACACTTCTTCGTGGACGGCGCCCTTTGCCGCCAGCACCCCGTGAAGCGGCGAGGGTTTGATCGGCCGCCCGGCCAGGCGGTTGAAGTGCGGATAGGGAACCTCGTGGCGCAGGCAATAATCCTCCTTCGCCTTCACCACCTGCCACTCCTTGGTGGCGTAGCTGCCGAAGCGACGCGGATCGAACTCGCGCATGGAAATGTCGGACGCGCCGTGGACCATCCAGCGCGCGAGCTCGCGCGTGAGCCCCGGCCCCCAGCCAATGCCGATCTGCGTGCCACAGCAGCACCAATAGTTTTTGACGCCCGGTGCGGGGCCGATCAGCGGGTTGCCATCGGGCGGGTGACTGATGGCGCCATGAACATCGCGCGAGATGCCAAGCTCCGCGAAGATCGGCATGCGATTGAGGCTTTCTTCGAGCCACGGCATGACGCGCTCATAGTCCGGGGCGAAAAGCTCGTGCTCCGCCTCCCAGGGGCAAAAATCTTCCCAGACGGTGTTGGGATTTGCCTTCTCATAAATGCCGATGAGGCCGCGCTGCTGCTCCATGCGGATGTAGCCGGACACTTTTCGATCATCGCGGATCACTGGGAGCTCGCGGGGAAGGTCGCGGAACTCTGGGACGGGGTCGGTGACGAAATAGTGGTGCGTCATCGAGGTCATGGGAAGCTGCAGCCCTGACCACTCGCCCATTTGCCGGGCATAGGTGCCGCCGGCGTTGACCACATGCTCGCAGCGGATTGTTGTGCCGTCCGCCTCCACCACCCATTCGTCACCGTCCCGGGTGATGTTGGTGGCCCGGCAGTGGCGGACAATTCGCACGCCCTTTGCGCGCGCGCCAGCCGCCATCGCCATGGTGACGTTGGTGGGGTCCACGTGCCCGTCATCGGGCGTGTGGAGCGCGCCGAGAACACCGTCGAGGTTGTAGAAGGGGTGGAGTTCGGCCACGCGCTCGGGGCCCACCAACTCGATGTTGAAGCCGAGCGCCCGGCCCACAGAGAGCGTGTGGCGCAGCCAGTCCATCTCGTCGTCGGTGTAGGCGAGGCGGAACGAGCCGCAGCCGTGCCAGGTCACGGCCTGGCCGGTCTCCGCCTCCAGGGCGCCGGCGTAGAGGCCGATGTTGTAATCGACGCATCGGCCCAGGCCAAACGACGAGGTGGAGTGCGTGATCTGCCCCGCCGCGTGCCAGGTGGAGCCTGACGTCAACTCCGCCTTTTCCAGGAGCACCGTGTCCGGCCCCCAGCCCTCATGGCCGAGGTGGTAGGCGAGGCCGACGCCCATGATGCCGCCCCCCACAATCACGACACGGGCGTGGCTGGGCAGATCGCTCATGCGGGCGCTCCTTGCGCGTTGATTTTCGCTCGACAGGGTAAGGGAACATTCGTACCATCGTCAACGATGGATGGGACAGATGTATCACAACGCGCCCTGGATCGGCTCACCGCCGAGTGGGATGAGCTGACGCCCGAAGCGCAGAAAGCGGCGCGCTATGTCTTGGAGAACCCCGCCGACGTCGGGGTCTCGACGGTGCGCGAGATTGCCGAGGCCGCGCAGGTGAAGCCGAACACAATCGTGCGCATGGCGCGGCAGGTGGGCTTTGAGGGTTATGACGATTTTCGCGCCCCGTTCCGCGAGGCGATCCGCCAGCGGCCAGCCGGCTTCCCCGACAGGGCGCGCATGCTCCAGGACATTCGCCGCTCCGGGCGCATGGGCGAGGTCTATGCCGACATGGTCCAGTCCACCCTGCGCAACGTGGAGGAGACCTTTGCCGCCACAACCGCAGAGGCGCTGACCGCCGCGGCGCAGGCGATCTGGGAGGCCCGCGACGTGTTCACCCTCGGGGTGGGCGTCAACAACGCCAACGCGCGCAATTTTACGTACCTCGCCTCCACCGGGATGGTGCGCTTCCACGCGATCCCGCGCGCCGGCTCTGTCGCCACCGACGATCTTGCCTGGTCGACCGGCAGCGACGTGCTGATCGCAATGACCTCGGCCCCCTATCGCCGCGAGGTGCTTGACGCGGTGGAGGTCGCCGCCGAGCAAGGCGTAAGCGTGATCGGCATCACCGACAGCCCGGCGAGCCCCATTTACCGGGCCGCAACCCACGGCTTCGTTGTCGCCACCGACACGCCGCAGTTCTTCCCCTCCTCGGTGGGCACGATCGCGCTCTTGGAAACGCTGCTCTCTTTCGTGATCGCCCAGGCCGGCCCGGAGATCGTGGCGCGCGTTGAAGCGTTCCACTCCCGCCGGCGGCGCCTCGGCATTTACACGGACGAGGGGTCGTGAGCGGCCCGGTTCGCGCGCTCGCCGCGCGGTACTACACCGACCCTTCGGTGTTCGCGCGCGAGCGGGCGGGCGTTTTGGCGCAAACCTGGCAGTTCGCCTGCCACGCGAGCGACGTGCCGGGGCCCGGCGACTACGCCGCATTTGAGGTGGCCGGCGAAAGCCTCTTTGCCATCCGCGGCCGCGACGGTGTCGTGCGCGCCTTTTACAATGTGTGCCAGCACAGGGCGCACCAACTTGTGGAGGGCACCGGCACGACCGGCGTCGTCGTCTGCCCTTATCACGCCTGGACCTATGAGCTTTCCGGCCAGCTGCGGGCAGGGCCAAACCTCAAGGCGGTGGAAGGGCTCGATCGCACAGCGATCTGCCTCACCCCCGTGCGGGTCGAGGAGTTTTTGGGCTTCCTTTTCGTCAACCTCGATCCTGATGCCGCGCCGATGGATGCTTGGTTCCCGGGTGCGCGCGAAGAACTGTCCGAATGGGTGCCCCACGCTGCTGAGTTAAAGCCGCTTGAGTGGGTGGAGGTTGAGGAGCGCTGCAACTGGAAGGTCTCGGTCGAAAACTATTCTGAATGCTATCACTGCCGGCTCAACCATCCGACCTTCGCCAATGGTGTGGTGCGGCCGGAGACCTATGACATACAGCCCCAGGGGATGTGCCTGCGCCACACCACCGAGTGTCAGTCGCTCGACCGGATGACCTACGACACGACGAGCAGCTTTCCGCACGCCCAAGAATATTCAAGCTGGTTCCTCTGGCCCCTCTTCAGCTTCCAAGTTTACCCCGGCAACGTCCTCAACACCTATCACTGGCGCCCGAGTGGGCCTGACACCGTGACCGTGTGGCGGGGCTGGTATTCGGTCGGCGGGGCCGACAATGAGGCCGTGCGCCGGCTTGCCGTGCAGGACCGTGCGACGACGGTGGAAGAAGACATCCACCTTGTGGAGTCCGTGCAGCGGGGCCTTGCCTCGCGCGGCTACACGCCAGGGCCGCTGGTGGTTGACCCCGCGGGTGGGGTCAATTCGGAGCACCCGATCATGCACCTTCACAGGTGGATGCGTGAGGCAATCGACGGTGATCGCGCGCCCGTTAGAGAGGCACTCAGCCGATGATGCCGGCCACGTGGACGCCGGCGCAAAAGCTCTTCCCCCATCAGGTGGGCTTCACCTGCCCGCCCTTCGACTTTGACGCCGCGCCCTCCGATTTCCTGCGCGTCTCTCCGCGCAGCGTCGGGGTCCACGGCTGGATGATGCATGATCCCGACTATGCCCACGGGCTCGACCAGCGCCGTCGCAATTTTGGCAAGCTGGACGACTTTGTGCACTGCATGGCGCGCAACGGCGTTGATGTGGCCGCGCAGGTCGGGTCCAACTGGGTCCACGCCAGCGGGCTTGGGGTTGCGGGGATCCGCCGGCACTGCGCTGAACTGTCGGACCGGTACGGCCTGACCTTCCACATGGCGGGATACGCGATGGTGGAGGCCCTGCGCGCGATGGGGGTCGAGAAGGTCGCCCTCAACGCCGCCTACCATTGGCCGGACTGGTGGCGCGGCACCGTCGATTTTCTCACCGAGGCAGGGTTCGACGTCATCTGGGCCGGCAACTTTTGCGACCAGGGCTGGTTCGCGCACCAGGCCGACGTCGACGCGCAACGCTGGATCTTTGACGGCGAGCTGGCCGAAAAAAGCTTCCTCGCCACCGCCGAGCGGGCGCCGAACGCAGACGCCTACCTCATCAACGGCATGTGCAATTTTCGCACGGGCCCGGGCGGCCTGCCGGAGCGTCCGCTCCACCTCACGCCGCGGCTTGAGACGCTGCTCGGCAAGCCAGTGGTCGGCCATGACACCGCGCTCTACTGGGCCGTTTTCCGCAGCCTTGGCCTCGCGGCCGAAGGGCGGCATGGCCGGCTGCTCGACACTCTCCACCCGGCGCCCGTCGATGCATAAGATCGTGGCGCTCTGGGCCGTGCCCCGCTCTACCTCGACCGCGTTCGAGTGGATGATGCGCCAGCGCGGTGACATGGACTGCCTGCATGAGCCGTTCGGCGAGGCCTGGTATCAGGGCGAAGACCCGCTTTGGCCACGCTTTGCCAAAGGCGACAAAACCACGCCCGGCCTCACCCTGGAGCGCGTTTGGAACGACATCCAAACGCGCGCCCAAAAAGGGCCCGTCTTCGTCAAAGACTTTCCCCATTACATCAACCACATGTGGACGCCAGCGTTCCTCGCTCACTTCACCCATGCGTTCCTAATCCGCGATCCGGCCAAGACCATCTCGTCCATGCACGACAAGTGGCCAGATTTTCACGAGGCGGAGGTTGGCTTTGCCGAGCAACGGGCCCTTTTCGATCTTCTTTGGGCGCTTCACGGCGCGCCACCCCCGGTGATCGACAGCGACGACCTCTTGGAAGACCCCGGCACCATGGTGGCCGCCTTTTGCGCCGCGGTCGGCATTCCCTTCATCCCAGAGGCGCTGCGGTGGGAGCCGAAGGGGGACCCATCACGCCATTCCTGGTGGGACGGTGGCTCCTTCCATCACAACCTTGCCAACTCCACCGGACTGACGCCGCAGCCCCGAATATACGTCGAAATCGCCAATGCGCCGGCGCGTGTGCGCCGCGTCCACCGCCGGATGCGGCCGCATTACGATCACCTCCACGCGCACCGCATCCGGCCGGGAGAGCGGCACGCCTATGCCTGACCATCCCCCC
This sequence comes from Pseudomonadota bacterium, assembly GCA_039034015.1. Classification (GTDB taxonomy): domain Bacteria; phylum Pseudomonadota; class Alphaproteobacteria; order Rhizobiales; family Amorphaceae; genus Acuticoccus. Next base: position 376,409 of record JBCCBM010000001.1, on the reverse strand, counting down.
GTTTTCCAAAATTACGTCGACGGCGCATGGGTCTCGGGCGGCGCGGGCGAGATCAACGTCACCGATCCTGCGACCGGCGATGTGGTTGGGGTGCAGGCGCTTGCCGACGCCGCCGATGTGGACCGCGCGGTGCAATCCGCGGCGCGCCTCCACGCGGGCGGCGCCTTGCGCGATATGCGCCCCATCGCGCGCGGCCGCCTGGTGCAGGCGATGGGGCGATACCTCACGGCGCACCGCGAGACCATCGCAAAAACCCTGACGCTCGAGCAAGGCAAGCCGCTCTGGGAGAGTTTTGTCGAGGTGGACGGCGCGGCGCTCTACTTCGAGTATTATGGCAACCAGGCCGCCACCGTGGAGGGCCGGTCGGTGCCCCTCGGCGCCGGCACCTACGACTTCACCGAAGCCGAGCCCTACGGCGTCTCCGCGCAGATCATCCCGTGGAATTACCCCGTCGAGATGACCGCCCGCTCGCTGGCACCGGCACTTGCCACCGGCAACGCGTGCGTCGTCAAATCGCCGGAGCTCACGCCGCTTACCGCCACGTGGATTGCGCGCGCGGCGGAGGCGGCGGGGCTGCCGGCGGGGGCCGTGAACATCATTTGCGGCCTTGGCTCGGACGCGGGCGCTGCGCTTTCGGCGCACCCTGGCGTCAACCAGATCGTCTTCACCGGATCGGTCCCCACCGGCATCGCAATCGCCACGGCAGCGGCGCAAAACGTCGTGCCGTGCGTTCTGGAGCTCGGCGGCAAGTCGGCGGCCATTGTCCACGATGATGCCGACCTTAGCGCCTTTGAGACCGACATGCGTTGGGGCATCTTCTTCAACGCCGGCCAGGTGTGCTCGGCCATGAGCCGTGTGATCGTCCACGAGAGCCGCGCGGACGAACTTGTCGCGCGCGCGGAAGGGGTCGCGCGGGGGCTGCAGACGCGGCCCGGCATCGAGTGCGAGGCGTTCGGGCCCACGATGGGCAGCCTCGTGTCAGAGGTGCAGCGCACGCGTGTTGCCGGCATGGTGGATGCCGCGCGTGCCGAGGGCGCCAAGGTGGTGAGCGGCGGGCACGCGCCCAACATGCCGGGCGCATTCTTCGCCCCGACCGTCCTCGCCGATGTCAGCCCAGATATGGCAATCGCCAACGATGAGGTGTTCGGCCCTGTCCTTTCGATCCTGACCTTTCGCGATGACGCGGAGGCAATCGCGATCGCGAACGGCACGCCCTACGGCCTTGTGGCCGGCGTCTTCACGCGGGACATTGACCGTGCAACCCATGCCGCGCGGCGATTGCGTGCCGGCCAAGTGTTCGTCAACGAGTGGTATGCCGGCGGGGTGGAAACCCCCTTCGGCGGCTACGGCCGGTCGGGCTACGGCCGCGAGAAAGGGCGCGAGGCGCTCTGGAACTATGTGCAAACCAAGAACGTCGCCATCAAGCTTAGAGGACCAGCATGAGCGGTTTTGACGAAGACCTGTTTTTGAAGGGTCTGGAGCAGCGCAAGGCGACGTTGGGGGCCAAATACGTTGAAGCGAACCTTGAGGCGGCCGACGACCTGACGCGCCCCTTCCAGGAGGCGATGACCGCCTGGTGCTGGGGCTTTGGCTGGGGCGACGACGTGATCGACGCCAAGACACGCTCGATGATGAACCTTGCGATGATCGGCGCGCTGGGCAAAATGACCGAATGGGAGATCCATTGCCGCGGCGCGCTCAACAACGGCGTCACACGTGAAGAGATCCGGGCGATCATCCATGTCGTCGGCATCTATTGCGGCGTTCCCCAGGCGCTCGAATGTTTTCGCGTTGCCAGAAAAGTGCTGGATGAGGGCTGAGTTCTTCGCGCTCGTTTCGGCCCAAAACGTGTTTGCGATGATCGCAACGGCATCCGGCGGGCGGGTGCAGAGGGCCGCGTAGAGCGAGGATTTTTGCACGGGATCAAAGGCCGATAGCGGGCTCATTGCGCACCGCACGGTCTTGCGCATTCGGATTTATCGCGGTCGATCAGATGGGGCGAACACGGGGCCCTCAACCGGCCGTGCGATCCTGGGCCTGCGGGTTAAGCTGGCATCTCAAACGTCACGGCGTGGCGGTGGCGGGTTGTGCCCTCCTCCGTCAGCACGGCGGGCACGGGGCCGCCGGTTGCCCAGTCGAGCAACTCTGCGGTGTGAACCACGGGGACGCCGATCGCGGAGCCGATCTGCATCATGCAGCCGATGTTGCCGGCGCTGATGATATCGGGCCGCGTGCGCTCCAGCTGGCGCACCTTGCGGTCCTTCAGCTGCGCGGAAATCTCCGGCTGCATCAGGTTGTAGGTGCCCGCCGACCCGCAACACAGATGCGATTCCAGCGGCTCGACCACCTCAAAACCCGCCTCGCGCAAAAGGTCCTTCGGATACGTTTTGATCTGTTGCCCGTGCTGGAGGGAGCAGGCGGCGTGGTAGGCGACGCGCAGTTTTGGGGCGTGGACGGGTTCGGTGAGGCCAAGATCCACCATCACCTCGGAAATGTCTTTTGCGATGGCGGACACGCGGGCCGCATCAGCCGCAAGCGGCGCGTCGCGGAACATGTGCCCGTAGTCTTTGACGGTCGTCCCGCAGCCAGATGTGTTGATCACGATGGCGTCGAGCCCCTCGCCGTCCATCTCACGGGCGAAGGCGCGGATGTTTTTCTCGGCGGTTTGGTGGCTCTCGTCGGTCTTGCCCATGTGATGGGTGAGCGCGCCGCAGCAGCCAGCGCCTTTTGCAATCACGACGTCGCAGCCGTGGCGGGCCAAGAGCCGGATTGTTGCGTCGTTGATGTCGGTGTTGAGCGCGCGTTGGGCGCACCCGGTCATGAGCGCGACCCGCTTGCGCTTGGGTTCGCGTGCGCGAAACACCTGCGGGTCATCGTTGCGGCTGACGGGCGGGATTTCTTTGGGCGCCATCTCAAGCATGGCGCGCAGCCGCGCGTCGGGCACCAGAGCGCGGAAGGGGCGCGCCATTTTGGCCCCTGCCATCGCAAGGCGAAACCGCATCGGGTAAGGCAAAATTCGGGCAAGGACCCAGCGAAGCGCGCGCTCGTCCCACCGCCTGCGATAGTTCTCTTCAATGTATTCGCGGGCGTGGTCCACAAGGTGCATGTAGTGAACGCCGGAGGGGCATGTGGTCATGCACGCCAGGCACGACAGGCACCGGTCGATGTGCGTGACGGTCTTTTCGTCCGGAACACGCTTATTTTCCAGCATGTCCTTGATGAGGTAGATGCGGCCGCGGGGACTGTCGAGCTCGTCTCCGAGCACCTGGTATGTCGGGCAGGTGGCAGTGCAAAAGCCGCAGTGGACGCAGGCGCGCAGGATCTCATTGGAGCGGGCGGTGGAACTGTCGCGCAGCTGCTCAGGCGTGAAGTTGGTTTGCAAGGGCCCCTCTCACGCTGCCATGCGACCGGGATTGAGAATCCGGTCCGGATCGAACGTTTGGCGGATCGCCTCCGACAGCGCCGCAACCCTGGGGGCCGGCGGTTGAAAGACCGGAACCGCGGCCCGGAGCTGCGCCGGCGCGCGCGTCAGCGTTGCGTGGCCGCCAAAACGGGCAAGCTCTTCGCGCACGGCGGCCGCGCCAGCATCGTCAGTGTCGGGGAGTTTTGCCACCATGAGGCCGCCGCCCCAGTCAAGCATCAGGTCCGCGCCGCACCGCTCCTGGAGCGCTTTGCCGAGCGCGGGCGCGTCGGACGGCCGAACCGAAAGGCGCCAGACGGGCCGGGTGTCTCCGGCAAAGGGCTCCATATCGCGGATCTCACGCCACAGGGCGTCGTGGGCGGCGCCCTCAAGGGTGTCTGGCGTCACCTTCAGGCGATCGGCAAGGCGGGCGAGCCGATAATCCACCTGGCGCGCAAAACCTTCGATCCGCAGCACGGTGCGGCTGGGGGCGCCGGGAAGGTGCGCTGCGCCGGAGACCTCATAGGGGGACGAGAGCGCGGCCGACATGGTGGCAACGGCGGCGACGATATCAAGGTCATGGATGACGAGTGTAACGGCGCGCTCTGAGATGGGCTGCACCTTGATCGTCACCTCCGTGAGCACGCCGAGCGTCCCCCATGAGCCGCACAGCAGCTTCACAAGATCGTAGCCGGTGACGTTTTTCATCACGCGGCCGCCGTTCTTCACGACGTCGCCGGTTCCATCCACAAAGCGCACGCCGATCAGACTGTCACGGCAGGCGCCCGACACGATGCGGCGCGGCCCGGATAGGTTGCACGCCGCCACCGCGCCAATGGTCGGCGCGCCTTCGCTGGCAAGGAGGCGGCGGTGGTCCAGGGGCTCGAACGAAAGGCGCTGCCCCTCGGCGGCGAGGGCGGCGTTGATCTCTTCAAGGGGTGTGCCGGCCGCTGCGCCAATGGTGAGGGCGCCGGGCTCATAGTGGGTGATGCCGGTGAGTGCGCACAGGCTGAGCGAGCGCGCCGCCTGCACCGGGCGGCCAAGCGCACGGCGGGTGCCGCCGCCCACAATCTCGATGGGTTCGCGCGCGGCCCTTGCGCCCTGCACAACGGCGCAGACACCCGCCTCGCTGTCCGGCGTTTCCACGCGATCCATCCCGTCCATCGCTAGACTAGTCCTCGTTGCCGGTCAGCTGGCGCGGTGCGCTTCAGACACATCGAGCGGGAAGACCTTTGCCGGATTGAGCAACCATTTGGGGTCAAAGCAGTCTTTGACCTTCATCTGCGCCGACATGTCGACGGCGGAGAACTGCGCCGTCATCAGGTCGCGCTTTTCGATCCCGACGCCATGCTCGCCCGAGAGGCAGCCTCCCACCTCCACACAAACCTTTAAGATGTCGGCGCCGAAGGCTTCGGCGCGCTCAAGGTCGCCCGGCGTGTTGGCGTCGAAGAGGATGAGCGGGTGCATGTTGCCATCGCCCGCGTGAAACACGTTGGCGCATTGGAGCCCGTGCTTTTCGCTAAGCGCGGCCGTCCGCTTCAAAACCTCCGACAGCGCGCTCACCGGGACCGTCCCGTCGAGGCACATATAGTCGTTGATGCGGCCCATGGCGCCGAAGGCCGATTTGCGGCCCACCCAAATTTTCGCCGCCTCGTCCGTGTCGCGCGCCTCCCGCAGCACCACCGGATTGAACCCTTCTGCGATCTTGAGGACTTTTTCGAGCTGCTCTTCGATCTCGGCCGGAGAGCCCTCCACCTCCACAATCAGGAGCGCATCAACGTCCGGATAATCCGCGCCGGAGAACGCTTTGACGGCCGAGATGCACAATCGGTCCATATATTCGATCGCGACCGGGAGCACGCCGGAGCGGATAATCCCCGCCACGCATTCGCCGGCGGTTTCGGGGGCATCAAAGCCGATCAGGACGGGCCGCGCGCCCTCTGGCTTTGGCAAAATCCGCAGGACCGCCTCGGTCACAATGCCGAACTGGCCTTCCGAGCCGCAGATGACGCCCAGAAGATCGTAGCCCTCCGCGTCCGCGTGGGGCCCGCCAAGTTGGATCACCTCGCCGTCGGCAAGGACCATCGTGACGCCAAGGAGGTTGTTGGTGGTGACGCCGTATTTGAGGCAGTGGGCGCCGCCAGAATTCATCGCAATGTTGCCGGAGATGGCGCAGGCCAGTTGGCTCGACGGGTCGGGCGCGTAGAAAAACCCTTCCTCCTGGACCGCGCCTGTGACGGCAAGGTTGGTGATGCCGGCTTCAACGCGGACGTATCGGTCCCCGGGGTTGACCTCCAAAACCGCGTTGAGCCGCGCTGTGCCAAGGACGACCGAATCGGCCGTCGGCAGCGAACCGCCCGCCAGAGACGTCCCCGCCCCGCGCGGGATGACTTTAACGCCCATCTTGTGGCAGACAGCCATTGCGGCGGCCATTTCTGCGGTGGAGCGGGGCAAGACCACCGCAAGGGGGGGGCAGCGATAAGCGGTCAGCGCGTCGCACTCGTAGGCCCGGGTCTCCGAGGGTTGCGAAATCACCGCGCCGGGAACCACCGTTTTGAGCGCGGCGACAATGTCATCTTTGCGGTCAATCGTCCGCCTGTCGGGCTCTGGCATTGCGATGGTCGACATGAATTTCCCCCCATTCGCCGTCCGTCGTTCGGCGCCCCCGCACTAGTTTAGGGCCGTTTTCGCCGAAAAGCAGCGTCCGATGTCAAACGCTTCGGATCGCCGCGGATGGAGGGGCAGCGGCGGTCTAAAGAACCCCGGCGAGGTCAGCGTCAACAATCTCAGAAACCCCCTTGTGGACGGTTGCTCTGATCTCCTGAAACCCGATCGTGACAATCCGCAGCTCGGTGGCAGGGCCTTCGCACCCTGGATCGGTGCAAATCGTCTCCTGAACAAAGACCAGACACTGGGTGCCCGCGCCAATGTGCGCCCGAACGAGGCCTTTGACCCGCTGGATGTGCCAGAGGAGAAGCGCTTTGTCGCGAATGGACATGCCGTCGGCCTTCAAGGGTCCTGGAGCGCCGGAGTGCCGGCGGGCGATTGATGGGACGCGCCGGGCGCCATACGTGGCGCAGCGCGCGTCGATGCCCCTGCAATCTGACGGAAAAGCGGGTCGTTGCGGGAGACGGCAACGGATGTGACGCCAAGGTCGCCAAGCGTCGCCAGGATGCCATCTGGCGCGATGCCCCCGATGTCGATCTCACCGGGCCGCGCGTGGACGCGGGGCCCGGTCGGCGATGGGACGATCATCGCGTCCACCCCTGGCGGAATGGCGGAAGGCGCGTCATCCGTGACGAAAAGTTCAGGGATGCCGTGGCGGACGCGGTGGAAGAAGCCGGACATCAGGTCCTCCGCCTCTTCCGCGAGGACGCCGACGTCGACAACAACCCCGGCCGCGGAAAGCCGGTGAAAACCGCCGCCATTCACCCGCGGGTCGGGGTCCTGGATCGATGCGACCACCCGTGCGACCTCTGCCTCGATGATTGCGTCGGCGCAGGGCGGCGTTCGCCCAAAATGGCAGCACGGCTCCAGCGTCACGTAGAGCGTGGCGCCTTTTGCGTCGGGTCCTGCCTGGTCGAGCGCCTTTCGCTCCGCATGGGGCCGGCCGCCGGCGTGCGTTGCGGCCTCCCCGACGACCCTGCCATCCTTCACGATGACGCACCCGACGGGCGGGTTTGGCCAGACACGGCCGCGCATGGCGCGCCCAAGGTCCAGCGCCCGGCGCATCCAAACGAGGTCGTCAGAGCTTTGTTGGGTTCGGAGCATCGCCATAAACGTTGTGAGGGTCGAAGGTTTTGGCCGTTTCAACGAATGCGAGAGGCGCGCCGGCCTCGACGCCGACCGGCACCGAACGATAAAAGCACCACCGGACGCCCACGTGGCAGGATGCGCCCGATCCTGCAACCTCAACCTTCAGCCATATGGCGTCTTGATCGTCATCAATGCGCGCCTCGACGACCTTTTGCACAAGCCCAGGCGTCGCCCCCTTGTGCCAAAGCGCCTGCCGGGAGCGGCTGAAACAGTGGGCTTCGCCGGCTTTGATCGCGCGCCGTTCTTGAAACTCGAACTTGGACATGCCCCTCCCCGCGCTTACGTTATAATGTAACGCTGATCGCGTAGCACGACGCGGTTGTAAAGGAGTAGGCGCGATGAATAGCGGCCAGGACACACGGCTTCCAGTGACCTTGCTCACAGGCTTTCTGGGTGCGGGGAAGACAACGCTTCTCAATCATCTGATCCGCGATCCGGAGGCCGGCCGGGTCGCGGTGGTCATGAACGAGTTCGGCGATGTCGCGCTGGACCACGACCTGATCGAAGAGGCGACGGAGACGGTGCTCCTCCAGTCGGGCTGCGTGTGCTGCTCCATGCGCGGTGATCTTGGCAAAACGCTGGGGTCGCTGATTGCGCGCAGGACCGCCGGGGACCTCACCTTCGATCGCGTTGTGATTGAAACAACGGGCATTGCGGACCCGGGGCCGGTGCTTCGCACGCTTGTCATGGACGAGACGATTGCGCCGGACTTGCGGATGGATGGGATTGTGACAGTTGCGGACGCTGCGAACGGGCCAGGCACGCTGGGCCGCCAGTTCGAGGCGGTGAACCAGATCGCCATGGCCGACCTCATCATCGTCACAAAGACGGACCGTGTGACGCCGGCGGACGCGGCCGCGTTCGATGCGCGCCTTGCCACGATCAATCCCACCGCCCGCCGTCTCCGGGCCGACCACGGCGCCGTGCCAAGCGGAATGCTGTTTGACCTCTCAGCGCTGCACGCCGATGCAACCCAAGACAAGCTCGCCGAGTGGTTGGGCGCCCATGAGGGCGAGCGGGCCGCGGCGCACGATGGCCATGCGCACGGGCATGGGCATGGGCATGGGCATGGGCATGGGCATGGGCATGGGCATGGGCATGGGCATGGGCATGGCCATAGCCACGGTCATCATCATCATGGCCACCATGACCACGACAATCACGACAGGCGCATCAGCTCAGCCTCAATTGAGGTGTCGACGCCGATCCCGGCCAGCGTTTTTGATGTCTGGTTTGATGCGCTCATCATGCTGCGCGGCCAAGACATCTTGCGCATGAAGGGGATCGTGCACGTGGAGGGCATGGAGTGGCCGTTTGTGTTCCACTTGGTGCAGCATACGTTTGACCCGCCCGTGCCGCTGAAGTCGTGGTCCGGAACCGATACGACGAGCCGCGTGGTGGTGATCGCCCGCGACATGGACCAAAAGGCTTTGACGGAAAATCTTGAAGCCCTTCGCGCGCAAGACCCCGCGAAGGGTGCGCCGGACAAACACGAGGTCGCCGCCTAGGGCTGCTCTTTGGTAACGGGATTTGAGCGGTGCGCGACCACCGGTGTGGCGCGCCGCAGTGGGCCATCCGCATTCAGTGGTCCACGGGGGGCAGCCACGTCAAAGACGAGTGATGGAGCGAGATGAGAACGCGCCCGTCGATCTTGTGGTAGGCGAAGGTGTAGTCGGCGCGGGTGGCGTTGCCCTTGCCGTCGATGAAGGTGTAGTGCCCCATATCCTTATAGCCGAGCCCACCGGCCTTGAGGATGGGACCGACCGCGCTTTGAAAATCAACGTGCTGCCATCGCCGGTTTAAAAAGCCCGTGTCGTTTGGATAGGCCGGATCTCCACCCACGAAGTAGGACCGCGCGCCCTTTCGGTCGACGCGAATGATGTCAGCCAGCGTTGGCTTAAAGAGGAGGGGCTCCTCTGCCGTCCCAAAATCGTAAAGCCCCAACAGGCGATCAACGTCGCGCGCGATGACGGCCTGTGACCAGGCTTGCTGCGCGCTGATGACCTCGCTCTTCGTCATCGGCTCGAAATTGCGCGCGGACATTGTCTTTGCTCCTCGATCGGTCAGGCCACAACGGTTGCCGATGGGCCGGCTGCCGCCGCCATGAGGCTCCCACCGACGCGATACGATGTCCATGGGCGCTCATGAAGGGCACAGGGAGCCAGGCGTCCCCAAAGCGCGACGGGTGCCCCCGTGTGTCGGCCGTCGTGATCAATATCCGCCCGGGTCCAAAACCTCGCCGAGCAGGGGGTTTGGAAAACGGCGCTGCCGGGTCACCGCCAGAAAGCGCTCGGTGATCCCATCAAGTTGCGCACGCTCAACGAGGAGGCCTGAGGCCAGCTCGTCACGCACGACAATCGGCGGCAGAACGGCAAGCCCCGCCCCCGCCCGCGCCAAAAGACGAAGCGTCGCCATGTCGTCCGCTTCGGCCGCAATCTGCGGCACAATCCCAAGATGCGCCACAAGGCCGTCGAACCCGGTCCGAACGGCCGTTTCCGGCGTCGGCACGATCAACGGTTCCTCCGAAAGGATCCCGTAAAGCGAGGAATGCTGCCGCTCGGCGTTGGGGAAACCGACAATGCTGACCGGCTGCTCTGAAAGTTCGCGCACCAGGTAGGGGCTTGCGGTGTCGCGTGCGGGGACAAGGTTTGTGAGCGCAATGTCCAGGGTCAGGGCGTCGAGCCCCCCCATGAGGTCGGCCTGGGTGCCGGAGCGGATGACCACCTCCACATCGGGCCGCCCGATCAGTGGCGCGATGAATTCGATCAAAAAATTGCGCGAGAGCGTGGACAATGCCCCCACCCGCAAGACGCCGCGCGGCCCCTTGGATTGGGCAAGCGTTGCTGTGAGATCGTTGGCCGTGCGGAAGATGATTTCAGCATGGTCGAGCGCGATGCGGCCCGCCTCCGTCAAAACCAAGCCACGACCACGGCGCTCAAAGAGATCATGCCCCAGCATGGTCTCCAGCGTGCGAAGCTGCGTTGAAATCGCCGACTGCGACAGGTTCAGCGCCCGGGCCGCACCGGTCAACGTTCCCGCGTTCGCAACGGCGCGGAAGAGGCGGAGGTGGTGGAGATTGAGCTGCGCCATCGTTCGATCCTATAGAACGTTTCGTCCCAATGTTTGAAGTTTTCTTCAGCGCGGGTTGCGCCATATCACTCGCGGCCCGACGAACTCCAGAAGGCTCTGCCCCATGACGATCCCGATCCTGCCCTTGGCGTCTCCCCTCCTTGTCTTTGCAGCCTCCCTCCTCTTCTTGGCGGCCCCCGGACGACGCCCTTGGATCCTTCCGCGCGTTGCGGAGACCGCGGCGCTCGCAGCGCTCGGGTTTGCCGCGGCGGGCGTGATCCAATTGCTGGCGTCCGGTCCGTCGTCGATCATGATCGCGAATGGCCTCATCGGGTTCCGGCTGGGCGCCATCAGCGCGACGATGACGCTGCTGGTCGCGTTCGTCGGCTGGGTGGTGGTGCGCTACGCGCGCTTTTACCTTGATGGCGAGGCGCGGGAGGGCGCGTTCCACGGTTGGATGCTGGCCGCGCTGGGTTCGGTGCTCGTCCTCGTTCAGGCGGCGACGTTGCCTGTTCTGATCGTGGCGTTCTTGGCCGTTGGGCTTGCGATGCGGCAGCTCTTGCTGTTCTACGCCGCGCGGGCCGAGGCAAAGCGCGCCGCGGCAAAATTCTCACTCGTGTGGGGTCTTGGCGACGCAACCTTGATCGCGGCCACAATCCTCCTCGCCTTTGCGTTCGGCACGACGGATATTGCCGCCTTGAACGCTGCCGCGGCGGATGGGTTGCCGCTCGCCGCGCAGTTCGCTGTCGCGCTTTTGGTCATCACCGCCGCTTTCAAGACCGCCTCCTTCCCGCTTCACGGGTGGCTGACGGAGGTCATGGAGGCGCCGACGCCGGTCTCGGCCCTCTTGCACGCGGGGATCATCAATTCGGGCGGCGTCCTTCTCATCGTCACCGCAAGCCTTGTTGAGGCAAGCACCGTGGCGACGGCCATCCTTGTCATCCTCGGCGGCCTGACGGCGCTTTTCGGCGGCGTGGTGATGCTCACCCAAAGTGTAGTGAAGACGGCGCTCGCGTGGTCCACCGTCGCGCAGATGGGGTTCATGCTCCTCCAGTGCGGGCTTGGCCTTTGGTCCCTCGCGCTCCTGCACATTGTGGCGCACTCGCTTTATAAGGCGCACGCGTTCTTGGCGTCCGGCGGGGCGGTTGAGGCGGTGGCCCAATCGCGCAAGCCCGGGCCCATCGCGGTTCCCAATTTTGGCGCCGTCCTGCGCTCGTTTGCGCTGGCGCTGGTGCTTTATGCCGCCGTCGCGTCCGTCTTCTGGTTGGTCGTCGGGCCAAAATCGGCGCAGGCCCTGGCGTTGGGCGCGATCTTGATCTTCGGTGTGGCCTACCTCGTCGCCCAGGGCCTTGCCGAGACGGCGCCGCGGGCGCTCACCGTGCGGACCGTGCGGGCCTCAGTCGCCGCCGCGGTCGCGTACTTCACCTTCCAAACGATCGCCGAGTTGCTGTGGGGGCCGTCTCTTCCGGCCGCCCCCGTGCCCGACCCGTTGGAGTGGGCCTTGATCACGCTGGCCGTCATCTCCTTTGGCCTCGTGGCTGTGGCGCAGGCGCTCTTTCCTCTTTGGGCGCACCATCCGGCCACCGCGGGCCTCAGGGTTCACATTGCAAACGGCCTTTATCTCAACGCGCTGCTTGATCGGGCTTTGGGCGGGATCAAAGCCCCCCAGCCCAAATAATCGCACGCACCCTGCGGAGAATTTCAAAATGCTCATGAAGCAAGCAGCGACCGAGCCGGCCATTGTCTCCAATGTCTTGAAGGCGGCGGAAAGCGCGGCGCGGTTCATCCCGCCGGCGTTTCCGCTGGACGCAACCGTTGCGGTGAACCCCTTCCTCGGCCAAGCGGACGAAGACATGGCCCACGCCGCGGCGCGCCTTGCCCGCGTGTCAGGCGTGCGGTTGACCCAGGCGCGCGCGGCCTATGCGGAGAAAATTTCCGCCGGCCAGATCAGCGATGACGACCTTGACGCTGCCCTTGCCGACAGTGCATCGCCGCAAAAACCGGCAAACGTCGCGGCGTTGAAGGCGAGCCTCACCACGCCGAGCCCTGCCACCGAAAAGCTGCCAACGGTCGCCGACCTTGCGCAGTCGGCAAGTGGTGCAGATTGGTCCGCCATCATCTCGCGCAGCTTTGGCCTCTGGGCGGCCGGTTATTTTGACCGCGGCCAGGCGTTCTGGACGCCCGCCCCCGGCCTTGGCGCGTTCGCGTCCTGGCGCGCCTGGGCGACCAACGACATGACGCCGGAAATCTTTGGCCTCCGCGGGTTCTGCGCGCACGTTGCGGCCGCGCCCGACACGGCCGACCGCGCCATTATGCGTGCGGCCAACGCGCTGGGGCTGACGGCCGATGCTGCCGAAACCGCGTTCCATCGTCTGCTGATGGATCTGGGCGGCTGGTCGCAGCACGCGCGGTGGCTCTTGTGGCAGGCTGAGCTTTACGGGCAAACGGACGAGACCCTTACCGATCTCCTCGCCATCCGGCTGATTTGGGAGGAGGCGCTGCTTGCCCAGTTCCCGGCCGTCGCGGACGACTGGGGGACGACGGTTGCCGCCCACGCCGCGCCGATTGCCCCCACCATCGACCAGGTGGTCGACGCCGTCCTCCAAAACGCGGCCGAGCGCGCCTACCAGCGGCAAGTGATTGCCAACCTCTCGCCCCCCAACCGGGGCGAGGATCGGCCGCCCGTGCAGGCGTCCTTCTGCATTGATGTGCGCTCAGAGGTCTTTCGCCGCGCGTTCGAGAAGCAGAATTCGGCGATGGAAACGATTGGCTTTGCCGGCTTCTTCGGCTTGCCGCTCGCCCACAAGTCCCAGGGGTCGGATCTTGAAGAGGCCCACATGCCGGTGCTTCTGACGCCGGCCTTCACCACCGAAAGCCGGGCCGACGAGGAGACTGAGCAGGCGTTTCGCATTTCATCGCGCGCCAGCCGCGCCTGGGGCCGCTTTCGGCAGGCGGCCGTGTCCTCGTTCGCCTTCGTTGAGGCGGCGGGCCCGGCCTACGGCTGGAAGCTGGTGAAGGACGCGCTGGGGCTTGGCGCCAAGGGCCTGCAGCCGGAGCCCGCGCCCCATGTGGTGGGCGGGTTGACGGCGGAGCAAAAGGCCAACACCGCCGCCGCGGTCCTGCGCGCCATGAGCCTGACAGAAAACCACGCCCGGCTGATCCTGCTCCTCGGCCACGGTGCGCAGGTGACCAACAACCCCCACGAGAGCGCCTATCACTGCGGTGCCTGTGCCGGTCAGACCGGTGAGGTTTCTTCGCGCGTTCTCGCTGCGCTTCTCAATGACCCCGAAACGCGGGCGGGGCTTCCCGCCCACGGCATCCACCTGCCGGACGACACGCTCTTCATGGCCGGCCTCCACGACACGGTGACCGATCAAGTCACCTTCTATGATGATGTCGATGAAACCAATCACACGGCCGACATTGCGCAAGCGCGCCAGTGGCTTGACGCGGCCGGCGACGTCGCCCGGGCCGAACGCGCCCTCCGGCTGCCTGGCGCGACCGCCGGCAACGTTGCCGCGCGCGCGGCAAACTGGGCCGAGGTGCGCCCCGAATGGGGGCTTGCCGGGTGCGCGGCCTTCATCGCCGCCCCGCGCGGCGTGACGGCCAGCGCAGATCTTGAGGGGCGGACGTTCCTCCACACCTACGATTGGAAGGACGACGCGAACTTTGCAACGCTCGAATTGATCATCACCGCGCCCGTTGTCGTCGCGAGCTGGATCAACCTCCAATACTATGGTTCGACAGTGGCGCCAGAAGCGTTTGGCGGTGGCAACAAGCTCATCCATAACGTTGTTGGCGGCATCGGCGTTGTGCAGGGCAATGGCGGCATTCTGCGGCCGGGCCTCCCGTGGCAAACGATCCACGACGGCGACAAACTCATGCACGAGCCACTGCGCCTCTCGGTGATGATCGAAGCCCCGATGGACGCAATCACGGACGTTTTGGAGCGCCACCCAGAGGTCCGTGCCCTGTTTGACAACGGCTGGCTCCATCTCTTCGCGCTGGAGGATGGAAAGGTCGCAGGCCGTTATCGCCCGGGCCTCAAATGGAGCGAAGCGCGCGTGCCCCTCGCGGCTTGAGCGAGGGTGCGCGCCCCGCACGCGCCTTTGCAAAACATCACCGGGCGGCGCCGGCTGGTCGCGGTGCCATCTTTGCTGATCGGGACACTGACTGGCGCCATTAAACCTTCAGCTGGCCGGCGATGAGGGTGGGGTTGTCCGTCATGAAGAGATCGAGCTGTGCTGCCACCGCCTGAACGTTGTTTTTGCTGTCAAAATACCATTTGATCGGGTCCGCATCCGCGTCGGGATCATCGATGAACTTTGCGACAACAGCCTTCACCACCGTGTTGCGGCCGTAGCGCAAGGCGGCAAGCTTCGCGTCGTGGATCCCCGCGTTGCGCGCTCGGAGGCCGGGCCCCTCGCCAAGCGGCATCATCTGCGCGTCACGCAGGCCAAGCGTCATGGCGTACCCATTGGCGTATTCCGTCACCTGGCCCAGCCAACGGCCGTGTTCATCGTGCATCTTCACGAAGTGTTCGTGCATCGAAATCTGGTACTGCACGAAATCCTTGGCCATCAGCGCGATGCCAAGAAGATTTCCGTACCGCACGAACGCCTTGGCGATCTCCGGCCCCACCTTGCGGAAAAGTTTTTGTAACGCGTCCGCGCCGATGCGACGGCCGATCTTGAGCCAGGCTTGTTTGCTGGGACCGAAATGGATCGTGCCGGCGATCTCCACCTTTGAACCCGACGCCTCCTTCACCACGGAGGGCGGCGCACCGAGCGCGGCAAGAAGCTTGTCGGCAGGAAAGAGGTACTTGCCCTGCACCGCGATCGGACACGGGAAGCTTGGCGTGAACGCGACCTCAAGCTCGGCATTTTGGAACACCGAGAAGTTGATCTTGGCCGCCGCCATCTCACCGCCGATCTTCTTGATGTCTCCGGCCAGTGCCGCCTCTTCGAACTTGCGGAAATCATTGACCGTCCAGGACGAGGCGATTTCCACGCCGATGGTGTCGGTGAGCTGGCCGGCGATTTTTGAGCCGAGCTTGCGCCCAGCGGGCCCGACCTCGACCCCGCGGCCGCTGCTGAACCTGTCGATCCAGTGCTCAACGTCCGCGCCCACCGCCTTGGCCTTCGCCGGCGGCGCCTTCAACTCGAAGGATGCCTCGGAGGAGAGCAGGATCGCCATCGAGCCGAACTCGATTGGGTCGTCCATCTCGAGGCCATGGAACGGGAACTTGATCCCAACACCCGGCGGGACCGGCGCCGGGTGGCCGGTCGAGCGCCCGTAGTGTCCGCTGGATTGCGGCCGCGGCCAAAGCGTCCGCACAAAGTTTGGCGGCGTGGGCTTGACCGGCGCCACCGGCTTCACAGGCGCGGCTGGTTCCGGCTTCGGCGGTGGACCGCCGAACGTTGCGCGATCGTGGTTTCGGTTAAAAAACTGGATCGTCGGCCCGCCCGGCGTAATGGTCTGAAACGGCGCTTCGGAGGGCACGTAGTGGACCTGCAGATCGATCAGCCGGGCCCGCGTGTTCTTCCCGTACTTGCCATCGATCTTCAGTTTCTTTGCATTGCCGAGCCACTGGCTGCGGATAAAGTGGTTGATCATGACCTGAACGGCCATGACGTTGTGCTTCGCGTTGTTGCCCCGCTCGCCGACCGCGCCGTCGATCGTGATGTTGCTTGACATAGCCCGCCCTCCAAAGCGTGTCGGACATCTCTTGTCTTACCGGAGCTGGAACAACTTGGATCCCAGCCCAGTTTTCTACCAAGAGAGATGGATTTATAAGTGAAAAATCTTGATGAACTTGTAGATGGGCGAAGTTCTCTGTGCGCACAAGACGCTGTTACTTTGCGCTTACCATCGAGACAATTGACACAATCGAAACACTTGAAGTGCGGCGTCCGGCTGATTAGGCGACAATGCCCTTCGGATCGAAGACGTAGCCGATGCCGCGAACGGTCTTGATCAGCTGCGGCTTGGAAGGGTTCGGCTCAATCTTCTTCCTGAGCCGCGAAATACGCAGGTCAATGGACCGGTCGAAGGGCTCCCAGCCGCGATTGTGGGCCTGTTCAAGCAGCTGATCCCTATTGAGCACCCGCCCCGTGTTTTCCAGGAAGCACTGCAACAGCGAAAACTCCATCGCCGTCATCGGGATCTCGTTGCCATCGGCATCGAACAGCATCGCGGCCTCAAGGTCGAGCTCGCAGTGCCCGACCTTGAGGCGGGTCGCGCCGGTCTTGCGCGCAACGGATCCAGCGTGGGCGCCAACGCGCCGCAGGAGCGTCCTCACCCGCGCCTCAATCTCGCGCGGGTCCACCGGCTTGCCGAGATAATCGTCGGCGCCAAGCTCGAGCCCGACGACCCTGTCAATCAACTCGTCCGCAGCCGTCAGCATGATGACCGGAACGTCCGATGAGGCCCGCAGCCGCCGCAATGCCGACAGGCCGTCCTCCCCTGGCATTCGCACGTCAAGAACGATGACATCGGGCGTGCGCGCCTCGCAAAGGCGCGAGAGTTCCGCAGCGGATGCGGCCTCGCGAACGTTGAAGCCACGGGTTCTGAGGTATTCGGCAATGACTTCGCGAAGATCGTTCTCATCGTCGCACAGGATGATGTCGGGTTCGGACATTCACGCCCCCTTGATCAAGGACGCGACGAAAGACGCAATGTCGCGTTGGTTGAGTGGCTTGGCAATTGTCGGCGGCCCTTGTTCGGCCGTGTTTGGTGCAAACGCATCTGCGGCGGCGCCGCCGGTGACGAAACCGACGCGCTTCGCCTGATCCGGCGCAACCGTCCGCAGCCGTTTGAGAAACTGCTCGCCACCCATGCCGGGCATGCGCACGTCGCTCAGGATCACGTCGAAGGACCGTTGCGCACACACCGCAAGGGCCGCCTCGCCGCTCGTCACGCCCGTGGCGTCGTAGCCCTCGCCTTTCAGCATTTCGACGAGCGCGTCACAGATCTCCGGCTCATCATCAACGACGAGGACAGTGCCAGATCGTGCGCCGGCCGCGGCGGTTGATTGGCGGTCGGTGAGGGCCGCGGCCGGCAGGGAGATTGAGAACCGAGCGCCACCGCCGTCTGCCTCATCGATGCGGATTTCGCCGCTGTGGGCTGTCACCACCCGGTGACAGAACGCAAGGCCGATCCCGGTGCCGCTGCCAACGTCTTTTGTGGTGAAGAAGGGCTCGAACACGCGCCCGCGAATGGTGTGCGGCACGCCGGGGCCGTTGTCGGCCACCTCGATCAGCGTGGCGCCCCTGGGGTCGCGCGATGTGCGAATGTGTATGCGGCCCTCAGATCCCCGCCCCGCCACCGCGTGGCCCGCATTGATGAGGAGATTAGAAACCACCTGCACGATCTGATCGGCGTCGGCCGCAACCGGGGGCAGGTCGTGCGCAAGGTCGAGCTGCACCTGCGTTCCGGAGGCCTCGATCCCGTACGTCGTGATGTCGGCGGCGATGGTGACGATCTCGTTCATATCGCACGCTTCCAATCGCGCGGGCCGCCGCCGCGCCATGGACAAAAACGACCGCACGATCCGTCCCGACCGCTCGGCCGCCGCCCCGATCTTCTTGGCGCGGGCGTGGCTTGGGCTGCCCGCGGTCTCCTTTTCCAGCATCATCGCATGGGCGAGGATGATCGACAGCGGGTTGTTCAGCTCATGGGACACGCCGGCCAGAAGCTCGCCCAGCGCCGAGAGTTTTTCGGCCTGGTGGGCCGCCTCGCGCTGACGCTCAAGTTCGGCCCGCATTGCCAGAAAATTCGTGACATCGCGGAACGATGTGGTGATCAGCCGTTCGCCGCCGAAATCGATGAAGCGCGCCGACATCAGCGCATCAACCGGGCCAGACGCGCCCCGCAATCGGCCGGAGAACTCGTCGACCCGCTCCTCGCGCACCAGTTTGTCTAAGAACGCCCTTCGCTCCTCCGGATCCAGGAAGATGTGGACCGTGCTCTCAATGTCGCCGAAGAGCGCGCGGAAGGCTGCAGACTTGAAAAAGATGCGGCCATCGTCCCGGCGGCTCACAAGGATCGGCGTCGGGCTTGCCTCGATCGTCAAGCGCAACAGGGCGTCGGCCTCGCGGGCCGCCTGCTCGGCGGCCTTGCGCCGCGTGATGTCGCGCATATGGATGAGGTAACCCCCGTCCGGCGTGCCGTAGTTCGAGGCCTCCGCCGTGCGCCCGCCGCCGAGCGGCAGTTCCACATCGACCTGGTGATTGGTGATGCAGTCGAGGATCCACTGAATGGCGGCATCCTCGCCTCCGGGCGGCACCGGGATCGTGCCCGCAAGGACGCCCGCCCGCACTTCGTCCTCCAGGCGGTCGCCGGGCTTGCTGAGGGGCAGATCATTCATCACAAGGCGCCGGAAGGCCGGGTTGTTGATCAACAGCTGCAGATCAGCATCGTAAAGGGCAACACCCTCCCCCAACGTGTCCACGATCGTGCGCGTGCGCCCACTCGCCTCCTCCGCGGCGGCCTCGGCAACGACGCGGCTCGTCACGTCGCGCACCACGCCGACATAGCCGCCCATGCGGGTGCGGTAGCTGACGGCTTCGATGAAGCGGCCGTCATTCAGCTGGAGGGCAACTTCGTCCATCGAAAACGCGACCTGATCGACGAGACGCGAGACCATCTCCTCCCGCGACACACCTTTGGGCAGCGTCAGGATGCCTTGGTCGAGTGACAACTGCGCAAGCTCGGCCACCGTCATCCCGACGGTCGGCGGCGCGTTGGGGTCAAAGCAGAGTTTTGCGAGCGCGCGGTTGATGAGCGAGGAGCGGAGGCTCTCGTCAAACAGGACGATCCCGACCTCCATGGACTCAACAGCATCCGCCAAAAGCGCCTGCGCCCGCTCCTCCACGGTTCGTCTCTGGGTGGTGTCGTGCGCCGTTGCGAGGACCCCGCCCGACTGTGTGGGGTAGGTGTGAAGCCGGGCGCTCCGCCCGTCGGGATGGGCAAGAACCCATTGCCTTGGCTGGCGGTGCATCGCTGCAATCATCCCGGCCGGCGTCGCCTCCGCCGCGCCGCCCCGGCCAAGGCCCAGAGCAACCAGCCGTGTCAGCACCTCGACCACCGGCTCCCCGGCGGCGGCCGGCGTTGCGTTGCGCCCCCAGGCCCGGTTGGTCAGCCGGATCACGAGCCCGGCATCCCACAGGAGCATCCCCATCTCTGCGGAGGCGAGCCCGTCGGACAGGAGCCGAAGCGCGGCCTCCTCCGACAATCGATCGCGATGGAGGTCGCGGGTGGTGACAATGGCGCCGCCCGACGAGAGCGGCGACGCGGTTAACAGGACCGTCGTGCCGTCGGGAAGCGAGATCTCCGCATCGCGCGCATAAAGCCGGATCGCATCGCACAGCGCGTTCGCCGCCCCACCCTCCATCTCCCCGACGGCGCCGCGGGAGAGCATCAATGTCGCGACCTCATCGAGACTGCCGCCAACTGGGCCATACCGCCCGCGCCACCTTGCGTTGGCCGCTACAAGCCGCCACTCCACGTCGAAGCGGGCGACGGCAAGATCCAACACCTCGGCAAGGTCGGCCGGCCAGTCCCCGTCCGCCGGCGCCTGAACGGTGTTCTGGCTGGCGTCTGACGCGTTGTTTCGGTCCATGGGATCAGACTACCCGCCGATCCATTCGGTTTGGTGTCAGATCGGCGGGAGATTGTATCGATTGTAACGGCCGCCTCTCGAAGCGCCGTTTTTGGGACAAGAACGCTACACTTTGCACCTCCTGCCGGCAGCGCCTGACATCGTGCGGACACGCTGGCGCTCGCATCTCGTCGATACACATGGACAGGACGCAACCCACGATGAAACTCTCGCCCGTCGACATCACGCTGGTCAGGAGCACGCGCACGGCGCTCGCAAAAGACAGCGCCGCCATCGCCGCCTTGTTCTACGGCAAGCTCTTTGCGGCCAATCCCGCAGTGCGGCCCATGTTCCCCCACGACATGCAGGATCAGGGGCGCAAGCTGATGGCAACGCTGGCGGTGGCGGTGGATTCGCTTGAGAACTGGGACCGGCTGGCACCCGTTTTGGCAGCGCTCGCGCGGCGACACTTGGGATACGGCGTCGAGCCGTTCCACTATGCCGCTGTGAGCGCGGCGTTTCTCGACACCCTCGAGGACGCCGGCGTTGACGATGCGACGCGCAAGGCATGGCAGCGGACGATGTCGGCCCTCACCGGCTATATGATCGAGGTCGCCTATCCCGAGCACCACCTCGGCGCGTCGCTCACCGCCTGACGGCCCGACAAGCGTCGCGCGCAACGACCCACCCCAGGGGTGGGTCGTTTCGTTTTGGCGCGTCGGGCCGGAGCTTCCCGGCCACGCTGCCCCTGTGCTCGGCGTCCGCCCGCACATGCTGCGATCGCGGACAATTGAGGCCCAGCCAAAACAGTCAGTTTCCCGCGTGAACGCGAGGTGCGAGAGGTGCCAGCGCTGCCCCCATGGATGGCTCTGATATGCCGGAGGGCGGGCCTGTTCTCACGACCGCGGCGGCGCTCCGGCCGTTCTCACCACGCTCGTGCCCGCTTGGAAAAATGTGCAGGACTTGGCACATCGCCCGAACCGGCCATGCGCATTGACGCACCGACAAGGCACTGGGAGGCCGCGGCGAAGATGAGCGCGGCTCAGTTTGCGATGTGACGTTCCATCCGGGCTCGCCGAAGCTCTCGTCCTGGCGGCGTCCCGTTTCAATGCCTCAGCGAAATCGCGTCATCGTCTCTTGCGCATTGGACACGGCGCCCTTGGCACGAAAGCCTATTGTCGGTCTCCACTCACCGGGGGCGGGAGCACCACGTCTTCAGCAGCCTGCGACATGCGACCAAAGTCGTCAGCACTGAGGCTCACCGCATCGCTATGGAGATCATCGCCTCCAGGATGGGTGGCGTGCGCCTCCACGTTGAGCGAAAACTCCTGCGCGAGCTCCGCCTCGGTGGACGGCATTGTCTGCATCAGGTCGAAACAAACCTCTTCCCCCGCATCAAGATCCCCCTGTCCTGCAGCAGCACTTTCGCGCGCGTCGCCCTGCCCGAAGTCGAACTGATCCGCAGGGTTTTCAAAGAATTCAGCGGCCGGGCGGGCGCACCGCGCAGATCAACGAGAACGATGTCCTCCACGCCATCGTCATCGCCCCCCGCACGACCGCCATCAGGCGGCGGCGGCAAATCAGGATCGCAATCCTCGACCGGACGGTTGTGGCATAATTCGTCTATTTACTCAATAAATCACACGAAGCACACCCCCGTTGACCGAAAAAAACTATTGGCACCGTGTATCATTCCGTGATCTTCAAATATTTCCCTTTGTACTATTCTATTTATTGTTGGGAACAAGTCTGTCTCTGTCGGGAAGGGCGATGCGGGCAGACTATGGCGTTGCACGGCGCCGTCGCCCCCTCGAGCGATCCGGTCGGGCTCGCGGCCAAACGTCGACCGAGGCGCTGGTCAACATGTCGCCGATCCCACGCACGGTGCGGATGAAGCGCGGGCAGTCCGGGTCCGGCTCGATCTTGCGCCGGAGGTGGGAGATGCGCAGAGCGGCCGAGCGGTCAAATGGCTCCCAGCCTGGGAGATGGGCAAGATCGAGCAACTCATCGCGGCTCAACGTCCTATTTGGATGGAGGACCAACACCTTGAGCCGCGCAAACGCCATCGCGGTCGGCAGGACCTCGCGGCCATCGGCGTGCGTCAACTGCGCCGCCGCGACATTCAGGGCGAAGTTTGCGGTACACACGGTTTGGACGAGCCGGCCAGGCAACACGGCGGTCAGGGCCGGCAGGATCGCTGAGAGGTTTGGGCTGGACGGCGACGTGCGAGGCGAAAGCGGGAACTTCAAAAGGCTCACGCGGAGCGCGACATCCGACGAAAAGCCGCAATCAGGTTCGCGGCCGTTTCACGCGGGTTCCGTTCCTACGGTTTGGGCGATGCGGGAGCCCGGCAGGGTAACGCCGGCGCGACCCGGGCCCGGCGCACACGCGACGCTCGGTTCCATCTCGCGCCGTTTCGACTAAAATCGCGGTCATGAAAACAACAACAATGCGCCGCCGCACCGCCAAACTCACCCGTGTCGTGACGGCAATCGTCGCAGCATCCGTTCTCACCGTGACGGGCGCGTCCGCAGAGCCGCGGTCGTGGAGTGAAATCAAACGCGGTGGGGCGCTTCGCGTGTGCGTCGCCGGCACCAATCCGCCCGATGGGATTGTCACCCCCGAAGGATGCACCGGCGCGTGCGAGTTTGGCGGCCTGGTTGCCGATATGGTGAACGTGTTTGCCGCCGGCAGCGGGCTCAAAACGGGCTACCACGTCACCACGTTCGACGGCTTTTTCCAAAACGCTGACGGGGTCACCGAGCGGGACGGCACCTATACGCCAAAGGTCTTCGCGGACGGGACCTGCGACATGATCGGCTCGCCCCTGGTGTCGCTCCCCTGGCGATTGAAGAAGATGGACATGGAGTGCTTCTTGCCAAGTCGCATGGTCGTCGTGGTTCACAAGGATCGCGCCGGGGAGTTCAACGGCCTTGACGATCTTGCCGGGAAAACGGTCAGCGTGGAGCGGTCCATGTCGCTTCACAGCTGGGTGGAGGAGCAAAACGCGGATCTTTGGAACGGCGACCCCGTCACAGTGGACTTTCGCCCCTATGACCGCTCCGTTCCGGCGGTGGAGGCCGGCACGGTGGACTTTACCGTCGTCTCAATCCTTGATGCGCTGTGGCAGACGCGAAACAATGCGCCGAACACTGTGGTGGCCTTCGCCGTCGGCCCGCTCGACGAGGGCTGTTGGGGCGTGCCCAAGGGGGCGGACGATTTTCGCGCCGCCATCAAAGCGCATTTTGCCCAGGAGCAGGAGGACGATGCCTCCGCCCTCAACCGCAGCTGGGTGGAGGCCTACGGGCTGACCTTTGCCGAGTTCGTGCGCCTCGTCAGCACACTGCGATGACACGCCTTTTCATCACGATCTGCTGTTTTCTCACCGCCGTTGCGGCGCACGGCAAAACGCTGGAGACGATCACCGAGCGGGGCGCACTTGTGGCCTGTTTGGCTGAGATCGACCCCGACCTTGTGCACCTGAGCGCCGACGGGGTTTGGAGCGGCCTTGTGGTGGAGGAGGTCGCGGAGTTTGCCTCCCACCTTGCCGTTGATCCCGTCTTCGTCGCGGTGGAGTGGCACGAACAGTTTGTTGAAAGCGCGGGCGAGCCGGCGCTCCTTGCCAACGGCACCTGCGACCTCTTTGCCGCCAACCTCACCCGGCTCGGCTGGCGCGAAGAGATCATGACCATCGTTCCCCTGGTCGAAAACCGGATGATCGTGCTTGCCCGGGAAGACCTCGACCCGCCGATCCAAACGGTCAACGATCTTGCCGGCCGCACGGTGAGCGTTGAGGACAAATCCTCCTTTCACATGTGGCTCGACGAGGCGAACAGAGGCCGTTTTTCGGAAAACCCCGTGGTCATCCATCTTGATGGTGAGGACCCGATGGAGGCGGTGGCGCGCGGGTCGGCCGACTTTGCCATGACCGACGCTGACATTGCGGTTCTCACCATCCGCACCCGCCATCCGCACCTTTTGGCCGTCTTCTCCGTGGGGCCTGTGCAGGAGATCGGCTGGGGCGTCTCAAAGTCGAGCGGTGCGTTGCAGCGCGTCCTTGCAACCTATTTTGGCGAACAGCGCGACAGTCGATTGTCCGCATTCAACGCCATCTGGCGGCGCTATCTCGGGCTCACCATCAAAGAGTTTGAGGATCTTGTGCGCGCGCTGCCGCAACAGTGAGTGCGCCGGCAAAGACCTCGCGCCGGTTGCGCGTCTTGCGCCGTTTCGGGCGCGACCGTTCGATCGCAACGCGCCTCATCGTCGGGACGGCGGTGGTGCTCCTTCTTGTGGTGTTTGTGCTCACCACCGTCATCGCGCGGGGGGCAACACGCCTTTTGGAGGCGCAGACGGAAAGCCAGCTGACGCAGCTTGTCGACCAATCGGCCCGGGCGCTGGGGGACTTTTTGGATTCGCGCCGCGCCACGCTCGACCTTTGGGCAAGCGACAGCCTGATGCTGTCGGTGGTGCGCGATCCGGCACTGAGCGCGGTCTTTTTGCCGGGGCTCTCGGGCTATCTGCGCCGTTATGCGCGCCGGGAGGCGTGGATCGACGACGTCATCATTTTTCGGGGCGAGCAGGTGCAATACGCGCTGTCCGGTGAGGCGACGGAAATCACCCTTAAACGTCTCGTCCTTCCGGGGCCGGATGGCGAGGCGGTGCCCACCGTCCTCACCGGCGCCCGGCGCCTTGCCCTCACCCGCACGGCCATCGACCAGGGCCAGCCGATGGTGGGCCAGTTCATTGCGCTTGTCCTCGATGTCTCTGCAATCAACGCCCACCTTTTCAGCGACATCAGACCCTCTGAGCACGGCGTCCTGATGCTGACCGACACCATCGGCGAGCCGCTGGTCCCCTGCGCGGCGAAAGCCCCCTGCCCCGCGCCTGGACAGACGTCTGCCGATCTCCTGACCGTGAAGCGAGACGTCGCCGGGACGGGGCTTGCCATTGTGGGCCTTGCCCCGCGGGACGACATTGCAGCGCCCGTGCGCGAGATGGTGATGTTGAGCGCCGGCTTCGGCCTTGTCGCGATCCTCTTCGGCACCCTTCTCACCGTTGTGGTGTCGCGCATTTTGACCGCGCCTATCCGAAAGCTGACGCAAGACGCCCGGAGGAGCGCCCGCACACACCTTCGCGAGCCGGCGCTTTCTCCCAGCCCCCGGGGTGACGAGGTGGGCGAGCTTGCCGATGTTCTAAAGCGCCTCGATGAGACGACGACAAAACTCACCGAGACGAACCAGGTGCTGGAGGGCCGGAACCAAGAGATCGACAGTGCGCGGAAAAGTTTGAGTGCGAACCTTCGCCGGCTGGAGCGGGAGCTTGAGGCGGCCCGGCAGCTTCAGATGAGCATGGTGCCTGACCCGCAGAACACCGACGCCATTCCCCCCGTCCTTGCCATTGAGGCCGCCATTGAGCCGGCGCGCGAGGTGGGCGGCGATCTTTACGATTATTTTCTGGCCGGGCCATCAACCTTTTGCGTCTTCGTGGGCGACGTGTCGGACAAGGGGACACCGTCGGCGCTCTTCATGGCGCGCACCATCAGCCTGATCCGCTTTGCCGTTGAAGACCTGTCGCGGGAGGGGATGGTGCCGGACCCCGCGGCGGTGCTTTCCCGTGTGAATGCGGCTCTTTCCCACGGGAACGCCACGCGCATGTTCGTCACGATGGTGTTTGGCATGCTGCACCTTCCATCCGGGCGCTTCTCGTACGCCAACGCCGGCCACCCGACACCGATCGTGCTCCATGCCGAGGGCGGGCTTGCGATGGCCGACGAGGAGCGCCCCGACATGCCGCTTGGCGTGCGGGCAAACGCCGCCTTCGTGACGCGCACGCGCGGTCTTGCGGACGGCGACCGCCTGTTTTTCTACACCGACGGCGTCACCGAGGCGCAGGACGAGGCCGGCCGCTTCTTCACCCGCAAGGGTCTGATGGATGTTCTGGGCGACCATGCGCACAGCAATCCGGACACGCTTGTGCGCGCCGTGCGGTCCGCCCTTTCCGGCTTTGTCGCGCGCGCTGAGCAGGGCGACGACATCACGATGCTTGCCCTCGCCTATGACAGCAAACGCCTCACGCCATCATGAAGGCGCCCTCAAGGCCCGTGAGCGCAAAAAGTTCGCGCACATCCGGCGATAGGCTTTTGAGGCGCAGATCACCCCCCGCCGCTTCCGCCGCGTCGGTCGCCACCAAAAGCGCGCGAAAGCCCGCGCTCGTCAGATACTCGATCCCCTGAAAGTCGATCGTGAGGTTGGCAAAGCCGGAGCGGACAAGGCCGGTCAGATGGTCGGTGAGCTCGGCCGCGTTGCCGCTATCGATCCGCCCATGGAGGGTGAGGGTGGCGTTTCCCTCGCCGCGGTGTTCCTCGATGGTCAACCCATGGCCTACCACATCGTCCCCCTCAAACCCGTCCACATGTTTTGTGACCAAGACCTCGTTCTGACCATTGGTCGTGCGCCGGTAGTCGATGCGGTCCACCAGACGGTGCACCAGATCAAGCCCACGGCCGCCAAGTTCGTCCCGATGGTCGGCGGGCCCGGCGGGGGTCACGCTCGGATCGAACGGCGACGCGTCATCGCTGAGCGCGATTGTCACAGTCCGTCCGTCAATCGTGAGCGCAACATGGATCGGCTCGGACCCTTGGCCCAAACCGCCATGGCGGATGACGTTGCTCAAGAGCTCATCGAGGACCACCTGGAGCTGCCCCCGGGCCCGTGCGGGCAAGCGGGACGTGCGGGCAAGATCGTCCATGGCCGCCTGCGCGACGCGAACCTTCTCCAACCGATGGGACACGCGCACGCTGACCGATGTCAGCAAATTCCGCCTCCTCAGACTAACGCCGCAGCACACCCCGGTCGTTACAATGTATCATACCGCGCGCGCCGCTCGCCACACAACGATGAATGCGTCACTGCGTGAAATACAATCAGCGCAAACGAAGACTGACGACTTGCGCGGCAAAACTGCTGTAGGTCAACCACCTATGGGCGCACCTTCTCGTTTAAACGATTGGTGTATCTTTGGCCGCGGTCAGGGATGAAGATGGCGACACGGGTCTTCTTAATTGACGATCACCCCGTTGTGGAGGCGGGGCTGACGCTGGGTTTTTCGATCACCGGCCGGTTTCAGCTGGTGGGGTCGGCGCGCACCCACGGCGCGGCCCTCGAGGCCATCGAGGCGGCAAACCCCGACCTCATCGTGTCCGATCTGGTGATCGATGGCGAGATTGACTGGTCCTCTCTGAAACTGTGCCGCGCGCACGCGCCGGACGCCGCGCTCATCGTGTTTTCCTCCCTCGACCCTGACCTTTACCGGGCGCGGGCCCTCAGCGAGGGGGCCGATGGGTTCATCTCCAAAAGCGTCTCCCCCCACGACATGGAGCGCGAAATTCTCGCTGTTTTGAGTGGCTCGGCCCCCCCCGCATCGCAAAGCGTCGCGAAGGCGGAGGGCGCGCTTCCGATCCAGGATGGCCTTCGCCTCACAAAGCGCGAGATGGAGGTGGCCCGGCTCTTGGCCAAAGGGTGCACGGTTGCCGATGTCGCGCAAACGCTCAAAATCTCGAAGAAGACCGCTGCGATCCACCGCGACAATTTGAAATCAAAGCTGAGCTGCAGCACCAGCACGGCCCTCACCGCGCTCTTGGCCGGCCTTCGCCCGCAGCTGGAGCGTGGCAGCCCTTGAGCCCCGCGCCGGCAGAGGCTGAAGGCGGCATTCGCGCGGCAACATCCGATGTCGCAAAGTGGGCGCTCGCCGCGTTTGCGCTCGGCGCTCTATCGATCCTTGCCGGCGCTGAGGCGAGCGTGTGGGCGCCGGCCGCCCTTGTGGTCGCGCAGAGCGGCCCCGCCCGCCGGCGCATGGTGGCCCTTGCCGGTGCAGAATTTCTCTTGCGCGCGGTTGCCGCTCTCCTCACCGGCGAAGGATTGTTCGCGCCGCTGGCGTTCGCTCTGGCGGTGGCCGCCTCCGTCGCCCTTGCCGCGCGGATCGGGCACGCGCGCACCCCCTTTGAGGCTGTGCGCGATGGCGCCATCCTTGCCGGCGGGCCGGCGCTCCTCTTTGCCTGTGCGGGGCTCGCGAGCGACCTCAACCCATGGACCGCAGGGCTTGCCGCGCTGTGCGCCATCGTGGCGTTCGGCCCCGCGGTGCGCGATCGAAACGGGTGGCGTGCGGCCCCTCGCCTTTGGGTGGCCAGCGTTGTCGCGGGGGCGAGCGCCGCCGGGACCTTTCCCCTCGTCGATGGCCTCTTCATCGGGGCCGCGTTGGGGGCTTTCAGCCTTTGCGCCATCGTCCTTGCCGCCAGGCGGTTTCCGGACGGCATCGTTCCGGCGGCAGGGGTCGGCTTTGGGCTTGTTTGTCTCCTCACGCCAGACGGGGGGGTGGCGCTTCAGATCAGCGGCATCGCCGTTGCGGGGGCAGCCCTTCCGCTCCTTGCTGCACTTAAAGCCGATGGGATCGCGCGCGCTTTGGCGCAGGACACCATCGCGCGGCGCACAAAACGCCTTCGCTATCTCCTCAACGAGCGCGACGAGGTGACGGCCCTTGCCGTCCACGATCTGCAAAGCCCCATCAAGGCGGTCACGGGCATTCAACGCACCGTCCTCCACATTCTGGATGCGCCCGACGTGGACAAGGACGCGGTGCGAAAGGCGCTCCAGAGCGCGGCCGAGACCTGCGAAGAACTCTCCCGCCGCGTGGAAAGCGTCTTGAGCGACGAGCGCCGCCGGTTCTCGGTCCCCGGCGCGCCGCAGCCTATCGGCGCCATCCTCACCGAGGTGATTGCGAACCACCGTGTCGCCTTCGACGCGCGACAAGTGTGTGTCGCCTTCGACGCGCGACAACTGGGTGTCGCATTCGACGCGCGCCAAGTGGGTGTCGGCTTCGACGCCCGCCCAGTCCGTGTCGCCTTTGACGCCCGCAAAGTCCGTGTCGGCTTTGACGCCCGCAAAGTCCGTGTCGGCTTCGACGCCCGCAAAGTGCGTGTCGCCCAGACCGAGACCGCCCTGGTGATGGATGGGGAGGAGGTGCGCGACATTCTGGACGTTTTCGTGGACAACGCCGCCCGCCACGCGCCCCCCAAAAGCACCGTCACGATCACGGTCGCCCCTCACGAGGAGGGCCGCATCGCGATCAGCGTGTCGGACGAAGGGTCAGGGGTCGAGGACCACTTGGTGCCACATCTGTTTGCGCCAAAGCCCCAGCAGTCCGGCGCGCGCAACGGCATTGGCCTTCACCTTGCCGAGCGGCGGGCACGGGCCATTGCAGGCGCGCTCCACTACCAGCGAAACGCGGCCGGAGGTGCCACCTTCACCCTCAACCTTCCCAGCCCGTCGCAAGCATTGCCCGACCGGGTCCCATGATGGCGCAACAGGCCGCGATGCGCGGCAGCGCCGCAATCGACGTGCAGTCGCGAGCGTTAGAGTGAAGGGGCGGCGCGGCAGCACGATCAAAAGCGGCGCTTACCAAAAACACGCGCCAACCCCAGTGGCGGTGGGGGTTGGCGCGAGATCGACGCTATTCGGATCTGAGGTGCTCTCTATCGTTCAAACCGGCATGCGCGATCGGCCTTGACCGCTGGGACCTGCGGATCGGGTTGCTGCTGCGGTTTCGAGAGACCTCAGGCTCTTTTGAGGCTGTTGGCTTGCTGGCGGCGTTCCCGCAAAGCCGTTGAGGACTTGGCTCATAGCGCACCCTTCACGCGCGGTGTTAAAGGGTGCGCTGACAAAGCATGGGATCGAACAGCTCGGTTCGATCTTCGACTTGGGTTCACTCCACCGGGAAACCATCTTCGTCTGTGGCATCAGCGGCCGGGAAGCCCGTGTCGTCGGCCGGGAAACCGTCGTCGGCCGGGAAACCTCCCTCGTCCGTGACGGCGGCGGCCGGGAAGCCCGCATCGTCGGTCGGGAAGCCGGTGCCATCGGTTGGGAAGCCCTCATCAACCGGAAAGCCATCCTCGCCCGTAACGGCTGCCGTCGGGAAGCCCGCGTCGTCGCTGGCGAAGCCGTCATCGGCCGGAAAGCCCGTGTCGTCGGCGGCGAAGCCGTCGTTTGCCGGAAAGCCGTCCTCGCCGGTGACGGCTGCGGCCGGGAAGCTTGCGTCATCGGTCGGGAAACCGTCGTCGGCCGGAAAGCCATCCTCACTTGTGGCGGCTGCCGTCGGGAAGCCCGTGTCGTCGGTCGGGAAACCGTCGTCGGCCGGAAAGCCGTCCTCGCCTGTGACGGCTGCCGTCGGGAAGCCCGTGTCGTCGGTCGGGAAACCGTCGTCGGCCGGAAAGCCATCCTCGCCTGTGACGGCGGCCGTCGGGAAGCCCGTGTCGTCGGCCGGAAAGCCGTCCTCACTTGTGGCGGCTGCCGTTGGGAATTCGGCGTCGGCCGGAAAACCTGCCGCGTCCGTGGGAAAGGCGTCGTCAGCGGGGAAGGCGTCTTCGCTCACCGCTGCCGTGGGGGGCGGGGGTGGGGTCAGGGCGGCGGCTGCCGGCGGGGCCGGCGGCTCGGGTGCGGCTGCGGTGCGGGCGGCGCGCACCGGGGCGGACGCGGGCCGGGGTTGGACGACGGTGGCCGTCGCCGCAGGGGTTTGTGGGTAGGAGGTGTAGTAAAGGCTGTCGCGGTTGTTGGTCTTCATGGCAGGGCCGACTTGTGTCCCGTCCGCCCGCAGAAGAATGAACTCGCTCTCAACCACATAGGCCGCCAGCGCAACGTTCGGCGGCACACTCACCGGCACTGACAAAGTCTTGGTCTCCGTCACCGTGCGCGAGCGGGTCGTGGAAAACTTGTAGTGCGCCGTCACCGAGACGCCGAACGTGTTCTTCACGCCCTTTGCCGTCGTCTCGTTGCTCCAGCTCAAGGTGACCGCGATCCCGGTCTCGTGGGTGAAGGATTGCCCGTTCGCGATTGCCGTCGAAAAGCTCCACGTCGGCTTCTGCGTCCCCGGCGAGTTGTTGTACACGTGGTTGATCAGCCGGTAACGGTCGGTGCGCACGAGCTTGTAAAACGGCGAGTTGCGCGCCTGCCAGGCCTGGTTTCGGGCCGGGTCGCTGACCGCCACAAAGGGGAGAAAAATCTCGCTGGTCGAGGTGGTGTCCTCATAGTCGGACGGGCGACCGGTGCTGGTGAGTTTGGGCCGCTTCAGCTCCACCGAGGTCCGCACCGGCGGCAATTTCATTTTGAGGACGCGCGCCTTTGTGAGCGCACCGTCGGAGGAATAGCTTGCCACCGGGATGAACGTGCCGGGGCCGATGTGCGCCTCCCCCTCGGGCGCGGCGTTGCCCGCCGGCGTCCAGGCGGAAAAATCCTGCTTGGCGCCGGAGCCGTGGTCGCTCCAGACCGCAACGTTGACGCGCTGGGGCGGCGTGCCGTTTGCGTTCCGGCCCCCCGATTGGTTTTGGACCTGTGAGACGAGGCGGCCTTGCGCGGTCAGTGTTTCCTTCACGCAGCGCACGTCGTTGGGGCCGGGCTTTGGCCCGTTGGTGGCAACCCCGCCGAGCGCCACAAACCCCGGCTCACAGCTTGGCCACCAAATCGCAACGTCGTTGTTGGCCCCAGAACCCTTGTCGGTCCAGACGAGCGCGTAGTTGAGCGGCGACTTTAAGATGCCGGTCTTGCCGGGCTTTTCCTTGACGACCATCGCGACCGCCTCGGTCGGCGGCGCGTATGTGGCCAGCATCACATCACCCAGCGAGAAGTAGCCGGGGCGCGGCACGGGGCGGTAGATGGTGACGTTGCGGTTCGCGCCGCTGCCCCTGTCGTCCCAGATGGGGCGCATGTTGGAGGTGTAGTCGAACAAGAGATCGTCACTGAAGAGGGCAGCGCTCGTGGGCGCTGCGGCCGGACCAGCCGTGCCGGCGGTGGCGGGCGCGGGTTTGGGCCGCGTCTGCTTGATCGCCCACATGGCGCTCACGGACGCATCGGCGGGCCGCGCATAGCTCCGCACCGAATAAAACAGGCCACGCGTAAAGAAGTTAAAGTTGTCGTCGGAGGCTTTAGGCTCGATCTTCCAAGACGCGAAGTTGCCGTCCGCGCCGGACCCGTGGTCGCTCCACAGGGGGCCGCCGGGGAGCGCGCGCTCAAGGGCCCGCCGGTGGACGCAGCGCATGCGCGAGGTGTCCGGCTTGCCGTAGGCGCCATGGGCCACATTGCCGAGTGCGTGATAGTTCGGTGGGCAGATGATTTCCCACACGGTGCCGTCCTGCCTGCCGCCCGATCCCCAATCGCCCCAGATGAGTTTCAGGTCCTTGATGGGGGCGAGCGCGTCGGACTTGATGGGCCGCACCACCATGGCTGAGGTGGTGGGCTGGCCGTAGCTGGGGTTCATCACATCGCCCAGGATGAACCAGCCCTGGGGCGGGGTCGGGCGATAGATCGCCGCGTTGCGCTTGGCGCCACTCCCGTGATCGGTCCAGACGGTGTCGAAGGCCCGGATGAACTGAATCTCAAGGTCATCGGTCTTGATGGATTGGGCAAGGGCCGCTTGAGGCGCTGCCACCGCGAACAATCCCGCAAAGGCAATCTTTGCAAAAGTCATGGACGTCTCCGCACGAGGGGGTGTTCTTCGGAAAAAAGGAAAAGGCCCCGGGCGCTGTGGCTCCCGGGGCAGAGAGGGTCGCGCTAGCCGCAGCGGCCACCGAAGACACGAAGGCCTTGGCCGTTGGCCGATTGCTCAAAGGCGGCCGCGCCCTCAGCCACAAGCTGATCGGCAAGGGCGGGAACAGTGTCGAGGTTGAAGCCGAGCGCAGGAAGACGCACCTCCGCGTCCGCAACGGTCAGGAAGCAGCCGGCCTCCGCCACCGCGTCGTAAAGGGCGCGCGCATCGGCCTGGACCGTGTTGGCCCCGGCAGTGCCGCACAAAACCGGCCCGAGCGTGATGCTGTCCCCCTCACCAAGGGTGGCTTCACCCCGGTCGAGCCAGCCACCCACAATGTCTTGGCCCATCGCAAGCGGGATGCCGAGCGCCGGCAGCTGGCTTTCAGCAAGGGCGCCCGTGAGGACGCAGCCGTTTGCCCGCGCCAGATCCAAGATTTGCGCGGCCGGGTCGGCTGGCACGACGCCGACGGGCGGTGCGGATAGGGCCGGCGGCGGAAGCTGTGCCGGGGCCGATGCCGGGACCGTCAGCGCGGCCCAACCCATGGCGTTCGGATCCTTCGCCACATCGACCGCGGGGCAGAGCCGATCGCCGAGGACCAGCGTGCGCCGCGTGAAGGTCGCAAGGCCGCGCTTCACGAAATCGGCGCCCATCGCCTGCATCTGTGGCGGCGTGAGGGCGCCGCGGCGTGCAACCTCCAGCATGGCGTGGGTGTTGAGGCGGCAGCCGTGGGTGAGGATCGCGTCCACAAAGCGCGTCTCACCATCGTTGAGCGACACCGACGCGGCGGAGGTCGCGGCCGTCTGGGCGTTGCCGAACACCGGCTTGGTCGCCTCCGTGGGTGCTGCGGCAACCGTTGGCGTGCTCGGCGTGGATGTGACCGTCGGAGCGGGCGCGGCCACGGTCGCAGCCTTCGGCGGACACACCTTTTTGGAGAGCGCCACGCGCCCGTTGGCCCGCCGGGCGACCCCTTCCGAGATCATGGTTTTGAGAACAGGAAAGGCGGTTTTGACCGTAATCGAGCGCTGCTTGAGGCCGGCGACTAGCTGGCGCTCGGCGGTGGAGCATTTGTTGGCCGCCATGACCGCCACGATGGCCGTGCGGATCGCGGCGGTGTCGGCGCTTGCTGTTTGCGTTGTGGCGGGAAGCACCATGGCCGCGCCGAGGAGAAGGCCAATCAAGTGTGTGCGGCGCGTGGGAAGCTTTGACAAAGGGTTGTCCTCACAATCTGGCATCGTGCGCGGTCGATCAGTCATTGGTGCGGGCATAGCCCTGCAGCGTTTCACTGAGGGGCGCGGTGCAAAGGCCGCCCAAAAGGGTCCAGTTGCTGGGAAAACCGCTCTCGTGGAACACGATTTTGGCCGTGCCCCATCGATCGCTTGAGAAGCCATCGGGGCCGGTCATGGTGATGCCGCAGCTGTCGACATTGCCGGGGTTGCCGGAAAATGAGTAAGCGCTTTGGACGCCCGTCGCTTCCACCCAATAACCGTCGTGAACGCTGCGGTCGCTGTAGTTCCCGGCAAGACCGGGGAAGTAGAACCGGACCTCGTTGGTGTGGCCGGTGAAGCTGAGGATGGCCGTGCCGTCTTGATCGGCAAGGTACGTGACCGGGCCGTCGGGCGTGTCCCACGCTTCGTCTGCAAGGGCGGGCGTTGAGAGCGCGGCGATGATCGATAGGGCGCCAACGAGGCGCACGCTGACGTTCAGCATTTTAACGGTATCCTTTTTTGGGGCGGGGTGGCACGCATTTTCTGGGGCGTGTCGGCACGCAATCGCGTCAGCCGGCGATGATGGAAACGAAGCGGCCGTGGACCCAGCCCATCTGACACGGCCCTCGATAGGGCCCGACCCTGAGGGGGGCGCCAACGCCGCAGTCCTCGGCGCCATAGACGATGCCGAGCCAGGCGCCCTGTTGGGAGCACACCCAAAAGCCGTCGCCGGTCAGGAGCTTGTCGACCATTCGGTATTTTGTGCCCGGCCCCGAGCGCACGGCGAGGAAGTTGTCCCCGCGCGGGTTGAGCCCCTGCGGCGTGCCGTAGCCCGCGCACGCGTCGGCCCCGGGCCCGTCATGCCCCACCGTCACGGCCACGCTTTGTGCAATGGCAGGGCCGGCCGCGATGACGGCGGCAAGACAAAGGGCAGCAAAGCGCTTCATGGCGGGTCCTTTCGTCACGCTGGGCGGGCCGCGAATTCAACGCGCGGTCGCCCCGGGCGAGACCGTAGGAAGCGAGGGTCGTCTCGGTCTCTAGGTCATTGACCGAGGGCCGGCGAAAATCTCGCGCGGCACCCTCATTGCATTCGATGCTCTCCGCGCAACCTTGGCGGCCCTCGCACCCCGCGAGCCGCTCAGGGAAGGGTGCATTGCGGTGAGGCCGACCCGGCAAGCGCCAAACATTGGCAGTGTTTGGGGGTTTTGCGGACGACGACGCGGCGTCCGACGTCACCGCGTTGATCCTCCCCTGGAAAAGTGGACGGGGTGAGGCCGCGATGCGCTCCATGTCTGCCGGTGAACGGTAGCCTATCGCGGAATGCAGCCTTCGGGAATTGTAGAAGCCCTCGATGTACGCGAAGGGATCGCGGCGGGCCTCGTTGTGGGTTGCGTAGACGCGGTGATGGACGCGCTCGACCTTTAGGGTGTGGAAGAAGCTCTCCATCGGCGCGTTGTGGAGACAGTTCCCCTTCCGGCTCATCGACGGCGTGATCCGTGCGGTGGCGAGGGCTCGGCGGTAGGCGTCGGCCGCGGACTGGACGCCCCTATCGCTGTGATGCGCGAGTCCAGGCGCGGGCCGCTGGCGCTTGATGGCCATGGCGAGGGCGTCGAGCGCGATGTCGGCGTGCAGCGTGTCGCGCACCGCCCAGCCGACGACGTTGCGCGTGTGCATATCGAGAAGGGCGGCGAGAAACAGTCAACCGTCGCCGGTGCCGATGTCGGTCAGGTCTGCGAGCCAGACCTGGTTCGGCGCGGTCGCCATGACGTTACGCCGGAGCCTGTTGGGCGCAATCGGATGGTCATGACGGCTGTCTGTCGTGCGCACCCAGCGTGGGATGGCCGCCAGGCCGCGCAGGCCGGCGCGACGCATGAGACGCGCGATACGATGGCGGCCGACGCGCTGGCCATCAGCGCGCAGATGGGCATATGCGCGCGGCGCGCCATAGGCGCCGCCGCTCTCGGCATGCACGGCGCGGATGTCGGACAGAAGGGTGCGGTTCGCCGCCGCGCGCCCTGGGCCCGAGCGAGCTCTCGCTTCAACCGGGCGTTCTCCGCGGCAAGGTCCGCCGGGGACGGGGCCTGCGCCTGTGTGACGGGGCGCCGCGCAGACCCCGTCCCCGGCTCCGCAAACTGCTTCATCCACCGGCGCAGCAGCGTCTCGTGAAGGCCAAGTTCCTCCGCGACACGTACAATCGGCAATCCGCTGCTGAGCACGCGCGTGGGCCGCCTGCCGTTTGAAGCTCTCGGGACACTGGCGCCGCTTCTGGTTCGGCATCGGACACTCCTTCCTCGGCTCGAAAGCCGTAGCATGGGTGTCCACTCAAACGGGGCAGGATCACTGTCGGCCTTGCCCGTCTTGTGAACCAGGTCGTCTTCCTTTTGGCGGCAACGCTCATTCTCACGTTGGCCGTCTCTCGCGCGCGAAGGCTGGTGCGGCGGCGGAGCGCCAACGCGCGACGCTATCGCGTTACTTTCTCGCCCGATAGTGTGCAGGAGTCGACGACGACGGGCCGAAGGGGGCATCGCTGATCGGCTAAAACGAACTGTCTTCCCGAGGGAACGCGCGGCCGCGCCCCCGCGACTGGCCACGGCGCCTGTCTGGACGGAGGTACCAGTGCCACACGCGATAGGCTTCCAGGAGCGCCAAAGGGGCAAAGTGCACCAGAGCCGGGCCCACGCCACCCCAATCATGCAGCGCTGCCCAGTGGACCAAGGTCAGAACGGCCGCTGCATAAACGGCGCGCTGTAGTGTTTTCCAAGACGACCCCATGCGACGCACGGCCGAATCCACCGACGTCGCGGCAAGTGGGATGAAAATCAGAAACGCGAACCAACCCGTCCAGATCGAGAGCTTTGGTGCATCCGCAATCACCGCGCCGAGGCTGCCTTGGTCCAGCAGGTAGAAGATCGTATGCAGCGCGGCGTAGCCAAAAGCTGCCACCCCGAAGTAGCGGCGGTTCCGCTTGAGCCATTGCGGGCCGCGCCATCCCCGCAACACCAAGGCCAACGGCGATGCCAGCATCGCGATGATCATGAAACGTGCGGAGAACTCGCCTGTGGGGTGGAGCAAAGCATGGACAACGTCCGGGTCGGAGGTCGTGGCCAGTTGCGCTGCAAAGCCAAAGGCAGGCAGGGCAAGCAGCGCCCAAAGCCAATAGGGGCTGAAACGAGACATCGTGCGGGATCCTCAGTGAGGGACGTTGGAGCGCAAGCACCGGTTGCCTTCACAACAGATCGTGGCGGCGGTCCCGGCGGTGTCCTCGACACGGGTGTCAGAATTTGCCGGAGTTGCCCCAGGCCTCGCGGGGGCTCACCTCTTCCTCATTCATCCAGTGCTCCACAATCCGGCCGTGGGCAACGCGGTAGACATTAAAGACGGCAATGTCCTTCATCGCCGCATGGCGCTTGCCGTAGGTGACGACCAAATCGCCCTGCCCGATCAGTTGAAACAGCATCTCGTACGCGCCGGCATCCAGCGCGAGCCAGGCGTCGAAGCCCGCCAGACCCGGGGCGATCGGGGCGGCGTGCTGGACGATGTCATCGGCAACAAAAGCGCTGAGCTTGTTGTGATCACCCTCCTGAAGGACCTGTTTCGTGAATTCCAGAACGAGGGCCTTGTTGGCCTCGGTGTCGCCGCTCAGATCCACGGGCGATCCGCCGACCATGTCGGCGCCCGACGCGGTCTCCGCCACATAGGGCGCAATCGTGTCCCAATGCTCCAGGATGAGCCCGTCGGGGTCGGTGTAGAAGAGGTCCATCGTGACCCATTGCGCCGCCCCCTCGTTCAACGATTGATAGGCGGTGCAAAACACCCAAGGGCCGTCCTCAAGTATCCGGAGGATCTCAATGTCACGCTTGGGGTTGCGCGCGACGAAGGGCTCGAAGAAGGCCAAAAAACCCTCCACGCCATCGGCCACACCGGTGGAATGCTGCGTATACCGATGGCCGGTGTAGCGCGTCACCGCCTCGCGCGCTGCACCGCCGGCAATGCCTTCAAGGTAGAGCGCGCGGACGTTTTCCAGGCCCTTCGCCATATCGTTCACCGTTTTTTGCTGAGCGATGCCGGCCGCGCGCACGCGCCGGCCCGCAAGGTTATTTGCCGTGATAGGCTTGGGAGACGGCAAAACTGTCCTCAAACCAGTGCCACAGCACCACTTGCCCATCCCGCACCTTGGCGCGAAGAGCAAAGGAGAACGTGCCGATTTCCTGGCCAGAGGCCGGGGTGATCCCGTTCATGCGGCCGAAGACCGCCATTGTGTCGCCCGAGGCAAAGGCGTCGGTGTTTTCCCAAAGGGTGGTCTGAAGGTTTGCCGAGAAGACGCCAAGAAACTCAAAGATGGCCTCCTTGCCGCGGGTCTCGCCGATCCATGGCAGGGAGGTGTCGCCCTCGTTGTGCCAAACCATGTCGTCGGCCATGAGCTTGCCCATCGCCTCGGTGTCGCCCGACCCCATCGCGCCCATAAAGGCCATCACGGTGTCGAAGGTCTTTTGGCTTTGATCGTCCATGGTCTGCGCGCTCGCACCGCTGGCCGCCATCAAGGCGAGTGCCGTGCCAAGTGTCGCTTTGAGAACCATCCGTCGTTGCATGTGTGCTCTCCCTGGTGAACTGGTGCTATCAATCGTGTCCAAGGTCACTGCCCGGACAACTGCCGCAGGGCGCCGGCCCAATCCTCAACGTGGTAGGTCCGGACAATCCTGCCGTCCTCCAACTCGTGGATATCGATGGTCAAAATGTCGAAGCTTCGGCCCTCACCGTCGACACCGAAGAGGGGCGCCTGGGGCGTTCCGGTGGCGCGGCTGCGCACGATGATGGTGTCGCCGTCCTGGTGCATGGCTTGGATGGCCCAGTCGAGATCGGGAATGAGTTGTCCGAAGCCGCCGATCTGGCCGAGGAAGGCGGTGCGGGTTTTGCTCTTGCCGGAATAGTCGCCAATGCTTGCCCAATCGGCGGCGGTTCCGGCCTTGAACGCCTCCATAAGCGCCGGGTCGCTGGGGTTGCTCAAGAGGTCGTAGAAGGTTCTGACGGTGGCTTTGTCGTCCGCAACGGCGCTTGTTGCCATGGCGAAAAGGGCCACAGTGGCCGCGCCCAAACGCTTTTTGATGGTCATTGTCGTGCCCTTCCGCACTCTGGATCGACGGTTCAACGCTCTTGTGGCACCGGACCTAATCCCGCATCAGCTTCTGGATTATCTAAATTTTTCAGATGGGATCATTCGGCCTGGGTGAACAATGATCGACAAGCTGCGCAGCATCGCCGTCTTCTCCACCGTCGTGGACCAGGGCTCGTTCCGGGCCGCTGCGTTGCATCTTGGCCTTGCCCCGTCGCGGGTGAGCGAAATCGTCTCCCAACTGGAAAAGGACCTCGGCGTCACACTGCTTTACCGCTCCACCCGCCAGCTTTCTCTGACCAACGAGGGCTGGCATTTGCACAGCAAGGCACAGGCGATGCTGGCGGCCGCCGAAGAGGGGCTCGATGCAATCAGCCCCCATTCGGCGGAGCCGATGGGAGTCTTGCGGATCACGACCCCGGCGTTTGTCACCCAAACCGACCTCATGGAACGCTTCGCACAGTTCTCGCAACGTTATCGGAAGGTCTCGCTCGCGTTTCACTTTTCCGACCACCCCGTCGATGTGATCCGCGACGGGTTTGATGTCGCCATTCGTGCCGGCTGGCCCCAGGACAGCGAGCTTATGGTCCGCACCATCGGCAGTGCGGCCCGGTTCCTGGTGGCAAGCCCAGGCTATTGTGCGTCCAAACCCGAGCCGTCGGTGCCGCAAGACTTGGAGACGTGGGATTGGATCCGGTTCATGGTGCGGCCTGACCAGACGGAGCTCACCTCCACCGCCGGCGACGTCGTCACGATCCGTGGCACCTCAACCGTATCGGTGAACTCGGCCGATGCACTTTATGAGTTTGCAGCGCGCGGGGTTGGGGTCACCGCGATCCCAGAGCACTTGGCCCGTCGCGGCTTCGAGCGGGGCGAGCTGGTTCATGTGTTGCCGGACTGGAACCTGCGCCCTCTCGGCCTGCACGCCCTGTGGCCAGACCAATCGCGGCGGTCGAACCTCACCACCCTTTTCGTCCGCTTCCTGGCGGGTGAGCGACAGGCGCTCGACGATTGAAGCTGGCGCATCGACCGGCCTGTTTGTTTCAAAGAGGTCGGTCAATGCGCTAGGGGACAAGGCTTGCGGTAAGTGAGGGACCATGAGCCAAGCAGTCGCCACAGGGTCGGCCCAAAATGAACGTGGTGAGCGCAGCGCGCGGATTATTCTGGATGCTGCCACGGAAGAGTTTGCCATCAAAGGTTATGATGGCGCGCGCATTGACAGTATCGCGGCCCGGGCCAGCGCCAACAAGCG
The DNA here is from genome assembly GCA_039034015.1 of Pseudomonadota bacterium. Classification (GTDB taxonomy): domain Bacteria; phylum Pseudomonadota; class Alphaproteobacteria; order Rhizobiales; family Amorphaceae; genus Acuticoccus. The sequence continues at coordinate 336,386 of JBCCBM010000001.1, read as the reverse complement.
CATGCTCTACCACTATTTCGGCAGCAAGGATGAGCTTTATCTCGCGGTGCTCGAGCGGACGTATGCCGACATTCGGGCGGCGGAGGAAGCGCTCGACCTCACAAATCTTTCTCCGCGCGCAGGGGTTGAACATCTGGTGCGGTTCACCTGGCAGTATTTCTTGGATCACCCGAAATTTTTGGCGATTCTGAACAACGAAAACCTCATGCGCGGTCAATTTCTGGCGCGATCCTCACGGATCAAGCCGCTGCACGTGCCGCTGGTCGACCGCCTGGCGGCCCTCCTCCACAAAGGGGAACGCGACGGCGCGTTTCGCAGCGGTGTTGACCCTGTTCAGCTTTACATCACCATCGCGGCGCTTGGCTTCTTCTATCTTTCAAACCGATACACCTTGAGCCAAATCTTTGACCGTCAGCTGGATACCGATTCAGCGCTCATGGACCGTGGCGAGCATATCGTCGATGTGGTCGTCAGTTTCCTCACCCATCCCGCGGGGGCGGTTGACAGCGGGGGCTGACGGCGGCAGCATGTAACCAGACAGTTACTTCCGATGCGGGGGCCAACACCCGCACGGGTTTGGGGCGGGTCTGGGACGCATCACCGTCCCAAGCGCAAAGGGGGGCGGGATGGCGACGCGCACGATCGGCATCATCATGCACGGCATCACAGGCCGGATGGGCTACAACCAGCATCTGGTTCGCTCGGTGGTCGCGATCCGCGATCAGGGCGGCATTGTGCTTGGGAACGGCGACCGTTTGGTCCCCGATCCGATCCTTGTGGGCCGTAACGCAGACAAAATCGGCCGCATCGCCGAGGCGCAGGGGATTTCTCGCACGACCACCGATCTGGGCGCGGCGCTTTCAAACCCCGATGACACCATCTTCTTCGACGCGGCAACGACGCAGATGCGCGCCGACCTTGTCATGAAGGCGATGGACGCTGGCAAGCACATCTATTGCGAGAAGCCAGTGTCGGATGATCTTCAAAAGGCGCTCGCCCTTGTGGCGAAGGCGAAAGACACTGGCGTCAAGAATGGCGTGGTGCAGGATAAGCTTTTCCTCCCCGGTCTTCGCAAACTTTCCATGTTGCGCGACAGCGGGTTCTTTGGGAAGATCTTATCTGTCCGCGGCGAATTCGGCTATTGGGTGTTTGAGGGCGATTGGCAACCGGCGCAACGCCCCTCCTGGAACTATAAAGACGCGGAAGGTGGCGGCATCATCCTCGATATGCTGTGCCACTGGCGGTATGTGCTGGACAGTTTGTTTGGCAACGTCACCGCCGTGTCGTGCCTTGGCGCAACGCACATTCCTGAGCGCGTGGATGAGCGCGGCGAGCGCTACACCGCCGACGCGGATGACGCCGCCTACGCCACCTTTGAGCTAGAAGGCGGCGCGATCGCGCACATCAACTCCTCCTGGGCGGTGCGCGTGCGGCGGGACGACCTTGTGACCTTCCAGGTGGATGGCACCCATGGGAGCGCTGTTGCAGGCCTCACCAAATGCTGGACCCAGCACAGGGTGAACACGCCAAAGCCCGTCTGGAACCCCGATCAGCCCCAGACCATCGACTTTTATAAGACCTGGGACGAGGTCCCCGACAACATCCAGTACGACAACGGCTTCAAGGTGCAGTGGGAGATGTTCTTGCGCCATGTTGCCGAAGACGCGCCCTGGCGCTTCACGTTGCTTGAGGGCGCTAAGGGCGTTCAGCTTGCCGAGCTTGGCATCAAGAGCTGGCGCGCGCGGGCCTGGCAGGACGTGCCGCCCATCGAGAATGCGGCGGTGACCGACAGCCGACAGGTGGCGTGAGCGTGGCGGACAGCCTAGCCACCGCGCGAAAACGGTACGCGCTCGCCGACTTCGACAGCATCGAGGGCGTCCCCTGCCCGTGCGGAACCGCGCGCCGCGCCTTCGCGACGCCGGACAACGCAGTCGCCACCCTCCACAAGGTGGAGATCAAGGCGGACGCTGCCATCCATTACCACAAGGTGATGACGGAGATTTACTATATCCTCGAAGGTGAGGGCGCACTGGAGCTTGATGGCGAGCGTATTCCCGTAAAACCGGGGGCGGCCATCATGATCAAACCCGGCTGTCGTCATCGTGCGGTGGGGCGTATGACAATCCTCAACATCCCAATCCCCGCTTTTGACCCGTCTGACGAGTATTTTGACTGATGGCCACGCTCAACCTCCCCACCGCGGCGCGAACCTTTGAACCCTACACGACGGGCGAGCCCATCGTGTTTGACAAGGCAGCACGCCCCCTCCCGCGCGTTGCCTTCGCCGCCGCGCACGTGGTGGCCGACCCCCTCGCGGGCAACGACCCATGGGTGGAGAACGCCATCGACTGGGACGCCACGATGCGCTTTCGCGAGCATTTGTGGGACCTTGGCCTCGGTGTCGCAGAGGCGATGGACACCGCCCAGCGCGGGATGGGGCTTGGTTGGAGCGAGGCCCAGACGCTGATCCGCCATGCGCTGGAGGCCGCCAAAGGCCGGCCGGACGCCCTCATCGCGTGCGGCGCCGGAACCGACCATCTTCCGCCCGGGCCCGACGTCACGCTGGACGACGTGATCCGGGCCTACGAGGAGCAGATCGGCTTCGTGGAAGGGCTTGGCGGCCGCGTCATCTTGATGGCAAGCCGCGCGCTGGCCGCCGCCGCGAAATCGCCGGATGATTATATCGCGGTCTACGATCGGATCCTCTCCCAAGTGAAAGAGCCGGTGATCATCCACTGGCTCGGCGAAATGTTCGACCCAGCGCTCGCCGGCTATTGGGGGAGCGACGACCATTTTGAGGCGATGACGACGGCGCTGTCCGTCATCAAGTGCCACGAAGACAAGGTGGATGGCGTCAAAGTCTCCCTTCTTTCCAAAGAGAAAGAAGTTGCGATGCGAAAAGAGCTGCCAAACCCCTCCGGCAAACCACCGCGCATGTATACTGGCGATGACTTCAACTACGCGGAATTGATCGCTGGAGACGGGACTCACTATTCCGACGCGCTCCTTGGGATCTTTGACCCCATCGCACCTGCGGCGGCCGCAGCGCTCTCCGCGCTCGGCCGAGGGTCGGACAACGAGTTTTTCGATATTCTTGCGCCGACCGTCCCGCTGTCGCGGCACATTTTCAAGGCGCCCACACGGTTTTATAAGACTGGGGTTGTTTTCGTCGCGTATCTCAACGGTTTTCAAGACCATTTTACGATGATTGGCGGGCAGCAAAGCGCACGCTCCCTGCTTCACCTTACGGAAATATTCAAGCTTGCCGACCAGGCGCGGGTCCTCACCGACCCGGACCTTGCGGCCGCACGCATGAACACCGTGCTGGCGGTCCACGGACTTCGCTAAAAACCGGCCTTTTCGGTCGCACAACAAAAAGAAACGCGACGACAAAACAGGAAGGAAACAAAATGATGCTCACTCGCCGCTCAACACTGGGGCTTGCGCTTGCCGCCAGCCTCTTTGCCACCCCCGCTTTTGCCGACTGGCAACCCGATAAGCCGATCCGCATCATCGTGCCCTGGGGCGCCGGCGGCTCCACCGACCAGCTCGCCCGCACCCTTGCCGGTGACCTTGAAGAGGCGCTTGGCACCACCGTTGTGGTGGTCAACCAGCCGGGCGGCGCCGGCGCTGTCGGCACCAAGGCCGCGCTCGACGCCGAGGCTGATGGCTACACCTGGACCGCAGGCGCCACAAAAGACCTTGGCACCTACGTCGTCACGGGCGCGCTCGACACACAGCTGAAGGATTGGCACCTTTACTTGGCGACGGTGAATTTCACCGTCCTCTCCGCCAACGCCAATTCTGAGCTCAACACGATCGAAGACATTGTCGCCGCCATGAAGTCGGGTGACGGCAGCGTCACCATTGCAACCGGCGGCATCAACTCGGCCGGCGGCGCGTCCGCCGAAGCACTAAAGGCCGCCACCGACGGCGACTACAAGATGGTGACCTATGACGGCGGCGCCCCCGCTGTGCAGGCCGCCGCCGCAGGCGAGACGGAGCTCACAACGCAGCTCATCGCCGAACAATATGAGATGCTGCGCGCCGGCCGGCTCACCCCCATTGCCGCCTTCACCGACGACGACGTCACGATGGATGAGATCGGCACCATCCCCTCAATCAAAGGCATGGTGCCTGGGATTGCCGCGGGCCCCGTCCACTTTGGCGTCTTTGTCCCCGGCAACGTGCCGGATGATGTGATCACAAAGCTTGACGAGGTTTGGGACAGCACGATCGCAAATTCTGAGCGTCTCTCCGAATACGCGGCGTCAAAGGGGCTTTCGGTCCTGGTGATGCGCGGCCAGGCCGCCCAGGATGCCGCGTTCCCGGTGGTTCAGATGAACGCCTGGCAGATCCATGATGGCGGCAAGTCGATTGTCAGCCCGGACGAGGTGGGCATTCCTCGCCCGCAGTAGGTTCGACCGCCGGCGCGCCCCCCGCGCCGGCCCCTCCCCTGCCCTGAACTGACGGACGGCGCATGGCGAAGGCCGACTTCATCACCGCAATCATCTTCCTTTGCCTCGGCGGATACATGATCGCCGAAGGTTTGAGCCTCCCCGGCGCCGGCGGCTTCATCGAAAAGGGCGGTGAGCCGGGGCGCGTCCCGATCTTCCTGGGCTCTGCGATCATCGCTTCCGCCATTGTGCTCCTCCTGCGCGCCATTGCCCGCGGCGGCGCCCGCCTCACTCTCACGCTCCCCCAAAATCCCGATGTGCGCGCCGGCCTCATCCGCGCCATCGCCACCGCCCTCGGCTGCACATTTTATGGGATCGGCCTTTTGGGCGCGCCCCTCTTCGGGCTCGACCTTCCTTATGCGCTGGCGACCGGCCTTTTCATCTTCGCCTTCATCGTCATCGCAGAATGGCCCGAGGCGGGGAGCCAGCGCCTGGCCGGCCTCCTCCCCGCAACCGTCGCGCCAAAGGCCTGGCTGATGCTCACCGCCGGCCTCCAAGCGGTCCTCACCGCGGTCGCCGTCGCCTACCTCTTTGAGCAACAATTTCTGGTCAGGCTGCCCTGATGGAGATGGTCGCAGGGTTCTTCGGCTATCTCGGGAACACCGCCGGCCTCGTCGGCGGCGCGATGGTGAGCTTTGCCTCCCCCATCACGCTCGCCTATGTGGTTGGTGCGACGCTCCTTGGGATTGTCATCGGCGTGATGCCCGGCCTCACCGCCACGATGGGGGTCGCGCTCCTCACCACGCTCACCTACCGCATGGAGGCTGATACCGCGCTCCTGTGCCTCGTCTGCCTTTACGTTGGCGCCATCTACGGCGGCTCGCGCACCGCCATCCTCCTCAATATTCCAGGAACGCCCGCGAACGCTGCCACCGCCCTTGACGGCTTCCCGCTCGCCAAAGCCGGCCGCGCCGGGCCAGCCATGGGGACCGCGACCACAGGATCCTTCTTCGGCACCCTCATCGGCCTCATTTTCCTTGCCACCATCGCCCCCGCGCTCGCCGACTACGCGCTCGCCTTCCAGACCCACGAGTTCATGTGGCTCGCCATTTTCGGCGTTCTGATCTCCGGCCAGCTGACGGCCATGGACGATCCGCTGAAGGGCTGGATTGCAGGCTTTTTGGGGCTCTCGGTCGCGATGATCGGGCAGGAAGGTCTTTATATGACCGACCGCTTCACCTTCGGCTTCACCGAGATGCAGGGCGGCATCGGCCTCATCCCCGCAATGGTCGGCGCGTTCGGCTTTTCCGAAGTCATCTCAACGATGTACAACAAGCGCGCGCAGCTTGTGCAAACGGCAACGCGCCTGCCTGACGTGTTGCCAAAACCGCGTGAAGTCACCCGTTACTGGCGCACCATCGGCCGCTCCGGCGTGATCGGCACCACCGTTGGCGCGATCCCCGGCGTTGGGGAAGATATTGGCGCCTGGATCTCCTATGCGGCCGCCAAGCGCGCCTCGAAGGAGAAAAAGAAATTCGGCAAAGGCTCCGTCGAGGGCCTGATGGCGGCTGAAACCGGCAACAGCGCCGCCCCGCCTGGCGCGCTCATCCCCGTTTTGACCCTCGGAATTCCAGGCTCTGCGCCAGCCGCCGTCCTTCTTGCGGCCATGGTCATCCACGGGGTGCGGCCGGGGCCGATGATCATGATCGAGTTCCCGGGGTTTGTGTACCAGATCGTCGTGATGATGCTCTTTGCGGCGATTGCCATCGTGGTCCTCGGCGTCCTCCTCACGCCGCTTCTTCTCAAGGTCTTGACCGTCCCGCGCGAACGCTTGATGCCAATCGTCTTCGTGCTTTGCGTCATCGGCTCCTACGCGATCCAGCAGCGCATGTTCGATGTTTATGTGATGGTCTTCTTTGGCATCGTCGGCTTCATCCTGCGCGAAATGAAGTATCCGATGGCGCCCCTCGTCCTCGGCATCGTCCTTGGCGACATTTTTGACAAATCCTTCCGCCGCTCCTGGGTCATCCATGAGGGCGATCTCACCTTCTTCCTCGACAGGCCAATCTCGTTGGTGCTGATCGCGCTTTGCGCCGCCGTCATCGTCTTCAGCCTCGTCCCCATCATCCGCGGGCCGAAGCGCAAGACGCCGGAGCCCGAGCCAGAGGGCCCAGCGCCATGAGTGCGCTGCTGGGCGGCGTCGGCCTCACGCTCCTCGACGTTTACGCGCAGGCGCCCGGGCCGGACGGGATCAACGCCGGCTGCCCCCACATCCACGCGCTCACCGACGAGGCGTACTTGGGCGTTGCGGGCGAAGGGGCCGTCGAGCTGCACGATCCGGTTGCGGGCTTTCGCTCCATCCCCATCCGCGCCGGCACGTATGTTGAGTTTGCCGCCGGCACCCTCCACCGCTCGGTCTCGACCAAGGGCTTGCAGGTGGTCGCGCTCATGGGAAACGCAGGCCTTCCGGAACGGGGCGACGCGCGCATTTATTTCGGCGCGGAGGTCGACGCCGATCCGGCGCGCTACGAGACCCTCCGCGCCCTCGCCGAACAGGGACTTGAGGGGGCGCTCGCGCGCCGGGACCACGCCGCGACCGCCTACGCCGCGCTGATGGCGCTCTGGGCGCGCGACCGGGCGGCCTATGGGCGCGAACTCACCCGCTTCCTCACCGTCCACCGCGAAACACTCACCGCCGCTGCGCCAAAAATGGTGGCCGCCATCCGCGCCGGGCCGCTGGAAAGCGCCTCACGCGCCCTCGCCCGCCTGTCGGCCCCCACCCCCACCGGCACGCGGCGGTGGGAGGGTGAGGCGGCCCCCGTCACCCACGGCATGTGTGGGCTCTTGCGCCAAATCGCGCCCAGCGAGGCCGTCTGACACCATGCCTCTCGAAAACTGCCGCATCAGCCTTTGCAACGAAGTTTTGCGCCACCACCCTTTCGAGGCGCAGTGCGCGCGGGCCGCTGCCCTTGGCTATGATGGGCTTGAAATCGCCCCCTTCACCCTCGGCGACACGCCCCACCGGCTTTCGCGCCACGACATCGCGGCGGTGCGCAAAACACTCAGCGACCACGGGCTTTGTGTCACCTCGCTCCACTGGCTGCTGGTTGCGCCGGAGGGGCTGTCGATCACCAGCGCTGACCCCGCAGTGCGGGCCCGCACGATCGCCGTCGCGGACGGCCTCATCGACCTTGCCGCAGAACTTGGCGCGGGTGTTTTGGTGCACGGCTCGCCGAGCCAGCGGGCCCTCACGCCTGGCGATGAGGCGGGCGGGCGGGCCCGGGCGAAAGCGTTTTTCGCCCACGCCGGGGAGCGTGCGTTTGCCGCCGGCCTCCGCTACGCCATCGAGCCACTCGCCCGCAACGAGACCGACCACATCAACACGCTCGATGAGGCGGCCGCCCTCGTGGCAAGCATCGGCGTGCCGGGCCTTGTCACCATGCTCGACACAAGTTCAGCCGGCCAGACCGAGATCGAGCCGCTGCAAAACCTCATTGCGCGCCACGGGTCTGCCGGCACCATCGCCCACGTTCAGCTGAACGACCCCAACCGGCGGGGCCCCGGCGAGGGCGCAATGGCGTTCGCCCCCATCCTGCGCGCGCTGGACGCGGCGGGCTATCGCGGCGACCTCGCGGTCGAGCCCTTCATTTATGAGCCGGACGGCGACGCGGTGGCCGCTCGGGCCATCGGCTACCTCCGCGGCCTTTTGGAGGGCCTTTCGTGAGCGCACCAAAACTCTCCGTCCAATCCATCGAGGCGTTCGAGCGGCCGGTCCACCTGCGCCTCCCCTTCCGCTTTGGCCGCGCCACGTTGCGCCACGCGCCCCAAGCGTTTGTGAGGGCTTTCATTGCGCTGGAAGGCGGCGTCTCGTCAGCCGGTTGGTCGGCCGAGCTGATGGTCCCAAAGTGGTTCGACAAAAACCCAAAACTTTCCAACGAGCAGAATTTTGACCAGCTGCGCCAATCCCTCGCCATCGCAAGCGCGCTGACGCTCGCCGACAAGACGCCCGCAACGGCCTTTGCCCGCCACGCATCAATCGAAGCCGAGCACCACACAAAGTGCGCGGAAGAAGGACTGAACGACCTTGTTGCCGCCTTCGGCCTTGCCCTCGTCGACCGCGCAATCATCGACGCGCTGGGGCGCGCGACGGGAAAAAGCGTCTTCGCTCTCGTGAAGGAGAATGCCCTTGGCGTGGCGGCGCCGGCCGACCTTCCCGGGTTCGACATGGACGCCTTTCTGCAAAGCCTTTCGCCGGCGGAGACCATTGGCGCGCGGCACACCGTTGGCCTCATCGACCCGTTGCGTGGCGTGGAGATCGCGGACGAGGACCGCCTCGACGATGGCCTCCCCCAGGCGCTCGATGAGATTGTGGCAGCCTATGGGCACACCGATTTTAAGCTGAAAGTCGGCGGTGACGTTGCGGCGGACGTTGACCGTCTGACCGAGATCGCCACCGTCCTCGACGCTACGGGAAAACCCTACCGCGCAACGCTCGACGGCAACGAGCAATATGAAAGCGCGGACGAGGCGCGGGCGCTTTGGGACGCGATGGCCGGCGCGCCAAAACTTCAAAAACTCTGCGCCAGCATCCTTTTTATCGAACAACCCATTGCGCGGTCGGCGGCGCTTTCCGTTCCCGTCGATGCGCTGGCCGCCGCAAAGCCCGTGGAAATCGATGAATCCGGCGGCGCGCCGGACGCGTTCATCACCGCAAAATCCCTCGGCTACACCGGCATCTCGTCAAAGTCGTGCAAGGGGTTTTACAAGTCCCTCGCCAACTGCGCGCGGATGACGGCGTGGAACGCGGCGGCGGATGGCGCGCGGTACTTTATGTCGGCCGAAGACCTCACCACCCAGGCCGGGGTCGCGCTGCAGCAAGATCTTGCGCTCGCCACCCTCATCGGCTGCGACCATGTGGAGCGCAACGGCCACCACTATGTGGACGGTTTTGTCGGGTCAGGCGCGAGCGCGGACGAGGCCAACGCCTTCAAGGCCGCCCACCCCGATCTTTATGCACGCACTGCGGGCGGTGTGCGCCTCATCATCAAAGACGGGCGCATTTCGCTTCGCTCGCTGGATGCGCCGGGCCTTGCGTCGGCCGCCATGCCCGATTGGTCGACGATGACCCCGATTGCGCTCAACACCGACGGAGTTTTTTGAATGACCGAACCCGTCGAGGGGCTTTCGATCAACCTTGCCACGGTGCGCAAACAGTGGACGTTCGCCGAGGCGGTGGATGGATGTGTTGCGCAAGGGATCACCATGGTCGCCCCCTGGCGCGACCAAGTCGAAGCCCAGGGCCTCAAATCATGCGTAAAGATTGTGGCCGACGCGGGGGTGCGCGTCACCGGGCTTTGCCGCGGCGGCTTCTTTCCCCACGCGACGGCAGAGGGGCGCGCCGCCGCCATTGAAGAGAACAAGCGCGCCATCGATGAGGCGGCGGCGCTCGGCGCCCACTGCCTCGTTTTGGTGGTGGGCGGGCTGCCGGAGGGGTCGCGCGACATCGTGGCGGCGCGGCAGATGGTGCATGACGGGATTGCCGCGATCCTGCCCCACGCACGGGCGGCGGGCGTGCCCCTCGCCATTGAGCCGCTTCATCCGCAATACGCGGCGGACCGGTCATGCGTGAACACGCTCGCCCAGTCCAACGACATGTGCGATGCGCTCGGCCCCGGTGTCGGCATTGCCGCTGATGTTTACCATATCTGGTGGGATCCTGACCTTGAGGCGCAGCTCCTGCGCGCGGGTGATCGGCTCCTGGCGCACCACATCTGCGACTGGCTGGTGCCGACGACCGATCCCCTCAACGATCGCGGCATGATGGGCGACGGTGTCGTCGACCTCTCCACGATTCGGCGATGGTTCGAAGCCGCCGGCTACGACGATTTTCAGGAGGTCGAGATTTTTTCGGCCAACAATTGGTGGACCAAGCCGCCTCAGGACGTGATCGCCACGTGCATCGCCCGCTACCGCGCGGTGTGCGCCGCCCGGGCATAGCGCGGGCGACCACCATTTGTCGTCCCGAAGCCGCACCCAAAGGCGAGATCAATCTATATCAATCGCAATTTTGATTGACCATTCGGCCGTCAATTGGTAGCCGAAGCATCGTAAGCGCAGACGCCTTCGGCTGCCACGGGACAAAAGTGTCCCCCGACCGGAAGAGGACACTTACCCCATGAACGAGCACGTTCGCATCAAAGGGCCCCTGGTCTTCGACCCCGCCCCCCTTGTAACGCTGCCGGTGGAAGGGACGGCGGCCCGCTTCCCGGTTCACCGGATCTATTGTGTGGGCCGGAACTACGCCGCCCACGCTGTCGAAATGGGGCACGATCCGGACAAAGAGCCGCCCTTCTTCTTCCAAAAAGCGCCGGACACCATTGTACAGCCCGGCGACCCGTTCCCCTACCCGAGCGGCTCCAGCGATGTTCATTACGAGATGGAGCACGTGATCGCGATCGGCGTCGGCGGGTCGGACATTTCGGTGGGGGGCGCACTTGCCCACGTCTTTGGGTACGCGGCGGGCCTCGACATGACGCGCCGCGACCTCCAGGGCGCTGCCAAAAAACTTGGCCGCCCCTGGGAGGTGGGAAAGTCGTTTGAGCATTCTGCGCCCATGTCCGCGATCCGGCCGGTGGCGGTGACCGGTCACCCCGCGGCGGGCGCGGTCACGCTGGATGTGAACGGTGAGCGGCGGCAAACCGGCGACCTCGACCAGCTCATTTGGAAGTCGCAGGAGGTGATTTCTTACCTTTCGAGCCTCTTTTCGCTTCAGCCCGGCGATCTCATCATGACCGGGACGCCGGCCGGCGTCGGCCCCGTTGCGCGCGGTGACGTGATGACCGGAGAAGTGGAGGGGATTGGGCGCGTGGAGGTGCGTGTGGTCTGAGCGGGCGCCGGGTCAGCGCGCTCAATCCCCGATCAGCTTGTGGCGCACACTGGAAAGATGGGTGCGCATGGCCTCTTCGGCGCCGCCGCTGTCGCGGATGGAGATGGCGGCGATGATGGCGTCGTGCTCGGCAAAGGAGTGATGGTCGGGCGGCGGGGGGCCGTCGCCGGCGCGGTCGCGGCCCCAGACGACGGTGCGGCGGATCGCGTTCAGCGTGTCGAAAATGGCGAGAAGCACTGTGTTGTTAGAGGCTTTGGCGACGGCGCGGTGAAGGGCGTTGTCGCTTGCCTCGTACTCGCGCCAGCTTGCCGCACGGCGGGAGGCATCGGCGGTGTCGCGAAGGTCGGCAAGGTCATTGGCGGTTGCGTTGCGGGCCGCATCGCCGGCGAGGACTGGCTCAATCAAGAGGCGCGAGCGCATCACCTCCACAGGGCTCGACCGTTCTGCAATCGCGATGATGCCGCCAGCATCGTCCCGCGGGCGGGCGCCGATGAAAGTGCCCTTGCCGACGTGGCGCCAGATGGCCCCTTCCGCCTCCAAAAGGGCAAGGGCTTTGCGAAGGTCGTTGCGGGTGACGCCCAGCGCGTCTACCAATTCGCGCTCCGGCGGCAGGCGGTCGCCGGGCGCGGCATCGGTGTGCGTGATGAAGGCGCGCAGCTGCACCAGCGCGCTCTGTCCGTCGTCCCCCACCAATCCCCCATGGTCGCGATCCATCGTGATCCGTCTCCCATAGGGGTGATGGGCCTGGCAACCCCGCACCCCAATCAATCTAAACCAATCTTGATATTGGTTAGAGAAATGTGTAGCCTTCAGGAAACCGGAGATGGCTCAACGATGCGCTCGAAACCCCCGAAGCGATGTCGGCTTGCGATGAGCCAGCGCGCACGCCCCTCAAACATGGCGCAGCGCACACCATCGCCGCCCAAGGCGTCCAGGGTTTTGCCATGACAGTTCCTGAGACGATCGCAGCGAGCAGCGCCAGCCGAACGACCCGCGCGGTTCTCCTTGCCACCGTGAAAGGCAACCAGACCGTCGCCTTCTTCGACGAGGGGACGGGCGAGCGGATCGCGGCGCCCGTCGTGGGCACGCCTGACGCAAAGCCCCACGAAATTGCCCTATCCGCGGACGGGTCGCGTGCGTTCGTCTCCCTTTATGGGACGGCGGGCTACCCGGACAATGTGCCGGCCAACAAGGTCGCGGTGGTCGATGTGCGGGCGATGGCGCTTGAGACCACCATCGATCTTGATCTTTACACCGGCCCCCATGGGCTGGCGCGGGACGCGACGGGCCGGATCTGGGCAACGGCGGAGAACAACCGCTGCCTCATCGCCATCGACCCCGAAACGCTCGGCGTTACTCGCGCGATCTACACCGAAGCGCCGGCGCATTTCCTGTTTCCCTCGCGCGACCGGCGCACGCTTTATTCAGCGCACAAGGAGGTGCCGTTCATCGGCGTTCATGACGCGCCGATGGGGCGCATGGTGGACCGCATCCCCCTTGATCTTGGCAGTCAGGCGCTGTGGCACGCGCCCGATTGCGCGCGGCTTTATGTGGGCGACTTCAACCGCCCGCTCTTCCACGTGGTCGACACCGTGTCGCGCAGGGTGACCCATTCGGTGCCGCTCAAGGGGGTGCCCGGTTGGCCCTACGCGACGCCGGATGGCAAACACATCGTCGTCTCCACCTACATTGAGGCGGAAGATCGGGGCTTTGCCGAGATCTTTGACGCGGCAACGTTTGCCCCAATCTCGCGGGTCGGGCTGCCGGCCGAGCCCTTCCATGTGCTGGATGGTGATGATGGCGGCCAAAGCGTCCTGATTGTGGTCGGAGACGGGCGCCTGGTGCGCATGGCGATCGCCACCGGCACGCTTGCGAACGTGCAGTATGACACCGGCGCGCCAATGCCCGAGCAGGTGGTGCGCGTCCATCTGCCGATCGCCGATTGACGATGGCAACGGGGCACAGGACGGCGCTAACCCGCGAGCCGTTGCTCCACCGACCCGCGGGGGCGGGCAACGCTCTCCCGCTGCACAAGGTGCACCGGGAGGATCGTCTCATGGGGGACGGCGTCCGACGCCCCGTCGAGCATTTCGAGCATCAAACTGGCGGCCTTCGCGCCAGCGCGAAACTGTTGCACGCGCACCGTCGTCAAACCCGGCTTGATCATCTCCAGAAGCGGCATGTCATTGAAGCCGGTGATGGACATGCTTTGGGGGCAATCGATCCCCACGGACTGAAAGTGTTGCAAGGCCCCGAGCGCGAGACGGTCGTTGGCGCAAAGGACGGCGGTGGTCTCGGGCGCACGGGCATGGATTGCCGCGGCCGCCCGCCGGCCCTCCCCCTCGTCAAACCGAAGGCTGGGTTCCACCACCAGGGCGTTGGGCTCGAGGCCAAACTCCCGTGCCGACCTTTGGAAGGCCGCGAGCCGGAGCTGGCCGGTGGAAAGATCAGCGGGGCCCGCAAGGTGGGCAATGTGACGGTGTCCAAAACTGTGCAGGAGCGCGAAGACAGAGCGGATCCCGAATGTTTCATCGTTGATGACATAGGGGACGTTGGACCCGTCGATCTTCCGGTTGAGGGTCACGACGGGGAAGCCTGTGGCCGCAACGTCAAGGATGGTGGGGTCGGACGAGAGGACCGCCGCGTGGATAATCCCGTCGACGCCCCGCTCGTGCAGAACGTCCACCAGCTGGCGCTCTCGCTCGGCCGAACTGTCGGTGTTGACAATCATCGACACGTAGCCGCGCGGCTCAAGCACGCTTTCAATCCCGCGCACGATGGGCGGAAAGAGCGTGTTGGTGATGTCCGGCAGCATCACACCGATGGTCATGGTGCGCTGTTTGCGCAAGCCCGCCGCGACCCGGTTCGGCCGATACCCCATTTGCGCGGCGCGCTCACGGATGCGCATCGCCGCTTCCGACGATTTCGCCGCCTCGTTGGACAAGCCCAACGCGCGCGAAACGGTGGATGTGTGGACACCCAACTTTGCCGCCACGTCTTTGAGGGTTACGCGCTTTTTCATTCAACACCCCTTCGTGGCTGGGTTTACAGCCTCATTGTGGCGCATGCAATCGTTTGCGCAAAATGCGTTGACAGGCCCGCGCCAAGCTTGTTACCGAAGCGACGCAAACGATTGCACGGCTGGGAAGCGAACCTTTTTGCTAGAACTGTCGCACCAGAGTTTGAGAACGACCGCACGGCGAGACGGCGAGCCAAGCCTGGCGTTTCATGGCCGTCATCGCGCCATCGCACGAAGGAGGCGGGCATAATCTGACCGCCTCACGGACGACACAGAAAAAACGACACCAAAGAATGCAAACGATTGCATCGAGGGAAGGAAAACCCATGAACTCCAAGGCACGGCTTCTCGCGACGGTTGCGCTCGCGGCCATGATCGCAACCCCGGCCCTCGCACAGGACGGCCCGCTCAGGATCGGCGCATCCTTGCCGCTCACGGGCAACTTCTCCGTCGCCGGCCAGAAGCACCAGCAGGGCTACGCGCACTGCGTCGATCTCATCAACGAGCGCGGCGGCATCCTGGGCCGCGAGGTCGACCTCATTGTCTCAGACAACCGCTCTGACCCCGCAACCGCCATCAACCAATACGAACGCTTCATCAATGTTGACGGCGTTGAGGCCGTGTTCGGCACGTTTTCGTCCCGTTTGACCTTCCCGGTTTCAAACCTTCTGGCAAAGAACGGGTTCATCCACCCGATCCCGGCCGGCGGCGCGCTGCGCATCTATCGCCAGGGTCATGAAAATCTATTCTACTTCCAGCCGGATGCTGCCGAATACGTTGGTGCATCGCTGTCCGGGGTCCTTCGTGATCTTGTGCCCGATGGTGAGAAGCCGCTCACCGCAGCCGTCATCGCGGCGGACGACTTCTTCGCCAACGGCATTTGGGCTGGCCTCCTGGGCGAAACCGTCACCGACCCCGCCGATGGATCAGAGGTCGCTGATCTGTCGCCCGGATACCTAGTGGAGCATGGAATTGAGGTTGTCTTTTCCGAAAAGTGGCCGGAGGAAGGTTTCAACGACTGGCTCAACCTTGCCAACCAAGTCAAACGCTCCGGCGCTGACCTTATTATTGGGTTGACGGCGTCGGCGGAAGAGGCGGTCCAGCTCACACGCTCATTCAAAACAGTCCGGCTGGAGCCCAAGATGATGTACCTTAGCCAAGGCACCCAGGCCGAATTTCTTGAGGGCACTGGCGAGAGCTCCAACGGTGTGCTCGTCCACACGTCCTGGCACAAGGATGCGCCCTTCCAATCAACGCTCGCGGGCGCCGACTTCTCAAACGCCGATTTCGTGACAAGCTTTGAGGCGTCCTACGGCACGATCCCCGATGAAGACAGCGCCATCCCCTTCGCCGTTTGCCAGGGTGTGGAGCAAGCCATCCTCGGCTCCGGCTCCACCGACAATGCCGCCATGGGCGACTGGCTTCAGGCGCGCACGCAAGATGACCCAGTGCGCACCATCCTCGGCCGTTTTACTTGGGATGACACCGGTCTTCCTGACAACAAACCGTTCCTCATGACCCAATGGAACGATGGCGAACTCCAATTCGTCTACCCGACTGACGAGTTTGAAGGAGTTTCGACGATGACCCACCCCAAGAACAGCTTCTGAACCACCAGGCTTTGCCGGAGCCGCATGCGCGCGGTTCCGGCAGTTCAGAACCTTAAAATCTTGGGGACCACGCCATGCTCGACGTCAAGAATCTGTGCAAGTATTTCGGCGGCATAAAAGCGGTCGATGACTGCTCCTTCAGCGTCAAGAAGGGGTCGATTACTGCGTTGATCGGCCCCAACGGCGCCGGGAAAACCACGGCGTTCAACTGCATCAGCCGCACCGCCGCCCCCACGCGGGGTGAGGTGTGGCTGGATGGGGAGCGGATCGACCAGCTCCGGCCGCACAAGATCACGCAAAAGGGCCTCAGCCGCACGTTCCAAATCTCACGGAACCTTGCGGACATGACCGTGCTCGAAAACGTCATCACCCAGGCAAAGATCGAGGGTTGGCGTGATCTTCTGCGGCCGGCCATGAGCGCTGAAGAGATCGACAAGGCGATGGGGATCCTCGAATTTCTTGGGATCACGCGGATCGCCCATGAAGACGGCGCCAACCTCTCCTACGGCCAGAAGAAGCTGATGGATCTTGCCGCGCTTCTCATGAGTGATCCAAAGATCATCTTGCTGGATGAGCCGGCAGGCGGCGTAAACCCTTCGCTCCTTGAAGAGATCATCGGTCATATCCGCAAACTCAACGAACAAGGTCTCACGGTCCTGATCGTTGAGCACAACATGGACCTCATCATGCGCCTCTCGCAGCACATCGTTGTGATGGCGCAGGGCCAAGTCATCGCAAAAGGAACGCCGCAAGAGGTTCAAAACGATCCCGCCGTGCTCGACGCTTATCTCGGCGGCGCCCTTGAGGAGGCCGCGTAATGGCCGAACTTCTTGAAGTCTCCAACGTTGTCGCCGGCTATGGAGATGGCCCCGCGATCCTTGACGGCGCCAACCTCACCGTTAATCCGGGCAAAGTTCACTGCATCATCGGGCCCAACGGTGCCGGCAAGTCGACGTTGTTGAAAGCCATTGTCGGAATGCTCAAAGTGCGCAGCGGCGAGGTGAATTTCAAAGGCAAAAGCCTCAAAGGCAAACGGCCTGACCAAGTGTTGCGTGAGGGGATTTGCTTCGTCCCCCAAGAGCGCGCACTATTCCCCAAGATGAGCGTGCGCGAAAATCTTCGCATGGGCGGCTTCCTGATGGAGGACAAGGCCGAGGTGGAGCGCCGGATTGACGAGCTGGAAGAGCGCTTCCCAATCCTTCGCGAACGGCGGAGCCAGCAAGCCGGCACCATGTCCGGCGGGCAGCAGCAAACGCTCGCCATGGCCCGAACCCTGATCAACAAGCCCGACATTGTGATGCTGGACGAGCCCTCCTTGGGTTTGGCGCCAAAGATTGTGCGAGAAATGTTTTCGATCATGCACATGATGGCTTCTGAAGGCATCACGGTTCTGCTCGTGGAGCAAAACGCAATGATGGGCCTCAAAAACTCCGACTGGGGTGTCGTTCTCGATCTCGGCAAGACGTTGTTTGAAGGTCCCGCTGCGGATGTTCTTGGCGACCCCCGTATTCAAGAACTCTATCTCGGCGGCAAAAAGGCGGCCTGAGGGAGCTCATCATGGTAGACTTCATCCAAACTCTCGTCCTGGGTCTTGCCCTCGGCGGTGTCTTTGCGCTGATGGGTTCTGGCCTCAGCCTCGTCTTCGGGGTGATGCGCATCGTGAACCTTGCGCACCCCGTCCTCATCATCACCGGCGCCTACGCGGCCTACTGGGGTTTTCGCACGCTCGGTGTCGACCCTCTGGTGATGCTCCCCGTCGCGGCTTTCATTCTCGCGATCATCGGCCTCATCCTCTACAAACTCGTCTTCGAGAAAGAGGCGAAGTCTGCTAAATTTACACAGATGACGGTGCTCTTGACCTTCGGGACAGCAATGATCATCGAAGGCGCCCTCGGGACGATGTTCACCAATACGCAACGGGTGACCTCACCCGAGTACGCCACCGACGCCATCTTCATCGGGGATGTCTTCATTCCGACCGGCCAGCTCTATGCCGGCATCGTGTCCCTCACCATCATCGCGTCACTCGCTCTCTTTCTAAAGTATTCGCGGTTTGGCTACGCGATCCGCGCAACAACGCAGAACCGTGATGCAGCGGAATTGCTTGGCGTGAACGTCAACATGGTGTCGATGGTGAGTTTTGTGATCGGCATCGCGTTGGCCGGGGCCGCGGGATCGCTTGTCTCGTTTGTCTTCTCCTTCTTCCCGGCGAAACATTGGGAGTGGATCGCGATCCTCATGAGCCTCGTGGTGCTGGGCGGTATGGGCTCGATCCTCGGAACAGTGGTTGCGGCCTTTACACTATCGGTTGTCGCGGCCTTCGTCGGCGATTTCTTTGGGTCGACTTGGTCAACAATGACCTTCTTCCTCGCACTCTTCCTCGTTCTGCTTGTTCGGCCCCAGGGGCTGTTTGGCGAAAAACCGGAGTTGGCATAATGGGTGTGGCCATGGACGACACGTCCGCCGTCCTCGAGGCGCGCCGGGCTCACAACGAAAAGCTGACGCTGAAAGCCGACAAAAGGCGCGCAACCTGGTTCCCCCTCGCAATCCTCGTTGCTCTTGTGTGCCTCCCAGCGCTGCAGTTTGCCGGCAACTACAACTACGTGCTCCACCTCGTCCTCTTCACGGCCTGCTATGTGACAATGGCGTCAGGCTGGAACATTTTAGGTGGTTTCACGGGTTACATCAGCCTTGGCCACAACGTCTTCTTCGCGATCGGTGGCTATTTTGCGGGCATGATCTTCGCCCGCTACGGTATCTCGACAATCATCCTCGCCCCACTTGCCGGCATTGTGTGCGGCGTCGTTGGTTATTTCCTCGGTACCATCATGTTGAAGACCCGGGGGCCGAGCTTCATCATCTCGTCCCTCGCGTTGGTGATGATCGCGCGCATCCTGCTTGACCATTGGAAGTTCGTCGGCGGCGCAAACGGCGTTGCACTCCCCGCGAATGACCTGCCGGTGGAGTGGGCGAAACTTCCATACTACTACGCGTTCATTGTGATGGCGGCATTTGCGGTGTGGGCGTCCTACAAGATCAAGCATTCAAAGTTCGGTCTCGGTCTCCGCGCCATCTCTAAAGATGAGATCAAAGCGGAAAGCGCTGGCATCAACACACGTCTCTATAAGGTGATGGCTTTCGCAATATCTGGTGCGTTTGTCGGGATGGCGGGCGCCGTCTGGGGCGAGTACCTCACCTACATTCGCCCAAACATTTTTACGATTATCCTCGTCAGCGTTTACATGGTGTTGATGTGCATCCTCGGTGGCAAAGGAACCATCGCTGGGCCTGTCATCGGTGCAATCTTGATCATCACGTTCAATGAGTTCTTTGTGGCAACGCTCGGCGCCTCTGAGATCAACATTCTTGCCACCGGCTTAATCATGGTCGCCTGCCTGCTGTTCTTCCCATTGGGGATTGTGGGCACACTCTCCAAACACGGGCGACTGCCTCGCGTGCTGAATTGGGACTGAGCAAGATGGCATTCACCCTTTACAACGCGCCGCAGTCGACATGCTCCCAGCGCGTCCGGTACACGCTTCACGCCAAACAGCAAGATTTCGATGAGCGGAAACTCGATCTCTTCTCTGGCGATCAGTTGAAGCCAGAATATCTTGCCATCAACCCAAACGGCGTCGTGCCAGCCCTGGTCCATGACGGGACGCCAATCATCGATAGCGCAGTGATCATGGAATATCTTGAAGATATTCTGCCCGATGACACACCACTGCGCCCGCGCGACCCAGTCTCCGTCGCAAAGATGCGGGCGATGCTAAAGTTTATCGACGAGGTTCCCGCACCCGCTATCCGCGTTCCATCGTACAACTTAGCGTTTCTCCCACATTTCCAGTCCATGACGGCGGATGAATTTCAGAAGCTCGCCGATTCAAAGCCGTTGCGGCGCGAGTTTTTGCTGAAAATGGGGCGCACAGGGTTTCCCCAGTCGGAGATGGACGAGGCGCTCGGCCGATTGCAGCGCACAATCAAGCGGATGGACGATTGGTTTGCTGAGAGCGGCGGTCCGTGGCTCATGGGCGCGAACATCACCTATCCAGACATTTCCGTCATGCCAGTGATCGTGCGGATGGATGATATCAACCTCCACACGATGTGGGACGATTACCCTGCGGTCGGCAACTGGCTCAGAGCCATCAAAGAAACGCCGCAGTTCTCGACCACCTATTACCACGGTTCACTTTTGACAGAAAAGTATCCGCACCTTGCAACACTCCGGGAGGAGCGCACCAACAACGCGGTGACGGCATGAACATCCACGCCAAGCCGAGCCGCCTGATTGCGCGGGAGGGCGACGTCACCCCTTTCGTGACGGCGGCGATGGACGACACCGACGACCCCCGCCTCAAAAAGATCATGGGTTCGCTCGTCACCCATCTCCACGGGTTTTTGCTTGAGACACGCCCGACGGAGCAAGAATTCGAGGCAGCCTTGCGCTGGATTGTTGCGGTTGGCCAAGCAACCAATGACAGCCATAACGAGGCCGTGCTTGCCGCCGACGTCCTCGGCGCATCCACCTTAATCGACCTCATCAACAACGACGGCATGCAAGGGGAGACGATGTCTGCCCTGCTCGGCCCATTTTACCGCGGTGAGGCGCCCGACCTCTCAAATGGTGAGACCATCGCGCGCGGCGAAACACCGGGCGCGCGGCTGACCGTTGCGGGACGGGTCGTCGACTGCGACGGCAACCCGATCGCCGGCGCCACCCTCGACGTGTGGCAGGCCTCTCCCGCCGGCCTTTATGAAAACCAGGATCCGCGCCAGCCAGACTTCAACTTGCGCGGCAAGTTTCGCACGCGCAGCGACGGGACCTATGACTTTCTGACCGTAAAGCCAAAAGGTTATCCTGTTCCAACCGACGGGCCGGTGGGCGACCTCCTGCGCGCGCAGAACCGCACGCCCATGCGACCTGCACACATTCACTTCATTGTCTCCGCGCCGAAGCACAAGACGCTGATTACGCAAATCTTCATCGATACAGACGACAACATGCTAAATGATGTTGTTTTCGGTGCAAAACAGCAAATCACTGCCGATCTCAAGGAGCGCGGTGACGGCACATACACCTGCCACTACGATTTTACCTTGAAGACAGGCACTCCGACCTTCCCCATCCCGCCGATCAAAGGGAAAGCGGCCGCATGAACAGCGATCTCAGCGGAAAAGTCGCGCTCGTGGTCGGTGGCTCCGGCGGCATTGGTGCCGAAACCTGTCGAAACCTTGCCAAGGCCGGTGCGCGCGTGGTGGTGGGCTACCGCAACAACGCCAACACTGCGAACGAGCTCACGCAAAACCTCGCGGGGAGCGACCACGCCGCGCTTCCGGTCTCGGTGACCGACACGGCGAGCATTGAACACCTGCGCGACAAAATGCTCGCGCAGTTCGGCCGCCTCGACATCCTCGTGAACGCTGCGGGCACCACAACGCCCGTCGCCCACGCCAATCTTGATGGCCTCACGGACGACATCATCGATGACGTGTTCGCCTCCAACTGGCGGGGCGTTTTCGCCACGATCCGCGCCTTTGCCCCCGCGCTGAAAGCCACCGGCGACGGGGTGATTATCAACGTCTCCTCCATCGCCGCGTTCAAAGGGTTTGGATCGTCCATCGCCTACTGCGGGGCCAAAGCGGCGCTGGATTCCATGACGCACACGCTCGCCCTTGCCCTCGCGCCGGAGATCAGAGTTTTGTCCATTTCCCCCGGCATGGTGGCGACCGGCTTCGTGCCCGGCAGAACCCAGGACCAGATTGAAAAGGCGGGCGCCGCGACCCCCCTGAAGAAAGTCGCGCTGCCGCAACATGTGGCCGAGACAATCCTGGCCGCAATCACATCCATGCCGCTGTCCACCGGCATCCGCATCCCCGTGGACGCGGGGCGGGCGCTTTGATGCAACAATCCGTCGTCATCACCTGCGCCGTCACGGGCAACCTCACCACGCGCGAGCAGCACCCCGGCCTCCCCGCGACGCCGGCCGAGATTGCCGGCGCGTGCCTTGAGGCGGCCGACGCGGGCGCAGCGATTGCCCACATCCACGTGCGCGATCCGCAAACCGCCGCGCCCTCCATGGACGTTTCGCTCTACCGCGAGACCGTCGATCTCATCCGCGCGAAAAACTCAGACCTCATCATCAACCTTACCACAGGCCCCGGCGGTCGCTACGTCCCGTCCGACGATGACCCCGCCGTTGCTGGCCCCGGGACCACGCTGCTCCCGCCGGAACGGCGTGTGGAACACGTCCTCGCCCTGAAGCCGGAGATCTGCACGCTTGACTTCAACACCATGAATTCCGGCGGCCAGGTGGTCATCAACACGCCGCGCAACGTTGGCATCATGGCCGAGATGATCAACGACGCGGGCGTCAAACCTGA
Source organism: Pseudomonadota bacterium (assembly GCA_039034015.1). Classification (GTDB taxonomy): domain Bacteria; phylum Pseudomonadota; class Alphaproteobacteria; order Rhizobiales; family Amorphaceae; genus Acuticoccus. The sequence continues at coordinate 314,087 of JBCCBM010000001.1, read as the reverse complement.
GCTTGAACTTTTCGACACCGGCGATATTGCGATGGCCAAAGATTTTCTTGCCGACGGCAAGGTGCCGCGGCCGGCAATGGGCTCCATCGTGTCCGGCATCCGGTATGGGCTGCCGGCAACGCCCGACGCCCTCGCGGTCGCAGCGCGGATGCTGCCGGACGACATGTTTTGGACGGGCTTTGGCGTCGGCCGCATGGCGTTTCCGATGCTGGTGCAATCCTGGCTCTTGGGCGGGCACTGCCGCATCGGGATGGAAGACACGGTTTACATCGCCAAAGGCCAATTGACCGCCGGCAACGGCGAGCTGACCGAACGCGCTGCCGACCTCCTCAAAACGCTTGGCGCCCGAATTGCCGGCCCCGGTGAAGCGCGGGACATGCTGGGCCTTGCCGCGTGAACGCGCCGCTCAGGAGATTCTTGTGAACATCCAAACGATCACCAAAACCTCCAAGGCGTTGTGGCTGACCGAGACCTCCCCTGATCTCGACAACCTCAAAATCAACGTCGAAGAGATGCAGATCCCGTCGCCCGGGCCGGGTCAGGTGCTGATTGAGATCCGGGCGGCGGGCGTCAATCCATCTGACGTCAAAGCCTCGCTCGGCCACATGCCCCACGCGGTGTGGCCCCGCACCCCGGGCCGCGACTTTGCCGGCTTGGTCGCCGAGGGGCCCGACCATATGCTGGGGCTCGAAGTCTGGGGCGGCGGGGGTGAGCTTGGCATCACCCAAAACGGAAGCCACGCGCGCTTCATGGTCCTGCCCCAGGCGGCCGTTCGCGCCAAACCCGCGAACCTCTCATTCGAAGAGGCCGGCTCCATCGGCGTCCCGTTCATCACCGCGTTTGAGGGCCTTCAGGAGGTTGGCTTCGTGCAGCCCTGGCAGACCGTGCTCGTCTGCGGGGTCAACGGAAAAGTCGGCCAGGCGACCACGCAACTTGCCTCGCTGATGGGGGCAACGGTCATCGGCGTTGGCTACCGGCCGGGGCGCTATATCGGGCATGCCGCAACCGAAATCCCCTATCTCGATATGTCGGCCATTGATGTTCCGGAGGCGGTCAAAGAGCTGACCGGGGGCAAAGGCGCCGACATTGTCATGAACACAGTCGGGTCGCCCTTCTTCGAGGTGGCGAACAAGTCCATGGCAAAGAACGCCAAGCAGATCTTCATTTCAACGTTCGACCGCGCCGTCGACTTCGACATATTTGCGTTCTTCCGCGGCCGCCACACCTATGTCGGCATTGATACGCTGGCGCGAGATAGCGTCTATGGCGCAAAGGTTTTCGATGCGTTGAAACCAAGGTTTGAAAGCGGACACTTGCAGCCGTTCCCAATCAATCAAGCATCGGTCTACCGGCTTGAAGATGCGGCAAACGCATTCGCCTCCGTTCTGCGCTCCACACCCGACCGGGTGCTCCTCAAACCATGACGATGACACTTGTCCGTCACGATGATGCCCCGCCCTACGAGGCCCCGGGCCACAGCGGCATGCAGATGCGGCGCCTCCAGGGCATGGACGCCTCCGCGACCGACGCAATGTGGATGGGGTTGAACCGCATTGCGCCGCACGGACACACCGACCTCAAAGCCTCGGAGGCGGAAAAGATCTACCTGGTGCTCCAAGGCGAGGTCACGTTTGGCGATGGCGAGCGGTCCGTCACCGCTGGCCCCCTCGACAGTGTCCATTTTGCGCGCAGCGCCCCCCGCCGCCTGGAAAATCGGGGCGACAGAGAGGCGCTCGTCGTCCTCATCATGGAGCGACGGTAGCCCTGTTGGAGAGGCTTACTCCGGCACAAGCTCTCCGGGGAGGCTGTTGACGGTCATGGTTTCGCTCGGCCGAAAATGGATGACAGAGCGGATCGACTGGCCGGCCTTTAGAAGGTCGAAGGCGGTGTTGATCTGCCCGTGGGCCATGTGGTGGGTGATGTAGGGGTCAACGCTAAATTCCCCGCGCAGCCACTCGTCGACCATGCCGGGCAATTCGCTCCGGCCCTTCACGCCGCCGAACGCTGTTCCGCGCCACACGCGGCCTGTCACAAGTTGGAACGGCCGCGTCGAAATTTCTTGCCCGGCGCCGGCGACCCCAATCACCGTGCACTCCCCCCAACCCTTGTGGCAGGCTTCCAGCGCGGAGCGCATCAACTCAACGTTGCCAACCGCTTCAAAGGTGTAGTCAAGCCCGCCGTTGGTCATCTCGACCAGCACGTTTTGGATCGGCGTGTCGTGGTCTTTGGGGTTGATGCACTCCGTCGCGCCAAGGCCCATGGCCAGCGGGAACTTTGCGGGGTTCACATCGATCCCAATGATCCGAGACGCGCCGTTCAACACAGCGCCCTGGATGACCGCCATCCCGACGGCGCCCAGCCCAAAGACCGCGACCGTCGCGCCGGCTTCCACCTTCGCAGCGTTGCGCACCGCGCCAATCCCGGTCGGCACCGCGCAGCCCATCACCGATGCCTTTGAGAGCGGGGCGTCCTTGGTGATCTTGGCCACCGCAATTTCGGGAAGCACCGTGTACTCGCTAAAGGTGCTCGTCCCCATATAGTGCAAGATTTGCTTGCCCTTATACGAAAAGCGCGAGGTTCCGTCCGGCATCAGTCCGGCGCCTTGGGTCTTGCGAATGGTTTGGCAAAGATTGGTCTTGCCGGATTTGATGTACGGACAGTCGGGATCTTCGGGCACGTAGAGCGGGATCACATGGTCGCCTGGGGCGACGGAGGTGACGCCTTTGCCGACCTCCTCCACCACGCCGCACCCTTCGTGCCCCAAAATGCAGGGAAACAACCCTTCAGGGTCCTCGCCCGACAGCGTGAAGACGTCCGTGTGGCAAAGGCTCGTCGTCACGATCCGGACGAGCACCTCCCCGTCCTTGGGTCCTTCAAGGTCGATCTCCTCGATCTCCAAGGGTTGGTTCGGCGCCCAGGCAATGGCAGCACGCGTTTTCATTGCAGATCTCCGCTCCCTTAATTCTGAACCCGCCCCAGACGGCCTTCTGGGGCATGCCCAACACCGGCCTGTCGCGCGTCGGTCCAATCATTCTCACCGCGTTGTCTCACAGTGAACCGCCACTCATGATCTGTCGACACGTTCGCCCTATCCCCTGGGGAGACACGCCGGGGCTGAGCGCCGACCGCGGGCGCCACGGAGCGTTATTTCGGCGCGGTGCGCGCGTTCCGGCCGCCCCTCCTGCGCCCTGGCATGCGCATCCTGAACATTGGCGGTTGACGCGGGTGATATGGGGATGCGCAAGCCGCATGGGATGTCACCAGCAAAGAGGGCCGCAATTGCCCGCACAAGATCCATGAAGATGGTGAGCGGTCGGAGAAGCGAGACCCCCATCACCGCCGTCCGACCCGGGGTCACGCCGATGGTGAGGCCGCGGAGGCTGGCGCCCAGCACGGTGAGGATGGCGCCGGATCCAGCGACCAGCGCGAACGCTTCGGCGAGACCGCCCATCACAGCCACCGTTCTACAATGCCGAACAGACGCGGGATGCGCCGGATGACGCTGAGGCGCGACCAAAGCGGCGCCGAGCACCCGAGCGCAATACGGAGGGCCGCCCGCCACCAGAGAATTGTAAGCGCGGTGGTCAGCAGGAAGCCGAGGGCGGGCACCGCGATGACCGATGCGCCCCTTTGCCTCGCCGGGAAAGTCGGCCGCGAATTTAGAGAAGGCCTCACACCCACCAAAGAGCGTGATGTCACGCTGGGAGAGCGCCACTTGCACGGCGGCGGAGCCGTGGGCGGCCGGCGGCGGAGTCGATGGTGGCCTTCACATCGTCGGGACGCCGGCTCGGCACGCAGAGCGAGAACCGGTTGTTGAGCGACCAATCCATGCCGCTCTCTTTCAGCATCGGCACGTCCGGGAAGGCGGGCGAGCGCTCGTCCCCCGTCATGCCGAGGATCGTGACTTTGCCCGCATCCGCCAGTGCATGGGTCTCGACGGGTGAGCCGGTGAACCTCAAAAGGCCCAGACTTCAGTCAGTGTGCTAACGGCAAAGCTTGTTGCTCTGCCAAATTGCGCTGTATAAACATATCCCATACCAACGCCACAGAAGACTTCGCCAATAGTCGTCGGTCACGCAATCCAAGTTGTTCCGATGGCGCCGACGACACAGGAAACCGTCGCGACCCGATGATCGCCCGTTTGCGTACTCGCGTTTCTTGGCGGCAAGGGCGGGGTCGAAAAAGCGTCCCTCCACCGCCTGGTACTGCGTGCGATCTGTTAGGAGGCAGTGGGCTTCCCAACCCGAGCCGGACTGGATTGAAAAATCAGACGACAGCCCCGATTTCACCGCCTCGACGCCGACAGGATCCCCCGCGAAACGATACTCAACCAAAACGAGATCGGAGCCGACATGCGTCGTGCGCGTGAAAATGCCGACCTCATCGTCGGGGACCAGCGCGAGAAGTTCGGTGTGATCGCTCTCCTTCGGTGCGTCGATCGCGTCCCGATCGGTCGCGAGAGCCCATGCAAAAACATGTCAGCCGGCGTGGATGCGGCGCAAGTGGCCCAAAACCTCCGATCGCGCACAGCGGTGGTGTGGATCACGCCAAAGGGGGCCGGTCAGGTGCCGGTGCCGGCGCGGGGCGCATCACCCGGCCTCTTCGGGCTCGGGGAGGAAACAAAGGTCGGTGTGGGGTGTCTTTGCGCCAAGCTGGCTCAGCATCACGTGGAGCTGCCCGCGGTGGTGGGTCTGGTGGTTGAAGAGCTGCACCACCAGCATGGACCGCGGGCGGATTGCCTCCCGCTCCGCCGTGCCCGAGCGCCACAGCGTCACACCCGCGAGCCACAGCGGCGTCACCCCCTCGGCCCACTCGCAGATGCGCCCGGCAAACGCCTCATGTTCAGCCCGCAAGCCCGGCCAATCCGCCTCCATCAACACCGAGGAGCGGACCGTGCCCCGCTTTGGCCGCGCCGTGCCGGCAAGCGCGTGCATCACCATCATATCGTCCCACAGCATGTGGCTGAACAGGTTGTGCACCGAGCCAAAGCACATGTTGAGGTCTTTGCGCCGTGCCGCTTCGCTGACCGCATCGGCGCGTTCGTGAAGCAGTCGGTTTTGCCAAAGGTTGTATTGCGCCATGCGGCGCACAAACGACGGCTCGTTCATAGCGGCGCTCCCGATATCTTCAGGACCTTTATTCGCCCATAAAAGATATTGCAATTGGCGGCCCAATTTTAGAACACGTCCAATCCAAATTCAAAATAATTCCAAATATATACTTCGAAATTATTTGTTTTATCGTTGACGTCACCACAAGATGAACGCGATTATCGGGCGTCATCAATTGAATTGGATGCCAAGCGCCATGAGATTTTCCGCGTTGGCCGCCCGCGCCCTCACCGGCGCCGCAGTGGCGATCGGCCTTTCCGCTCTCCCCGCGTCCGCCCAAATCGTCCCCGCCGGAGAATCGGGGAACGCTGTGCCCCCGGCCCAATTCATGAGCGCCACCAACCATGATGGGCCCAAAGAGGCCGACCGCTTGACGCTTGGCATGTGGGTCCGCGCCGGCAACGTCACCACCTACACCATCGGCAACTCGTGGAATGATTGGGTCCTGTGGCTCGTCTATGAAAAATTGCGCGAGCCGAGCCCCTATGTGGGCAACGCGCAAAACTGGCTCGCCGAAGAGATCACCCAGGTGAGTGATGATGCCCGCGTTTGGGACATCAAAGTCCGCGAGGGCATCACCTGGCACGACGGCACCCCATTCACGGCCGAAGACGTTGCCTTCACATTCCAATACTATCGCGAAGGCCCGTCCAACCGGTGGACGCACCACGCCTCATCCGTGCCCCGCATGGTCGGCATTGAGCTGGTGGATGAACGCACCGTCCGCCTCACGTCCGAAAACCCGATGCCGAACTTTGATCGCATCACCGCCGCCGACCTTCCCATCATCCAAAAGGCGCAGTGGGAAGGCGTGGAAAACCCCCGCTCATTCGAGGAAACCGGCATCGGCACCGGCCCCTATAAACTCGTGGAGTACGAGGCCGACCGGTTTTACCGATTTGAGGCCAACGAAAACTACTGGCGCGGCGCACCGGTGGTCAAAAACCTTGATCTCGTCATGATCAAAGACCCGCAAACCATGTTCACGGCGCTCCGCACGGGCGAGATCGACGGCGCCGCCCGCCCCGTGCCGCCCGAGCTGGTGCGCGAATGGCAAAACGATCCCACCCTCGAAATGATCCAATCCCCCACCCTCTGGGGCGCCTGGCTCGACATCAACTATGTCCGCGCCCCGTTTGACAACAACGAGCTGCGCCGCGCCCTCACACTGGGCGTCGACACTGCGCCGCTTCTGGACACCATCCTTCTGGGCCAAGGGCAGCCCGGCACCCACGCCTGGCCCCACGTCGACAGCTTTTGGACAAAGCCCGACCTTGAAGCCCCCTACGACCCGGAGGCCGCCGCTGCCATCTTCGATGCGGAGGGCTTTGTCGACGCCAACGGTGATGGCCTGCGCGACAATCCCGACGGCACCCCCTTCACCTGGAGCCTCAAAGTTGCGTCCAACCAGCCGCTCTTCCTGCGCGCGGCCGAACTCATCCAAGGCCAGCTCTCCGAAATCGGTCTCGATGTGGATGTGGAAACCATCGACCCCGGCACCATGGGCTCCCTGTGGCGCACCCGCGACTTTGACCTTCGCATCGCCGACATCACCCCCCACGGCATTGCCGACCAGGACATGCTCATCATCATCTACCGCGGCGATGTGGGCCGGCAGGATGTGCCCGACCCCGGAAAAGCCGAAATTGTGGAGCGCTGGCTCGCCGCCCCAAGCCGAGAAGATCGCCTCGCCGTCAGCTACGAGCTCCAGGAGTATGAAACAAAGTACCCCTACCGCGTGATGCTGTGGTACCCGCAGTCCACCTTCGCCTACCGCTGGCAGTCCTACGACAATTACATCCCCTCGTCAGGCTACGGCATCTTTCACAAGTATTCGTTCATGTCAGATGCAGCGCGCGAAGGCCTCGCCGACCCGCTGATCATGGAATAACCCATGCCCACGCTCCGCACCCTCACGGCCTACGCCGCGGTGCTGGCGCTGGCCCTCACCATCAACTTTGCCCTGCCGCGGATCGCCCCCGGTGATCCACTCAACTTCCTCCTCCCGGAGGATGCCATTGCCGGCCTCACCCCCGAGCAAGAGGCCGAGGTCCTTGCCGAATTCGGCCTCGACAAACCCATCCCCCTCCAGTTTGCCGACTATGCGGCCGGCGTCATCACCGGGGACCTTGGCACCTCCGTCCGCTTCGGCGCCCCGGTGTGGGATGTTGTGATGGGCCGCCTCCCGTGGACGCTCCTCCTCATGGGCTGGGCGCTTGCCATCAGCGCGCTCTTGGGCACAGCGCTCGGCGTCCTTGCCGCACGGTTCCGGGGCGAGCGGGGCGACATTGCCACCACCGTCATCGTGCTCCTCGTGGGGTCAGCGCCCGTTTTCTGGGTCGCCATGCTCCTCATCACATTTTTCTCGGTCAAACTTGGCTGGCTCCCCTCCTTTGGCGCACGCCCGCTGATGGCGCTCCCCGGAAGCCTCGAATTCTATGTGGGCGTTGCCGAACGCCTGGTCATGCCGGTCACCGCGCTTGCCGTTGCGCAGACCGCGGGCGTCTGGCTCACCGCCCGCCACGCCATGAATGTTGCCCTCTCCCGCGACTACGTGACTTTCGCCCGCGCAAAAGGCGCTGGCGAGACCCGCGTCTTCGTCGCCCACGCCCTGCGCAACGCGATGCTCCCCATCACCACCAACGTCATGATTGGCGTTGGCGGGCTCTTGGGCGGCGCCCTCGTGGTGGAAACCGTGTTTGCCTACCCCGGCATCGGCAGCCTCATCTTGGAGGGTGTGGAGGCGCGGGACTACAACCTCCTCCAGGGCGTTTTTCTGGTCGCCACCCTTTCCGTCGTTGCGGCAAACCTTGTGGCCGACCTCACCTACCCCTTCATCGACCCGCGGGCCCGACGGCGAGCGGCCGAATGAGCGACACTGTGGCCACCCTCCCGGCAAGCACCAATGCACCGATCCGCACCGGCCGCCTGACGCGGGTGCAATGGTCGGGCCTCATTCTCCTCGCCGCCATCGCAGGCGCTGCCGCCATCGGCCCCCTCCTCTCGCCCTATGGCGCCAACGAGGCGGTCTGCCCGCCCTTCGCCACCCCATCCCAAAACCATCCCCTCGGCTGCAACGATGTCGGCCAAGACCTTTTGACCGGCATCCTCGCCGGCGGCCGCGTCTCCCTCGCCGTTGGCCTTGGCGTTGCCATCATCGCAACCCTCACCGCGACCCTTTTTGCCATCACCATTGCCACCCGCGGCGGCATTGCCGACCTTTTTGCCATGCGCGCGGTGGACGCGGTGATGGCGCTCCCCTTCCTCCCGCTCGTCATTGTGCTGGGCGCCTTCTTCGGCGGCTCGGCGCTCACCTCCGTTGCGATCCTCTCGCTCGTCCTTTGGGCCCATCCGGTGCGCGAGCTGCGGGCCCAAGCGCTCCAACTGCGCCGGGCCGACTTTGTGGACGCTGCCCGCGCCATGGGCGCCTCCCCCTGGCGCATTGCAACGCGGCACATCTTTCCAGAGCTTGCCCCGCTCATCGTGCCGCAGTTCGTGCGCATCGCCCACGCCGCGATCCTGACCGAAAGCTCGCTCTCCTTCCTCGGCCTTGGCGATCCCATCCTGAAAAGCTGGGGCACCATCCTCTTCCACGCCAACGCGCGCACCGCCTTCCTCACCGATGCGTGGCTGTGGTGGATTTTTCCACCCGGCCTCCTCATCGCCGTCACGGTCCTGGCGCTTGCCCTCATCGGCCACGCCTTCGGCGCCCGCGCGGGCGAGGGGTCGGACGCTGCAACCCCCGTCACCGGCCCCCGCGCGCCCCGCACCACCGATGCCCCGCTTGAGATCGCAAGCGCCACAATCGCCTACAACCGACGCCCCGCCGTGCACGATGCCTCGCTTCATGTCCCCGCGGGCACGACCCTTGGCTTGGTGGGCCAGTCGGGTTCTGGAAAATCAACGCTCGCCACGGGCGTTCTGCGCCTGCTCCCACCGGGCGCCACAATTGACGCCGGCTCCGTCCACGTCGGCGATGCGGACATCTCTGACACTCCGCCCCGCGCCCTAAAAACCTTGCGCGGGCAGTGCGTTGTCCTCGTCCCCCAGTCCGCCATGAATGCGCTGAACCCCGTGCGCACCATCAAAGCGCAGATCCGCGAAGCGCTCCGCCTCCACGCCAGCGGAAGCGCGGGCGATGATCGCGTGGACGCGCTGCTCGCCGCCGTCAAACTCCCCACCCAGCGCGCAAACGCCTACCCCCACGAACTGTCCGGCGGCATGCGGCAAAGGGCGGTGATCGCCATTGCGCTCGCCAACGCGCCCAGCGTGCTGATTGCCGATGAGCCCACAACGGGGCTCGACGTCCTCGTGCAGGCCGACATCATGGCGCTCCTCAAAACGCTCCAGACCGACCTTGCGCTCACCGTCCTCTTCGTCACCCACGATTTGCCGTTGATTGCCAAGTCCGCACAATCCCTCGCGGTGTGCCAAGGCGGGCGCATTGTGGAGCGCGGCACGCCGCAATCCCTGGGCAAATCGGGGCAACACCCACACACCCGCGAGCTCTTTGAGAACGCGCCAGCCCTGCGCGCGCAAAAGCTGTGGCGCCGTCCGCCAAGCCACGGGCCGGCAGTGCTGAGCCTCACCGACTCCAGCCTCATCTACGGCACGGGGACGGCTGCAAAACTCCTCGGCCGCCCCCGGGTGGCAGCGCTTCAGGGCGCGACGCTCACCGTTCGTGCGGGCGAGGTGATGGGCCTTGTGGGCGGCTCAGGCGCGGGCAAAACAAGCCTTGCCAAGCTTGCCCTCGGCCTTGCCAAACCCACCAGCGGCACGGTGCTTTTGGACGGGGAAACGCCAAAGCCCGGCGCAATCGCCCACATGGTCTTTCAGGACCCTTATCAATCCATGCGCCCCGGGGCCCGCGTCGCCGATGTCGTCGCCGAACCGCTGGCCATCAGAGGCGCGCAAAAAGACGAGAACGGCCGCCTCGCCCACGCCCTCACCGCCGTCCATCTCCCCGCAACAGAAGACTTTTTGCACCGGCGCATGGCCTCCCTCTCCGGCGGGCAGCGGCAGCGGGTGGCGTTTGCCCGCGCCATGGTCACCACACCACGGCTCATCTTGGCCGATGAGCCCACCTCCATGCTCGATCAATCGCTGCGCGCCGGCCTCCTGGCGCTCATGGAGACCCTTCGCAAAGAGGCGGGCGTCGCCTTCCTCTTCATCACCCACGACCTCGTCCTTGCCCGCCACTTTTGCGACCGCATTGCCGTCATGCAGGAGGGCCGCATCGTGGAGGAGGGAGAGGCGGACAACGTGGCGCTCACCCCCAGCCACCCCTACACACAGGCGCTGATGCGCGCCGCGGAGTTTTGATGCGCGTTCTCATCCTCCTTGCCCTCCTCCTTGCGCCCGCCCACGCCCATGAGACCTCTGAAGAGCGGATCAGAGTGTTGATCCTCACGCAGGACAACGATGCCACCGTCGTTTATCTGCGCCAGCCGGCCGCCCTGTTGTTTGCCAAAGAGGCCGCGCGCCGCACCGGGCCATCCGCCACGATCACGTCCACCTTCTTCCACCCCAAAGGCCCCGCCCACCGGTTTGACCGAACAGCCATCGCCGCCGCACCCGACAGCTTTGCGACCCGGATCCTCGCCACCATCCACCTTGAGGCCGAGCCCGGCAGCACCGAACCAAAGGTCCTGAAAAGCGCGCTCCACCATGTGACGGCCCTTGGCACCTTCAACGCACCCGCCGAGGCGGAGGCCGCGCTCAACACCGCGGCCGGTCAAGGCGCGCCCCACGTCGCAAGCGCTTACGTCGACGCAAAGATCACCGCTCCCGACACCGGCGACCTCACCCTTCACTTTCCGCTGGACGCCATCGCCTTCCCCGGCCACGTCCACCTTCACACCGCAATTGTCGACGCCCGGTTTGACCCGCCCACCCGCCGGGTCGTCCTCGGCCCCATCACTCGGCCGATCGCCCTTTCCGCGCCATGACCCGCCCGCGCCTCCTCTACCTCAACAACACCGCCGGGCCCGCGCCCCCCGCCCTCACCGCGCTGCCAAATCTTGAGGTTGCCGACGTTCCGCAATACGGCGCCTCCCTCGCCGGCGCCGATATCATCTACGTGCCCATGCACGCCGACCAGCGCGACCTTGCAGACCGCGGCGACCTTGCAGAGGCCGTTGAGACCGGCACCATCTTGATCGTGAACGGGCATGTGGCGCACCCCTTCCACCCGGCGCTCACGCCCTTCGTCCCATCCCCCGGAAAGGGCCTTGCAGCGCTCCGAGTGGAGCGCCTTGCCCCGCACCCGCTGTTCGACGATGTGCCGCTCGAAACGCTCAACTTCACAAAAGGGGTCGCCGGCTTTTACGCCCGCGGCGGCAACCCCGCCCCATCCGGCGCAACCATCATCCACACGGTGGGCCCACAAAAGCTCACCGTGGATTGGCTCCTGCCCCACCCCTCCGGCGGCGCCCTCTTTGTCCACGCCGGCAATGACATCATCCCCTTCCTCCACCGCGCCGGCGCGCTCAAAAGGTTCTTCGACAGGATTTTTCCCACCCATGCTCACAGCGCTTGACGGCGGCACCTACTACCACCACCGCACCCTCTGGGAGCTGCCGTTCGCGCCCCACTTTGACGCTGTGATCCCCATCCGCGCCTTCACGCCCGACCATCTTGATGCCGCAACCATGCTGTTCGTGCCCTGCCGGCTGAACGCGCGCCTTTTAGAACCCCTGCGCCCCGTCTTGACCGACTTTATAATCGAAGGCGGCACGCTGGTTGCCATGGGCGAGACGTTTCCCGAGCGCTGGCTGCCAGGCATCACCGCCCACCCCATGGAGACAAGCTTTTGGTGGTGGCTCGAGGAAGGCGCTGACCTTCATGTGCGCTTCACCGGCGCCTCGCAAATTGCCGACTATGTGGACGAGGCCGCCCTCGCCTGGCACCTTCACGGCACCTACACGCTGGGGCCCGGCCAACGCGCGCTCCTGGAGGCGAGCGGCCGGCCCATCCTCTTTGATGAGCGCCGCGGAAACGGCCGGCTGATCGCCACCTCACTCGACCCTTGTTACCACCACGGCTCCCACTTCATGCCCGCCACCACCCGCTTTTTGGAAGGGTTTTTGCCCTGGCTCTCCGCCGGCGCGCCATAAGAGCGCCGCACCGCTGGCAGCGCTGCCCACCTTTTCGGCGCAACATCCCTTGTGATGTAATTTTATAACGTGCAAAGTTGCGTTGTCGGTTCCCGCAAGGGATCAAAAGGGAATCCGGTGAACGTTGCGCCTCACGAGGCGGGCGTGAGGCCGGAGCTGCCCCCGCAACTGTGAGCGACGAGCGTCGTCCGAAAACGCCACTGGGAAACCGGGAAGGCCGGACTGCGCAGCGACCCGCGAGCCAGGAGACCTGCCGACATCCGATTAACCCAAAATCCGGCCGGGGTGCGCCGGAAAGGAGGGACGCGATGTCTCGACGCCGTTCGCCGGCCACGGCAACAATGCCGACCGGCCACCCACGCTCACCATCCCGCCCAAGTGGCATAGCCCGGCACCGGTGACCGCCTGCCCAATGAGCGCGCTCGCCCTTTGGCCAGCCCGCCCTCGCCCCAAGCCCCACAACCCGGCAGTGCGCGCGCGCCTCGCCCTACGGGCCGCTGCCCCATGACGGCGCCACCGCCGGACGGCATCGTCCTCACCGTGTGCCTGCGCTGCCGCGATGGGCGCGAGGCCGAGAGCCACGAAATCCGCGGCGGCGCACGCCTTGCCCGCGCCGTCCACAACGCGATGCGCGACAGCGAGGGCACACTTCCCGCCTTCCAGGCGCGCGGCGTGCGCTGCATGAGCCAATGCAAGCGCCCCTGCACCGTCTCCCTCACCGCGCCGGACGCCTTCACCTGGCTCTTCGGCGACCTCGACCCCGAGGCGCACGCGGCCGACATCCTTGCCCTCGTGCGCCTTTACGCAAAAAGCCCCGGCGGCTTCATGGCCCGGGACACCCGCCCCGCGCCCATGCGCGCCGGCGTGCTGGGTCGCCTGCCGCCCATCGGCGCCCCGCACGACCTCATCGAACCCCTCATCAGCGAGGACGATCGCTAAGCCCCCCGCTGACCTCGTTTTCTCCCAAAAATCCGCGCAATCCGAGCGCCCGGCCCAGAAAGGCACCGCCCATGAGATCCCTTTCCCGCACCTTGCTTGCGTCCGTAGCGCTGACGCTGGTCGCAGCGACGCCCGCTGTGGCCGACGACACCGTGCGGATCGCGATCCCCTTCGGCTTCGACAATCCGAACCCTGACCCCGCCATCGGCTGGAACGGCTGGCGCACCAGCGAAGCGGGCATCACCGAGACCCTTTATTGGCTGAACCGCGACGGCGCGCTCGCCCCGCGCCTCGCCGCCGACGCGCGCTCCCTCTCCCCCACCACCTGGGAGATTGACCTCAAACCCGGCGTCACTTTCCACGATGGCGGCGCGCTGGATGCCGAAGCGGTCCGCTTCTCCCTGGAGCGCGTCATCGACCCAGAAAGCGCCGTCTACAACGAGCGCATCGCCTCGCTGATCGGGATCGACACGGTCGAGGTGGTGGACGAGGACACGGTGCGCATCGTGACCAAGGTGCCCAACGCCGCCTTCCTCAACGATCTTGTGGACCCTGGCCTCTCGATCCTCTCAAGCGGGACCACGGCCGACAAGTTCTACGGCAGCGGCCCCTTCCAGCTCTCGGAAATTGTGCCGGGTGAGCGCATCACCGTGTCGCGCTTTGACGACTATTGGGGCGGCGCGGCGGCGGCCCCCGCCATCGACCTTCTCACCGTGGGCGACCCGACCACCGTGATGCTGGCGCTCGAAAGCGGTGACATCGACATTGCCGCCAACTTCCCCGACAGCGACTTGCCGCGGGTCAGCGCGCGCGACGACTTAAAGGTGGAAGCCGTCGCCGATGGCCGGCTGATGTTCTTCTTCATGCAGGTCAACACCGGTCCGCTGGCGGATCTGCGTGTACGCCGCGCCATCGACCATCTGATGCCCCGCGAAGACATTGTGGAGACGGTGCTGAATGGCCTTGGCGGCACGCCGGGCGCCGGAATCTTCCCGCCGGACAAGCCCTGGGCCAACACAGCCATCACCCCCACCCCTTATGACAAAGACGCCGCCATGGCGCTCCTTGCCGAGGCTGGCATCACCGACACCGACGGCGACGACCGGCTGGAGCAAAACGGCGAGCCTTTCCGCGTTGTGGTCCGCTCCTACGTGGGGCGCCCGTCCATGCAGCCCGCGGCCGAACTCTTCATGGCCCACCTGGAAGCGGCCGGCATCACCACCGAGCTCAGAATCCTGCGTGACTGGACGGTGGCCGTCAGCGATTTTCGCGAGGGCCGTGCGGACATGCTCATGTTCTCCTCAAACGCGGCACCCACAGGGAACCCGGCCTACTTCCCCAACTTCACCTTCCGCACCGGCGCGCTGGAGAATTTTGGCGCCTGGTCAAACGCTGAGTTTGACAGCCTTCTCCAAAAGGGGATTGCCGCGTTCGACAGTGAAACGCGCCAGCCGATCTTTGCGCGCATGCAAGAGATCATCGCCGAAGAGCTGCCGGTGATTGTCGCATTTTACAAAAACCGCGTGGCGGTGGCCCACGACCGGGTCGAAAACTTCTCGCTGCACCCGGCCGGGATTTACCTTGTGGACACAAAGCTGTCTGTCGATCGGTGAGGGAGGACGTCCTTCGCGTTGAGGATCTTGTGGTGGCCGCGCGCGGGCGCGACCACCCGGTCCTTGCCGGCGTGTCGCTCGCCCTGTCCCGCGGCGAAACGCTGGGGATCGTGGGCGAATCGGGCTCGGGAAAGTCAACGCTTGCCCGAGCAATTGTCCGCCTGGAGGCCCCGCTCGCCCTCTCCGGCGGGCAGATCCTCCTGTCGGGCGAAGACCTTTCTAACCTCTCCCGGCGGCGCTTGCGCGCACTGCGCGGCCGCACCATCGGCCTTGTCCCCCAAGACCCGCTCGGCGCCTTCGATCCGCTCTTTCCCGTCGGCGCCCAGGTGCGCGCCTTTGTGCGCACCCATCGGGCCGCCATCGCGCGCGCGGCCGGCACCACCCCGGACGCTGCCCTTGCCGCCACCCACCAGCGGATTGAGGCCTTTGGCGTCAAAAACGCTAAAACGGTGGGCCGCCAGCGTCCCGACGCGTTCAGCCGGGGCATGCTCCAGCGCGTCCTCTTTGCCCTTGCCACCGCCCCCGCGCCCGACCTTTTGGTGCTTGACGAGCCGACCGCTGCCCTCGACGCCCCGGTCGCGGACCGTCTCCTCACGGACGTTGCGCGCCTTGCCGGCAGCGTCGGCACCGCCACCCTCCTCATCACCCACGACCTGTCGCTCGCAGCGCTCGCGGCTGACCGCATCCTCGTCCTCAAAGACGGCCGTGTGGTTGAAACCGCCCCCACCGCCCACCTGATTGCCCGGCCCCAAAGCGCCTACACCCAGCGCCTCGTCGCCAGCGGAGCCTGGTGAGGGTGGCGCACGCGCACGAGATCGTCCTCGACCGCCTCAGCGTCCGGGTCACCACCGGTGGGCCGCGCACAATTTTAGCCGATGCCAGCCTCACCGTGGCGCCCCGCGATGTGGTCGCGATCATCGGCCCCTCCGGCGGCGGAAAGTCGACGCTGCTGAAGGCGATCCTGGGTCTCGTGCCCTTCACATCCGGCGGCATCACCTTTCGCGGCACCGCGGTCACCCGCCCCCTCGACCGCACCCACCGGCGCCTGCGCGCAGCGGCGGAGGCGGTGTTTCAAAACCCAGTCGCCGCGCTCAACCCCCACCGCACGCTGCGCCACACCATGGCCGAGCCCCTTGTGGCCGCCGGGATGAAGCGGCCCGCCCGCCACCACCGCGTGGAGACCATGGCCGCCCGCATGGGCCTTGCCGCCGACGTTTTGGACCGGCGCCCCCGTGCCGTCTCCGTCGGCCAAGCCCAGCGCGCGGCCATCGCCCGGGCGCTCGCGCCAGGGCCCTCGCTCCTCTTCCTGGATGAGCCTTTGTCGGCCCTTGATGCGGTGGTCGCCCACAACGTTTCCGACCTCTTGGCCGAGACCATCCGCGAGGTGCGCCCCACCGTCCTCATGGTGAGCCATGACCTTCGAACCGTCCGGCAAATGGCAAACCGCGTCATTGTCGTGGAAGCCGGGCAGATTGTGGAGGATGCGCCCACCACGCGCTTTATGGAGGCGCCGGTGTCAGAGGCCGGCCGCGCGCTCGTGGCGTCCGACCGCAACCGCCGCGCCGTCTTTGAGGCCGCCAGCACCGCCCTTGAGGACGCATCATGACGCGCTTTGGGCTGAACCGCCTTTTCGGCGCCGTCCTCGTGATGCTGGGCGCCAGTCTCCTCACGTTTCTGCTGATGGACCTTGCGCCGGGGGATGCGCTGCTCGCGATCGCGAAGGCGCGCTTCGGCGACACCGTTTCGCTCGACCAATCCGCGCTTGACGCCATCCGCGCCGAGGCCGGGCTCGACCGCCCCTTCCTCACCCGGTACGCCGCCTGGCTCATCAACCTCGTGCAGCTCGACCTTGGCAACTCGCTGATCGACGGCCGGCCGGTGCTCGACATCATCGCCGAGCGCTTCCAGCGAACGGCGGAGCTTGCGCTGGGCGCGATCGCGGTGGCCGCCCTCCTTTCGGTCCCCCTCGGCCTGATGGCCGGCCTCTTCCATGGCACATGGTTTGACAGCCTTTGCGTCTCCCTTGCGACCCTTGGCTCGGCCATGCCCAACTATTGGCTCGGCATCTTGTTCATCCTCTTCTTTTCGGTTTGGCTGGGAGTGCTCCCTGCCTTTGGCCGCGGCGACCTTGATCACCTCGTCCTCCCCGCCCTCACCCTTGGGACGGGCGTTGCGGTGACGACGGCGCGCCTCCTGCGCTCGGCCACCATCGAGGCGATGGCAGCGAGCCACATTGATGCTGCACGCGGCCGGGGCCTGTCGGAGGCGCGCATTGTCGGCCGCCACGCGGTGCGCAACGCGTTGGTGCCGGTGGTGACGGTCTTCGCCCTCGAAATCGCGTTCCTTTTGGAAGGCGCGGTGGCTGTCGAATATGTGTTTGGCTGGCACGGCCTTGGCCTCCTTTTTGTGGAGGCGGTTGACGCGCGGGACTATCCCGTCATCCAGGCGGTGGTTCTGGTGTTTGCGATGCTCTTTGTCGCCATCAACCTTTGGGTTGACCTCCTCACATTCTGGCTTGACCCGCGCACCCGGGCGGGCGCGGCATGAGGGCCGCGCTCCTCGCCGCCCGGCGCGACCCAATGCGCGCCGCCGCGATCGCCGGCGCGGTCCTCTTCCTGGTGCTTGCCGTCATCGGCCCATGGATTGCGCCCCAAAGCCCCATTGTGCCCAACCCCTCCGAGCGCCTTGCCGCGCCCAGCCTTGCCCACCCCATGGGCACCGATCACCTGGGGCGGGACGTGCTGTCGCGCATCTTGGCCGCCACCCGCCTTTCGGTGGGCCTTGCGGTGGTGGTCGTCATCGTCTCCGCTGTGGTCGGGACCGTGATCGGCCTTCTGGCGGGCGCTGGCGGGCGGTTTGCCGATGCGCTCATCATGCGCGTCACCGACACGTTCTTTGCCTTTCCCGAGATGGTGGCGGCCCTTGCGGTTGCGGGCATCTTGGGCGGCGGCGGGATTGAGATTGTGTTTGCCCTCGCCGTGGTGGGCTGGATGCGTTACGCGCGGCTGGTGCGCGGGCTCACCCTTGCCACCGCCGCGGGGGAGCCCGTTGCCCTTGCAAAGCTCTCCGGCGTTGGCCCCCTCGCCATTGCCCGCCACCATCTGCTGCCGCCGCTGTTGCCCGCGCTCACCGTTTTGATGACGGCCCATGTGGCGCGCGCGATCCTTGCCATCTCGGGCCTTGGCTTTTTGGGCTTTGGCGCCCAACCACCAACCCCCGAATGGGGCACGATGCTCAACGAGGCGCGCGCCTACATCCTCTCCATGCCCTCCCACGCCGTGCTTCCAGGGATCCCGCTGGTGCTGGCCGCGCTTTCCTTCAACCTTGCCGGCGATGCGCTGCGGGACCGGATTGCCGCCACGGATGGCCCCCGTTGAGCCAAACCCAACGCGGCATCGCGCTGCGGATCCTCTCAGGCGTCCTCTTTGCAGCCATGATGGCCACCGTGAAGGCAATTGGCGATGCAGCGCCCCTTGGCCAGATTGTGTTTTTTCGCTCAGCCGTCGCCATGGTCCCGCTGGTGGTGTTCTTGTGGCTGCGTAACGAGTTTCCGGCCGGGCTTTTCACCCGCCGCCCCTTTGGCCATTTGACGCGCTGTGCCCTTGGCGGCGCGGCCATGTTCACCTCCTTCGCCACGTTGGCGTTCTTGCCCATCGCGGAGGCGACGATGCTCGCCTACCTCTCGCCGGTGATGGTGGTGGCGCTTGCCGCAACGGTGTTGTCCGAACGGGTGCCGCCGCGCCGTTGGCTCGGCGTTTTTGTGGGCGTCTCGGGCGCTTTGGTGTTGACGGTGCCTGCCTTCGGCGCCGGCCAAAGCCCGCTGATTGGCATCGGTTTGGGGGTCGCGACCGCAGCGCTCACCGCCGGCGCGCTCATTCAGCTTCGGGCGCTCGCGGTGTCGGAAAACCCCGGCGCCATCGCGTTTTACTTTGCCCTTTTTTGCAGCCTTGCCGGCCTTGCCACATGGCCATTGGGGTGGGCGGTGCCCGATGGGCCAACGCTTGCCCTCTTGGTGTTGTCAGGGCTTTTCGGCGGTGCGGCCCACATCGCGATGACGCTCTCCTTCCGATACACGGAGGCCTCGGCCCTTGCCCCCTTCGAGTACCTCTCGATCCTCTGGGCGGCCCTCCTCGGCTTTTTGTTGTTTGCAGAGCGGCCGGCGCTCGCCTTCCTCCTTGCGGTGCCGCTTGTGGTGGCGGGTGCGGTGTTGGCCTCAGCCCCGGGCAAGACGCCCGCGGCGCGCACCTTGCCGGAGGTCCGCTGATCGTATCGGATCATCCCAACCTTGAATTCAACGTATTCTAATCTGGCGGTGGCCAGCGATATCGTGAATGGAAACTGAAACGAACGCCAACTTCGCGGATGTGTTGAAGAAAAGCCTGTGGTAAACCATGGGTGTCTGCCGCGCGGCGGTGGTTGTGTGTGAAGGAGGGGGCGATGGCGGGCCGGATGAGCCATGATGATGCGTTCGACTTCATCCATTCAAGCCAGGGGTGCGGGCCGGACTGCTGCGACCCGTTGAGCCTCAATGCCGCCATGGACGCGTGTTGCAGCGCGTCAGAGCCCAAGGATGGAGCTGCCCGTGTTCATCGCCATGAACCGCTTTCGCGTGAAACGAGGCTCGGAGGAGGACTTCGAGGCGGTGTGGCTGAACCGGGACATTCACCTGACAAAGGTCAAAGGTTTCGTCGCCTTTGACCTCCTCAAGGGCCCCGAGCACGACGACCACACGCTCTACGCCTCCCACACCGTGTGGAACACCGAGCAAGACTTCGTCGACTGGACCCGCAGCGAGGCCTTTCGCGCCGCGCACAAAAACGCCGGCAGCAACGCCGGGCTTTACGACGGCCACCCCCAGTTTGAGGGTTTTGCCAGCGTCCAGTCCGTGGGCGCTGACGGGTCGACGACGCCCGAACGCCCCACCCAAGGCTAACGCAATCAACCATTAATGGGCGCCCAGATGGGCACCCACCGCGTTTCGCATTTCGCGTGCGGCGCCGGTGCGGGTGGGCGTGCGCGCAACTTTTAGAATGCGTGGCTTTCAAATTCGAAGACGGCCCCCACTCTGTATCCTTTCCAAGTACAAATACTTGACGGACAGAGTTTTATACTTGACACGCGATACCAACTTTTACAGAAGATGAGGTCGTTGAAATCGATATTTCGACTGATCCGAGATAAGCAGAGAGCTTCATTTATGGATTTGCTTGCACTTCACCGCTTGGCGGCGCCATTTGGTGAAGGGCTCCATCCAACGCTTGCCGCAGCCTTCTCTCGGGAAGCGCAGTTGGAGCGTGAGGGCGTGGTTCGGTTTCAACCCCCCGTGGAGCGCAACCCGCCGACACACCAGCCCAGGCCGGAGGGCGACCTCAAATCCCTCGGCATTGCGACGCTGACGCCAAACGCACCAGCGCGCCACAACGGCCAGGCCGACAATGACGCGCAGCCCCTCGCCGCGCCCGCCCTTCCTGACCCCCACGGCCGTTTCGGCCCCCTTCGGTAACTCCTGCGAGGACATGATGGATCGCAACGGCGCGAACAAACGAAAAGGCATGGTGCGACGGCGCGAACCAGAGGGCTGCGGCCGCACCATGGGCGCGCGGGACACTGCGCTGTCGGACGCCGGCTTTGACCCCATCGAGACCACCATCCTCGCCATCGCACGGTTCTACTGGCAGGCCTTCGCGATCCCCGAATCGCAATCGTGGCTCCGTGCGCTTCACCTTGCCGAGGAGCGGTTCGGCCCCCGGCTCGGCCAAGACATTGGGCTCGGCGTGCTTTCTGCGGTCCAAGCCATGCGCATGAGCCGCCGGTCATGCTTCCAGTTCAACAACCCCCAATGCACCGGCTGCGCGGTGATTGTGAGCGAGCATGAGCAGCATTTTATGGCCGCCTTCCGCGCCATCCGCCAAGGCTCGCTGCGCACCGCGCGCACCCACGCCATGATCCTGTGCGAGGGGAACGATGCCACCGCCATGCTCGACCGCATGGGCGACCTTGCCCACGCCGCCTACCCCCAAGCACCCACGCGCAATTGGCTGGGCCGAAAGCTCCCGGTCGCCACAACACACTGACAGGGTTCGCTCGGGCCGGCAAAAGGCCCGGTCGGCACAAAACCTCTCTGGGGAGAGGCGTGAGAAACCAAAGCCGCCCTCGGATCGGCGCAAAAAGGACGAACGCGTGCGGTCAGCGTCAAAGACCGCCACGCAGGGGAATGGGAGGACATCCGTCATGCCAACCAGCGCGCCGCACATGGCGGCTGAGGCCGAGCGCCTTGCAGAGACCATGGTCCTTGACGGTGTGCGCCACTTTGCGCGCGGGCAAGCCACCCGCTCCACCGCCCCGTGGACCGCGGCGCAGGAGATTTATCGCAGCGCGCTCGGCGATGCGTTGGGCGAAGCGGCCATCATCGCGCTTGCCAGATTTGTGAAGGTCATGGGCCGGTGCGCGACCTGCCCGCTGCGCGTTTACCCCGCCCCGTCCGGACAAATCAGCCGCGACGAGGTGCTGATCCTTGGCCTCATCAGCGGGATCCAGAATGGCGACGATGTGACGAGCCAGTTCTGCCTTGAGCGCCTGTGCTGCTCGACCCTATGCGAGGAGGTCGCGTCCGCCGCATCCATCTTCGCCTTCACGCTCAAGGCCTCCCGCCAGACGCTGCGGCCAATCCCCGTCAGCACCCTCATGCGCGTTGTGGACGGTGAGGCGGAAAGCGCCGCCCCCCGCACCCACCACTGACGCTTTCGGGTCAGGCCGCCTCCGCCCGCTTCATGGCCTGGTGTTGGTCCTCCACCAGGCCGATCTTCCAATAGCCGGAAATGTAGGTGTCCGCCTTCGGCAAGCCCTTCTCGTTGTGGAGGAGGGTCCGAAACGCGCGGATCACACTGGATTCGCCTGCAATGCACGTTTGCACGCGGCCCGGCCGCCAGGTCATCTGACGCACAAAATCAACCTGCGCGGTCGACGGGCGATGCGGGTCATCATGAACCAGCCAGTGCACATCCACCCCGGCCGGCGCGTCGATCGCCTGCTTGTCCGCCTCGCTGGTGATTTCGAAGATTGCGGTGCCGGTGGCCTCGCGGGGCATCGCCTCAAGGGTCGCCGCCGCAACCGGGATTGCGGACATGTCGGCCGCAACCAGATACCAGTCCGCCGCAAATTTCTCGACCTTCGCCGTGCTTGGCCCACGAAAGCCGCAGAAGCTCCCAGGCTTTGCGCGCGCGGCCCAGGCGGACGCAGGCCCCTCATCCCCATGGGCGACAAAGTCCACGTCAAGCT
Source organism: Pseudomonadota bacterium (assembly GCA_039034015.1). GTDB lineage: Bacteria > Pseudomonadota > Alphaproteobacteria > Rhizobiales > Amorphaceae > Acuticoccus. The sequence continues at coordinate 292,031 of JBCCBM010000001.1, read as the reverse complement.
CCAGCGCGTCGGACCTGATGTGGCGCACGGTGTAGGTGCGCGTCACGGGCTTTGGCCCGTCGAGAAGCTGCGCGGCGAACGCCTCCCGGCTTTGCCCAACACTTGGGATCAGGATTTTGCAGTTGCCGCCCTCGCGCCCCGCCGGGATGCCCCTCAGCGCCTCCCCCGCAAAGGTCACGCGGACCATGTTGGGGGTCAGCCGGTGCGCCTCTTTCACCGTCAGAAGTCGCGCGGACTTCGCCGATGGGGTTTGCAGCTTCGCCATAATGTTCCCGATGATACTCATGTCACTGTCCAACGTTCGTTGCCCGCGAATTTGCCGCGCCCTAACGCACCCACCATCGATCCATGGGCGAGGGCGCAAGGCCCGCACGCTCCCCCTCTGGCCGTCCAAACCGATCCCACCACGCAATGCGCACACGGTCCGCACGCCACAGGGGCACCATGAGGTGAAGGTTGCGAAAGATGCGATCGAACGCGCGGCCCGCAACGGCAAGACCCTCCGGTGACCGCGCTGCCTCCAGCGCCTCAATTGCGCCGTTGAGCGCGGGATGGTCAATGCCGGAAAGCGCATAGCTTGCCGGGCTTTGTGCCAACGCGCCATGCCACAAAAGGCGCTCGGCCGTGCCGGGGAGCGCGGCCGGAGACCAGGAGAGCGTTGCCATATCAAAGTCACGGTCCAGCATACGCCGGCCCAGAAGCGCGCTGTCCCCCCGTGTGAGGACGAGGTCAACGCCAAGGCGGCGGAGCGCGGTTTGGTACCAGCCCAGCGCAGGCTCCGCCTCAAGGCGCGAAATCAAAACTTCTACACGAAGCGGCCCCCCATCCGGGCCGGGCCGGACCGCCCCATCAAGGGTGAGCCCCGCCGCATCAAGGAGCGCAGACGCGCGGCGCAGCGCCTCCCGGCTGCCCCGCGCGGGGCCCGCCGCAAATGGGTCCGCCGGCGCGTCTTCAAACGGCCCCAGAAGAGCCCGCTCAGCCGCGCTCGCCGCGCCCTTTGCCTCAAGCGGCGTCCCGGAGAAGACGCTTTTGAAGGGTTTGACGCTGCCATCCAAAAGGTCGGCGGCCGCCCGCGCCTCGTCAAACGCCAACGCCAGCGCCTCACGCACCCGAACATCGCCAAACGGGGCGCGGCGCGTGTTCATGACGAGCCCGAGGACCGTGCCAACACCTGGCGCATCGCCCTCCTCACGGCGGGCGCGGCCGGTCTCAAACCACGCGCCCGCGTAGCCGGTGCGCCAGCGTGCGGCATCCCGCTCCCGGTGGACGTCAACCGTCTCGGCGGTGAAGGCTTGGAAGCCGGCGGTGTCATCGCGGTAAAGGCGGATGTCGAGCGTATCAAAATTCCAGCGGCCACGGTTGGGGCCAAGGTCCTTGCCCCAATAGTCCGGCACGCGCTCAAGCACGAGCCGGCCCGGCGGTTCGATCCGCACCGCGCGGTACGGGCCCGAGCCCACCACCGCATCCGGCCGACCGTCCCGCCAAAGATGTTTTGGGTGGATGGGGATGGTCGCGATCTTGCGCATAAGATCGCGGTCACCAATGCGGCTGTTTTCGATCCTCACCCGCGTGTCACTCTCGGCAATGGCCGTCAGCGGCGCAAAGGCTTGGCGGTAGAACGGCGCGCCCTCGTCTTTCAACGTTGCAAAGGTGAAGGCAACGTCGTGGGCGCTCACCGGCCGACCATCGTGCCAGCGCGCGGCGTCTCGCAAGGTGAAGGTGGCGGCGGAAAAATCGTCGGCCACGTGGATCGATTGTGCCAGCAGACCATAAAAACTTGCCGACTCATCGTCGCTCGCCACAGCGAGGCGATCATAGATGACGCGAAGGTCGGCGGGCGGGCGCCCCGGGTATCGCAACGTGTCGATCGTGTCGAAGGCGCGCATGGTTTTGAGGCGGAGCGTGCCGCCCTTTGGCGCGGCATCATTGACATAATCAAACGCCTCGCCGGGGCCGTATTTGAGGGTGCCAAGGGGCGAAAAGCCGTGGCTGCCGTTGGCAAAGGCTGCGCGCGGGCGCACCACAAGCGCGGCGGCCCCGCCGGCGAGGATGGCTCTGCGGGTGAGGATCATAGGGGCGTCGGTGCCTTCATCGGACAGTTGGCGCAGTTGCCGTTGCACGGCTTTGGCGCATCAAGGGACGCGGCCAGCGCGTCGGCCTCATCGGGCGGTGGGGCAGCGGCTGCGGGCGCCGCACGCGATGGCGGCGCCGGCTGGAACGCTGCGGTCTCTGCGGCGGGCACACTGTTCAAAAGCGTGCCCGCCAACAGTGCGCCAAGGGGTTTGAGCGCCACACTGTGCCTCCCTGTTGCGGTTACTCGATTGCGGCAAACAGCGTTCGGAAGGCGCGGCGCGCCCCGCCGATCTGTCGAACCCGCTTGGCCGCCTCAAAATTGGACGTGTAATCGCCCACGAGGATGAGGCCGACCATTCCCATCTCAAGATGCGGCAAACACACGTAGCCATAGGTTCCCGGCACCGTGAAGGTGATGGTGACCTCTTCGTCGATCGCCCCGTTCCAACCCTCTGCCCCGTCCGGCACCATCCCGCGTTTGGTTGCGGTGTTGTGCCCCCGGTCGATCGCCTTGAAGGTGACGGTATCCCCCACCGCAATGCGCAAGATGGGCGGATCAAACACATGCTGCCGCTCGGGGTCGTTCGGATCAATGTTCAGCATCTGGATGACGTGCTCTTCGGCCGCCAGCGGCGTCGCGGCAAGGAGAAGCGCGACGGCGAACCCGGCCAAAAACGCGCGCCAAACCGGTCGATCCGGCAACGCGCGCCGTCCAATGGATGCTGGTCGCGCGTGCCAAAATTTAGCGCAGAGACGCAGAAACATGGAGGCCCGTTCCCTGGTGCGTGATGAGATCGATGGTGACGCCGTAGGTCTCGCCCAGCGCCTCGTCGGCGAGGACGGCCTCTGGCGCGCCCTCCGCCACAATGCGCCCCTGCCGCATGAGGAGGGCGTGGTCGGCAAAGCGGGCGGCAAGGTTGAGATCATGGAGCGCGACGAGGGTGACCGCGTTCCGCCGGCGCGTCTCGCGGGCAATGGCGGTCATGATTTCCAGCTGATGTTTGAGGTCGAGGGCGCTGGTCGGCTCGTCAAACAAGAAGACTGACGGCTCGCGCACCAGCGCCTGGCAGACCGAGACCATCTGTTGCTGCCCGCCCGAAAGCGCGCCAATGTCGGCCTCGGACAAATGCCCGATCCCAAAATCGTCCAGAACCGCGGCGACCGCCTCAATGTCGGCCCGCTCCACCGCCCAGCCGGAGAGGCTTTTGCGGGCCAGAAGCACCACATCAAACACCGAGAGCGCCGCATTCGCGGCAAAAAACTGGGGCATAAAGGTGACGCGCTTTACCCGCGCGCGCGGCGCCAATGGCTCCAGCGCATCCCCATCAAGGGCAATGCGGCCGGTGTATTTTGGCAAGAGCCCGGCAATGCAGCGAAAGAGCGTGGATTTCCCCGCCGCATTGGGGCCGATCAGCGCTGTGACAGCGCCGCGCTTCAGCGGCCCCGCATTCACATCATGGAGGACCGGCTTTCGCGGGTACGCAAACGAAAGGTTTCTGACCCGCAGCGTCATTGCCAGTTCCGCCGGCGCACGGTGAGGATGAGGCTCACAAAGAACGGAATGCCGATGAGCGCCGTGATCATCCCGATGGGGAAGATGACGCCCGGATTGATCGTCTTGGACAAAATTGACGCGAGCGAGAGGATGATGGCCGCCGAAAGCGCCGAGACCGGCAAAAACGCGCGCTGATCCTCCCCCACCAAAAGCCGCGCAATGTGCGGCCCCACAAGGCCCACAAATGCGATCGTGCCCACAAACGACACCGCCGTTGCCGCCAGCAGCGACACGCCAAAAAGAACTTCAATGCGCAGCCGCTTGACGTTGACGCCCAGCGAGGCCGCCTTGTCGTCCCCCATGCGAAGCGCGGTGAGCGCCCACGCCCGCATCATGAACCACGGGAGGACGACGGCGAGCACAACCGCGCAAAGCGCCACCTTGGGCCACGTGGCCCTTGCCAGCGAGCCCATCATCCAAAAGACGATTTGGGCAAGCTCCAGCTCCGTCGCGCCGTACTGCATCAGCGACAACAGCGCGTTGTAGGAAAAGAGAAGCGCAATGCCGACGAGGATCATCGTTTCGGATGTGACCCCGCGCAGGCGCGAAAATGCGTAGAGGATGAGCGCGGTTGAGAACGCCAGCGCAAACGCATTCACCGGCACAAGGTAAGGGCCAACGCCGGGGATCACCGAGATCTGCAAGGTGATCGCAAGCGCTGCCCCGAAGGAGGCCGCGGATGAAATCCCCAGCGTGAACGGGTCGGCGAGCGGGTTGCCGAGGATCGTTTGCATTTCTGCGCCGGCAACGCCCAGCATCGCGCCGACCAGCAGCGCCATGAGGGCGACCGGCAGGCGAAGATCAATGACAATCAAATGGGTGCGGGCGTCGGCGCCTGACGGGTTAAAAAGCGTCTCAACCACCGTGACAAACGAGAGGTTGCTTGGCCCGGTCATGATGTCGACGATGAACGTCGCGGCGAGCACAACGCCCACCGCGACGACGAAGAGGGTTTTTCGCGCCGTCCGATCCCGGTACCGGCGCGAAAGGCCCCTGCCCTCTTTGAGGACGTCAACCGTCACCTTAGTCGAGGCTCGCCCAGAACTGCCCGCCCATGGCGATCGGCAAGAACTCCTCGTGGAGCGTCTCGAAGGTGGCTTGCGGATCAAGGTCCGGGAACTCTTCCGGATGGATCCACTTGGCAAGCGCCTGCAGGGCCACGAAGTGATAGGGACTGTTGTAGAACTGGTGATAGATGGAGTGGAAGCGTTTGTTCTTCACAGCACCCAGATCTTTGAACCCAGGCCGCTCCGCCAGCGCGTTGAGCGCGGCTGAAACCTTGTCACCCTCCGCCTCATAGCCCAGGAGGACGGCTTTCACCTCGGGGTTATACTCAGCCCAGTTGGCGCCGGTGCCGACAATCACGTCAGGCTCATCCGCCAGGATCGCCTCAAGGCTCACATCGCTGCGATAGCCTTCAAACTTTTGGCTGCCCCAGTTGCGACCACCCGCGAGCTCAATGAGGCGGCCGTAGTTGAAGCTGCCAAAGGTGTTGCAGCAAAAGTCAGGCGACCAGCCGGCCGCATTCTCCAGGAAGACAAGCGGGCGCTCATCGGTCGGGAGCGTCTGCACAACATTCGTGACCTTGCGCATCTCTTGCAGGTAAAAGTCGATAAATTCGAACGCCCGTTCTTGCTCACCAAATATTTTTCCGAGGATCAAGAGGCTGGGCACTGTGTTCTCAGTCGCATTCACGCGGAAATCGATGAACACAGTCGGGATGCCAACCTTGGCAAGGTTGTCGATGACGCCCGATTCCTCGGCCTTATAAAGGTTGCCAAGGTCAAGGATCAGCACATCAGCGCCCGCCGACACCGCCTTCTCCACCGAGAAGTCGCCCGCATAAGGGTTGCCGAAGTCAATCAGCCCGGCAACCTCCTCGGGAAACGCGGTCTCGAACCGGCGGAAGGCGTCCGGGTCGAAGAGGATCATGTCATCCTTCCAACCGAGGACCGCCTCAAACGGGGTTTCCGGCTGGAGGGCGGCGATGGAATACATCATCCGCCCTTCGCCCAGGATCACGGCCTTGGGCGCATCCGGCACGTCAACCGTGCGGCCGGCAATGTCGGTCAGCGTCATTGCGTGGGATGCGGTGATGGTGGCCGCCCCGATGGTCAGGGCGCACAGAATTCGCCGCGCAGCGGGCACGGCGTGGGCCATCGCAAGCATGCGAGCCTCCTTCGATAAGATTTGGCCGGACGCTACTTGCCCCACACCGAAGGACGCAAACAAAATTTCCCCTCAACAATCAATTGATAGTCTTTCTAACTCTATCCGCCACAAATGTGACAAGTACTGTCGTTAGAATAATTCTATTGCTGGCGGGTGCGCATCGCCCGGGTGACCAGCAAAACCGTCCCAACCAGGATCAGAAGAAGACACGAAAGGCTCAGCCAGTCGGTGAAAAACACGCTCACATCACCGCGGGAGAGGAGGAGCGTGCGCCGCAAATACTCCTCCAACGCGGGGCCCAAGATGAAGCCGAGCACCAACGGGGTCGGCTCTAATCCCAGCCGCAAGATCGCCCAGCCAAACGCGCCAAACGCCAGCATCAGCCACACGTCAAACATGGACCCCTTGACCGAATGAACGCCAATGACCGCGAGGACAACAATCACCGGCACCAGCGCCTTGAACGGGATCGTGAGAAGCGCGGCCCACACCCCGGCCAGCGGCAGGTTGAGGACCACCAGCATGATGTTGCCCACCACCATGCTGGCAACGAGCGCTGCAAAAAGGTCAGGATTTGCCGCAATGAAGCCTGGCCCCGGCGCAATCCCGTGGATCATCAACGCCCCCGCCAAAACCGCAATCACAGGGTTCCCCGGGATGCCGAGCGTCAACAGCGGCACCAGCGCGCTTTGGGCGGACGCGTTGTTGGCCGCTTCGGGCGCACACACCCCCTCCATGGCGCCCTCGCCAAGCTTTGGCCCCTTGGGTTTGAACGCCTTTTCAAGCCCCCGGGCGGCGAGCGCTGCCGTCACCGTCGAAACGCCCGGGATGACGCCGAGCACCGCGCCAATGACCGTGCCGCGCACCGTGGGCCCAGCGCCCGCCACAACGTCGGCCCGCGTTGGCCACGGCCAGCCCACCGGCGCAATCCGCTCTGGCCGCGACCCGGTTTCCAGCGCATGGATGAGCGCAGCCACCCCAAACAATCCCATGATGAGCGGCACGAACCCGATCCCATCCCGCAGCTCAGGAAAGCCCAGCGTAAAGCGCGGCATGCCGCCGCCAGAATCGGTGCCGATCAACCCCAAACACGCGCCCAGAAACATCAGCGTGACAGCCGGCAGCGGCCGCCCCGGCGCAATGATCGCCGCCGCAAAAAGCCCCAGCGCAATCAGCCCCGCCAGCCCCGCCGGTGACACCGAGAGCGACCACATCGCAACCGGCCCCGCCGCAAACCCGATGAACGCGGCCGTCGCAATCCCGGCGAAGAGGGAAGCGAGCGCGGCCATCGCAATCGCGGGGCCCGCCCGGCCGGCGAGCGCCAGCTTGTGCCCATCAAGCGCCGTCACCACCCCCGACGTTTCCCCCGGCAGGTTGATGAGGATTGCCGTGGTGGAGGATCCATACTGCGCGCCATAGTAGATGGCCGCCAGCATGATGATCGACCCCGCCGGATCGAGCGAGAAGGTGAGCGGCAACAACAGCGCAATGGTCGCCGGCGGCCCAATGCCAGGCAACACGCCGATCAACGTCCCCGTCAGCGCGCCGATGAAGGTTAGCGCCAGGGTGTGCGCAGTGAGCGCGCCCGCAAAGGCGGCCAATTGATCAATCACCCCAATGGCCCCCAGCTTTAAACGCAGCAGCCCTGAGAGACGCGGGCACTCTTTTGTCTTGCGCCCTCAAAGGTGAGGGCACACCTTTGCTTTGCGCCCTCAAAGGTGAGGGCTCCATGGCCAAAGCGCCGTCGATGGCGGCAGAAGCAAAAGCCCGATCGCAAAGCCAACGGCGGCGCCAACCCCGGCGCTCAGTGCCAGCCGAACCGCCCCGCGCTCCCCCGCGCCAACGCTTGCCAAAAGCGCCATCAGCGCCGTCGTCGGGACGAGCCCGATCAACGGCCGAAACACAATGAAGCCCACCACCGCCCCAAGCAGACAAAGCCCCGGCAACAGCGACGCCCCAAGGCGACCCCGCGCCGGCGCCGGCCGCACCACCGCAAGCGCCGCCCACAGTGCGGAAAGTGCCACCACCCCGCCGGCAAACACCTGCGCAAAAAGGCCCGGCCCAATCCGGCCGGACACAAACGCCGGCTGCCCCAAAGCAAGGAGAAGCATGCCCGCGCCGAGCCCCCCCACAATCAAAGGCGCCGCCAAATGCTGCCCAAAAACCCCCGGTCGCGTGCCACCTGGCATTTCACCCGCCAATGAAGGAACGTCCGCCCATCGCCAGTTTGTAATTGGTTAAATTCCGAGAGTGCCAAACAAGTTCGCCAGAAAGGGACACGCCGGAACACAGATTTTGAATAAATCTATACATTCGCTCTACGTCCAGATTCATTTGACAACACGCATCGCATTTGCCCAAGACCCAATCAAGTCTCTCTTGACTGGAGCATGAAATGCTAACGCGCCGTTCCCTCCTTGCCGCAACCGCCATCGCAGCCCTCGCGATCGCCCCCGCAAACGCCGCCGATTGGCCCGCCGACAAGCCGATCCGCCTCATCGTCGCGTCCGGCGCAGGCGGCAACGCGGATGTGGTCGCGCGCATCGTGGCCGCGGAGCTGGAACCCCTCCTCGACCAGCGCATCCTGGTGGAAAACCTCTCCGCCGCGTCCGGCATGCAGGCAACCGAAGCCGTCAGCGAGGCCGAGCCCGACGGCTACACGCTCCTCGTCGGCACCTCCTCACAATTGGTGCACAACATTGCCCTCTTCGAACCGCTCCCGGTGGACATTCGCGCCCGCCTGCGCGGCGTTGCGATGATGAATGAGGTGCCCATGGTCATGGTCGTCAACAACGACGACCCCTCGCAAAACCTTGAAGACGTCATCGCCGCGATCAAAGAAAACCCCGAGAGTTTTCAATATGGCTCCGGCCCCACAGGAACCACCACCCACATCACCGGCGCCCTCTTCAACGACCGGATCGCGGCCGATGTCCTCCACATCCCCTACCCCAAGAGCGGTGAGGCCATGCGCGATCTCATCGGCGGGCGCATCAGCTACACGTTCAACCCCTCGCTGACCGCCGTGCCCCAGGTGCGCGATGGCGCCGTCCGCCCCATCGGCGTCTCCGCCTCCGAACGGCTCGATGCCATCCCGGATGTGCCCACCATGTCCGAAGCCGGGCTCGACGGTTTTGTGAGCCAGACCTGGAACACGATCGCGGCCCCCATCGACACCCCCGACGCGATCGTGAACCGGCTCAATGAATTGGTGAACCAGGTCGTCCAGTCAGACGAAATCAAATCGCGGCTGGAAAACCTCGGGTCCATCGTCCCCGCCGCCATGAGCCCGGCCGACGTTGACCAATACTACGAAGTCCAGCGCGACACCTGGATCCCCGTCGTGCGCGCCACAGGCGCCCGCCGCGGCCAATAAAGGCATTTTCGCGCGGCATGGCTTCCCTGCCGCGCGATCGCTCGGGGCTTTTGTAAAACCACCCAAGCCCAACAGCCCTTGCGCAGACAGGGGCCGGAACCTTGGGCCGCGCGCAAGGGGGCGTTGCCGTCTCCCCTTTGCGGCGGCCGCGCCTTAAGGGCAGCGCCCGTCCGCCACCAAAATGCCAAAGCCAAACGTTTCGTCCGGCCCGCGCTCGCCCACATCACGCGCCGCCTTCTGAAGGTCAGCCACAAGCTCCCGCGGCGGGAAGGGGCCCAAAATTTCCGGGTTCGCCGCCAGCGCCGCGGTCACAAAGGGCGCGGCCACCGACGTCCCGCTCACAAAGCGCACCGCCCCGGCCATCGGCACCAAAACGTCAACACCGGGGGCCGACAGGTCAATGTGAGCCCCCCGCACGGCGTTGCGATAGACCATCGCATCGGCATCCACCGCCGTGACGGCAACCACCTCGTCAAACGCTGCGGGAAAGCGCGGGTTGGCCGATGGCCCATCATTGCCGGCCGCCGCCACCATCACCAGCCCACGGGCCGCCGCGCTTTGCACCCCAAGGTCCAGAATCTTGTTGTAAGGCCCCGCAAGGCTGATGTTGACGACGCGCACCCCCTCCTCCGCCAGCCAGTTCAGCGCGCGCAACAGATCGTCGACCCCCGCCGCATCGGCCAGATCGCCCCCATCCCCCGCGACAACTGCGTTATAAATCTTCGGGTCAATCAACCGCCCCTCGCCCGCCAGCAGCGCGGCAAGCGCCGTGCCGTGGCGCGTGCCGGCCTGGCCCGACGGGTCGCGGCGAAAGTCGGCGGTGGTGACCCGCGCGGAAAACCCCTGCACCGCGTCCGGGTCAATGGCCGTGTCGATCAGGCCGATCCGCGCATAGGCCGGGCAGCCGGTTTGCGGCCAGTCGATCATGGCGTTGGCATAGCGCAACGCCTCCAGCCCATCGGGCCGCGCGGGCATCGCATAGCCGTGGTTGACGCCCGCGGTGGCGGCCGGTGACAGGGCCTCGACTTCCGCAATCGCCTCCGGCCCCGTGCGCCCGGCCGGGATTTTGAGCACCAGCAAAACCTGCCCAAGCCCGCCGAGCGCCGCTTGCCGCAACACGCGATAATCCCGCGGGGCGGCAAGCCGCGCCACCTCATCCGCCGACGCTTGATCCGGCGTCAGGACGACAAGCTCGCTGGCATCCACCACCACGCCAGCATCCGCCACAATCCACGCCCGCGGCACCGGCCGCAGCGCCTCCCGCCCCGGCCCCGCACCCTCCCGCGGGGTGCCAAACGGGTCATCCTCGCGCGCGGTCGGAAGGTCCGCCGCCACCGCCGCAACCGCCGCAACCGCCGCAACCGTGAAAAATGCAGCAGCGACCACACCCAATGTCGACAATTTGATCATGATCACCATCTCCACGCGGGCCGCCATCGATCTACCGGCCGCACCCGGAGCCGGCAATGGTGGCGACCGTTTCCGTCCAGACCGCCCCTGTGGCAAGACAGAAAATTGAACCTTGTGGCGCCCCCGTGCGACCCAGGAACACTGGCGAAGGAAGGGGCACCAATGATGGCGCAGACAGACGAGAGCGCCGCGCTGCAGGACCTTGTGCGCGGCCGCTTGTCGGAGGCGGAGACCGAACGCCTCAACGATGCCATTCGCGACGACCCCGCGCTTGAGGCCGAATACCGCTTGATCTCCGCCCTCAACACCGCCGACCCCGCGCCCCACGCCTTCCCGGGGGAACTTGGCTGGGCAAGGCTCTCCAAAGCGATCGACAATGAGCCTGCACAAAAGTCCCAAGGCCCGCGGGTGACCCTGTGGCAGGCGGCAGCCGGCGTTGCCGTTGCGGTCGTTGCCTGGCAATTCACCGTCGCGCCGCTTTTGGTGCAGGACGCTGCCCCGCGCTATGTCACCGCAACTGGCACAAGCGCGCCCGCCGGTGAGGCCACCTTGCGCGTCACCATCGCCCCCACCGCGTCAGAACGCACCATCCGCACCCTCCTGCGGGACGCGGGCGCGCAGATTGTGGATGGTCCCTCCGCCATCGGCCTTTACACGCTGGGGTTCCAGACGGAGGATGCCCGCACCGCCGGCGTGGGGCTGTTTGCCGCATCACCCACGGTGATCACACCGGTCGCGGCGGAATAAGCTCCGGATTTGCCGCCGCCTCTTCAGCGCGCGGCGACCAACGCCACCGGTCGAGGCAGCTGATGGCTGACAATGACACGCTCACGTTCCTGCTCGGCCGCATCGCCACCGGCGACAAAAAGGCGATGAAGGCGGTCTATACGCAGCTCGGCCCCGACCTTCATCGTTTCATCTGCACCAGAATGCGCGACCCCCAAGAGGCCGCCGACGTCCTCCAAGAGACGATGCTGGAGGTTTGGCGGCGGGCGGGCACCTTTGAGGGCCGCTCGGCCGCGCGCACCTGGATTTTTGGAATTGCCCGCAACAAGGCCGCCGACCGCGCCCGCCGGGCGGTCCACACCGGCGCAGAGCCGGACGAAGACATCCCCGATGACGCGCCAACCCCCGAAGCTGCCCTTGCCGCCCTCCAGGAGGGCTCGGCTCTGCGCGCATGCCTTGAAAAACTCTCCCCGCCGCAACGCGCAGTCATCCACCTCGCCTTCTTCCAAGATGTTTCGTACCGCGCCATCGCAGAGATTGAGGATTGCGCCTTGAACACGGTCAAAACGCGCATCTTCCACGCCAAAAAGCTCTTGATGCACTGCCTCTCAAAGGCCGACGGCCGGTAAATCCGGCGCGCCGGTGTCATCCGTCACAAGGCAGGTGGGCGCTGGCTGCTAGCGTCCAAAGGCTGCGGCCTTGGGACAGTTTGAATGAGCGTCAGCAACACCACCGTCGCGCCGACAGAAGTGTTGCGCGTGCAAACCGCGACCCACGCGGCCACCACGGACGCCGCGCGCACCATGGGCCGCAACCCCGCCACCATGGAGCAGGTGACCGCCCTCAACGACGGCGTTGCCGACCTCACCGACGCGCTGGAAGAGCTGGGCTCCGCAGTCGCCAACCGCCGCAAGCCGCGGCTGGACGAAGCGAAAGTGCGCAAAGGCCAAGGCGTCAACACAGAGGCGCTCGGCCGCATCGCCCAATACCAAGAAAAGCTGCCCGACCTTCCCCAAGACCATCGCCTTTTAGAACTGACGCGGCAGCTCGAACGCTTTCAGGAGCGGATGGAGCGCGGCGCAGACCGCCCCACCAAGGACGACGTTTTGGAGGCCCTGCGCGCCTACAGCGAGGATGTGTCCCACCAGGCCGCAGCGCTCGAACAGATGCGAAAGGGCGCCTTTGCCGCCGGCGCCGGCCGCAATTTCCTCGCCCTCCTCGACGCTGTGCGCGCCGACTATCGCGAAGGCCGCGTCGCGCGGGACGTTGCCGCCGGCTTTGCCATCGCCAAGGCCGCCCATGACGAGGCCGACACCATCGGCGGTGACCCGCAACAGATTCGCGATGCCTACCGCAACGTTGTGCGCTCCAGCCAACACCTTGGCCAGATTTTCGACCACCTCAAAGGGTTCAACATCGCGCAAAACTTCGACGCCATCGTCGGCACATTCTTAAAAAGCGCGGCGGCCGAACTCGACCTGTTGTCCCGCGAAAACCCAGAATTGATTGGCGACACGCGCACCCTCCTCCAAGGCGTGGTGGGCGAACTCCAAAAACTGAAGCTCTTGGCGAGCGTGCATGATGATGTGGCGCAAGGCCTTGCGCTTCTGACCCGCATGCACCCGCAGCTGGCCACCCGATGACGCCCCGTGCCCCCCAGCCGCGCGCCCCGCGCCCACTGCGCGCGCCGGACGCGGTGGCGCTCACCAGCCGCCTCCTCCACTTTTGCGCTGCCCCTTCCGCCTCCGTTCGCGACGCGGAGCGGCTTTTGGCAGGCCTTGAGGATCCAAACGACCCCGCCGTCGCCGTCGCCGCGGTGAATGTGATGCGCGACATTCACGCCCTCCTGGCCGATGCCGCCTTCCCCTCGTTGGCCGCGCGGGAGCAGCAGCGCCGTGCCCTTCTGGACCTTTCCTCAAAACTGGTCGCCGCCGAAGAAGCCCAGTTCGCCGACTAGGGCATTTCGCGCCGCAAGCGGCGCGAGCAAAATGCCCTACTCTTTGAAAAACGGGCGGTTTTTCCCGATCAAACGATTTCGTTTGATCGGGAACCGCCCTAGAAAGGACGACCCGTGCCCGACATTCCAACCCGGATGTGGCCGACGGTGGAGCGGTTCGCACAATCCCTCGGCCTTGCCGCCGTGCCGCGGCGCGATGGCAGCGTCGCCTTCGCGTTCGAGCGCACCGGCACGCTCACCTTTGCCCCAACGCCCGAGGGCGACCAGGTGGTGATGACGCTTGTGCGCCCGTCCGACCTTTCCCCCGCCAGCATCCTCGCCGCCGGCGGCTACAACCCGGCGCTCAGCGCCATCGTCCATGCCGGCCTCACCCCGTCCGGCGACCCGGCGCTCTCCCTGGTCTATGAGGCCGACACGTTCGACGTGCCGCGCGTTGCCGCCCACGTCTCCGCCTTGGGAGAGACCCTCGGCGCTCACTGACCGGCCGATCAAAACGTGTCCGACAACACAGCCCATCCCCCCCGCCGGTGCGACGAAGAAGGTGACGAACGCGGCCAAGCGCTAAAAAAGGGGGCGGGGCATGTCCAACAACCAATCGATCCTCGAAAACCACCCGCTCCTGCGCGAGGATTTTGCCACCACGGGCGAGTTTGCGAGCGGCATCCTCGCCGAGTGGATGCGCGGCAGGGGGCTCGACGATGAGGCGGTCAAAGCTGCGCTCTCCGGCGGGGCAACGCCGGCGGCCGTGATGGGCCTTGAGCGCCAGCACATCGATGCTCTCTACACAAAAGCCTACGACTTTTTGGAGGTGGGCAACACAGAGGGCGCGCGCAGCGTCCTCACCACGCTCCTCCAGCTGGAGCCGACCAACGAGCGCGCGGTCTATGCCATGGCCGCCAGCCACCAGCTCGACGGGAACCTTTCCCGCGCCGCCGAAATCTACGCCATCTACACCGCGCTCGATGCCACCAACCCCTTGGGCTACCTGCGGGTGGGCGAGTGCCTTTTGGGCCTTGGCGAAGCGCAAACCGCCTACGAAACATTTGACATTGCCGCCGCCGAGGCCGCGCGCGGCAACGGCGACCCCGGCGCCGAGCACCTGGCCCGCACCAAGATGGCAGAGGCCATCGAGGCCGGCGCCGACCCCACCGCATCCAAGGGCTGACACTGCACTTGCCGTTCGCGGCCCCTTTTTGAGGAGATTGCCATGGCGCCCGGTTCGATCGGCAACACGCCGGCCTACACGCCCCAAGTCACCCAATCGTCGACCGGCCCAACCCAAGCCGACCAGGCCACCAAAGCCGGGATCGCCGGCAGCGGCGGCGCGACCCCCGCGCCGGAGGCCAGCGGCACCGGCCAGGGCGCGGCCTATGTTGCAACATTCTCCGCCATCTTCGCCTCCTCCACCCTTGCCCCCGGCCGCCGGGGCGACATGGAGGTGGTGCTCGCCGAAGTCTCGGCCGCGCTGAAAGACACCCGCGACAAGGTGGAAGGCGAGCGCATCACCACCGAGCAAGAAAAGATCCGAGCCTCCCGGGCCGAGCAGCAGGAAAAGCTTGCCGAGCGCACCGAGAAGATTGAAGATTCCATCGCGCAGCAGAAAAAGAGCCGCACCGGCGGCATCTTCTCGCGCATTTTTCAGGGGCTCGCCCTTGCCCTCACCGCGGCCATTGCGGGGATGATGATTGCGTCCGGCGTTGGCGCGGCGCTGGGGGCAGCGCTTATCGCGGGCGTGGTCATCCAGGCCTACCAGCTGGCCGATGGGATCACCGCCGATGTGCGCGGCATCAGCCTCACCGGCGGCATGGCCCAGCGCCACGCCAACGCCATGGGAAAATCCCCCGAGGAGGTGGCGGCCTACGTCCAAAAGGTCGAAAGCGGGGTGAACTACGCGCTTTTGGGCATCTCGCTGGCGCTGGCAGCCGTCACCATCGCAGCAACGGCCTACGGTGTGGGGACCACCGCCGCCGCAAAAATTGCAAGCTCCGCCGACGATGTGGCAAGCGGCACCGCCCAGGCCACCAGCGGCGCAACCCGCACCTCCATGACCGCGGCCGACATTGCAAAGACCGTTGCCGACGACATTGTGGAGGAGGCCGCACAAGCCTCCCGCAGCCTCAGCGGCCTTGGCACCGCCTCCTCCAAAACCATGAACGCGATGAGCGCCGCGGAGGCGGGCATCACCATCGCCGAGGCGGGCACGGCCGCCACAGTCTCCGTCTTTGACGCGAAAGCGGCCAACCTTCGCGCCGATGCCCAAGAGCTGAAGGGCGAGTCGGATGCGGTGAGCGCCGCCATCCTCGCGCTGGAGGACCTCATCGACGAAGCGCTCAAACTCCTCATGCAGTCCCAGGATGCCACCGCCGCCATGCTCGATGCGGCCACCTCCGCCCTCAAAGATCGCGCCAACTCGCTCAGCCAAATGCGGTTCGCAGGCTGACCCGCATCATGCCCAACGTCACGGAAGGACCACGCCATGGCCACTGATGGCATCGGCAAGACAACGCCGCCCCCCGTTCCGATGCTCTATGACGCAAAGCCGCCCGCAGGCCCGACCGTGGGGGCCGGCGGCCTCACCGCGACCGGCGGCCTCCCCGACGCGTTGCCCGGCGCCCCGTCCGGAACCCCGGGGGAAACCGAGGCCCTGCGCGATCCGGCCGGCCAAGCCCTCCAGCTTGAAGAGCTTGTCCAAAAATACCTCACCAATGCGCGCGATCCGAGCGCGCTCGCCAGAGCCCTTGTGGAGCTTGCCGCCTTCCAGCGCGCGAACGCGGTGGAGGCCCGCGCCGCCGCCCGCGAAAACGCCAAAAGCGCCCTCTTGGAAGCCGCCGGCAAAAGCTTCGACGCTGCCGACAAAACCAAGTCGGCCGCCGTCAAGCAGCTGGCAGCGGGGATGCTGGGCGCAGCAGCGTCGGCGGGCTTTGGCGCACTCAGCCTCAACCTCACCGCCCGGCCCGGCAACGCCACCGGCGCGGTGAAGGCCAACGAGGTCGATGTGCGGCTTGATGCGGACCTCACGAGCCTCAAAAACCAGGCCGCCCCGCTCCAAGATGTGAAGGTGAAGAAGGACGCGGTGTTGGCCGAGCTCACCCAGGCCGGCCCCGCCCCCACCGGCCAGGCAAAACCCCAGGCGCTCAAAGAGCTGGACGCCGAAATTTCGGTGACCAAGGCCAAAATCGACGAGCGGGTGGAGGTGCGCGACAACACCAACCGCCAAGTCGCAGCCGGCCGCGCACAGGCCTATGCGCAGGTGGGCGGCGCCACCAGCGGCGCCGTCTCCACCCCGCTTACGTTCCTCGCCAAAGGCGACGAGGCGGACGCGCAGATCGATCAAGCCGAGGGCCAGATCGACCAGGCCAACGCCCAAGACATCCAAACGCAGCAAGATCAGGAAAAGAAAATCCAAGAGGATTTTACCGCCCTCATCCAGGCGGTGATCCAGTTCCTAAAGCAGCAGCAGGATGCGGAAATCGAGCGGATGGCAATCATCGGCCGCATGGGAGGCTGACGCCGCCATGGACGATGACCGGTTCGCCTTCGCGGTCGACGCGCTTTATGGCGCGATTGACCTGCCCGCCCCCCTCGCCACCGAGCTTGGCCCCACCCACACCATGCATGTGGACGACGTGGCGGTGACGCTCGCCCAAAGCCCCAACGGCAGCGCCCTCCTGGTGAGCGCCACCGTGGGCACCCTGCCGACGGAGGAGCCCGCGCGCACGAAGGCCGCCGAAACCTTGCTGCGCGAGGGTTTTGCGCTCACCGGGGGCAGCGTCGCCGCGCTCACCGTCGACGGCGAACGCGTGCGTGCCACCGCCATGGTGCCCGACGCCGCCGGGGCGCGCGCGGAGCAAATGGGCGAAGCGCTCAAGCGCGCGGTGGAGGATGTCATGGAGCGGGTGATCATCCATGGCGCGACCCTCTCGATGCCCGACGCGCCAAGGACGGCCGACACGCGCGACGTTGGCGCTGCGATGATTTTTCGGCCCTGAGCCGGGAGGAAGGGAACGCGCATGACACTGATTGACCCCCGCCCCCCCGCGCCCAAAAACGAGCGCGCGCTGGACGCCGCCTTCTCCGGCGAATTGCGGCAAACCCTTGGCCTCCAGCGGCAAGACCTCGTTGCGATCGCAAAGATGGCGCAAAAGGCCCAGCGCGAGGGGGACACTGCGCTCGCTTTCCGCGCCCACGCGCTCTTGGTTTTGGTGGACCCGCAGGCGGTGGCGCACCAGGTGGGCCTTGCCGAAAGCGCGCTCGCGGCCAAAAACCCCTCCGCCGCGCTCCAGGCCGCCTCCGCCATTGTGGCAACCGCGCCGGAGAACCCGGAGGGCTACCTCATGTCCGCCCGCGCCTGCCTCGACCTTGGCCTGGTGGAGGAGGCCAAAGAAGACCTTGCGGACGCCCTCCGGTTTGCCAAAAGAGCCCGCCGCGGCGACATCTTTGCCGAATGCCAGGCCCTCCTGGCGACCCTCCCGTGACCGACCCCACACCAGAGGGCCTCATCCGCCGCGCCTTCGGCCTTGATGCAGCCGCCTTCGAAGGGCTCCTTTCGGCGGTCGCGGCGGCCAGCAAACCGGCAACGGTGGAGGTCGTCCGCCAGCTCGACGCGGGCGTTTCCCTCAAGGCCGCACTCGGCCTCTCCGATGGCGCCATCGCGCACCTTTATGCCCAGGCTTTCACCGCCTTCAACGCCGGCCGCACCGCGCGCGCGGAAGACCTTTTCCGCACCCTTTGCATCCTGGCCGGCGACACGGCCGACCACTGGATGGGCTACGCCGTTTGCCTGCGGCTGCGCGATGCCTTCCCCCACGCCCGCATTGCTTGCGCCAACGCCCTCAAGCTGCGCCCCGATTGGGCGGTCCCCCACTTCCACCTCCTGGAAATGGCCATGCGCGAAGAGGCGTTTGACACCGCGCGGGACCAAATCGCCGCCCTCACCGGCCGCGCCGCCGAACTCCCGGACGGCATGGCCCGCGAGCTTGCCCGCTTTGAGATCGCGCTCAACCGGCGCGCAGGCGCCTAAGCCGCGGCGCCCCGATGGATCCACCCCACGATCCGCTCTTTCGTGATGCCCTTGAAGAGCTTGTGGGGCTTTGGACCGCGCCGCGCGGGCCGGCCACCAACGTTGACACCCTCGTCAGCGCGGCCAACACGCTGCTCGGCCGGCCAAAAGCGCCCGGCGCGCCAGACGCCGTCAACGCGCTGGGCGACCTCGTCCGCCCGCGCCCCGGCGACCTTTTGAGCGGTCTCACGCCCCCCGTCCTGCCCACCGCGCCGGCCCGCGACATTGAGGCCGGCCTGGCGCCAACAGCCCCCATCCCCCCCGCCACCGCGGGCCCCGCCTGGACGGCGGCCGACCTTTCCAACGTCGCCGCCGATCTTGACGTGCCCTTTGCTGACCCAGAACTCATCGCCCACATCTTGGCGCTCTCGCCCAACGCGGCGGTGATTGTGGAATTGCGAAAAGCTGCCTACCGGCTCGACAAAACCACCACCCGCGCGCTCCTCGCGCTTTTGGGCGCGCTCGCAACGCTGGTGCGCGAACTTTCCGACGGCCCGCTGAAAACCTGGCTCAACACGCTCGACGCCGCATCGCTGGTCGCCGACATCGCCGAACGACACGCCCCGGGCGACGAGCCGCAAAAGCGCCGCAGGATCGACGTTTAGCGCCGCTCAGTTCTTATAAACCTGGCGCCCCACGCCCGCGGTGGAGGCCCGCAGCTTTCGGGTCAATTGGTCCAGCTGGTGCGAGGTGCGCACCACCCGCGGCGTGATCAACACCAAAAGCTCCGAACGCCCCTGCGTGTTGGTGTTCTGCTTGAACGCGTTCCCGATGATCGGGATGCGCCGCAGCACGGGAACACCGGTTTCCGTGTTTTGCGCCCGGTCGATGATGAGCCCGCCCAACAGCGCCGTCACCCCCGAATCCACCGTGATCTGCGAGGTGATGTTGCGCTGGGCAATAATCGGGTTCGTCGTCTCCTCAGAGCCAGCACCCGCAAGCTCCCGCGCCGACGACACCTCCTGCTCAATGGTGAGGAGCACGCTGTTGTCAGGCCGAATGTTGGGCGTCACGGTGAGGATCACACCCACATCGCGGGTCTCGATCTCCTGCGTCACCGTCACCGTGCCTGACGATTGCGAGGTCTGCGAGGCAATGGTGAAGGGGATCTGATCGCCCACCGAAAGCCGCGCCGTCGCCCCATTCACCACCGTCACGTACGGCGAGGACAACACCTTCACCGTCGTCACCGCCTGCAGCGCATTGATCACCGCATCGAATGAGAAGGCTCCAAAATCAGCGTTGATGAGCGCAACCGCCCCCGCGCCCCCAGGGTCCGCAACGCCGCCCGCAAACTGGGACGAGCGGAGCGTAAAGTCGTTCGACTGCAAAAAGAACTGCACCCCCAGGGACAGCTCATCGTTGAGGTCCACTTCCAAGATATTGGCCTCGATCACCACCTGCCCGATCGGAATATCAAGGGCGTGGACCACCTCGCGAATGCGCTTATACGTCTCGAAGGACGAGCGGATGAGGAGCGCGTTGTTGCGCGTATCCGGCGTAATCTGGATGGCGGGGTTTGCGATCCGCTCCGTTGATTGGGGCGCGGCGGTGTTCTCATCCGCCCGATCCTCCGAAAACACCGAGGACGCCGTCTCGCCGGTGCGCGCATCAACGCCCGCGGCCTCCGCAATCTCAGCGCCCGAGCGCACGATATTGGACCGGCGCCCCTCGTTCGCAGGCGGCGCGGTTGCGGCCGGCGCTTGGCCGCCAAAGACGGCGACAAGCTGCGCAGCAACATCCGCCGCCTGAAGGTGCGTCAATTGCATGACGCGCAGCGAAACCGTGTCGCGAAGGTCAATGTCGATCTCGCGCACCAGGCGGCGCACATCGTTGATCGCCGCGCGCGAGGGGCTTGCCACCATCACCGCCTGCCGCTCAGCAAGGGGGATGACCGTGACAGGCGCGCGGCCAAGCGAGGCGTAAAGCTCGGTGATGCGCCGCGCCACCTGGTCGGGCGGGCTTTCCCGCAGCTGGAGGACGGCCACCCGCTGCTCGGCAATCCCAGTGTCGACCAGCGTTTTGATGAGCCGCTCAACGGCCGCAAAATCAGCCGGGTTACCCTCAAGGATCAGCGCATTGGTGTCCTCATAGGTCCGCACGCTGACGCTCGCCGGGAGCACCGGCCCGATCGCCTCCGCCAGCGTCGACGCCTTGCCCCGCGCAAGCCGCACCACGCGCGTTTGGTCTTGCCCCAGCTTGCCGCTCTTCGCGTTCGCCTCCAAAAAGTCGAGCTGACCGGCCGTCCCCACCTGGTAGACGCCGTTGATGAGCCGGATCGCGAGCCCGTTGCGCGCCAAAATGTCCTGCAAAACGCGGATCACCTGCGAGAGCGGGATCGGCCGCTCGGTCCGGAAGGTGACGGCCCCCTGGATCCCGGGGTCGGCCACATAGTTCACCTCAAGGATCCCACCCAAAATGCGCTGGATCACGTTGCGCAGCGGCTCATTTTGAAAGTTTAGCGAAACTTGCTGGTTGGGGTTGAAGCCCGGCCGGGCGGAGGCCGTCTCAAGGATGGAGGCGCCGCGCCGCACGATGTCGCCGGTGATGGAGGTCTCATAGTCATCCGCCCGGCGCCGGGCGCGGCGATGCTGCGGCCCCTCATTGATGCGGCCCGTTCGGATGCGCCCGTTCGGCCCCCGGCGCGTGCTGGCCAAAAGCGGGTTCACGCTGGTGTTGGCCGTCACATCCCGCGCGGTGAGGTTGGAGACGACGGAGTTGCTGCACGCGCCAAGCGCAAACGCCATCGCAACCAGCGCGAGGGCGAGAGAGCGTGGCGCTCTCATCGACGGCCCATCGGCCAAATCCGGCGGGCGCCGGCGATGATGGGAGAGAGCGTCGTGTCACCAAGCCGTTTCAAGCGAAATTGCCCCCTCATCCCTTCGCCCGGGCGAGCGAAGCGCCCAAGCCTTGGCGGTTCTGCGCGGCAATCGGCCGATGCGGCCTGTATCTCTCAGTTTTCCGGATGGGCCTGTGCTAAAGGGCACAGGCATCTGAGCGCGAGGTTGCGTAAAGCCGAGGGTAGACGCGCCTGTTGCGGCGCGCGGCACACCTTGCCGCCCTTGCGGTGTGGGTAGCGTGGGAAAGGATGAGCCATGGTCCGCCCCGGGTCCGAAACCGTCTTAAAAATCCTCAACGGGTCGCAAAACGGTGTCGAGATCGAGCTGGATGATGGCGCCTACACCCTTGGCAACGGCCCGGACGATGACCTCCAATTTATCGACCTTGCCCTGTCCCCCGGCCATGCGCAGCTTCGCCTTGAGGGCAGCGCGCTGGCGCTGAAGGCGGGCTCTGGCGCGGTGCGCACCTCCACCGGCCTTGACCTTTTGCCCGGCGATGGTGCCTGGCGCGACATTGACCAGCTCGACATTGTCACCATCGGCACCACGCGCTTTGCCGTGGGCGCCGCAACCGCGCGCTGGGCCGATCTCATCGCCGCCGCCAACGCTGCCGATACCACGGGCGCTGCACCAAAACCCCGTTTTTCCGGCTGGCCGCGGGCGGCAAGCCTGCGGCGCGTGGCGCTCCCCGTCATCCTCCTCATCGGCGTCTTTTGGATCGCCGCGTCCTCCATGGCGAGCCGCGACGCGGGGCTCGGCCTCATGGGGGATGCCCCGCGCGACGACCGCGCCGTCATCGAAGAAACACTTGGCAGCTTCCCCTTCGCCGATCACGTGGCTGTCGACGAGGCGGTGGACGGCAACCTTTATGTCCGCGGCCACGTGGATGCGCTGGTGGAGCGGCGGGCGATCGTCAACGCGCTGCGCGATGCGGGCGTCCAGCCCCACGTGCGCCTTTGGGTGCGCCAGACCATCGCGCGGGAGATTGAAACCTTCATCGAAGCGCGCCGCCTCAACATCGACTACACGCTCTCCAACGATGGCCGCGTCACCCTCACCGGCATCGTCATCGACCCGGCCGAAGCAGACGCGTTTGTCGCCCTGTTGAACGCGCAGCTTCTGGGCGTCACCGAGATTGTGAGTTCGGTGCGCACGGGCGACACGATCCTTGCCGAGGTGCGCACGCTCGCCGAACGCTCCGGCCTCAGCGGCACGGTGCAGTTCCACCGCACGGGGCGCCTCATTGAGGCAAACGGCGCCGTGCGCAATTCTGCGCTTGATGGCTATGTCGGCTTTCTCCAGGCCTATGCCAAGCGCTTTGCCCGTCTGATCCCGCTTCGCACCCGCGTTGGGGTGGAGGGCCTCACCCTCACCATCCCCGATGAGGCGCTCGTCCTCGCCGCCCCCCAGGATGACACCGGCGCCACCGGCCAACGCCTCAACATCGACAGCCTTTCCGGGCTCGGCTCCGAAATTCGCGCCCTCTTCGGCACCCAGCGCAACACCACCGACCCCCAAGGGGATGGCGTTGCCGCGCGCGAGGACGACAACGCGACGCCCGAGGGCGACGGCGTCGCCGCGCGCCAGACCACCGCAACGCCCGAGCGCCTCACGCGTGCCTCAACAACACCCCGCGAAGACCCGCGCGCGCCAACGCAACAAGTAAGCGCCCCCTCGCGGGACGATGATCGCTCGCCGCGCACCAAAACCCTCGCATCGCGCACAGAGAACGGGGCCGGCAACGACGCAGCCTCCCGGGAAGAGCGCCCCGCAACGCTCGAAAGCCGGCTTGCCGCTCCAACATCCTTTAGCGACGCGGTGCGCCGGTTTGAGGGCGAGACCGCCGACACCGCCGCCGCCCCCTGGACCGCCGCGTCGTCGCCCCAAAAGGTGCGCCTCGTCGGCACCGGCCCACACCCCAAACCGCTCACCGGCACGGCGCTCGCCATGGCAACCTCCCCCGTGTCGAGCCAGCGGTATCGCGCGGCCATCGTGCCCGAGGCGGACGCGGCACCCGCGCCACCCCCCGTCGCCGTTGTGGCGCAGGACGCGGCCCCCGCCGTCGTCCCGCCAGAAGTCCGCCAAGCTTTTGCGCGCCTGTCCGAAGCAACCGGCGCGCTGATCGACGCGTTCGAGGACGAAAAACTCCCCGATCTGGTGGGCGAGGATGACGCGCCCGACGTTGCCGCCGCCATCAACGATCTTGACCCCAGCGTTCGCACCATTGCCGCGCGGGCAGCGTTCTTGCCGGCCGACGGGCGCGAGGCCACTGGCGCGCGCGCATGCTGGCCGAATGCCCGCATCGCCATCGAGATGCTGCCGCAAATCATCTTCTGGCTCGACCTTTTGAGCGTGTCGCAAGAGCTTCGTCTCGCCAACCTCAGCCTTGAAAATCGCGGCCTTTTGCTGGAAGCGGCCCTCTCGCCCGAGCGCCTTGCGGACTGTTTGGCCCGTGTCGGCACACCGCGCGCCGCACGCATGCGGCAAACCTCGGTTTATCTGCGCGAGACGGCGCGCAACGAAGACTTCATCGCCTTCATCGTGCGCGGTGTGGAGGCGCCGGACCTTGATATTGTGGGCGCGAACCTTTCGACCCGGCGCTATGTCCAACTGGTGGACGGGCAAAAGCTTGCCGAGGGCGCAGCGCCCGACGGGGCAAGCCGCATTGCCAGCATCGGCGAGGTTGGCGTTCTGCTGCGCTCCGTCGACGGTTTTTTGGCCGCCGTCTACCCTGGCACGCTGGAGTGGAAAATTCGGTGATATGAATGGATTAAACCGCCACGTAAGATTGCGGCGCATGGAGCGTCGGCGCAACAGCGCCACAGGCGAGAGGGCATTTTGGGAACCGTGACGCCAAACGATGCGAGCCAGCGCAACCCCGTCCGGCCCCTCGGCGCGGCCGGGCCGCGAGCGGCGGCGCGCGGGCGCGTTGCCCGCTAGCACCATGGGTGGGTCATCCGAGCCCCCCGGGCCCGCGATGGCCAACCACGGCGCGGCGGCCGCCGGCGCCACACTGTTGCAAGACGCCCGTGTCGAGCCGCTCAGTTTTGTCGACGCGCGCCGCCTTTGCCACCTTTATGCGATCGATGCCCTCGCGCGCCCCACCTCCCCCCACGCCCTGATGGGCCAGGTGCTTGACGCGGGCTACTGGTCCGAGGTCGCCTCCGATGGCGAGGCGGTCGCCGCCTACCTTGCCAGCCAAGCGCCCCTCGATCGCGAAGCGGTTCTTCATGGGCTGGTGGCAACATCGGGCGCGCTCAGCGTCGAGGCCATGTACAACCGCGCGCTCGACGCCTTTCGCCGCGGGGATGGGCCCGTTGCCCGCTGCGGGTTCGCCATCTGCCACGCGGCGGGCGTCGATGTGCGGGCCGGCGCCGTCCTCTCGCTCGCCATCTGTGCGCTGGTGGACCGGGCGGATGCGATTGCGGCCGACCTCACGGATGAGCTCATCGAGGCAGGCGAGACGCACCCCCGCATTTTTCTTGCCTCAGGGCTCGCATCCGCGCGGCGCGGCCGGCTTGGCGAGGCCAAAAAGGCTTGGGCGCGCGCGGCCCGGGCCGCCCGAGGCTCGCCCCACTTGCGGGCCGACCTTCATGCCGCCCAGCGCATCCTCCTCGGCCTCCAATTCGGCATCCTCCCGACCGACGTGGACACCACCCGCTAGCCCCAACGTATCGTGCGGCACACGCGCTTCCCACCGTTGCGGCCTACATGGGGAGGAGTTTCATCGCGAGGAGCCTCAGATGAGTTCGGTCAGCGGTTCGACACCCGCCGTTCCCCTCTCCCAGTTGACCGGCCCGCTTGGCAACGCACCAACTCCGCAAGATGCGGGGGATGCGGCGGTCATCATCCCGCCGGCGTTCGCGGGCCAGGGCCGCGGGTTCTCCGCGCTCAACTTCGGCCTCCAGCCACCGGCCAACAACGGCACCGCGGAGGCAAGCCTCCAAGAGATCAACGACGCGCTCGACGCCGTGCGCGGCGATGTGGACGATGCGGCCGCCGAGATCGAGGGGTCACGGCGCCTCGCCGCCCTCGGCCTCAGCACCGAAGAGCTGGCGGCGGTGGCCGAGGCCGTCGCCGCGCTGGTGGACCTTGAGACCACCGCGATCCCCGCGCAGGCGCAGACCCTTGCGCAGGCAGACGCCACCGTGCGCGCCCGCGAGACCGACGTTGCCGCCGCCGAAGTTGCGCTTGCCGAGGCCGAGGCCGAGGCCGCACTCGCCGCCGCGGACCCCGCCTCGCCCACCGACGCCCTCATCCAAACCGTCGATACCGCCAGGGCCAATCTCGATGCCGCGCGAAATTCGCTGGACGCCGCCGAGGGCGCGCGGGACGCGGCCGCCGACCAGCTGGACGCCCTGGAGGCCGAGGCAGACGCCCTTCGCACCGAGACCGTGCCCGCCGCGCGCGAGGTGGTGTCGCTTGCCAACCTCAGCGTCCCGGCCCTTGGAAACGAGGCGAGCGAGACCACCGTCGCCCTCCTCATCGACCTTTTGGGCGAGGAAGCGTTTGCCCAGGTGGTCCAAGCCGCCATCGAGGACACCGAGACCAACATTTATGACGTTGCTGTGGTCCTCGAAACGCTGGACCGCATCGCGCAAGACCTTGACGAAATTCGGGTTGCCAAAGTGGGCCTCGCGTTCTCCGCCATCATGGTGACCCTGCAAGAGGCACTCAACGCGCTTGCCACCAGCGCCGACCTTGCCGCCGCAAGCCCAAGCACCCTTGGCGGCGGTGAAGGCCGCACGCGCCTCTCCCTCGGCGGAGCGGTGTAGGGATGGCGGACCCGACCGACGCAGCATCGGTGGTGGCCCGGGCAAACACTCGCCTTGCGGAGGCGGAGCGGTTGGCGGGGCGCATCTCGCGGGCGGACCGTGCGCGGCTTGCGCAGGCTCTGTCAGGCCAGCTCGGCACGCTCGCCGCCTCCCCGCTGGTGTCGGGCGATCTTCACGCGGAGGCGCTGTTGGCCGACCTCTCCCGCGCCCAAAACGGCGAGCAACTGGCCGCCCTCTTTGCGCCGCTCGCCGAGCATCTCACCCAAAAGGCCGAAGAACACCTTTCGGCGCGCGTCGAGGCTGGCGACACGCACCCCTCCGCGCTCGACGCCTTTCGCCACAGCGTGGTTGGCGGCCGCCAGCGCCCGCCCGCCGCCAGCGCGCCAATGCCCGGCCCCGCGGACGATGCGGCCGCCGCGCCCCAGCGCCCCCGCCGCACCGTGCTTCACCTTTGACCGCGGTGCCGCCGCCAAAGCGTCCGCCTTTATCGGGATTTGCCTGATGCCCATCCCCAACATCACGCCCGCCCTGGTCCCTTTTCGGGTGAGCCCAGAAACCAGCCAGGCGCCCACCGTCATCCCCTACCATGTGCCCGGCAACGACGCGGATCGCCTCGCCGACACCGACCGGGTTGAGCCGTTTTATGATGGCGTCACCGTCAAGCTTGCCGATAACCCGCTATTGTTCGACGCCGCCGAATTCCAGGCCGTGCGCGACCTTGCCGACGTTGAGGCGCGGATCCTTGGCCTGGAACGCACCCAAACCACGCTCTCCGACGAGATCGCGCGCCTCACGGCAACCCAAGGCCAACAGGCGGCAACCCTTGCCACCGCGCGCGCCAATGCGGAAGCGGCCCGCATCGCTGTCCCATCCGCCACCGCCGCCCTTGATGGCGTGCGCGCGCTCACCGGCCCACCATCGCTGAATGCTGCCATCGGTGAGCGCGATAGGGCCATTGCCGCCCTTGACGCGCAAATCGCAGCGCTAGGCGACACCGCGCTGCGCCAAAACCTTGTGGCAGAGCTTGCCACTCTCACCCGCAGCGCCGCAACCCTTGCCACCACACTCGTTGGGGCAGAGGCCAAGCTCTCGGCCGCCAACGCGCGCCTTGTGGAGGCCGAGGCCGCCATTGCCGCCATCGATGCCGGCCCGCAAACCCCTGAGAGCGCCGCGCAGCGCACCGTCCTTGCCACCCAGCGGGAGGCTGCCTCCGCCGAGGTCTCAGCACTCCTTCGCCAGGTGGCCGACATCACCGCCGCGCTCACCGCGGGCGACGCGGACGTGAGCGCCCTTCACGGCACCATCGAAGCGCTCGACGCCACCCTTGCCCCTTCGCCTGAGCTGGCCGCGCTCTTGGCCGAGCGCGCGCAGCTTGTCACTGAGCGCGCCACCCTTGGCGCCGACCGCGCCCAAATCGTGACCACCCTCATCACGCCGGCCATCACCGCCCGGCAGGCCGCCGAGGCGGATGCGAAGCGCGCGGCCGATGATGCGGCCCGGGCAGAGGCGGCGCTTGCCACCACCACCGACCGGCTTGATGCGGCGGTGGCAAAGGCTGCCGCCATCCCCGCCGCGCGCGCCATCCTCAACGCGGAGCGGGACGCGCTCGCCGCCACCGCGCCGCCGCCCGACACAACCGGCGTTGCGCTGGAGGATTTTTTGCTCGCCCAAACCGCGCACCAGCTCGAATTCTTGGACGCGGTGGGCGGCGAAGTCACCTTTGGGGCGGGGGCCGACGCCATCACCTTCATCAGCTCGGTGGATGGCAAACGGGTCATCAACATCAACGCGCTGTCGGTGGGCCTGGTGTCAGCGCTCTCAAAGGCGGACCAAGAGAAGGTCGCCGGGACCGCCGCCTGGCCCTTCGTGGCCGACCAGCTCGGCCTTGTCCCCAGCACGGAGGTTGTGGGCCTTGCCAACGCGCGGCAAGCGGCGGACGGCATTGTGGACGCCGTCATCACCGCAATTGTCGCCGCGGACTACGGCGCCCAATTCGTGGACGACAAAGACGTCTTCATCAACCAATTGCAAAATATGAAGGCGCGGATCGCCGACGGCGCCATCTTCGACCTGCAGCAGATCGGCTTTGTCGCCAACGAGATCAACACGCGCTTTGAACGGGCGCGTGAGTTTTCGCTCGGTGTGCAAAACGCCGGCGCGCCCTTCACCGGGCTCGACGGCGACACGTTGTTGTCCGGCTACAACGAGTTTTTGGCGCAGGAGCGGCGCATCTTGTCGGCCGACAACCGCGCCATCCAGCTGGCCAAGCTTGCCGAGCTTGGCGTCCCCACCCTCGACCTGCCGCAGCTCATCGTGGAACTTCAAACATTGTTTGAAGACATTGCCATCGCCGAGCGCGACATCCTCACCGAGGACACCCGCCAGCACAACGCGCTCCTTCGCGACTACAGCATCATGATCGGCCGGCTCGGCGACACCATCGCCGCCACCGACCCCACCGAGCCGGAGGACGAGACCGCGTTTGTGGGCACGGCGTTCGACCGCGTGGGGTTGCTGTTCAACGAGGCCTTCGGTGCCCCGCGCGCGCTCCACCCGGTGGAAATCTTGAACGGACTTCAGACGCGCACCGTCTTCCCTTTAATTGGCGAAGAGCTGCGCCGCGATGAGTGGGAGAATTTTAAGAACCAGCTGAGCGACACGGTGACGACGCTCAACCAGAACAGCCAAATCCGGCAAAACGAGATCAGCCAGAAGAACTCCCAGGCGAACCGGCATTTTGAGATCGTGAGCGACACCATCCGCCGGCTTTTTGACCTGTTGCAGACCATCGGCCGGAACACGGCCTGATGGCGATCGACCTCACCCCCGGCGCCCCCCGTTGGTACGAACTGGCCAGAGCCGACAATGGCAGCATCTTGCAAAGCCCGGACCTTGTGGCCGAGGCCGACCGCATCGCCCCGCGCCTCGATGGCGAGACGGTGTTGCTCGGAAACCGCCCGGCCGACTTCGACCTCGACAATCCGCCGACCTTTCGCCAATTCCACACCGCCCACCAGCTGGAATTCATCGCGCTCAGGCAGCCGGACGACAACCTCACCGCCATCCTCGATGAGGGGGGCACCGCGATTTCCACCCGCACGCTGTCCTTGCCGCCGGGCGCGGATCCGGCCGATCAGCTCCACGCCATCGTGAGCGCGGATGGTCGGGGTGTGATCATCGTGAACGACCTCACCCCGTCCGCCCTCAACCGGCTTTCCTTTGAAGACCAGGCGCTTGTGGCAGCACACCCCGAGTTTGCGCGCCTCATTGCCGAGCCGTTTGGCCTGCGCCCCGCAACGGGCGATGGACGCTCGGCCGACGTCAGGGCCGAGATCATCGCCGACGTCGACACAGCCATTGCCGCCATGGAGGCAGAAGGCCCGCTCCGCCCCTCATCCGGGGTCGACGATCCCGCCGAGCTCATCATTGCGCAACTCGAGGCGCTCAAAGCCCGGCTCGGCGCCATGGCGATCTTTGACAAGGCCGCCATCGACGCCACCATTGCCGACGCCCTCACCCGCTTCCAGCGCCTTTCCCTTTATGGCGCTGTGCCCGAAAACCCCACCGACAGTCTCATCTCCACCGACGGCAACGCTTCCGTCCGCGCCGCCTACGACATCTTTGTGCAAAGCGAGCAGCGCCGCCTCGACATTTTGCGCGTGACGGACGGCATTGCGCAAACCGGCCTCCTCGCCGTTGAGGGGACGGACGGCTCCATCATCAACCGCACGCTGGACGCCCCGCTCCTTGTGTTCGCGTTCGAGCGGGCCGAAAACGCCGATGGCGAGGCGGAGGGCCAGGCCGAGACCGAAGAAATCCGCCAGCGCAACGTGCTCCTGGCGGACTATGCCAGCATGCAAGAGATCATCAACAAGGTCTCGGCAAGCTTTCCGCCGCCCGATGGCGACCTCACCTCCGTGAACGACACGCGCCGGGTCACCGATGCGCTGTCGGGCGATGAGCTTTTGGAGGCGCTCGCAACCCTTTCCATGTTTGACGTTGCGCTCGCCGGCACCCACCCGGCCGAAGCGCTTGCCTCGCTCGACCGGCCGACCCTTGCGCTTCAAGTGAACGGCACCCGGGTCGACGGCGCCTTCACCAAAGACGCGTACGACAACTTTTCCACCATCCTGGGCGATGCCGTTGGCGTGCTTGACCGGGACGTTCAAATCTTGGCCGACAAGGCCAACGAAATCAGCCGGCAGCGCAACCGCCACTTTGACCTTGCCACGCAAACCATGACGCGGATGACCGACCTCATCGTCACCATCAGCGGCGCAATCAATTGACGGAGGGGGTGGCGTGAAAGCACCACGGGCCGGCACCGAATACAGGGCCTCGCCGCGGCGTGTGGCCGAGATGGACGCCGGGCTGGAGCGCATCGCCCGCTGGCGCGTCGACGACGAGGCGCACCTCCCGGGCGAGAAGCGTCAGTCCCCCCGCTTCATCCCCGACCCTGGCCTGCTGGACGATGTGTTGCGCCGCCCCTCCCTCGATGAGCGGCTCCCCAACCTCCTAAAACCCGCAAGCCTCGACGAAGAACTCTTGCACCCCCGCGTCCTCTCCCACGTGCGGGAGGATGTGGCCGCGCGCTTCCGCACCATCGCGCGCCAAAAGACCGGCGCTGGGCGCGAGGCGCTCACCCGCGCCGCCGACATTTTGGATGAGGATGCCAGGCTCGACAAAGACGTGCGCGCCGCCCTTGCCGCGTTCTTCCGCGCATGAGTGCGCGCGAGGGCGCCCCGCCAAGCGACGGCGACCCAACATCCCTGCCCGCCGTCCTGCCACAAGGCCGCGTCGTCTATGCGGTGGAAAAGGAGGCCGCCGCCCTCACCGGCCAAGAGCGTGACTTTGTGCTCCTCACGCTCTTCGTCCTCGTCCAGCACTGCGAGTATGACAAGGCCGGGGCGATTGCCGAGGCGCTGATTGAGGCCGGCGACACCAGCGCGCAAGCGCTTTTGGGCCACGCGGTTATCGCCTTTTGCCGGCACGACTATGCCGCCGTCCTGAAGTCGCTCGCAACGCTGGACCGCGTTGACCCCATCGAGCGGTACGGCCAGCGCCAGGGCACCGAGCGGGAGCGCATGCGCAGTTATCTCCGCGCCCGTTCCCTCCACGAGCGCGGCGAAGGCCAAAGCAACGCCATCGACCTTTACTTGCGCCACGCAAAAGGCAACGCCGACAACGATTGAGACAAACACCCCGGCGCGATGCACCGGGGTGTTCAAAGCATCAGATCAGGCAACGTTCCGCACGACAGTTTTCAAACTGTCAGAGATCGACTTCATCATGTTTGTGCGAAGGTTGGTGATGGTCGACCACGTGTTCATGAGCATCTGCATTTCAAACATGCGCTCCGTGTCCGACAGGTTTTCGTTCTGCTGGATCGCGCGGAGCGAATCTTCAAGCTGGCTCCCCTGGTCCTGCAGATGCGCCTGAAAATAGGCAAGGTCAAAGCCGACGATGCGGCGAAACTGGTCTTGGTTCGGTTCAAGGGCCGGATCGTTGAACATCACCTGCGAGGCGGTGCTGGACTGGCCGGGTGTAAGGTCGGTCGCCATGGCGCTAGACTTTCTTTGACGGTTTCAGGATCACGACTGCGGCCGCATCAAGCGCGGCGGCGAGCGCTTGGCTCGCAGCAAAGGTGTCAACCGGCAGATGATGGCGCTGCACGCCCTCCACCGCGGCCTTGCACGCGTTGAGGCGCGCCAACGCATCGCCGCGGGCCGCCGCCCCGTCCGGCCCGTTGAACGCGGCCTCCAATTCGGTGATGCCCGCAAGGGGCGCAGCGTCGGGCGTGGCCATCATAGATTATAGGCTTTCGATTTGAGGGGCGCGCGGCTTTGCACAATGATGTGCCGGTCCTCGATCTCGAGGATGTCGTCTTTGATCCAGGTGCGCAGCATCTTGTTCACATTCTCGCGGGTGCCGCGGGCAAGCGTGCCGAGATCACGCTGGGTGACCTCCGGCCCAAGGCACTCCACCGACCGACCCTGGACGGTGATCCGCGTCCCCACAGTGTCGAGCAAGTAAAGCAGCGAGTGCGCAAGCCGGCCAGAAAGATTGGGCATGTAAAGCGCGCGCGTCATCTGCGCATGGGTGCGAAACCGCGCGGCCAGAAGCGCGGTCATGCGCTGGCGCAGCTCCGCGTGGGCGGGGGTGTCCCCCTCAAGCGCCGACGTGTCGAGCGCGAGGACGGTGGTCTCGTCAATGGTGGTTGCGGTTTCGCTATAGCCCGCATCATCGAACGCGCTGATTTCGCCGAAGGAGCGCCCGGCGCGGATGATGCCGTAAAACGCGACCGACCCATCTTCGCCAATGTGGGCAAGGCGCACATGGCCCGATTCCACAAAGTAAACAGCGTTCCCAACATCCTCTTGATAGTAAAGCACCGCGTTGGCGGGCACGGTCATGCGCCGCAGCCTCGTGCTGGCGAGCGCGGCCGCCTCCGCCCCAAGGTCCGCCAGCATCGCCGGCAGGGGCAAGCCTGCCGCGCGCCGCGCCGGGTCTCCCGTTCCGGGCACGCGCCTGCGAACAGGCGCGCCCCTCCCCCCATAGGGCCGTTCCATGACGCTGGGCACACCATCGGCAGACGCGCAGGACATAAGCATCGACAGGCTCCTTGGCTTGACGTCCCCGCGGGCGTGACAATCAAGGGGCCGGGCGACGCGGCAGCGCCGTTGGCGCCCCGCTAAAACGGCTCATCCCCTTGAGATCGCGGTCCCTCGAACGCCGACTGGTTCAGGATCTCATCAACTACGTCGTACGGACCGCGCCCTTGGTTCAAAAAAAGGAGCTCTGACATTTGGCTCTGTGAGTTGAGGTAATCGGCAAAGCTGTCGGCGGACCGCTCCGCCACCTCTTGTCGCCCGGCGACGACAAACTCGATCTCCGCCGTTTCGTTTGTGTTTTGCGGCGCTTGCCGCTCGCCAAGGTTTTGAAGTTCTGACGACGGCCGCGGCGTTGTGGGCGTCAGGGGGTAGTCGCCGCTGGGCATAAAAAATCCCTCCCGCGAGAGCCAAGCCCACCAAAATTAGCGATCCCAAACCCGGCACTGTGTGACGCACGACACACCGCCCGGCCTCACGCCCCAGCGAGCCGCCGCGCGAGCGCAGGCGCCCGCCAAATGACGCCAAGCGCGACCAGAAACAGAACGCCGCGCCCCACAACAGCAAGCCACTTGGCAACCGGCTCGCGGGCCGGGGGCGCCCGCGGCGCCGCCCCCTCCGCGCCGGCCAAGAAGCGGGTCAGGTGATCGCGAAAGCTGGCCTGCGTCATCGGCCGCCCAAAGAGGCTGGCAAACGCCGCGTTCCACCGCTGCCCGTCCGCGCTGCGGAGCGCTGCCGGCACCGTCACCTCCCGCACGCTCACCCCGCGCTCCAGCGCGCCCCGCACGGCCGCATGATGGCGTGGATCAAACACAAAAAGATCAACCGGCGTCGCCTCGCCCCGAAGATCGGCAAGGCCCACGGGCGCCCCCGCGACCGCAATGCCCAACGCGGTGATCTCGATGGCGCGGCGGCTGCTGCCCGGCCGCGTGCGCCTATAAAGCGCATCGATGAGCGCAGCCGCCCCGGTGGGCGCTTCAGCGATGATGGCGGCCGTCACGGGGGTGCGCGTTGGGGCCGTTCCCATCATGGCGATCACCAGAAGAACCACCGCCACAACAAGGATGTTCGCCGAAAGATCGACAAGAACGATGGTCGGAACGCCCCTACTCACACAAAAGACCTTGGTCCGACACCGCAACGATCCGCGAACACTGTGCCGGCAGCCGCACACGCCGCACCGTTGCAACCCCAAGGGCCGCAAGGCGCGCCTCTGTCAAAAACGCAGCCTCCGCGCCCCCCGCCCCAATCACGAGCACCGGCGCCCGCGATGGATCGAGGCCGAGCGTTGCAATCCCATCAAGCCCCACATCGACGCCCGCCGCCTCACCAAGCCCGGTGAGCCGCCCGCCCGCCGCCAAAAGCACCGGCCCCTCCACCGCAACGGCCGGCGGGTCGTGCGTGGGCGGAGCCGTGCCAAGCTGCGGCGCCAGCGCAAGCACCACCAGAAGCAGCGTCGCCGTCGTCCCGATTAAAAGGTCGGCGATCGGCATCAGGCCGGGTGCATCGTCGGGGTCACGCCTAGCCATTTGCATGGTCGACCAGATGGTCAGCGAGGCGCGCGGCCTCAGCCCGCTCCACGCCCGCCAAGATGAACTGAAACACAAAGCTGCCCACAAGCCCGATGAGCGTCGTTTCAAACGCCGTCGCAATGCCAACAAGACTTGCGGTGAAGGCACTGTCCGGCCCCGCGGCAGCAAAACTCTCCGAAAACCCCTCCGGCAACTGCGACAGCGCGCGCTGAAGACCAAGCACCGTCCCCACAAAGCCGAGCACTGGCAACAGCGCAATCAGCGTGCGCAGGTACCGCCGACGCCCCGCCGCCGCGACATCAAACGCCTCGCCAAGGGGCGCGCCCGGGCGGGGCCGCGGCTCACTGAGCGCTGCGACCAACAGCACCGCGCAGAGCGATGCCAGCACCACGAGCGCCCCATGCACCGGCGTTTTCACAAGCCACGCCGCATCCCCAACGGCAAACGCCAAGCACAGAACAAGCACCGCAACGCCAACGGTGTAGGCGGCGCACGCACCCAGCGTGCGCCCGATCCGCTCCGTGTCCCCGCTCGCAATCACATGGGCGCACCACGCCGGGTCCCGCGCGGGGCGCGTCTCGGCAAGCGCGGCCAAGTCGTCCAGCGCGCGGCCCACCGCAAACCCCACCACGATGAGCGGCCAAGGCGCAAAGCGGCCAAAGGCGGCAACGTCCAAGCCCCCGTCCACAAAGGGCGTCAGCGCAAAGAGCCCCACCAAGAGGAGCAGAAGCCCGCTCGCCAAGCTTAAGAGCGCCAAGCCCCGGGAGGCAAAGAGGACGGCCAAGGGCGCTGCGGCGGCGGCAAGGGCCAAAACCGTGGCGAGCGAAGGGTTCGCCGCGCCCGTCGCGAGGGAAAATGCGACCAGAACACCTGCCACCAGCGCGAAAAGGCTTGCCCGAATGGCCAACACGCGCCGCGCCGCGGTGACGGCCTCAGCGGTCACGGTCATGGGATGGTGATGCGCTCAAGGGGCTGCACGTTGACCGTCGGGCTCAGCTCCTGGAACGACAGCACCGGAAGTTCGGGAAAATCGCGCTCCACCATTTTGCGCAGGAACCGGCGGATATCCATCGCCGTCAGCACCACCGGCGTCAGCGTGTGGCGCGACAGGTCGCCGGCGGAGCGTTTCAGCGCATCGATAAAGCGGGCGTGAAAGTCGGGCGAGAGGGCAAGGTAGGTGGCGCCGGCGGTCTGGCGGACGGCGGCGCGCACCTCATCCTCAATCTCCTTGGCGAGGAGATAGGCAGGGATGACGTTTTGCCCGCCGGAAAATTTGTGCGTGATGTACCGGTTGAGGGCGCCGCGCACATGCTCGGTCAGCATGATGGGGTCTTTCTCTTTCTGCCCCCACTCGACCAGCGCTTGCAAAATCGTGCGCATGTCGCGCACCGAAATTTCCTCGCCCACCAGGCGCTGCATCACATCGGTGATGGTGATGAGCGGCAGCGCCCGTGTCGCCTCGCGCACCAGCTCCGCAAAATTCTTCTCCATCTGGTTCATGAGGTACATGGTTTCTTGGACACCCACGAACTCGGCCGCATGATTCTTCAAAACATGCGCAAGGTGGTAGGTGAGCATGCTCGGCAGCGTCATGATCTGAATGCCGGTCTCTTCCACCGCCGCAAGGTGCTGGGCATGGACCCAAAGGCTCGGCGTGTGGGGCAAGAAATCGTCCCCCCGCTCATAGGGGATCCCAAACATTTTTAGGTTCGCGTCGCTCTCGCGGACAATAAAATGGTCGTCCCGCGCAAGGCCTCGCGCGACGGGAATCTCATTCACCAAGATCCGATATTCGCCAACGGCCAGATTTTCATTGATCCGAAGGTGAATGCCCGGAAACGGCACCCCAAGGTCAAAATAAAGCGCCCGGCGCACGCGGGCGACCTCACGATCGAGCCGCTCCGGCCGGATCGCGGTGCGCACGGACGCAGAAATGTCCACCATCAGCGGAACGGTGAGCGCGAACGTGACCGGCTCCACCGGCCGCGTGTCTTCCTCAGCGGCGGGGAAGGCGGGCACATTGCCGGCCGGCGCCACGGCCGCGGCAAGGGCCGGCATGTCTTGCCGCGATGCATCGCGCACCCGCGAGGCCCCCCGCCGCGACAGATAAAACCCGCCCAGCCCGCAAACCGCCGCCAGCATCAAAAACACAAGGGTCGGAAAACCCGGGATCAGCGAAAACCCGAGAAGAATGCCGCCCGCAATCATCAGCGCCTTTGGCTCGTTGACGAGCTGGCCTGCAATATCCGACCCAAGGTTTTGGTTGTCGTCGGAGGTGACGCGGGTGACGATGAAGCCCGCGGTGATGGAGATAAACAGCGCCGGGATCTGCGCCACCAGCCCATCGCCAATGGTGAGGATCGCATAAATGCTCGCCGCCTCACCCGCCGAAAGCCCCTTTTGGGTCATCCCAATCGTAATGCCGCCAATAATGTTGACGGCAATGATGATGAGCCCGGCGATCGCATCGCCCTTCACAAACTTCATCGCGCCGTCCATGGCGCCGTAAAGCTGGCTTTCCTTCTCCAGTTTGCTGCGCCGGCGCTTCGCCTCATCCATATCGATCATGCCGGCGCGCATGTCCGAATCGATCGACATTTGCTTGCCCGGCATCGCATCCAGCGAAAAGCGGGCCGACACCTCCGCCACCCGCTCCGACCCCTTCGTGATCACCATAAAATTCACGATGGTGAGGATCAGGAAGATCACCGCCCCCACCACAAGGTTCCCCGCCACCACAAACTCGCCAAACGTGCGCACAATCTCACCTGCATCCGCCTGAAGCAGGATAAGCCGTGTTGTGGTGATGGAGAGCGCAAGCCGAAACAGCGTTGTGAGAAGCAGGATCGACGGGAAGGCCGAGAACGCGACCACATCCGACAAATAGATCGCCACCATGAGCAGGATGGCGGAGATCGCCAGATTGATGCCAATCAGCACATCCACCAAAAAGGTGGGCAGCGGCAAGATCATCATAAAGACGATCGAGATCAACAAAAACGCGAGGATGACGTCGTTGCGCTTGGAGATCTGACTGAGTGCGCGTGTCAGCATACCGACGGGGACCCTGCCTTGGTTGCGCGTGCCGCTCTGCCCTCATCCCCCGTTTGGCCGCACGCCCCAGTGTCGCCCGACACCCCGCCGCACAGAAAAACCGCGTTGGTGTCGGCTCACCCCCGGGCCAGCCAAGGACTTTGCTGTGACGCCATGTTTGCCCCCGCCCCCCGGCACACCTGAGGATCTGATCGAAGCGGACGACGTGCGCCTCTTGGCCGAAATCGGCTTCCTCGCCCTCTCCAAAGGCCTCACCGTTGAAGCGGAGCGCATTTTTGAAGGCATCGCCGCCGTCCGCCCCGGCCAAGAGGTGAGCGCCATCGGCCGCGGCCTCACAGCGCTTGCCAAGGGCGATGCCAACGCTGCCGTCACCATCCTGCGCGCCGGCCCAAAAACCGATGCGGTCGCCACCTACCTTGCCCTCGCCCTTGCCAAAGCGGGCGAGACAGACGCTGCCAAAGCGCAGCTCACCGACATTGCCGAAATGGCGCTCGACCCGACCTTTGCCGCCGTCGCGCGGGACGCTGCGGCGGAGATTTGATCCCCCGCCCGCGGCCCGCCCGCCGCTGTGTCAGAGGGCACAGACCGACCGAGGAGACCCCATCACTATGGCGCTGCGGTGAGCGTCCGCTTTCCCGTTCTGTCCAAGGCGGCACGCCCGGCCGCCGGAAGGGTTCGATCCGATGAGCATGACAATCGCCGCCACCCTGGCGCCAGACCTTGCCACAAGCAGCGTCACCCCCGCCCAGGCCAACACCCCCGTCGAACTCAACGACCGGGTCGAGCGTTTTCGCCAAATCTTCGACCAGGCGGTGGAGGCCGAACGCGCCGCCGAAGGCCCTACCGCGCCCGAGCGACAACGCACCATCGACACCCTGGGCCTCGACGCCGTCGCCGCCGACGTGCGCACCGGCGACAGCATCTTGAGCGGCCTCTCCGCCCTTCGCGGCGTGTTTGACGCCCAGCAAGCGCGCATCACCGAGGTGGTCGCCGCCGACACCATCGGCGGAACCGCCGCCGCTTCCGCCACCCTCATGGCCGCGCAGTTCGAGCTCGTCCAATACACAATGCTGGTGGACGTCACCTCAAAGCTCACCGGCAAAGCCACCCAATCCCTCGACACCTTGATCAAGGGCCAGTGATCTTGAGGCGCCTGCCGCAAACACTCCTGCGGTCCGCACGCACGCGGCTGGCGGTGCTCTGCCGGTGCATGGTCCTGTGCGGCGCACTCGCCCTTGCCGCCTGCCAGAGCGAACTCTACTCCAACGTCACCGAGAGCGAAGCCAACGAAATGTTGGCCATCCTCCTCCAACAAGGCCTCGACGCCAAAAAAGCATCCGCCGGCGATGCACGCTTCACCATCACCGTCAATGATGACGAGACCCTGCGCGCGCTCCAGGTGCTGCGCGAGGCGGGCCTGCCGCGCACCACACGCTCCACCATGGGCCAGGTCTTTGCACGCTCCGGCATCGTCTCCTCCCC
Organism: Pseudomonadota bacterium; assembly: GCA_039034015.1. GTDB lineage: Bacteria > Pseudomonadota > Alphaproteobacteria > Rhizobiales > Amorphaceae > Acuticoccus. The sequence continues at coordinate 253,412 of JBCCBM010000001.1, read as the reverse complement.
GTTTGAGGAGCGCATTCGCTTTGTCTATGCGCTGGGCGAAGAAGTCTCCGGCACGCTGGAGCAGATTGACGGTGTGCTTGCCGCCCGCGTCCACATCGTCCTCCCCGAGGAGCCGGAGCTGGGGCAAGAGCTGCGCCCCTCCTCCGCCGCCGTCTTCCTCAAGCAGCGGTCCAACACCGATCTTGACTATCTGATCCCCCAAGTGCGCCGTCTGGTGTCAAACGCCATCGAAGGCGTCGACTACGAGCAAGTCTCCGTCACCCTCGTGGAAGCCCGCCCCGTGGACGTCCCCGCCCCCACAGAGGCCGCCTACAGCGAAGTCTTGCCGGGGCTCGAAATCCCAGTCTCCAGCCTCCCCCAATTTTACCTCTTTGCCGGCGGCCTCGCCCTCCTCCTGGCGCTCTCCCTCGCCGGCAACGCCGTCCTTGCCGTGCGCGCAGTGCGCCGGCGCGGTCGCCTCGCAAAGGTCGGCGAATGAGCGCGGCCCTCCCCGAGTCCGCCCGCGTCATCGGCCGCCTCGCGCGCCTGTTCATCGACAGCCCATCCAGCATTGCCCCCGACCGATGCGGCGTCGGCCCCTTCACGCCCGACATGGTGGCCGCAATGCCCCCCGCCGCCCGGGCCGCCCTCGCAAAGCCGCTCTCGGCCGAGTGCGGCCTTGCCACCGTCGACCTCACCGCGCACATCCACCGTCTGACCCACGAGGAAAGCGCCCGCCACGCCGGCACCATCGCGACCCTCCCGGCGGGCGACCTGTTGCGCCTTGCCCGCGCCCTTGCCGCCATTGTCTATGCCGATCTTGCCCGCCGCCTGGTGCGCAAGGAGGACCGCGCGCGCTTTGAAAAGGCCGTCGGCACCCCCGCCGCCACCGTCGCAATCCGCCGCACGCCCTTTCACGCCCCCCTCGGCCGGCTCGCCCCCGAAGGCGCGTCCATCGCCGACGCGGACCGGCCCGAACCTGCGTCCCCACCCAGCCCCTGGACCCGCCCCACCACCAGCGCCCTCATCGCCGGCGAGCCCCCCATGGTGCGCCACGCCCTCACCATCATCGCCGCATGGACCGCCGCGATCGCGCCCCCTTTCGGCGCCATCCTGCGCGCCCGCTTCGGCGATTTCGGCCCAACGCCAGGCCTAGCCGCAGACCAGCGCGCCGCCCTCGATGGCGTCTTTGCCCGGCAGCTTGCGCCATGAGCGACATTGACCGCCTCGCCGACATCGGCCTCGCCCTCCCCGCCGGCACCCGCATCCTCAAAGCCTCCACGGCAGAAACCCCCACCGAGGCCGAAGTCATCCTTGGCGCCGCGCGGAAAAAAGCCGCCAGCATCATCGCCGCATGGACCGCCGCGATCGCCGCCCGCTTCGGCGCCATCCTGCGCGCCCGCTTCGGCGATCTCGGCGCGCTGCCCGACCTTGGCGCAGACCAGCGCGCCGCCCTCGATCGCGTCTTCGCCCGGCAGCTGGCGCCATGAGCGACATTTACCGCCTCGCCGACATTGGCCTCGCCCTCCCCGCCGGCACCCGCATCCTAAAAGCCTCCACGGCAGAAACCCTCACAGAGGCCGAACTGATCCTCGCCGCCGCGCGGGAAAAAGCCGCCAGCATCATCGCCGAGAGCGAAGCCATCTACGAAGCCCGCCGCGAGGAGGGCTACCGCGACGGTGAAGCGGAGGCCGCACGCGACACCCTCGCCGCCCTCATCGCCGAACAAGCCACCCTCGACGCTGCACTGAAGGCGATCGAAGGTCGCCTCTCCGGCCTCATCGTGGCGTGCGTTGCGAGCATCCTGGGCGACGCCGACGATGCCCTCCTCGCCGAACGCCTTGCCCGCGCCGCCCTGTCCAAAATGCGCCAGGAGGAGCGCGCACAACTCTTCGTGCCCGTCCCGCTCGTCCCGGCGCTGCGCGACCGGGCCACCGAAATCCTCGCCACCTTCCCCGAAGTCCAACTCCTCGATGTGGTCGGCGACACCACCCTTTCCCCACCCACCGTGGTGCTCCAATCAAGCCTCGGCCGCGTCCGCTGCAACCTTGACGACGCCCTCACCGAACTCGACGCCACCCTCCGCGGCGCCCTTTCCACCGAGCGCCCCCCCGCCACCGGCATAGAGGTCACCCCCGCCCCCCTGGAGCCCACCCCATGAGCGCCGTGGACACCGGTGCGTTACAAGCAGCGCGGCACGATCGGCGATCGGCGGCCGCCCGCTGCGCGCCATCGTTTGGCACCGCCCTTGGCGACATCTCCGCCAGGGCACGCACGCCCGCCCTCCTGGAGCCCACCCCATGAGCGCCGTCCACACCGGTGCGTTACATGCAGCGCGGCACGATCGGCGATCGGCGGCCGCCCGCTGCCCGCCATCGTTTGGCACCGCCCGTGGCGACATCTCCGCCAGGGCACGCACCCCCGCCCCCCTGGAGCCCACCCCGTGAGCGCCATGCACACCCCCGCGCTCCAGGAGGCGCGCCGGGCGCGGCAAACGGCGGTGGCCGGCCGCCCGGCGCGGTGGCTCGGCACCGCCCACAATCACCTCACGCGCTACGGCCCCTTCAAGCTGCGCGGCCGGGTGCGCAAGGTGATCGGCACCATCATTCACGCCAGCGCGCCGGACGTGCAGGTGGGCGAAATTGTTGAGCTGCGCACCCCCGGCGTGCCCGACCCGTTGATGGCCGAGGTGGTCGGCTTCCTGGGCGAGGTTGCCCTGCTGTCGCCCATCGGTGAGCTTTATGGCGTCTCGCCCCGCACCGAGGTGATCCCCACCGGCCGCGTCCAATCGGTGGGGGTCGGCTCCGGGCTGCTGGGCCGCGTGCTCGACGGCCTGGGCAATTTCACCGATGGCCGGCCCGCCCCCACCTTTGCGGCCCACTACCCCCTCTACCAGCTCCCGCCCGACCCCATGCGCCGGCGCATCATCAACACCCCGCTGCCCTTGGGTGTGCGCGCCATCGACGGGCTTCTCACCTGCGGGGAAGGGCAGCGCATGGGCGTCTTCGCGGCCGCCGGCGGGGGCAAATCAACGCTGCTCGCCATGATGGTGAAGGGCGCGGCCGCCGACGTCATCGTGCTCGCCCTCATCGGCGAGCGCGGCCGCGAGGTGCGCGAATTCATCGAACATGATCTCGGCCCCGAAGGCCTTGCCAAATCCGTGATCGTCGTCGCCACGTCCGACAAAAGCCCCATGGAGCGCGCAAAGGCCGCCTTCACAGCAACCTCCATTGCCGAATACTTTCGCGATCAAGGAAAGCGCGTGCTCTTCCTGATGGATTCGGTCACCCGCTTTGCCCGTGCCTTGCGCGAAATTGGCCTTGCCGCGGGCGAACCGCCCACCCGCCGCGGCTTCCCCCCATCGGTCTTCGCCAACCTTCCAAAGCTGATGGAGCGGGCGGGCATGAACGAAACCGGCTCCATCACCGCGCTCTACACCGTGCTTGTGGAGGGCGACGACATGAACGAGCCCGTCGCCGACGAAACCCGCTCCATCCTCGACGGGCACATCATCTTGTCGGCCAAACTCGCGCGGGAAAACCACTTTCCCGCCATCGATGTCCTGGCGTCCAAATCGCGCGTCATGGGCAAGGTGACCGCGCCCGCACAGCAGGAGGCCGCCGGCACGCTCAACGAGCTCCTCGCCGCCTACCAGGACGTCGAGCTTCTGGTCAAAATCGGCGAATACCAAAAGGGCAGCGACCCCCGCGCCGACCGCGCCATCGCAAAGATGGACGAGATCCGCGCCTTCCTGCGCCAGCGCACCGATGAGCGGACCCCTTATGAGGACACGCTCACCCTGTTGTCCCAAGCGGCGAGGTAGCGGGATGGACGAGCGTCTGCGCCAATTCACCGTTCTCACCAAAGTCAAAGGTCTCCGCGAGGAGAAGGCGCTTGACGGCCTGCAAGCGGCGCGGCGGGCGCTCACCACGGCCGAGGAGCGCCACGCCACCCTCCAGCGCGAGGTGAGCGAGAGCGCGGCCAGCCTCCCAAAGCGGATCGCCGCCGTCTATGGCGCAATCATCGGCACCATCGTCGACCAGGAGGCGCTCTCCTCCGTGCGCGAAGAGGCAAGCGCCTTGGAGCGCGCGCATCTTCTCCTCGTCGACCGGTGCGACCGGGCCGCCCATGTGGTGGAAACGCGCCGGCAAGCCCTCACCGCCGCGGCAAGCGCCCACCGCCTTGCCCAGCGCAACCGCGAAAAGTTCGCGGGGCTCCTCACCGACATGGCGAACGCTGCCGAAACCGAGGCGGAGGCGCGCCAAGAGATCGAGGTGGAGGACCTCTTCACCGCGCCCCGTTCGCCGCTCACGGTCGCCTCCTGATGCGCCACAGCGACGGCCCACCCCCACCCGGCCGCAATGACACCGGCGAGCGCCAGGCGATGGACAAGGACGGCATCGGCGCCGGCGCAGGCGGGCGCGAGCACCGCAACGCCAGCGCCGAGCGCGAGGCCTTCCGCGCCGCCATCGCAAAGGGCACCGCCGCGCCCCCGCAAGACCTGCCGCACCCCGGCGAAGGCGCGGCCCTTGCGCTCATCCTGCCCACCGCAAGCGCCGCGCAAACCCCCGCCGTGGCAGCGCCCCCGCCGGCCGACCGCGTCGCAGCGCTGGAAGCGCTGGCCCTGCGCATCGAGGCCGAATTGGATGTGGCGCTGCGCGTTTCGGCCCGCGCACTCGGCGGCGGCGTGGAGGTGCGCCTCGCGCTCAATGGCGCAAAGCTTGGCCTCTCAGGCGTCACCGTCACCCTAAGGGGCGCAGAACTTTCCGTGCAGTTGGCCGCCCCGGTGGGCGTCAACGATCAAGCGCTCACGGCCAGCGCCCAAGCCCTTGCTGCAAGCCTTGCCAACCGCTTCCCGCAACGCATCATCCGGATCGAACGCGGGCAGAGCGCCACCGATCAGCCCGCCGCGCCCCCCACAATTGCCGACATTTTCGCCCGCCGATGCTGACGCGCGACCAACAGCCCATGGCGCCGGCAGCCGACGACGCCGCGCCAATGCCGCCGCGCCTTGCCCTTCGCGCCGGCGAAGCGCCCACATGGAACGCGCTCCTCTCCCACCAAGAGACGCCCATCGGCTTTGGCGCCCTCACCGTAACATTTGGCTTTGCCGCCCTTCCCGGCGCGGCCACACAGGCGCGCGTGTCGCGCGGGCAAATCGCGCCCCTCCGCGCCGCAATCACAAGCTTTCCCGTGGCCGACCTCTTTGGCGAAACCTTCGACGCCGCTGAGATTAACACGCTGCCCACAGCCCTTCGCGACGCGGTGTGCCGGGCCATCTTCACCGCGCTCACCAGCGTCCTCCCTGGCGGGCTCGGCGACGCGCTCTCGGTGGACCTTGTGAACGGCGCGGATGAAACGCCCCACGACGTCGCGTTTCGCGTCACGATCGAAGGCGCCTTCAGCGCACCAGCCACCCTCCTCATCGCCGGCGCGCCCTCCGCCATTTTGGCAACCCTTGGCGCGCGGGAGCTTGCCGCCCTCGCGCGGCATCCGCAGCTTGCCGCCGCGATCCCTGTGCGCGCACGCCTCTCCCTCGGCACCCTCAACGTCACAACGGGCGAGGCGCAGGCCCTTTCACCCGGGGACATCCTCATTGCCCCGCCCGGGGCGCGCAAAGACGCGATCGCGATGACCATTGCCGGCCGCGTGCGCCCCCTCACCCGCACCGAGGCCGGCTGGACCATAGGAGTTTTGCGCATGGACGATCCGCAAGGCGAGGGCAGCCCCGCGCCGGCCAGCCTGCACGATCTTCCCGTGCGCCTGGAATTCCACCTTGGAGAGATCGCCCTCCCCCTCTCCGCCGTGGAAACGCTGAGCGAAGGGGCGGTCCTGCCCCTGGAGGCGGTCACCGCGGAGGGCGTCCCGGTGACCGTGCGCGCCAACGGCACCGCCATTGCCGAGGGCGACCTCGTCCAGCTTGACGATCGCCTGGGGGTCCGCCTCACGCGGGTCGGCGTGCGCGCCATCGAGGACCCGGCCGGCCGGGCGGACGATGCACCGTGATTGACCCGCTCAATCTCATCCTCGTCCTTGCGGGCGCGGCAATCTTGCCGTTCATCGCCATTGTCGCGACAAGTTACATCAAGATTTCGGTGGTGTTTCTGCTGCTGCGCAACGCGCTCGGCGTCCAACAAATCCCGCCCAACTCGGCGCTCAACGCCCTTGCCATCATCCTCTCGGCCTACATCATGGCGCCGATCTTGATCGAGACTGCGCAAATCCTCGCAGAGGGCAACTATAGCTTTGACAGCGTAGAGAGCGTCGGCGCCGCGTTCAACGACAGCAAAGGTCCGCTCATTTCATGGCTGGAACGGCACGCTGACCAGCGCGAGCGAACCTATTTCTTAGAGGCCGCCCGCGAATTGTGGCCCGAATCCATGCACGACCTTCTGACCCCTGATTCCATAGCCGTCCTCCTCCCCGCCTTCACCGTCAGCCAGCTGCGCGAGGCGTTTGAGATCGGCTTCCTCCTTTATTTGCCGTTTATTGCCATTGATCTCATCGTCTCCAACATCTTGCTTGCGATGGGCATGATGATGGTGTCACCGCTCACCATCTCACTGCCGTTCAAGCTTTTCTTGTTCGTGATGGTGGACGGCTGGTCTCGCCTCATCCTCGGCCTCATCACCACCTACTCCTGAACCTTGAAAGGAGCGCCTGTGAGCGCCGACGACGCCATCTACCAAATCACCGAGGCGATGGTTTTGGTGCTTTTGCTCTCGATGCCGCCCATCGTGGTGGCCTCCGTGGTCGGCATTGTCGTCAGCCTCTTACAAGCGCTCACACAAATCCAAGAACAAACGCTCCCCTTCGCGCTAAAACTCATCGCGGTGGCCATCACCATCGCCGCAATGGCAAGCCTCCTGGGTGGTGAACTCTTGACCTACACCACAGCGCTCTTCAGCGAATTCCCCCGGATTGTGCGCTAACCATGGATTTTGCCGCCATCCTCGACCTTTATGAGGATGCAAAGCCGCTGCTGGTCGCCGTCCTGCTCACGATCGCGCGGCCCTACGCCTTCATCACCTACTCCCAGCTTTTGGCGCCCAGCGCCGTCCCCCGCATGGCGCGCACCGCGGCCATCTTGGTGATCACCGTCCCCCTCGTCCCGGTGAACATCGCGTTTGCCGAAACCTTTGACATGGACGTCATCAGCTTCACAATCCTGTTTGCAAAAGAATTCGCGATCGGCTTCGTGATGGGGTACTTGGTCTCCTGGGTGTTTTGGGCGATCCAATCCGTCGGCGCATTCATCGACAACCAGCGCGGCGCCGCCATTGCCGCCTCCGTCGACCCGCTTCAGGGGCATGAGACAAGCCCGCTCGGGATTTTGTTCAGCCAAGCCTTCGTCACCTACTTCTTCGCGTCCGGCGGCTTCCTCCTCATCTTGAGCCTCCTTTACCAAAGCTTTGAATTCTGGCCCGTCGCGCGCGGCGTCCCCCTCCTCATCGATGAATTCCCGGCGATGATGCTCGAAGTCTTCGACGCCGGCTTCCGCCTGATGTTCGTGCTCGCCGCCCCCGTCATCGCCATCATGTTCCTCGCCGAATTTGCCCTTGCGATCGTGAGCCGCTTTGCGCCCCAACTCCAAGTCTTCATCTTGGCGATGCCCATCAAATCCGGCATCGCCGTCCTCATCTTGATTTTTTACATCGGCACAATGTTCAACGTCGCGCGCGATCACGCCCGAGACCTTCCCACCCTCTTCGAAAACTTCTACTCTATCCTCACAACCGGCAGCGAAATCCTGGAACGCTTTGACTTTCGCGATGGCGCCGTCACCCCCACCGAGCCAGGACCATGAGTTCCAACCCCACCGGCGAAAAGACCGAGCCGCCCACCCCCAAAAAGCTGCGCGATGCCCGCAAAAAAGGCCAGGTCGCCCGCAGCCAGGAGGTCGTCACCACCGTTTCGCTGTTTGCCGTCATCGCGCTGATGATCGGCACCGGCCGCTTCGCATTCCAAAAGATGGTCGAGATGATGGATATCGTCGCGATGATGGCGCAAAACCCCACCCGCACCCGCATGACCGAGGGCGTCAACGCCATGATGGATGCGGGCACCGCCATCCTCCTCCCCATCCTCAGCGTCACCATCTTCGCCGGCATTGCGGCCAACTATCTTCAGATCGGCTCGCTCTTCTCGTTCGAAAGCGTCAAGCCAAAACTTGAAAAGATCTCCCCCTCAAAAGGCATGAAGCGCATCTTCTCGATGAAGCAACTCGTCGAGGTGCTGAAATCCATCGTCAAGATCGTATTCCTTTCGGTGCTGCTCTACTTTGTCATCCGCGCAGCCATCGGCCCCTTCATCGTGTCGGTCAGCTGCGGCATGGCCTGCATCGCCCCGGTCACCATGCGCATGCTCCTCCTCGTGGTGGGCCTCTCCGCCTTTGCCTTCGTCGTCGTCGCAGCGGCCGACTTTGTGTTCCAAAAGCACATTCACATCAAAGGCTTGAAGATGACGAAAGAGGAGGTCAAACGCGAATACAAAGAGAGCGAAGGCGACCCCATCGTCAAAAGCCAGCGCAAACAGTTCGCGCAAGAATTGATCTTCTCCGACCCGCCCGCCCAAGCGCGCAAAGCCACCGCCGTCATCATCAACCCGGTGCACCTTGCCGTTGCCATCCGCTATGATGAGGCCGCCAAAGACATCCCCATCGTCGTCGCCAAAGGGCGCAACACCCAGGCGATCGCAATCCGCGCCGCGGCCGAGGATGCTGGCGTCCCCGTCTTTCGCAACGTCCCCCTCGCCCGCACAATGTTTGCCCAAACCGCGCTTGGCGAAGCCGTCCCCTCCGACGTTTTTGAGGTGGTGGCCGTCATCCTCGCCTGGATCGCCCGCCACAAGGACGCGCTTTACGCCGGCCCACTCCCCCACGGCGTCATCGACATGGAGCGCGACCCCGCCTTCGCCAGCGCCCCCGCCGGCTGACCAACATAAAAAAGGGCCGCCGAAGGCGACCCTTTCATGCCCCCAGGTCACGCCGCCGTTGCGGGCGGCGGGCCAGGGGGTGGCGGCGGAAGGTCGATCTCCGCGGGCGCTGCGGTGGGCGCGGGGCGCGGCAGCGGATCTTCAAACGCCTCCGTCTGCGGGTGGGCGTTGCTGAGATTGATCGCCTCCAACATCACCTCATCCGGGTGCTTGTCCGACGCGATCGCCTTGATCAGCGTGCGCACCTCGGGCGAGCCCACGGCCTCGGTCCCATCATGGGCCCCGTAACGCATGGCCGGGTGGGTCGCGATCCCCTCCGGGCTGATGCGCCGGTCGCGGCTCGGCGCCAACATATCGTTGAGCAGCGCATCCACCACCATATCTGACCGGTTCAGAACACCGCGCGGCGCATAGCCAGAACCCGCCGCATCACCATAAACGCCGCCCATTTCGGGGGATTTTGAGGCCTCCACCTTCCCCGTCCTGAGGGCCGCTCGCATGTCGTCGAGCTGCGTCTCACTGGGGTTTCTCGCCGCCTCCGCCCCGTAGGTCTGAACAAGGTAATCGTGCTCGCGCCACTCATTGGGGCGGTAGCCGCTGAACATTTTCATCAGCGTCACACCCGCGCCAAACACATCGGCCTGGTTGTCGAGCGCGTAGGTCCCACCGTCCAGCTGCATTGCGGCGTATTTGTCAAAGAACGCGGTGAAGGCGACGTCGCGCATCAACACATTTTGGTCGTCCACCACTTGGGCCAAAAGTTGAAGGTCAGCATACGCATTGTCGAACATCGCCTTGCGGTCACTCGTCGGCGCTGCGGCGCGGATGAACTCCGCCTCCGGCGCGTTATACGTGTGGTTCCCCTGGAGCCGCGCCCGTTGGAACACAGGGCCCGACTGCGCCATCCCAAGGTCGATGAGGCGCGCGCGCCCGTCAGCATCCACAATCTGGTTGCCGGGCTTCATGTCGCCATGGACCGCGCCCGCGTCTTTGAGCGCAACGATGCCCTCGGCCGCGTCCTTCGTCAGCGTGAGGGTGATGAGCCGCGCTTGGTGCCGGTCAATCACGCCGTCGTCGATGAATTTTTGCAGCTTTCGTGTAAAGCCGCCGACGCTCTCCCCCTTCACATCTTCGCCGATGAGGGCGACCGTGCCGTCTTGCATCTTCACATGGTCGGTAAAGCCGATCACGCTGCCGCCGTTGGCGTATTTGAGGCCCGCCTCAAGCTCCACCGCAGCGTCCCGATTTTGCTTTTCCACCATCCTTGCGCGGTTTTTGTCATTGTCGCCCGGCGAGAGCGCAGGGTCCTCCAAAAAGGGCTTTGCAAGCTTGACCACCTTCGTCTCACCGGTGTCCAACCCCTCATACCGGACGACTTGGCCAAACCCGCCCGCCCCCAGTTTCTTGATCGGCTGATACTGCTCACCGCCAATCTCCAAGATCGGATACTCTTGGTCGAGGCCGTCCAGCGTCGCGGTGAGCATGATTTCGGCGTTGTTGGTGTCCGGCAGCGTCGGCGGCGGGCGGTTCACATCCTCGCGGTGGATGGCGTAGGCCTCGGCGTGGCGCTCAAACCGGTTGGTGAAGTTGGTGACCAACGTGTTGAGGACGTGAAGCTGCGCCTCGCCCATGTCACGATTGATGTCCCGGTCCGGCGGCGCGGAGATCAACCCGACCTTTAAAGCGACGGAGCGCATAAGCCCCGTCGTCAACGCAGAGATGGATCTTCGGCCGTTGGCGTTGCCGGGTGGGGCAAAGCCATCCGGCCGCGCCTCGGTTTTGGTCAGCGTGTTGACCGCGCTGTCCAGAAGGCCTTTGAAGAAGTCGATCCGCGTCGTGCCGTCGGAATCGGGTCGTTCGGACAGCAAAAACGGGTGGTGCGCGTGCCCATTGGCGGCGGTGTCACCGCCGATCGTGTCGTTAAGGCACGCGCGATAAATGTCGCCAATCTCCTGGCGGGCAAGGTTCGCCCGCGCCGCGTACGACGTGTAGCCCCGGTCGTGCTGCAAGCCCCCGGTTTGCCTGGCGTTTGGCGCCACATAAAGCACCGTCTCGCCCGCCACTTTGGTGGCGTAGATGCGGTTGTCCGTCTCCCCGGCCGCTGGCAACAATGTGCGCACCGCGTCGAGCTTTTCGGCGTTTGTCGCATCGCCCCGGATGGTCACCTGTTTGACGGGCGCTGCCGGCGGCGGCGGGGCCGATCGGAATGTCGGGATCGCCATGGCCTAAACCCTCACAAAGGTGGCGCCGGCCGTGCCGTCAGCGTTTTTGCCATCATCGGCCCCTCGCGCGATGATTTCGCGCCAGATGGTCGCCTTCGCATCAAGATCTTCCACGACGCGCACAACGTAATCGGCCGAAAAATCCGCATCGACGGTGATGTCGGCAAGCAGGATCGCAACATCGCCGTCACCGGGGTTGCCGATGGCCATGCGCACAAAGCCCGTCTCCTCCCACAGCGCGTTGTAGGTGAGGAGCGCGCGATAAACCCGGGCGCGATGCTCTGCCGGCGGCGCGCCGAGCATCACCTCAAACACGATCCGCTTGGCGGCCGCATAAAGCGTCATCGTGTTGTCCCGTGTGGTGATGACCATCGTGCCATCATCGGTCCCGGTGATGCTCATGATGGCATCGGACAGCGGGCCGGCCTCAACGATCATATCTTCGACAGTCATTGCCATTCTCGCTCAGATTCTTCGGTGAGAGTGAGAGATGGCGACAGCGGCGCAAAACGCGTGTGCCGTGTGGCACAAGGCGACCTGCGGCCCCGAATTGAACCTTTTGGCCCCCCGGCGCGACGAAGCGTGTGCATCGTCAGGGAGGCCGGCATGTCCGTTTCATTCAAAAGCCCCACACCGCTGCCGCTGACCCCATTTTCGGTCAGCGCAACACCCGTCACCGTCGATAGAACGCCGGCCGCAGCGCCCGGCACCCCGCCCACAACACCGCTCGAAATTGCCCAAAAGCCGCAACTTCGGCCGGGGGGGCCGCGGTTCAAAACGCCGATCCGCCAGGTCAACACGCAAACGCTTCAGGACGTCCAGCGCGCGGTCAAAACCGCCAAGCAAAGCAGCGATCAGCTGGAGCGGATGCTGGCGCGCGGGCTGCAAGACGCTGAAAAAACCGCCAAAACCGCAGCACCCGGCCCCTCATCCGTCATGGCCGAAGAGAAGCTCACAGCCTTCAGGGCCGCAACCGCGCGGGTCGAGGCCCGCGGCGCCGCGCTCGAAGCGCTCAGCGAGGCGACCCGCCGGTTTGAAACAGACCTTTCGGCCGTTCACGAGGCGCGGGCGCGGCCCATCCCCATCCACACCGGGGCGCGGGATCGCTTCTTCAACACACTCATCGGCCTCGAACAACGGGTGGCGACGGCCGGAGAGGACATTCGCCGCGCCTTTGACGCGTTCATTGACGCCAGCGAAGCGATCGAGCCGGCAGACGTGCGCCTTGCGGGCGTGAGAGACGACGCGCTCGACCCGTTGCGCAAACAGGCCGAGCAGGCGCTCGCCATCGCGCGCGCGCTTGACGCCTCAACCCTCGTCCCCGCCCCGAACGCCAAGGCGCCCGGCGCCCCGATCGAGGCGCAAATGGCGGACGCGACCGGCCGCGCGGAGCGGCTGAGAGAGCAGCTCGACCGTTTCGAGACACTGTTTGGCACGGGTGAACTGGCGCGGGTCCTGGGCCACGGTCGGCTGAAGGCGAGCGTGGCGCTCCAAGCCATGCGCGCCGGCGAGAGCCTCTCCCCAGCGCTCTTGAACACCATCACCGACCCCGACCGGATCACGGATGTCCAACCCTTGGGGGCCGGCGTCTTCAACCAAGTGCTGAAAGCGCGGCTGGAAGACCCCATCGGCACCGTCCGGGAGTATGCGCTGAAGCCCCTCGACAGCCGCATCACCACCCCCGGCAACGCGTGGGAGATTGGCCATACGGACCAGCAGGTCGGCGTGTTTGGCCGCCAAGATGCGGCGCACAAACTGTCGGAGGCGCTGGGCCTGAACGTTGCCGGCGCGCCCCGTTACGTGGTCCACGACAACCGCCTCTTCATGGCCGCCCCGATCATCCCCGGCCACACTAAAGCCATGATCGGGGAGAAGATTAAGGCATCGGTGGTCGAGCACAACGCGGGGGCGGCCGCCGGGGACGTCAAAAGCCGCTCAGCTGAGAAAGCCCGAATTTCGGAAGCGCTTCACAACAACCCGAGTTTTCAGATGGCCTGTCAAAAGATGCAGCTCCTGCAAAGCATCATCAGCAACCCGGACGGGCACGGCGAAAACATGAGCATAGCCTTTTCGCGCGGCGGGGTGGCCGTGGACCCCGGCGCGCTCATCCACATGAGCGACAACGAGATTGCCCAGCTCGATGTGACGGCGGGCGTGTTTGACCTTGACGGCGCCTTCCTCGCCGATCCCGACATTGCGCCCCGGGAGGTGGATTCCTCTTGGATGGGTGAGCTTGGCGGCACGATTGCGCAGCGGTGGCACTATGTCGGCCCGCCGCCCTTCCACACCAAAGACCAGTATGACGCGCTGGTTGCCCTGCAGGCCGATCTTGCCGGGCAGCTTGGCGAGGATCTGGGCTGGGATCTGACCTCGGGCGCCGGCAACGTGCATCCGGGGACCAAAGCCACCGAATTGTCAGCGCTCAAATCCCGCGTCGATCAGTTGGTGACCCTCTTTGACGCGCAGCACGATGACGGGCGCCGGCTCGACAACGCCGGCCATGTGCTTGACGCCAACAACCAGCCGACGGGTCTGCCGGACCAACAAAAGCGCCTGTCGGACGCCTCCGACACTATCGGACAATATGGCCTGGGGGACGGCAACAAGGTCAAACAATCGCTGGCGCACAAATACTTCCCGGTCGAAGGTTCCATCGTCACCGTTCCGGTCATCCCGCCCAGTGATCCCCCCATAACCGGCGGCGATTCCTGGCACCCCTCCGTCATCGTGTAGCGGGGCGCGCCATGACACACGCATTCAACACCGGGATGATCGGCCCCCCCGGCGCGGAGCCCACCCATGGATGAGCCCCAACAGAACCCCGCGTACGAGGCGCTGGCCGAGCGGCTTTTTGAGGGCGGCATCCAAGCGCCGCCCGTTTACGCCGATGTCGCGCGAGCGCTGCGCCGCCACGCGGACCTTGCCTTCGCCACCCGGGACCTCCCCGTCCCGCTGTCCCAAGCAGGCGCCTACATTGAAGAATTTAGGCGCAGCCGTGTGGCGCAAGACTACACTGCGATAGGTATTGGCGGCACCCGCAACCGCAACGCCCACTTCCATTACTATATGGTCCGCGGCACCTTCGGCCTTTTCCTGCAGTGCCCCGTGCAGGGCGCGGAGGGGGACGATGCGCCCGCCATCGCCGCCATCAACAAGCGCCTCCAGGCCGTGGAGGCGCTGCTCGCCTCACCGCCCGCCGGCCCGCTTGCGCTCATCGACGTGATCGACAACGCGGCAATCCTCTCCGGGCCGCGCCTTGATGCGCTCACCGCAACATTGTCCGACGACCCGCTCGCAACCTTCCTCAACGCGCGGGAACAGCAGGACAGCGATGCGATGATCATGGCGGTGTGACCAACGCAGCGAACGCGAGGCCAGAGCCGCGCGCGTTGCAAAGAAACGAAGCCCCTCGCGGCAGTGCTGCGGGGGGCCAACCGATTGACGTGGAAGAGCAACAATGTCGTTGTCGAGCGCAAACGTGGATGACCTTCAGATCTCGCTCCTGGGCGAGCTTCGGGTCACGCGCAACGGGGCCGATGTCCCGCTTCCCGCCTCCCGCAAGGCGCGCGCGCTCTTGGCATTTTTGGTGGAGACCGGCCGCCCCCACCGGCGCGAGCGGCTCTGCGAACTCTTTTGGGATGTCCCGGACGATCCAAAGGCCGCGCTCCGCTGGTCACTCAGCAAACTGCGAAAAGTGGTTGATCTGCCCGAGCGCACCCGCATCGTGGCTGACCGTGAGCGTGTCGCCTTCGACGCCAACGGCCTCCTCATCGACATTCGCGAGGTGCACCAGACCATCGCCAACGGCGGCGACACGCTCGGCGTCGACGCGCTGGAAGTCTTGGCCACGCAGCTCGGCGCCGTGTTGCTCGACGGGCTCGACGGTGCGGGCGACACCGCCTTCACCGCGTGGCTCGAAGCGGTGCGCCACGATGCGCAACTGGCGCGCGTCACCGTGCTGAAGCGCCTTGCCACCCACCCCGACCTTCCCGCACTCGCGACCGCCAAATGGCTGCACCTTTGGCGCGACGCGGACCCTGAAGGCGCCGCCGCCTTCGCACAAAACCACCCGGCCGACGACACCCCACCCAAAGCCCCCGCTGGCGCGCGCGCAGCCTGCCAAACCGACGCCCTCCGCGACCAACACATCGGATTTTGCGATGCCCGCGACGGCAGCAAAATTGCCTACGCCACCGTCGGGTCCGGCCCACCACTCCTCAAGGCGGCCAACTGGCTCACACATCTTGAGTTCGACTGGACGAGCCCGATCTGGGGCAAGTGTTTTACAGAAATTGCCCGCGGCCGAACCTTGATCCGCTATGACGAACGCGGCTGCGGCCTCTCCGATTGGACCGTGGACGACCTCGGCTTCGACGCCTTCGTGGATGACCTTGAGGCGGTGGTGAACGCCCTTGGGCTGGAGCGCTTCCCCCTCCTTGGCATCTCCCAGGGCGCGGCGGTCTCCATCGAATATGCCGCGCGCCATCCGAGCAAGGTCTCGGGCCTGGTGCTGATCGGCGGCTACGCCTCCGGCTGGCGCCACCACGCAAGCCCGGAAGAACACGCCCGGCGCGAAGCGGTCCGCACCCTCACCGAAGTTGGCTGGGGGACCGATAACCCCGCCTACCGCCACATCTTTTCCCAAACTTTTATGCCCGACGCCGGCGCCGAAGAGCTCAACTGGTTCGACGATTTTCAGCGCCTCACCACCTCGCCCTCAAACGCTGCACGCTTCCAAGACGCCTTTGGCGACATTGATGTGCGCGACCGCCTTCGCGACGTGCAGGCGCCCACCATCGTCCTCCACTCCAAAGACGATCAGCGCATCCCGGTCGAAGAGGGCGTGATGCTTGCGTCCCAAATCCCGGAGGCGCGCTTTGTGCCGCTCAACAGCCGCAACCACGTCTTGGTGGACTATGAGCCCGCGTGGCAAACCTGCATGGGCGCGATCCGCGAATTCCTCGTCGAGCACGGCATTTGATGCGCGCGGCGGCGCCCTGCCGTGGTGACAGTCGGGGCGTGACCAACATTTGGGCAGCGCCGGCGCCCCGCCCGCCCCCCACCACAACGCTGGCTACAACGGTCTTGCGCAAACATTGTCGTGGTCGCGGTCGTCCGTGCCGGGTGCGTGCCGCACCGCCCTTGACTGGAGGAAGCACGCTTGAGCCCTCTCCCCCATCGCGCCCCCGCCGGCCCCCGATCCGTTGATGCACACGCCAAGGATCGCGACCATCACCTCATCGCGCAGGTGGCAGCGGGCGACAAAGGGGCGATGCGGGCCATCTACGAGACCCACGGGGCGGCGGTGCACCGGTTTGTGTCCATGCGCCTTCGCGACCATTTTGAGGTGGCCGACATTGTCCACGAGACAATGCTTTGCGTCTGGCGCGATGCCGGCAATTTTCGCGGCCAGGGCAGCGTGCGCGCCTGGATCCTATCGCTCGCCCGCAACAAAGCCATCGACCACGTGCGCCGCCAAGCCCGCACTGACATTTGCGAGCCCGACGAGGGCATCCCCGCCGATGACCCGCCCGCCGATGACCTGATCGCCGCCGCGCAGGACGCGCGCCGCGTGCGGGCCTCGGTCGCCAAACTCCCCGCGCAGCAGCGGGCGGTCGTCCACCTCGCCTTCTTCGAAGATCTCAGCTACGCGGAGATTTCGGTGATCGAGGGCATCCCGGAGGGCACGGTCAAGACCCGGATTTTCCACGCGAAAAAGGCGTTGCTGCGCCAGCTGGGCCGCTCTCCCGCGCCCCTCAACGGGGCAACGCCGCGGGCCGGCCACGCCTAGCACGACCCGGCGGCGGCCCAAAAATCATCAATAATCCTGTTGATGCAGCGCACCTTCGCGCTCCAAGTAAAGCCGCGCAGAGGGCCGCGAGCGCCGCACGGCGCCCCCGCTCAGCCGCCGCAATCATCTCGCGGTGCTCGGCGGCCGCCTGGCCGAAGGGCAGCGTCCTGCGCTATACCGCCAAACGGTGCAATTCCGCCCGCAAACCGGTGAGTTCGACCACCTCGTCCACATCAAATTGGCGCACGGCCGCGCCCCGGTTGGACCGCCGCTCCACCAGGCCCATCTGGTCAAGCGCGGTGAGCGCCGCACGCACCTGGTGCCGCCTGGCGCCAAGCCGGGCCATCCACTCATCCTCCACCAATCGCTCGCGGGGGTGGAGGCGGCCGAGCAAAATCTCCAGCTCCAACGTGCGCAGGCCCGTGTCCCGTTCGTCCGCGACTGCGTCGGGGAGAGCCTGCGTCATGGGCGCTGTCCTTGTGTTGGCCGCGCGCACGCTGCGCGAGGCGCCACCGCGTGGAATTCATCAATAATCTGATTGAAAAACATCACACCTTCAGACGACCTTTCCCAGAGGCGATCGCCCCATGCGCCGCGGGAGGATACGGATGATCGTCAAAACCACCACCGCCGCCCTCGCGCTCATCCTCGGCGCCAGCCTTGCCGCCCCCGCCAGCGCGCAAACCCTCACATTGTGGTCCCACTGGGCCGACCAAAAGGCCAAGGTCGACTTCGTGGAGGGCGCCGCCCGCGCCTTTAGCGGCCCAAAAACCCGGCGTCACCATCGACATTGTCTGGTACCAAACGCAGCCGCCGTCCGCCGCGCTGAAAACCGCCCTCACCGCCGGCCAGGCCCCCGACATCTTTTTGCGCCGAAACCGACCAGACTGAGCATATGGCCAACGGCCTTGACCTGTCCGACACGCTCAACTGGGACGCCATCGAGCCCTGGCCGAAGATGTCTGGGGTTATGAAGGCGGCGTCTATGGCTTCCCCCTCGAGGCGAGGACCGTCGAAACCTCCGTCAACAAGTTCGCGCTCACCAAGGCGGGCGTAACAATCCCGGTCGAGGACCTGACCGGCGAAGCCTTTGTGGACGCAGTGGAAAAAATCGCCGCCACCGGCATGACCCCCATGGCGCAAGGCACCGGCGACCGCCCCTATCCCGGCGCCTTTCTCACCCACAAATTCCTCCTCAAACAGCTCGGCACCGACGACCACGAGGCCCTCCTCAAGGGCGAGGGCGTTCCCTGGACCGACCCCCGCGTGCGCGCAGCCCTGGAACACGCCAAAGAAATCATTGATGAAGGCGCCTTCGCAGCCCCCGACGAGGGCGGCCAGCCCGACGATTTCGCCCTCGGCATCGTCAACGGCCGGATCCCAGAAGACGCCGCCTGCCCCACTTGCAAGACGATTGCCGTCAGCGGATTGTTCGTGGTGAACGCAGCCACTGAACAGCCTGATTTAACAGCAAAATTCCTGAACTCGATGGCAACAGCCGAGAGGGGCAACGCCTGGCTGGAGGCCAACCTCGTCGGCACCGGCATCAAGGCCGACCCCTCCACCATCACAGGCGACAACGCCGAATACTTCACAAATCTTGCCGCCGCCAACAAAGGCGCAGCCTAAAACTTCGGCATACCCGCCCAACAGATGCAAGGCCAAGCGCGCGAAACCTTCAACCAGGTGATTAACAGCGCCTTCCCCGCCGGCCTCATCGGCGTTGATGAAGCAATCGCCATGATCTCAGCGGCCTACTAACCCACCTTGACGGGTCCCCCCCCCCAGCGGGGCGCGCCGGCCGGAGAAGGACCACGCCAACCCCTGCTTCGCCATCACGATGTTCTTGCTCCCAGCGCTCCTCATCTACGCGCTCTTCACCCCGCTCCCGGTGGCGCGCACCATCCACAACTCCGCCTACCTCATCGTGCCCACCAACCGGCAAGGTGAGTCACCTTCATCGTCACCGACGGCGAATTCATGATCCTCCTCGGCCCCTCAGGCTGCGGAAAATCCACCACCTTGCGCATGATCGCGGGCCTGGAACCATCACATCAGGCCACCTCGCCATCGATGGCGACACCATGAACGGCGTCCCGGCCAAAAACCGCGACATCGCCGTGGTCTTCCAGCCCTGCGCCCTCTACCCGCACATGAGGGTCGCCCAAAACCTCGGCTTCGGCCGCAAACGCCGCGTCGAAGACGTCGCTGCTTCCATCGGCCTCACGCAATACTTGTCGCGCAAACCCCACGCCCTCTCCGGCGCCCAGCGCCAGCGGGTGGCGCTGGGCCGCGCCATCGTGCGCGACCCAAAGGTTTTCTTGGTCGACGCGCCGGTCTCGTGCACCTCCACAAGGCGCTGTCGGCCACCATGATCTACGTCACCCACGACCAGGCGGAGGCAATGACCATGGGGGACCGCATCTGCATCATGGCGGGTGGCAAAGTCGCCCAAATCGGCCGCCCCATGGACGTTTACCCGGAACCCGCCAACACCTTCGCCGCAAGTTCTTTGGGCAACCCGCCCATGAACCTCCTCCCCGCCACCGCAACCCACGAAGGCGTCACCGTACAAGGCGCAACCCTCCCCCTTCCGGCCGGCGCACCCGGCACCAAAATCACCTTTGGCATCCGCCCCGAAGACATTCTCCCCACCAAAAACACCGGCCCGGAAACGCTCGCCGGCCGCGTCGCATCCGGGGAACCCTTGGGCGCAGAAACACTCATCACCGTGGATGTGGACGGTGCGCCCCTCATCGTGCGAGGCCCCCGCGACGTGTCGGCCAACATCGACGCGCCCATCCATCTTGCCTGCCGCGCCGACAGGGTCCGCCCCTTTGGCGCCACAACAGGCACCATCCTCGGAAAGACCGCCCCGTGAGCCATTCCGCCGTCCTCAAAGCCGCCAAAACCCTCCCCCGCGCCAACCCTGCCGACATCGCAGCGTTCGCCAAATCCCCCGTCGGCAACATCGTCGACGCCCTTGGCCGCACAGGCGCCATGGCCGCCAGCATCAAGCCCGTCACCACCGCAACCACCTTCGCCGGCACCGCCCTCACCGTGGACGCCGGACCGCGTGACAATCTGGCCCCCTGGGCCTCCTTACGCCTTGCCAAACCCGGTGACGTCCTCATCATTGCGACCGGCGGCCACACCGCCCACGCCGTCGCCGGCGATATCCTGATCGGCATGGCCAAAAACGCCGGCATCATCGCGATCGTCACCGACGGCGCCGTGCGCGACATTGCCGGCAACAACGCCGCCGGCATCCCCGTCTTCGCCGCCGCCATCACCCCCAATTCACCGCAGAAGAACGGCCCCGGCTCCGTCGGCCTCCCCATCGTGTGCGGCGGCGTCGCCACCGCCACCGGCGACATTGTGTGCGGCGACGATGAAGGCGTCGTCATCATCCCCGCCGCGCGCATAAAGGAGGCCAAAACCGCCCTCGAGGCCGTCAAACGCAAAGAGGCCGCCATGGAGGCTGAGCTCGCCGCCGGCGCCCCCGCCCCCGGCTGGCTGCGCGACATCCCCCTCGACGATCTCTTCACGTTTACGGATTGATGCGCGTCTTCTACACCTCCCTCAGCACGCCCAAGATGGACGCGCTCATCCGCGAAAGTGCGGGCGAGGCCTTCACCCTCGACACTGACGATGATGCCGAACGCCGCCACACCCTCACCGCACAAACCATTGCGGCCGGCGCCAAGCTCCGCCTCATCCACCACCAAGGCGTCGGCTACCACGACACGGTCGATCGCAACGCCGCCCGCCAAAAAGGCCTCCGCCTATGGCAGCGACAACACCGTGCTCCTCGCCGCGCTCCGGGCCGACACCGCCCGGTTCCGCGGCATCATCCTGACCGATGACCCCTTTGCAATCTGCGAACCGGGCGTCGTCGGCGTCGGCCTCCGCCTCAACCTCACCGACGATGCGCCCCACGCCAGCCGCGACCCCACCGCAATGGCCTGTGCGGTCCTGCGCGCTGGCCTCATCCTCCAGCTCCAGGCGCACCCAGAACTCGCCGCCCGGGGCGAGGACCGCTGCGACATCACCCTCACCGCAGGCCCCGCCCGCGGCCGCCTCGGCGATCTCATGGTGGAGGGCGCCCCGCCCCTCCCCACCCACCGGCTGACCACCGACCGGCAGCCCATCATCCATGGCTGGCAGCTCACCCATCGTGACACCCGGCACACGTGGGACCCGGCACACGTGGGACCCAGCACACGTGGGACCTGGCCAAGGGCGAGCGCGACGCCGACGCCGCCGCAATCGCCCCCTTCTCAACGGCCCTCGCCACCGGCGCCCCATTCGAAACCGACCTTGCGGCAGGCAAAGCGGCGCTCAACGCCGTTGAGACGGTCTACCGCCTCGCCGCCAATTGAACGTTGCTGGAAAGCCGATCCGGCCGCCCCTCCACAATCAACGCCTCATCAAAGGTCGGCATCTCCCAGGTGGAAAGCATCTTGACGACGACATCATCCGGCACCGGTCGGTCC
The DNA here is from genome assembly GCA_039034015.1 of Pseudomonadota bacterium. Classification (GTDB taxonomy): domain Bacteria; phylum Pseudomonadota; class Alphaproteobacteria; order Rhizobiales; family Amorphaceae; genus Acuticoccus. The sequence goes on along the minus strand of JBCCBM010000001.1, from coordinate 231,990 downwards.
CGCTCCCGGTTGCGCGCCGCGCGCGTCACCTCCGGCACCTCAAGGGTCTGGATCGCACAGCGCGCGCCATAGGTCTCGACGAGCCCCACAACCTGGCGGCGCAGCGTGCGCGTCAACATCGTGGCGTCCCACACCGCATCGCGACCCGTGCGCAGACACTCCCGCAACACCTCCTTGGCGTCCTGGATCGCGCGGCCCCGCTCCATCCCCGCATCCAGCCGATCCTCCACGCTGATGCGCACCGCGCCCTCTGCGGCCAGCGCCATGGCCACCCCGCTCTTCCCGCTCGCCGGAAGGCCGGTGAGAACGCGCACCAACGGCCCACCCTCCGGCGCGCCCGAGGCAAACCGAGGATCCCGGTCCGCATCGCGACAACACGCGCACCGCACCGTCCGATCGGCAAATGCGTGCGGGGCATCCAAAATGTCATGCTCGCCCGCAAAGTCGCGCAACAGCGCCGCGCTGTCATCGGGGCGCGCACTCACCCGCCCCCGCGCATCCGCCTCCGCCAGCAGCAAAAGAAGGCGCACCGGCACCTCCAGCGACACTGACGCCACCCAGCGCAGCAGCGCCACATCGCTCGCCGCGGTCGCCAAAATGTGGTGCGGCTGCATGTGCCGCCGGCAAAGCGCCGCCGCCGCCTCCCGCACGCGCGGGTCAAGCCCGGCCGCATAAAGTGCCGCCCGCGCCTTGCGCGCACCCCGCGGCGCATGGTTCGGGTGCGACACGCGCCCGTCCACCTCATCCGCCGTCTCGGGCTTCGCCACATCATGAAGGAGCGCAGCAAGGGCAAGCGCCAGCCGCTGCGTTGCCGCCACCATCTCAAACCCCGGCCGCCTCACGAGCTCACACGCCACCATGTGCGTGTGCACCAGCGGATCCCCCTCCGCATGGTGCACCGGGTCATGGGGCGCGCCGCGCATCGGGGCCAGAAGATGCGCCGCACCCAGCGCCTCCACCGAGGGCACGTTGCCCGCCGCCAGCCGCTCCGCCAGGCGCACCACCTCAAGCCCGTCACGCGCGAGGGTGGCGAGCGTCGTCATCGCGCGCCCACCACCCGGTCCACCCGCGGCGCCACCCCGGCCGGGTCCAAGAACGCAACGCCCGGCGCACACGCGTTGCGCACAATGGGCCGCGAGTGCCAGTGCGAGTCACTCGCCAGAAGCGTTTGCACAAACCCCTGCCGCACGTGCTTGTAGCGCGCGAGCGTCGTTTGCGCGTCCTCCGCCTTGACGTAAAGCCCCTCGCAAACCGCCCCGGTCTCGATCTGCGACAGCACCAAGTCGAGCTTCGCGTCCGACCGGGCAACCATCGCCTCAAGGTTTTCCCGCCAGCCGTCCGATCGGTAAAGCGAGGGCCCGATCATCCCCTCCCGCCCCCGCTGCCCCACAAACGCCCCCCTGTGGAGGACCGGCACGGCCGGCAGCGGCAAACCCACCAAAAGCCGATCCCGCGCCGGGGTGGACAAAAACTCGCCCGTCACCCGGTCCAGCACATCAAACTCCAAGAAGAGCGAGGGCAGCGCATCGTAAAACTGGGTGTGCACTGCGCCCAGCCACTCGCCATAGACGGTGTAGCGATCCTCAAGCCGCTCCAACAAAGCGGCCTCGTGCATGCGCGCAAAGGTCTTGAAGTCGTTAAAGTGCCGCTCCCGAAACGGGCGACCATCCACATCAAGACGGTGCCCGCGCGACTGCAAGTGCAGCGTCCCCGCGCCATCAAAAAACAGCCCGGCGTTTGCGCCATCCACCTTTTCTTCCACCAGCCACACGCACCCGGCCCTTGCGGCAAGATCACGGTCGCGCACGATGGTGGGGTCATCGTCCGGCTGAAGGCCGCTCCCTTCCAGATGCGGCGTGCGCGGATATTTTGTGATTGTCACAGTCGAACCGGCCCAGGACCGCCCCTCCCTCCAGCCATCGCCCGACGCATATGGGGACCGCCCCCGCCACCCAAACCCCCGCCACCCACACCAAAGGGGCAGGAATTTTTAAGGAACGAGCACCGACGGCAGCCACGTGGCGAGCGCGGGAATGTAAGAGACCGCCAAAAGCACCGCGATGTTGGTGAGCAAAAACGGCAAGATCGCCACCACCACCGGCCCCAGCGGCAGGCGCGCAATCCCCGCACACACAAAGAGGCACACCCCCACCGGCGGCGTCGTGAGCCCGATCATCAGGTTGAGCACGGCAAAGGTTGCAAAGTGCAGCGGCTCCACCCCCACCGCCGTTGCCAGCGACATCAACGGAACGAACAAGATGATGAGCGCCGCGATGGTCTCCATGAACATGCCGACGAACAAGAGCAAGATGTTGATCAGCAAGATCACCACAAACCGGTTTTCGGTCACCGATAAAACGCCGGCCGCAATCGCCTGGGGGATCCGCTCCGACACAAGGATCCAGCCAAACACATTGGCAAAGCCCACCAGCGCCAAAATGCCCGCCGCAGACACCGCACTGTCGATGATGATTTTGGGCACCTTGCGCAGCGGCAGTTCCCGATAGATGAACGCACCGACGATAAAGGCGTAAACCGCCGCGATGATTGCCGTTTCCGTCGGCGTCGCAAGGCCCGACAACAGGCCGTAGATGATGAGCCCCGTCATCGCGAGCGCCCACACCGCGCTGCCGAACGCGCGCGCGACCTCCCCGCCCCCCTGCCACGGCTGGCGCGGAAACCCTTTGCGCACCGCAATCACATAGGCCGTCACCATCATCGCAAGGCCCATGAGGACGCCCGGCACAGCGCCCGCCAAAAACATCTGCCCCACCGAAACGCCCGACAGCGCACCCACGATGATCATCGGCACCGAAGGCGGGATGATCGGCCCGACGGTCGAGGATGCCGCCGTCACCGCTGCGGAAAAGTCGGCCGGGTAGCCCGCCTTCTTCATGCCCGGGATCATCACGCTGCCGATGGAGGCCGCATCCGCCACCGCCGTCCCCGTGATCCCGCCAAAGAGCATCGAGGCGCTGATATTGGTGAGCCCCAGCCCCCCGCGGATCCACCCCACAAGCGCGTTCGCAAATCGGATGATGCGCTGCGTGATCCCGCCATGGTTCATGAGGTTGCCGGCCAAAATAAAGCCGGGAATGGAGAGAAGAACAAACACATCCATCCCCGCATACATCTTTTGCGGCATCACAACGGGCGGGATGCCGGACACCAAGATGTAGCTGAGCGAGGACAACCCCAGCGTGATCGCAACCGGGATGCCGAGCACCAGGCCGCCGATGAAGACGGCAAATAAAACGGCAACGTCCATCAGTCTTCGTCCTGCGTTGCCCGTTGGGGCCGGCCATCATCAGCGCCGGACAGCATGCCCACCACCCGAAGGACCGCAAAAAGGCCCAAAAGCACCAGAAGCAGCCAGACCGCCGCGTGCACATAAATCATCGTGAGACCCAGCGCCGGCGAAGTCTGCATCCGCCCGATCGCCGTAAACCGCCACGCGTGGGAAATGAGAAAAATCGCAAGCCCCGCCGTCACCAAAGCCGCAAAGAGCCGCAGCAAAAATGGCAGGCGCCCCGGCAAATTCTCACACACCACATCAACATTCACGAGGTCGCCTGTGCGCAGCGCAAGCCCCGTCCCAAACGCCACCATGTAGAGGAGCGCGTAGCGCGTCAGCTCCTCCGTCCACACCGGCGAAGACCCCGTAAAGCGCCCCACCACCTGGATCAGCACCGCCGCAATCAGCACCGAAAACGAGACCCCAACCCCAACCCGCGCCAGGATCACAAACCCGTCGGTCAGGTGTTTTATGAGCCGCGTCATGGCATCTCCGCGCAAAAGGCCGGCGCCACCGTGGGGGCGCCGGCCGTCACCGTCAAAGGATCGATCAGTTGAAGAGCTGCTCGACGATGGGCTTGATCTCATCGTTGACGTTGTTCAGCACCGCATCCTTGGCCGCGGCCTGGAAGGCGGCCCCATCCACCTCCACAAAGGTCATGCCTTGGCTTTCAAGGTATTCCCGGTCAGCGGCGATGGAGGCTTCAAAGAGCTCACGCTCATAGGCCTGGGCAGCGGCAGCGGCATCCATCACGGCTTGCTTGTCCGCATCGCTCAATTTGCCCCATGTCTGCTCCGAAATGGTGAGATAGATCCACGAACGAACATGCTCGGTCATGTTCACGTGGCTTTGCACCTCGTCAAAGCTTGCCGAACGAATGAGCGCCAGCGGGTTTTCCTGCGCTTCAATGGTGCCGTTTTGGAGCGAGGTGAACACCTCCGAAAACGCCATCGGCCCGGGGTTTGCGCCCAGCGAGCTCCACACGTCCACAAAAAGCGGCACATTTGGCACGCGCATTTTGAGGCCATCCAGCTCCGCCGGCGACGTAATCGCGCGGTTTGACGTCAAGTTCCGCGGGCCACGGGCAAAGTATGCGATCGGCCGGATCTGCGCCTTTTCGATGATCTGCGCTTTGATATCATCGCCAATGTCGCCGCTCGCCACCTCATCCATGTGGTCGATGGAGCTATAGGCATAAGGCACGGCAAGAAGAGCCGCCATCGGCGCCCAGTTCTGCAAGCTCTCGCCAGTGATCGTCATATCAACGGTGCCAAGCTGCATGCCGTTGATGAGATCAATCTCCTTGCCGAGCGACTCGTTGGGGAACACTTCGACCACAATGCGCCCGTCGGTTTTGGCGGCAAGCTCTTCGCCAAACTTCACCGCCGCCTTGTGCCAAGGATTTTCTTCATTGGCGAGATGGCCAAGCTTTAGCGTCATGTCCTGCGCAACGGCAGGGCCTGCGACAAGACCGGCGGCCAAGACCGCCGCAAGTACGCTATGGATTTTCATGGTTTCCTCCTAGGATTGGTGCATTGGCCGGCTCGGGCAAAATCCCGTCCGGCAGTTCGAAAAGGTCGGGGCGGCTTGCCAAGATCTGAGGCAGATCATCCAAGATTTCGCGCAGGTGCACGCGCACCGCGCCGTCCGCCCCGGGCACATCGCCGGCTTCAATCCGGTCGACGATTGCAATGTGCTGAGTCACAAGCCGCTCCAGCGGGAACCGGCTTTGGGTGAGAAAGCGCACACGGTCCATCTGCGCCTTCAACCCCTGGATCACGCGCCAGGTGCCGCCCCGGCCGGCCCCTTCCGCCAGCGTGCGATGAAAGACCTCGTCAAGGCCGATGAACGCTTCCGGCACGCTGCCAGCCACATCCTTCTGCCGGGCAATTTGCGCCCGCAGCGCGCGCACCAGCGAAGGGTCGGGCGTTGCGGCCAGCAGGCGCACAATGTCCGCCTCCACCGCCTCGCGCAAAAACCGCGCGTCCAGCACCGAGGCGTAGGCGATCTTGGTCACAATCGTGCCGCGCTGGGGGCGGATCGCCACAAGCCCCTCTTCCGCCAGCTTGATGAACGCCTCCCGCACCGGCTGCCGGCTGATGGCGTGGCGCTTGGCAATCTCGGTTTCCGAAATTTGACTGCCCGCCGCCAAGTCGCTTCGAATGATGCGCTCGCGCAAAATCCGGTGGATCTGCGGCGCGATGGGCTGCGCCGGATCAAGGGTCCATCGGGGATGAACGTCGACGTACATCAAATCACCTCAGTTGCCAGGGCACTAACATACTTCCATACTAGCCGGCAACAGCAGGCCGCAGCAGGAGAACAACCGTGAAGCAAACATGGCGCTGGTTCGGCCCCAACGACCTCGTCTCCGTCGATGATGTGCTCCAAGCCGGCGCCGAGGGCGTTGTCACCGCCCTCCACCACATCCCCCCCGGCACGGTCTGGACGAAAGACGCCATCGCAATGCGCCAAGCCGAGGTCGCCACCCGCCGCGACGGCACCCCCTCGGGCCTCTCCTGGACGGTCGCGGAAAGTCTCCCCGTCTCAGAGGATATTAAGCGCCAAACCGGCCCATTTCGCGACCACATCGCCGCCTACAAACAAAGCCTGCGCACCATCGCCGCCGCCGGCATCGAGGTCGTCTGCTACAACTTCATGCCCGTCCTCGATTGGACGCGCACCGACCTTGCCCACCGCCGCCCCAGCGGCGCCACCTGCATGCGGTTCGACCTCATCGACTTTGCCGTTTTCGACCTTTTCATCCTCGCCCGCCAAGGCGCCGCCGACGACTACACCGCCGACGAGCGCACCGCGGCGGCCGAACGCCACGCCGCCCTCGATGAGGCCGAGCGCGAGGCCCTCACCGGCAACATCGTCTTCGGCCTCCCCGGCGGCCACGACACGCTGAGCCTTGATGATGTGCGCGCCCACCTTGCCCAATACGCAAAGCTGGACGCAAAGACCTTGCAACAACACTTCATCGACTTTTTGTCCGAAGTGATCCCCACCGCGGAGGCGGTGGGCGTGCGCCTCTGCTGCCACCCGGACGATCCGCCCTTCCCGCTCCTCGGCCTGCCGCGCATCATGTCCACCGAGGCGCACTATGGCGCGATCTTGGAGGCGGTCCAAAGCCCCGCCAACGGCATCACGCTGTGCTCAGGCTCCCTCGGCGCACGGCCCGACAATGACCTCCCCGGCATGATGCAGCGCCTCGGCGACCGGGTGCACTTCCTCCACCTTCGCAACGTCACCCGTGAAACGCCCGCCCTCCGCGGCTCATTCTTCGAGGACGAGCACCTTGCCGGCAGCACCGACATGGTCGCCCTGGTGGACGCGGTGCTGGCCGAAGAAGCCCGCCGCAAAGCCGCCGGCCGGGCCGACTGGTCCATTCCCTTCCGCCCCGATCACGGGCAGGACATTTTGGACGACCTCACCCGCCGCGCGCAGCCGGGCTATCCGGCGATCGGCCGCCTCAAAGGCCTTGCCGAGCTGCGCGGCGTCATTGCCGCGCTCTCCCCGCACCACGCAGCCCCCGCTCCGCGCCATGCTGCCCCCGCCCCGCGCCACGCCGCACGATGACCGCCCGCCTCAGCGCCACCCAAACCCTGCCCCCCGGCGTCCACCGCCCCGCCTACGACCCCGCCGCCCACGGCCCCGGCATCGTCCACATCGGCCTCGGCGCCTTCCACAAGGCCCACCAAGCCGTCTACACCGACGATGCACTGGCCGCCGCCGGAGGCGATTGGCGCATCATCGGCATCAGCCCCCGCAGCGCCACCGCAGCCGCCGAACTTGCCCCCCAAGACCACCGCTACACCGTCATCGCGCGGGACGCTGCCGGCAGCACCGCCCGCGTCATCGGCGCCATCGCCAGCACCCTCTCCCTCGCCACCAACCCCCAGGCCGTCCTCAAAACCCTCATCGCCCCAACAACGCGCATCGTGACCCTCACCGTCACCGAGCGCGGCTACGGCATCGATCTTGCGACCGGCCGCGCCGACGCGGAACATCCCGCCATCGCCGCCGACCTCCTCACCCCCGAGGCCCCCACGGGGGTCGCCGGCCTCCTCACCCTGGCGCTGCGCCAACGGCACGCCCAGGGCATCCCCCCCTTCACCGTCCTCTCGTGCGACAACCTCCCCCAAAACGGCACGCTCGTGCGCCGCCTCCTCATCGACTTTGCAACCCACACCGCCCCCACCTTCGCCCCCGTGCTTGCCGACACCGTCGCCGTCCCCGCCACAATGGTGGACCGCATCACCCCTGCCCCCACGGTGGGCACAAGCGCCCTTGCAAAACACCACCTTGGCCTCAGCGACCATGCAGCCGTCGAGACCGAGGTCTTCCGCCAATGGGTGGTCGAAGACACCTTCCCCCAAGGCCGGCCTGCGTGGGAGGCCGGCGGCGCGATCCTCACCCGCAACGTCGCGCCCTACGAGACCATGAAGCTTCGCATGCTCAACGGCGCCCACTCCATGCTCGCCTATTGCGGCGTCCTCCTCGGCCACCCCACCGTGCGCGACGTGATGGCCGACCCCGCCATGGCCCGCCTCATCGCCCGCCACCTCGACGCCGCCGCAAGAACCCTTGCCCCAACCCCCGGCCTCGACCTCACCGACTACGCGCGCCGCCTCCTCACAAGGTTCCAAAACCCAAACCTTGCCCACCAAACGCGCCAAATCGCCCGCGATGGTTCCCAAAAAATGCCCCAGCGCATCTTTGCCCCTGCCGAACACGCCGCCGCACACGGCCACCCCCTTGCCCCCTTCGCCTTCGCCACCGCTGCATGGCTCCGCTTCACCGTCGGCCGCACCGACGATGGCCACCCCCACGACCTCGCCGACCCCCTCATCAGCGCCCCCGACACCGCCCTCCCCCCACAGGCCCTCCCCCCACACGCCCTCATCGACCGCGTGGCCAGCATCATCCCCACCCCGCTGCAAGAAAACCCCGCCTGGCGCGAGGCCGTCACCACGCGCCTCAAAACCATGCTCACGGACGGCATGCGCGCCGCCGTCGAGGCCGAAGCCGCCGCCTGATCCGCGCGCCCTCAAACGCCCGGCGCCACCACCCAGCCACCGCCCGCCCGCGCGAGCAGCGGCGAAGCAAACGCAAACCGCACATCCACCGAAAACGGCGCCAACACCGCGCCCGACCGCCCGGTCTGACGCATTGCGCACCCCACACCAACCGGCGCAACCCCAACGCCCGCCAACAGCGTCAAAGCCGCCACCATCGACCGGCCGGTCGAGATCACATCATCCAGCACCAACACCCGCCGCCCCACCAAAAGCGGCAGCATCCGCGGATCAAGAAAGAGCCGCTTTTGCGCCCCCGGGCTCGTGATCGACGACAGCGGCACGGAGAGCGCGCGGTCGTACCAAAATTTCTCCGACGTCCCGAGCGGCACGTATCGGTCATGCCCCAGCCGCGCCGCAACCGCCCGCGCCAGAGACAGCCCCAGCGTCGGGAGCCCCACCACAACCTCAACGTCAAGCCCAGAAAGCTGCGCCACAAGATGCTCGGAAAGCGCCGCCTCAACGCCAAAACTTGCCTGATTGAGGATCAACGAGGCGAGCGCAGTGTCCGTCCCCGCCAGCGGCCGGATCGGCAAAAACAAAATCCGTCCATCCGGCAACCGCGCCGGAAACCTGTCCCCATAGGGCGGCGCATCAGCCGCATCCGCCGGCGCGATCGATTGCCAGAATTCGTGCGGCTCCATCTCAAAACCTTGTGCGCGGGCGCCCGCCGCCGCTAGAGAATCTTGGGTCTTCTCAGACCCAAAGAAGATGCTCTACCACTTTGAAGCGGCGCGGTTACTCCCGGGTGAGATGATTCCATCTGACCCGAAACCGCGGTAACTTTGCGGCCATGCACACAATCACCGACCCCGCCGCCCTCATTGCGCTGCGCCGCGACCTTCACGCCCATCCCGAGCTCGGGTTCGAAGAGGTGCGCACCGCCGCCATCGTGGCCAAAACCCTGCGTGATCTCGGCCTTTTGGTCACCGAAGGGCTCGGCGGCACAGGCGTTGTGGCAACGCTCCGCGGCCCCGGCCCGCGCGCGGTTGGCCTCCGCGCCGACATGGACGCGCTCGCCATGGATGAGCGCGGCACCCCACCGTGGGCCTCCAAAACCCCCGGAAAAATGCACGCCTGCGGCCACGATGGCCACACCACAATGCTGCTCGGCGCGGCGGCAAAGCTCGCCGCCGACCCGCCACCCGGCACCGTCCACTTCATCTTCCAGCCGGCGGAGGAGGGCCGCGGCGGCGCCCGCCGCATGGTGGACGACGGCCTCTTCACCCGCTTCCCCTGCGACATGGTCTTTGGCCTTCACAACATGCCCGGCCTTGCCACCGACGAGATGGCGGTCGTCGCCGGCCCGCAGCTCGCCTCCTCCGACAGTTGGCGCGCGACGTTTGAGGGCGTTGGCACCCACGGCGCAAAGCCGCACCTTGGCCGCGACGCGGTGACCGCCGCCGCCCACTTCATCGCCGCCCTCCAAACGGTGCCCGCCCGGGTGGTCGACCCCCTCCAGCCGGCCGTCGTCAGCGCGTGCGCCCTTTCGGCAGGCAACATGGACGCGCTCAACGTCATCCCCGCAACGGTCGAAATCGGCGGCACGGCCCGCGCCTTCACCCCCGCCGTGCGCGACACGCTGGAGCACGAAATCGGCCGCCTCGCGGCCGGCATTGCCGACACCTTTGGCGTTGCCGCCCACTACACCTTCATCCGCCGCATCCCCCCGGTGGTGAACGCGCCGGACGCCACCGCCGTCGCCCTTTCCGCCGCCAACCGCGTGTGCGGGCAAGTGCGCACCAATTTCCCCCCCTCCACCGCCGGCGACGATTTCGCGGTTCTGGCCGAGCATGCACCCGGCGCCTACGTCTGGCTCGGCAACGGCCCTGCGCGCGAAAACGCCCTCCATCACAACCCACGCTACGATTTCAACGATGATGCCATCCCCACAGGCGTTGCCTATTGGGAGGCCGTGTCGCGAGAAGCGCTTTCCCCCTGACCCACAATCGGCGAGCGCAAAAGCCGCCCCCCCAGCGGATCCGCAATCCCAAGATCGGTCTGATGGGGCCCTTTGTTGCAGGCAAGCGTTGCCCCCACGAGCGCCTTGAACACAAGGTAAGGCGGCGCCCAATCGACAATGGTGCCCGCCGCCGCGCGCACATCGGCAAACCCCTGCGCCACCCTCTCAAGCGGCGCATCCGACACCAACCCGCCAACGGGCAGCGCAAGGTGCGCCACCACCGCACCGTCCTTCGCCACCGCCATCCCGCCACCCGAGCCAACCAGCGCATTGGCCGCGGCCGCCATATCGTGCGGATCACGACCAAAGACGGTGAGATTATGGCTGTCATGGCTCACGGTCGTCGCGAACGCCCCGCGCCAATCCCCCCACCCCGTCAAAACGCCAAGCGCGGGCGTTGACGCACGCTGACCGTGGCGATGGGCGACCGCAATCATCGTCGCGCCCGCCGGCAGCTGCACCGCCCCCGCCACCACCGGCGCGGTCACAGAGCCCCACGCGGTAAAACGCGGGTTCGCGATGGTCGCAAGCGTCACCGCCGCCCCGTCCGCCCGCAGCACAAAATCCTCAGGTGAGAGCGCCGGCAGCCGCATGGAGCCAGAAAGCCCCTCCGGCGGCGCTGGCGCAGGCCCCGCAACGGGCGCTGCCCCATCGATCAACACGGTGCGCGCGGCAAACCGCTTAAGATCATCAAACACCACCAGATCCGCCCGGCGGCCGGGGGCAATGTGGCCAAGATCGGGCCGCCCGAGCCGACGGGCCGCGTTCAGCGTTGCGGCCTGGAGCGCGGCCATCGAAGGCATCCCAAGCGCCACAAGCTGCGAGAGCACATGGTCGAGCCCGCCCGACGCCAAGAGGTCGTCGGGAAAGACATCATCCGTCGCAATCGTCAGCGTTTGCGGCCATTGCGGCAGGCCCGACAGCGCCTCCACAAACTCCGGCAGCAAGTAGGCGTGACTGCCGCGCAGCTCGACGGAAAGGCCGGCGCGCAGCTTCTCCAAAAGGTCGGCGGCGGACGTCACCTCATGGTCGGACGTGACGCCCGCCGCGCAATAGGCCTGGAGCCCTGCGCCCGTCAGCCCCCGCGCGTGCCCGTTCACCGGCCGGCCCGCGGCAAGCGCTGCCTGGAGGATGGCCCGCATCCGCGGCGCCCGCGCGGTGACGGCGGCCATGTCCATCACCTCCGCAAGCCCGGCCGGCGCATCGGCCAAAAGCCGGGCAATGGTGGCGGCGTCAAAGTCGGCGCCCGCGGTCTCAAACCCCGGCGCGGAAGGGACGCAAGAGGGCACCTGCGGCAAAATCCGCACCGGCGCGGCGGCCGCCGCCGCCCTTGCGTAGTCGACCCCCGCGTCGCCCGCCACGTTGGCAAACTCATGAGGGTCCCACACCAGCGTCGTGACGCCCCGCTGCGCAATCGCCGCCGCATAGGTGTGCGGCGTCACCATCGCGCTTTCAATGTGCATGTGGCTGTCGATGAGCCCGGGCGCGACCACCCCGCCGGTGGCATCGATCACCCGCGCCGCATCCCCCCGCGCCCCCCGCGGGTGCACCGAGGCAATGAGCGGGCCCACAAGCCCGACGTCCGCCGCCCGCACCTCACCGGTCGCAACATCGGCAACGCACCCGCCCGCGACCAGCACGTCAAAGGCCCCATCCCCGCGCGCAGCCATCACCGCCCGATCGCGCAAAAGCGGGCAATTGAGATCCTGATCAATCATGCCCTCTCCAATGCGCTGAGACAGAGTTCAACGATCGCGCCCGGATCGCGCGGCCACAGAAGCGCCGCGTTGGCCGCGCCGCCCCGGTCAACAATCGTCCGCCCCCGCGCTCCATCGTGCGCCAGCGCCACTGAAAGCCCCACGGGCGCCGCATCAAAAAGGTGTGGCGCGATGAGCGCTGCCGCCGCCAGCGGGTCATAAAGCGCCATGGCGGACCGCCCGCGCGACAGCGCAATGTCCAGGTACCCGCCCAAGAGCGCCGCCACGGTTGTCGCATTGGGCCCTGCCCCCGCCGCCACCCGCGCAACGGCCCGCTCGTCGATCGTCACCGCGCGGCAGGCGGTAAGGTCGGCGATGGTGAGCGGCACGCCCCGCGCGACAAGCGCTGCAAGGGCCTCTGGGTCCGCAAACGCGTTAAACTCGGCGTGGGGCGTGTGATTGCCCCTGTCCCGCGCCCCACCCATCCAGATGACGCGGGAAAGGCGCGGCACACATTCCGGCCACCCGATCACAACGGTCGCAAGGTTGGTGAGCGGCCCAAGCGCCAGCACACTTCGCGCCTCCACGCCGGGCGCTGCCAGCCAAGCCGCCATCGCCGCCGCCGCCCCCGCGCGGGTGCACGCCGGCGCCGGCGTCGTCGGATCCCCGCCACGGGCAGAAAACCCGCGCGGACCCAGAATGGCCTCGGCCGTCTCAAGGCCACCCAAAAGCGCACGGTCGGCCCCGCGGTGGATGGGCATCGTCCAGCCAAAGGTGGCAGCCGCCCAATCGGCCGTGCGCACCACCTCCGAAAGGCGCGTGCAGCCAAACGACAGCGACATCCCGTCGATCGCTCCATGGCGCGCGGCCATCAGGATCGCAAAAAGGTCATCCGCCCCCAAATCCGTGTCGATCCAAACGCCCATCAGGCGCTGACGCGGACAGCATTTTCCCGCGGCAAATCGAACGAAACGGCCGCGCCAATGGCAAGCGCCGCCTCATCCACCGGCGCATCGGCCTTGATGCGCCCAAGGTCGCTCTCGATGAGGTATTCCCGCCGCTCGCCCGCGAACGAGACGCCCAAAACGCGCCCCTCATGGGGCCCCGCGCCAATCACCACACCGCCCGGCCGCCAGGCGAGCGCATCGCCATCCGGCTGGGGCAAGATCACCTCAAAGCCCACAAAATCCGCCACAAAAGGCGTGCGCGGGCGGGCATAAATCTCCTCCGGCGAGCCAATCTGCTCGACCTTGCCAAGGCGCATCACCACAATCCGGTCTGACAGCGCCAGCGCCTCCGCCTGATCGTGGGTGACAAACACCATCGTCACCCCGGTTTGCCGCTGGAGCCGCTGCAACTCCATGCGCATTTCAAGCCGCAGCCGCGCATCAAGGTTGGACAATGGCTCGTCCAGAAGGAGCACTTTTGGCTCCATCACAAGGCTGCGCGCCAGCGCCACCCGCTGCTGTTGCCCGCCCGAAAGCTCCGCCGGTCGCCGCCCCGAAAAGTCCGACAGCCCCACCGTCTGCAACGCCGCGCGCACCCGCGGCTCAAGATCGCCACCCCCCGTCACCCGCAAGCCAAAGGCAACGTTTTCAAAGACATTGAGATGCGGAAAAAGCGCGTAGGACTGAAACACAAGCCCCACGCCCCGGCGGCTGGGGGGCACCCGCGTCACATCGCGCCCATCGATGGTGATGGTGCCCGCCCGCGGCGTGATGAGGCCGGCAATGGCGCGCATCGTCGTCGTCTTGCCGCAGCCGGAGGGGCCGAGCAGCGTCACAAGCTCGCCCTTCTCAATCCCAAGGTCGAGCGCGTCGACCGCCACCGTGTTCCCATAGGCGAGCGTGAGGCCGGAAAGGCTCACATAGTCAGACATAGCGCGAGAATCCTAAGAACTTTTCCGCCGCAAACACGATCCCGATGGACATGAAGGCCAGCAGCGAGGAGAGCGCGGCAACGGAGGGGTCGTAGGTGATCTCCATATACGCGATCATATCGATCGGCAGCGTGCGCACCCCCGGCCCAGAGAGGAAGAGCGACACTGGCACCTGGTTAAAGCTTGTCACAAACCCCAGAATAAAGGCCGCCAGCACCCCACCGCGAATGTTGGGCAGCACCACCTTGTAAAACGCGCCAAACCGCGTGCACCCCAAAAGCACGGCCGCTTCTTCAATATCGGTGCGAAGGTTGTCGAGGCTCGCGGAGACAACACGCACCGCGTAGGGCAAAACCAGCGCCGTGTGGGCCAAAAACAGCGCCGTCATGATCGTAATGCCGGTGGGGATCACGAGGTACCGCAACAGCGCAAGCCCCACGATGATCCCCGGCACAATGATGGGCGCCGACACCAAAAGGCGCACCGTCTCCCCCCCGCGCACCTGATAGCGCGACAGGGCGTAGGAGGCCGGCACACCAAGGGCGAGCGCCGCCAGCGTCCCAAACACGGCCAAGAACATCGAAACGGCAAAGCTTTCGCGAAAGCTATCAACCTCAAAAACCTTGAATACCCAGCGCAGCGACAATCCCTCCGGCGGAAACGCAAGACTTTCCCCCGCCGAAAGGCTCGCCGCGATGATGATGAAAAACGGCCCAATCAAGAACGCCAGCGTGAGCCCCAGGATGACGACGATTGCAACCGTGCGGCTCATCGCGCCTGCCTCGCGGTGGCAATGCGCTTGAGGAGAAGGTTGGCCGAAAAGCTCATCACAATGAGGATCATCGCAATGACGCTTGCGGAGGCAAAGTCATTCGCCACCGTCACCCGCTGGTAAAGCAAGGTTTCCAGCATCAAAACCTTTGACCCGCCCAAGATCGCAGGCGTGATATACGCCGTCAACGCGCCGGTAAACACCAGCGTCCCCCCAATCACCAGCCCCTCGCGCGTCAGGGGCAAAATCACCCGCCAAAACACTTGGAACCAGTTGGCGCCCAAAACGCGGGCGGCGGGCACAGCATCCTTCGGCATGTTCTCCATAGCCGAGACAAGGCTGATGATCATGAGCGGCATGAAGAGCTGCAAAAGCCCAATAAAAACCGCCGTCTCGGTGAACAAGAACCGGATCGGCTCATCGGTGAGCCCAACACCGGTCAGCACCTGGTTCACAAACCCCGTGCGCCCCAAAATCACCAGCCACGCATAGGTGCGCGCCACCGGCGAAATCATGAGCGGCAGGATCACGAGCCCAAAAATCCGCCCCCGCGCGCCCGGCGGCAACTGCACAATCGCATAGGCCGCCGCATAGCCGATGACCGCCGAGACCAGCGTCACCAACGCCCCAAGACGCAGCGTGCGGAAGAAAACGGTCCGGTCGCGGGGCGATGAAAAGAAGTCGACGTACGCGGCGATCGACCATCCGCCGTCCGACCGGAACGCCTCCGACAGCAAGATCGCAACCGGCAGAAGAAAGAGCGCCGCCGCGAACACCGCGGCGGGCAGCGCAAGGGCCAGGCCCTCGGTGCGGTTTTGAAACAAGTCTCTCGCCGCGTTAGCGCACCACCGTCGAGTTCCAGGCGTCGAGCCAGGCCTCACGCTTGTCGAGGATGGTTTCCGGCGGCAACAGCGACAGCGTCTCCACCGTCTCCGCCCCATAGGTGAGGTTTTCGGCAATCTCGTCCGACACCGTCACCTCCGCGTTGGCGGGACTGTCCACCAGCGCCTCGGCAAGCGCCGTTTGGATTGGCGTTGAGATCCAAAAGTCCATGAACTCAAGCGCAAGGTCTTCGTTGCCGTTGCCCTTGGTCATCACCATGACGTTCATGCCGCCGGTCTGCCCCTCCGTCGGCGTTGCCCAGGCCATCGGCAGCCCATTGTCCTTGAACCGCCCCCAGGCAAACCGCCCCACGGGCGCTGCCCAAATCTCCTCCTGCCGCATCAGCTGCGCGAGCTGCGACGAACGGACATAAAACGTCACAATATCGTCCACCTTCTCGCCCACCGCTGCCATGGGTGCGGCGAGCGCCGTGTCATCATCCCCCAGCGCCTTGCCGAGCATGAAGAGCGCGGGCGGCCCCTGGTTGGTGGTGATATCCGGCAAGGCAACGTTGCCGGCAAGCTCAGGCGACAAAAGATCAGCCCAGCTTTCCACAGTCACCTTGTCAGTCCGATAGACGATCGATGTCGCATAAAAGGTATAACCAACGCCCATCATGTCACCGAGCGGATCTTTGGCAATGTCGTAAAGCTTTTCATAGTTCGAAAGCTTTGTAACGTCGATGGGCTGGAGGAGCCCCTTGCGCGATGCACTTAGCGCATCGTGGGTGGAGAGCACGGCCATATCGATCACAGGGTCGGCCTGGTTGGCCTCCATCTTGGCCAAGCGCTCCACCGAGTTGCCGGTTTCCACCACCAGCGTGCAGTCACACTGCGCTTCGAAGGGGGTGTAGACGAGCTCTTTGAACGCATCCTGGGCGAACCCATAAACCGAAATTGTGAGGGTCCGGTCGGCCGCGGCCGCAGGCGCCTGGAGCCCGACGGCGAGGAGTGCGGCGGCGCAAAGCCGTGTTGCCATCATGGTTGTCTGATCCTCTTTCCACATCCACCGCAATCGCCGCGGCAACCCACAAAAGCCTGCAACTTTGGGACCAACCGGCGGCGCCCCCAACGAACCAGATCAACACAATTGGTTCGCAACACAGGCCAAAAACCCAGCCTCCACCCCTATCACAATGGGCAAAATTTTGCCGTAAAACGCGCACAACGCTGAATATTCGAGAGAAAAACTGCACGCTTTTCGTGATTGACAGGCGAACCATCGATGAACCACCCTAAGATTGGTTCGGCACCACACGACCGCCCAACCCCGCAGGAGCACCCCGCTTGGCCACCGCCAACCCGTCGCCCGACCCCATCACGGCGCCCGACGCGATGTCGGCGCAAACCGCCTCCGACGTGCTCGCCCAACTGCGCCAGATGATCGAAGGCGGCGGCATGGGCCCGGGCGGACGCCTCCCCACCGAACGCAACCTCTCCGGCCGCCTGGGCGTTGGCCGCCGCGTCCTGCGCACCGCGCTCGACGCGCTGGAGGCCGAAGGGCTCATCTGGCGCAAACAGGGGAAGGGCACATTCGTCGCCCAGCCCCCGCTCACCGAGCGCCCGCCCTCAACGCTGCGCACCGCCGCCCCCCAAAGCGTGATGGAAGCGCGCCTTTGCGTGGAGCCGGAACTCGCCGCGCTCTGCGCCCAACGCGCCACCGAGGCCGACATTCTTCGCCTTCGCATGCTCGCCAAGCGCACCGCCGACACCATCGACGCCGAGGGCGCCGAACTCTGGGACGGTTCGCTCCACCGCTTCATCGCCCGCGTTGCCGGCAACCCCATCCTCCTCAAAACCTTCGCGCTGATCGACGAGGCGCGCTCCAGCCCCAGTTGGCATGATGTGCGCGAACGCGCCCGCTCACCCGAGCTAAAACAACGTTATCTGCGCCAACACACGCTGATTGTGGACGCGATCGCCGCACGCGAGCCAAGCGTCGCGCACGCGGCCATGCGCGCCCACCTCACAACGCTGCTCGGCCGCCTCGGCGAGCGGCACGGCGACGCCCCATGACAGCGCCCCCGCTCCTGTCGGTGGACGCGCTCTCAATCGCCATGGCCGGCGCACAAACTCCGCTGGTCGACGCCCTCTCCTTCACCGTCCACCCGGGCGAAACGGTGTGCGTGGTGGGCGAATCGGGCTGCGGCAAAAGCCTCACCGCCCTCGCGCTCATGGGCCTCTTGCCCACACCGCCGCTTTCGATCCGCAGCGGCGCCGCCCACTTTGCCGGCCAAAACCTTCTAACCCTCCCCGCCGCCGCACGGCGCGATATTCGCGGCGGCCAGATGGCGATGATCTTTCAAGAGCCGATGACCTCGCTCAACCCCGCGATCCCCATCGGCGAACAAATCGCTGAATCCGTCCGCCGCCACCAAGGCCTTGGCGCCGCCGCCGCCCGGGAGCGCGCGCGCGCCATGCTTGCCCGCGTGCGCATCCCCGCCCCCGAAAAGCGGCTCGACGCCTACCCGCACCAGCTCTCCGGCGGCATGCGCCAGCGCGCCATGATCGCCATGGCGCTCGCCAACGACCCAAAACTCATCATCGCCGACGAGCCCACCACCGCCCTCGACGTCACCATCCAAGCCCAAATCCTGGACCTCATCCGCGCCCTTCAGGACGAGACCGGAACCGCTCTCATCCTCATCACCCACGACCTTGGCGTGGTGGCTGAAATGGCCGACACCGTGGTCGTCATGTACGCCGGGCGCGTGGTGGAGGCCGGCCCCGCCGCCGCCGTGTTCGAAGACCCGCAGCACCCCTACACCATCGGCCTCATGAGCTCGATGCCGTCCCTCGGCGCCCGGACCGAGCGGCTCGTTACCATCCCGGGCCTTGTCCCCCCGCCGGGCGCCATGCCCGCCGGCTGCCGGTTTCAAAGCCGCTGCCCGTTCGCGGTCCGCGCGTGCGCTGCCCCACCGCCCCTCACGGCCGCTGCCCCCGGCCACACCGTCGCCTGCCACCGTGCCCCGCTCGAGGCGGCCGCGTCATGAGCGCCATCCTCAGCGCCCGCGGTCTTCGGCGCACCTTCGTCACCAAAAAGCCCCTTTTTGGCCCGCCAACGGTGGTCAAAGCCGTTGACGGCATCAACCTTGACATCCGCCCCGGCGAAACCTTCGCCATCGTCGGCGAAAGCGGCTGCGGAAAATCCACCCTCGCGCGCTGCCTTGTGCGCCTCCTCGACCCAACGGAGGGCGAAGTCTGGTTCAACGGTGAGGATATTGCCCATCTCCCGGTCGAAGACATGCGGCGCCTGCGCAAAGACCTTCAATTCATCTTCCAAGACCCATTTTCCTCGCTCAACCCGCGCATGACCGTCGGCGCGTTGATCGAAGAGCCCATGCGCACCCACGGCCTCGGCACCCCACAAACGCGCAAGGCCGAGGTGGCCGCGCTCATGGGCCGGGTGGGCCTCTCCGCGGCCCACGCCGACCGCTACCCGCACGAATTCTCCGGCGGCCAGCGCCAGCGCATCGGCATTGCCCGCGCCCTTGCAACGCGCCCAAAGGTCATTGTGGCCGACGAACCGGTGAGCGCGCTGGATGTCTCAATCCAGGCCCAAGTCATCAACATTCTTGAGGCGCTGAAGGCCGAGTTCGGCCTCACCCTCATCGTCATTGCCCACGACCTTGCCGTCATCCGCCACATGGCCGACCGCGTGGCGGTGATGTATCTTGGCGAAATCGTCGAAATCGCCGACAGCAACACGCTCTTTTCGGCGCCAAAACACCCCTACACCGAGGCGCTCATCTCCGCGATCCCCATCGCAGCGGTCGGCGCCCGCCGGGCCAAAACAACCCTCGCCGGCGACCTTCCGAACCCCATCGACCCGCCGCAGGGGTGCCGCTTTCACACCCGCTGCCCCCACGCCGAGCCGCAGTGCTCCGCCGCGCACCCGCCCCTCTCACCCGGCCCCCACGCCGTTGCCTGCCACAGGGCCGACGACCTCACCTTATCTGGCCTCGGCGCTGCCGAACCCACCCGCAGCCCCGCCGCAAAGCGCCGCTTTGCCCTTTATCGCGCCGCCCGCGCGGCCCGACAAACACACGATCAACCGAAAACGGAGGACGCAACATGGTCCTAAAACGAACCCTTGGTGTGGCGCTGGCCTTCGCGCTCAGCACAACCGCGCTCCACGCCGCAGACCTTCGCATCGGCCTGCAAGACGACCCCGACGTCTTGGACCCCGACCAATCGCGCACCTTCGTCGGCCGCATCGTCTACGCCTCGCTCTGCGACAAGCTGGTCGACATCACGCCGGACCTTGAAATCATCCCCCAACTCGCCACCGGGTGGGATTGGTCCGATGATGGCCTTGAACTCACCATGACCCTGCGGGACGATGCATCCTTCCACGATGGCACGCCCTTCAACGCCGCCGCCGTCGTCGCCAACATCGACCGCAGCCAAAACCTTCCCGAAAGCCGCCGCAAATCAGAGGTGAAATCCATCACCGGCGTGGAAGCGGTGGACGATTTCACCGTCAAATTCACCCTTGGCGCGCCCGACGCAACGCTCCTGGCCCAGTTCGCCGACCGGTCGGGCATGATGCTCTCGCCCACCGCAACGGACGCCGCCGGCACCGACTTTGGCCTCAACCCCATCTGCTCCGGCCCCTTCACCTTCACAGAGCGGGTGCAGCAAGACCGCATCGTCCTCACCAAGTTTGACGATTACTGGAACGCCGACGCCATCACCATCGACACCGTCACGTTCGTGCCCATCCCCGACACCACGGTGCGCCTTGCAAACCTTCGCTCCGGCGACCTTGATATGCTTGAGCGCCTCGCCGCCACCGACGTTGGCTCCGTCACCAACGACGACGGCCTCCAGCTCGAACAGGCCGTGTCGCTCGGCTACCAGGGCATCACCATCAATGTCGCGAACGGCGCCGGCGCCGACAATCCGCTCGGCCAAGAGGCAAAAATCCGCCAAGCGCTGAGCCTTTCCGTCGACCGCGCGATCCTCAACCAGGTGGTCTTCGAGGGCGCATTCGCGGCCGGCAACCAGCCCTTCCCGCCCACCTCGCCGTGGTACAACGCCGATTTTCCCGTGCCAGAGCGCGATGTGGACGCCGCCAAAGCGCTCCTCGCAGAAGCCGGCTTTGCCGATGGCCTCACCCTTGAAGTTCAGGTCACCAACAACCCCGTGCAGATGCAAGTCATGCAGGTGGTGCAAGCCATGGCCGCCGAGGCTGGGATCAACATTGAACTCATCGCCAAAGAGTTCGCCACCCTCCTGCGCGATCAATCCGCCGGCGATTACACCGCCAGCCAAATCGGCTGGTCCGGCCGCGTCGACCCAGATGGCAACATCCACCAGTTCGCCACCACCGGCGGCGGCATCAACGACAGCGGCTACTCCAACCCGCAAGTCGACACCCTGCTGGACGCCGCCCGCACCGCCACAGACTTCGACACGCGCAAGCAAAGCTACGACGCCGCGCGCGAAATCTTAAACGCCGACCTTCCGATCATCTACCTCTACCACGTCACCTGGATCTGGGCGCTGGACGAAGACATCAAAGGCTTCATCCCCTACCCCGACGGCATGATCCGCCTGGAAGGCGTCACCAAGGGCTAACCCCAACTGGAAGCGGGCCCGCGCCCGCTTCCCCCAACAGGAGCGCCGCCATGCTTGCCTTTCTGGGTCGTCGTCTTCTGATTGCGGTGCCCACCATCATCTTGATCTCGATCTTCGTGTTCGGGCTCCAAAAGCTTCTTCCGGGCGATCCTGTCCTTGCCATGGCCGGCGAAGACAGAAACCCGGAAGTCCTCGCGTACCTGCGCGAAAAATACCGCCTCAACGACCCCATCGTGATGCAGTATTTTTATTGGATCGGCAGCGCTCTTCAGGGCGACCTTGGCATTTCGCTGCGCACCAACCAGCCCGTGCTGGAGCTGATCGGCGAAAAACTCCCCGTCACGCTCCAGCTTGCCGTGATGGCGCTCATCATCGCCATGGTGATCGGCATCCCCGCCGGCGTCCTCTCCGCCTACAAAAAAGGCACCTGGATCGACTGGCTCGCCAACACCATCGCCCTCTCAGGTCTGTCGGTCCCCAACTTCTGGCTCGGCATCATGCTGATTTTGCTGGTCTCGGTGAACCTTGGCTGGCTCCCCGCCTCCGGCTACCAACCCTTCTTCGAGGACCCGCTCCAGTCCATCAAAACCATGCTGATGCCCGCCTTTGTGCTCGGCACCGGCCTTGCGGCCACCCTCATGCGCCACACCCGCTCCGCCATGCTGACCGTCCTCACCTCCGACTACGTGCGCACCGCCCGCGCAAAAGGCCTTGCCGAGCGCATCGTCCTCATCAAGCACGCGCTGCGCAACGCCCTCGTCCCCATCGTCACCGTCACCACGCTCCTCTTCGGGGAACTCTTGGCCGGCGCCGTCCTCACCGAGCAGATCTTTACGATCCCCGGCTTTGGCAAACTCGTCGTCGACGCCGTCTTCAACCGCGACTACGCCGTCGTCCAAGGCATCGTCCTTTGCACCGGCATCGCCTTCATCGCCATGAACATTTTTGCAGACGCCGCCTACCGCATCCTCAACCCCCGGATGAAGGATCAATGAGTGTGGTCGCGGGCGACCCACCCGCCGCCATTGAGGACGACTCCGTCGCCCCCAAAGGCTCACGCTTCTGGCGAAAATTCCGCAAGAACCCCGCCGCACTCTTCGGCGGCGCCCTGGTCGTCTTCTTTGCCGCGGTCGCCGCCCTTGCGCCCCTCTTGCCCATCGCCGCGCCAACAGCCACCGACTGGCTCGCCGTCCGCCAAGCCCCCTCCGCCACCTACCTCTTCGGCACCGATGAAATCGGCCGCGATGTCCTCTCCCGCATGATCTGGGGCGCGCAAGCCTCGCTCATGGCGGGCGTCGTCTCCGTCGCCATCGCGGTCGTCCTCGGCGTGCCGCTTGGCGTGTTGGCAGGTCTGCGCCGCGGATGGACGGACGCGGCCGTGAGCCGCATGACCGAGGCGCTGCTCGCCGCCCCCTTCCTCATCCTCGCCATCGCGCTCGCCGCCTTCCTCGGCCCCTCGCTCGAAAATGCGATGATCGCCATTGGCCTCTCCGCCATGCCCATCTTCATCCGCCTTGCACGCGCCCAAACCCTCTCCGTCATGACGGAAGACTACGTGGAGAGCGCCCGCGCCATCGGCCTCAAAACCCACGCTCTCATCTGGCGCTACATCCTGCCCAACATCTTTCCGCCCATCCTCGTCCAGGCAACGCTCACCATCGCGATGGCCATCATCGCCGAGGCCTCCCTCAGCTTTTTGGGCCTTGGCCAACAGCCCCCCGCCCCCTCCTGGGGCTCCATGCTGAACACTGCCAAAAACTTCATCGAGCAGGCCCCCTGGATGGCGCTTTACCCGGGCATTGCAATTTTCCTGGTGGTGCTGGGCTTCAACCTTTTGGGCGACGGGCTGCGCGATGCGCTCGACCCGCGCGACCACTGACCATCGAGGTTCCCGCTTTGCGCTTCACCACCCGGCCCGAGATCACAGGCACGTTTGGCGTTGCCACCTCCACCCACTGGATCGCCTCCGCCGTCGGCATGAAGATCCTTGAGGCCGGCGGCAACGCGGTGGACGCGGCCGTCGCCATGGGTTTTGTGCTCCATGTCGTCGAACCCCACCTCAACGGCCCGCTGGGCGACATGCCCGCCCTCCTCTGGCCCGCGGGGGCCGACACCCCCACCATGGTCTCCGGCCAAGGCCCCGCCCCCGCCGGCGCCACCATCGCGCACTACCGCGACGAAGGCCTCACCCGCATCCCAGGCTCAGGCCTCCTCGCCACCGTCGTCCCCGGCGCGTTCGACGCGTGGATGCTCATGCTGCGCGACCATGGCACGCTCCCCCTGCGCGACGTCCTCGCCCCCGCCATCGCCTACGCCGCCAACGGCCACCCGCTCCTCCCCCGCGTCGCCGCCACCATCGCCGGCCTAGAGACCTTCTTCCGCACCGAGTGGCCCACCTCGTTCGAAACTTTTCTGCCCGGCGGCAAGCCCCCCACCGCGGGCGCCCTCTTCCGCAACCCCGCCCTCGCGCAAACCTGGACCCGCCTCGTTGAGGCGGCTGAAACAAAACCCACCCGAGAGGCCGGCATTGACGCCGCCCGCAACGCCTTTGCCCAAGGTTTCGTCGCCGAGGCCATCGACAATTACCTGCGCGATGCCTGCGTCATGGACGCCGCCGGCGCCCGCCGAAAGGGCGTCCTCACCGGCCAGGACATGGCCGGCTGGCAAGCCACCTACGAACACCCCCTCTCGATCGAAACAAATGGCTGGCAGGTTTTTAAGGGCGGTCCGTGGACCCAAGGCCCGACCCTCCTGCAATCCCTAAGAATCCTGGAAGGGGTCGATGTCGCCGCCATGGACCTTGCCGGCGCCCCCTTCGTCCACACCGTCACCGAGACACTCAAACTCGCCTTCGCCGACCGCGAGGCCTATTATGGCGACCCCGCCCACAGCACGATCCCCACAAAAACGCTCCTATCAGAGACGTACGCCGCCACCCGCCGAGCCCTCCTTGGCGCAGAAGCATCGATGGACCTCCGCCCCGGAAACATCGAAGGGTTTGAGCCGCTCGCAGACGCCGCCATCGCCCGCGCCGCCGCCCCAGCCGCCGCCGCGGGCCCCGGCGCTGGCGAGCCCACCATGGCCCACCTCACCGAGCGGCGGGGCGACACCGTCCACCTCGATGTCATCGACCGATGGGGCAACATGGTGTCCGCCACCCCCTCCGGCGGCTGGCTCCAGTCCTCGCCCGTGATCCCGGGCCTTGGCATGCCGCTCAACACGCGCGCGCAAATGTTTTGGCTCACCGAGGGTCTTCCCACCTCCCTCGCGCCAGGCCGGCGCCCCCGCACAACCCTCTCGCCCTCCATGGCGGCCACCGACGGCCGCCGCCTCGCCTTCGGCACCCCCGGCGGCGACCAGCAAGACCAGTGGCAGCTCATCTTCCTGCTGCGCCTCATCCACGGCGGCATGAACCTCCAAGAGGCGATCGACGGTCCCCTCTTCCACACCGGCCACCTCCAAGCCTCGTTCGACCCCCGCGGCATTCGCCTCGGCCACCTAATGGTCGAACCCGCCCTCGGCGATGCCGTGATCGAAAATCTTCGCGCGCGGGGCCACGCCGTGGAGGTCGCCGAACCCTGGACCGTTGGCCGCCTCACCGCCGCAAGCCGCAACACCGACGGCCTCTTGAAGGCCGCCGCCACCCCACGCCTCATGCAGGCCTACGCCATCGGGCGTTAACGGCGAGGACGCCCATGACCTACTCCATCGCCGCGCGCGACCCGGCCACCGGCCAGTTCGGCGTTGCCGTCGCAAGCCGCTTCTTTGCCGTTGGCGCCGTCGTCCCCCATGTGCGGGGCGCGCGCTGCGCGGTCGCCACCCAAGCCTTCGTCAGCCCCCTTTGGGGCATGGAGGCCGCCGACCGCATCGCCGCCGGGGAGGACGCCGCAGACGTCATCGCCAACCTTGTGGCGCGGGACAATGGGTCCGCCATCCGCCAGCTCCATGCCGTCGACCCCGCCGGGCGCGCCGCCGCCCACACCGGCGCCGACTGCATCCCCTGGTGCGGCCATTTTTCCGCGGCAAACGTGTCGGTCGCCGGCAACATGTTGGCGGGCGAAGCGGTGCTCACCCAAACGCTCAAAGCCTTTTGCGCTGAACCCGCCCGCCCCCTCGCCGAACGCTTGATGGACGCCATGGAGGCGGGCGCCGCCGCCGGGGGCGACAAGCGGGGCACCCAGTCCGCCGCCCTCGTCGTCCACCGCACCGAGGATTACCCCTGGGTGTCCCTTCGCGCCGACGACCATCCCGACCCCCTCCCAGAACTCCGCCGCCTCTACGCCGTCGCCAACGAGCGCTTCCTCCACATCGCCGATGCCATGCCCACGCGAGACAATTTCTCCGGCATCACCGACCGCACGCCCATCGATGCCGCCATCAAGGCCGAGGAGGACCGCCGCCGCGCCGCCGGCGAGACCAGCCGCTCCTTCGCCACCCCGTTCCCGCCGACCAGCGGATGACAACCGTCCTTGACAGTAGGCGGTGACAACGCCCGTTTGCATTCGACGAAGCGATCATTTTAACGTGACGCGTCGAACGGCAACACAAGCGGCATTTGCGTGGGACTTCCCATGCACCGCGCAGGGACGAACACTCCATGACACGACGTTTCGGATGGCTTGCCGCAACCGCGGCCGCCGGCACGCTGGCATTCACCGCCGGCGCACAGGCGCAGGATTGCCCCATCAAAATCGGGGCGTTGGCCCCGCTCTCCGCCCCCGGCACCGTGGTCGGCGGCGAGGCGATGCGCGATGCAATGCTCATCGCTGAGGAAGACATCAACGCCGCCGGCGGCGTCCTCGGCTGCGACATTGACGTGGTCATCGGCGATTCTGAAGGGCTGCCAGAACGCGCCACCGCCGTGATGGAACGCCTCATCACCCAAGACGGCGTCGTGGCGGTTGGCGGCGGCTACCACTCCTCCGTGGGCGTTGCCTCAAAAGATGTCGCCAACGCGCGCGAAATCCCGGTCGTCTTCGCCGAGACGTGGAACGACACGATTACGGGCGACAAGCAAAAGTACATCTTCCGCATCGCGCCGCTCTCATCCTGGACATCCAACATCATCTGGGAATTTGCGCTCACGGTGCCGGGCGTCGAAAAGGTCGCCATCCTCACCGAAAACACCGACTACGGCATCCCCGCCAGCCAAGAGACCGCCAAAGGTCTTAACGAAAACGGCGTTGAATCGGTCATCTTCTCCGTCGACATCGGCACCCAAGACTATGCCGGCATCGTGGAGCGGATCAAAGCCGAAGACCCGAACATGATCATTACGCTGGTCACCGGTGAGGCCGCGTTCAACTTTACCCAACAGGCGGCGGACGCGGGCATCGGCCCCCTCGATATTCCGTTCCAGACCGGCCAAGACGCTCTGGAATCAGGCGCCTACTGGACCAACGTGCCCGACGGCCAATACGCCTTCGTGCAGCGCATTGGCGTTCCCGAAAGCCAGTTCACCGAAAAGGGCAAGGCCTTCGCCGCGGTCTACAAAGAGCGCACCGGCAAATCCGATGTCGAGAGCTACGCCATGGAAGCCTATGATTCCATTGCGATCCTCGCCCAGGCCATCAACGAAGCGGGCACCACCGAGGGGAGCGCCATCGTCACCGCGCTCGAAAACATCAGCCACGACGGCACCCTTGGCCGCATCTACTTCGACTATGGCCTCAAGAAGGACCCCAGCGAAGATGGCAAGGGCGATGAGTGGTGGCACCAGTGGCCCGACCCCGCCATCACCATGATTCAATACCAAGAGGAGGGGCAGTCCTCCACCTCGGCGGCCATCGTCTACCCCGACGCCTACAAGACCGCCGATCCGGTCTTCGTCAACGAATAGAATTTTCGGGGCCGGGCGCCAAATGCGCCCGGCCCCATTCGTTTGATGGACCGCAAAAGCGGCCACGGGGGACAATTTGGAATCACCGACGATTTTTTGGGGCGTCATCGGTTGGATGGTCGTCTGGGGCGTGCTCGGCAGCATCCTCTTGCGCCAGCGCTACTTGGCCCGCGACCTTGACACCTCCAACGCCAATTTTGTGGGTGCCATGTCCGGCGCTGCGCTCGGCCCCGTCGGCGTCGGCCTTCTCTGGGCCACCACGCCAAAACTCTCCGGTCGCATCATCGTCGGCTTCGGCATCTTGGCGGTCGTCCTCATCGCCGCCGCCTTCTCCTTCGCCGATCCTGACAATGTGTGCGTCTCCAACGGCTCATTCGTTGCCAGCCAAATCTCCAACGGCCTCATCATCGGCATCATCTACGGTTTTATGGCGCTCGGCTTGACGCTCATCTTCTCCATCCTCGGCGTCGTCAGCTTTGCCCACGGCGAATTTTACATGATCGGCGGAATGCTGGTCTATTACATCACCGCCGTCTGGCTCCCCGGCGTCAACCCGCTGGTGGGCGTCATGGGCGCGTGCCTGGTCGCCTTCATCCTGGGTGCCGCCTTCGAGCGCGCGATGTTGACGCCGATGTACAAAGGCAAGGTCGACCGCCCCGTCGAATACGGCATCCTTGCCACATTTGGCTTGGCGTTCACCCTCCAATATTTCGTCCAAGCCATCCACGGCGCCACCCCCGTGAAGGCCCAGCGCTTCATCGACTTTCCGCGCATTCGCTGGCCGGAGGGCGCCGACCCGCTCTGGATCCGCACCAGCCGCGGCAACCTCACCTTGTTCGACACCATCTCCATCTCCAACCCCCGCTTCATCGCGGCAATCACCTGCATCCTCGTGCTCCTGGCGCTCCTCTACCTCCTCCACCGCACATGGACCGGCAAAGCCCTGCGCGCCGTCTCCCAAGATCGGGACGCGGCGGCCATCGCCGGCATCGACCCCAACCGCATGAATATGCTCGCCTTTGCGCTCGGCGGCATGATCGCAGCGCTCGCCGGCGCGCTCCTCGTCCAGGCGTTCTCATGGCTCCCCCAGGTGGGCGCGATCCCCGCCATGCGCTCCTTCGTGATTGTGGTCTTGGGCGGCCTCGGCTCCCTCCCCGGCGCGTTCGTGGGCGGCATCCTCGTGGGCCTCGTGGAGGCGGCCGGCACAGGCTGCGTGCCCGACGCGCAAAAGGCCGCCAGCTACATCCCCGCTTACGGGATGATCGTGCTCACCCTCACGCTCCTCTTGCGACCAACGGGCTTGTTCGGGCGGCGCTTCGCCTCCGGCACCCACGGCCAGTTCTAGCGGGCGCCCATGCGACAGATCCCCAACATCGCCGGCGTCCTCCTCCTCGCCTTCTTCGCCGCCTTCCCCCTCGTCTACCAGGGCACCAACTACGACTATGTGATGCACGTCCTCATCACAGCGTTCTTCTACGCCATCCTCGCCTCATCCTGGTCGATGCTGGCGGGTTACGCTGGCCAATTCTCCTTCGGCCACATGGCATTCATGGGCATCGGCGCCTACACCACCGCCCTCTTCTGCCACTACTTCTACATCACCTCAGAACCCACCGGCATCTGCCGCGAGTTCGCCTTCTTCGGCAATTGGTTCGTCATCGTGAACCCCATCGGGGTCACCTCAACCACCCTCTCCCAGGATTGCCTGCGCCAAGCGATGGCCGCCTGGGACGGCTCGGTCACCGTCACCCGCATGCCCGTCCTCATCGGCATCATCCTGGGCACCCTCATGGGCGGCCTCGCGGGCGTCCTCGTCGGTCTCCTCGTGCTGCGCCTGCGCGCCGCATACCTTGCCCTCTTCACCCTGGGTTTTTCCGAAATCATCAAAGCCGTCATCTCCGCCGAGATCGACATCACCCGCGGCCAAGCCGGCATGGAACTCCCCGCCCTCTTCGAAGATGGCGTCACAGTCTTCGGCCGCACCTTCGAAGCAACCGACAAGATCCCACCCTACTACGCAATGTTCGGCCTTCTGATCTTATGCCTCGCGGTCCTCACCTGGCTCGCCCGCTCAAAGTTCGGTCTCTTCGTGCGAGCGCTGCGCGAAGACCAGGACGCTGCGGCCGCCCTCGGCGTCAACACCACGCGCTACAAGGTCTACGTCTTTACGATCACCACCGCCATGGCCGCTGCCGCCGGCGCCGTGCAGGCCCACTATGTCGGCATCGTCACGCCCAACATGCTGTTTTTGCTCCAAATGTCGCTGGTGGTGGCCATGGCCGTCATCGGCGGGATTGAAAACTTCGTGGCAGCCGCGCTCGGCGCAATCTTCCTTCAAATCATGCTGGAAGTCTTGCGCACCTCCTTCACCATCGGCGGCATCGAAGTCGACATGAGCACGTGGCGCCTCGTCTTCTTCGGCCTCCTTCTCATGATCACCCTGCGCTTCTTCCGCAACGGCTTGATCGCGCCCATCATCAACGTCTTCCGCCGTTCCGGTGTTGCCAAAGAAACGGTCGCCAAACGCCAAGCGGGGCGCACGGCATGATCCACCTCAAGGTCACAAACCTGCAAAAACGCTTCGGCGGCAATCACGTCCTCAAAGGCATCACCTACGAGATCAACGGCCCCGAACTCATCGGCGTCCTCGGCCCCAACGGCGCCGGCAAAACCACCATGACCAACATCCTGGACGGCGCCATCAAGCCCACCAGCGGCACCGTCTATCTGAACGACCAGCGGATCGATCAGCTCCACCCCTTTGAGGTCGCCCGCGCGGGCCTTGGCCGCACCTTCCAGGTCACCCGCTCCTTCCGCCGCATGACGGTGCTGGAAAACCTCTTCGTCCCCGCCCTCGCGCTCGGCCACATGGCCCAGGGCCCCGCGCTCCACGCCAAAGCCGAGGAAGTGTTGGCCTTCCTCACCATCGATCACCTGCGCAACGAATACGCGCAGGCCCTTTCCGGCGGCCAACAAAAGCTCCTGGAACTTGGCCGCCTCATGATGCTCGACCCCGACGTCATCATCCTCGACGAGCCCTTTGCCGGCGTGCACCCCACCCTCATGGAGGTGATCTACGCCACCATCCGCCGCATGAAACATGAAGGCAAAGCCATCGTCCTCATCTCCCACCAGATGGACGCCATCTTCAGCCTGTCCGAACGACTACTTGTGCTCAACTTCGGCGAACTCATCGCCGACGGGAAACCAGACGCCGTCAAAAACGACCCCGCCGTCATCGAGGCCTATTTGGGCACCGAGGAGGACGCCGCATGACCGACGCCGTCCTCGAACTCAAAAACCTTTCCGTCGGCTACTACCGCGACCTCAACATCTTGTCCGACCTCGACATCAAAGCCCGCCGCGGACAAATCACCACCATCCTGGGCGCCAACGGCGTCGGCAAATCCACCGCGCTCAAGGCCGCCTTCGGCTTCCTCACCCCCAATCAGGGCGACATTTTGCTGGAGGGCCAAAGCATCCTCAGCATCCCGCCGTTTGAAAAAATCCGCGCCGGCCTTGCCTATATCCCGCAGCAACCCGGCGTCTTCAAAGACATGACCGTGGAGGAAAACTTAGAACTTGGCGGCTGGACCTTCCGCAGCAACAAAAAAGAAGTTCGCCGCAAGGTCGAGGCCAACTACGATCGCTTCCCCGTCCTGCGCGAAAAGCGCAAACAGGTCACCGGCGAACTCTCAGGCGGCCAACAACGCATGGTCGAAATCGGCCGAACATTGATGGCCGAGCCCAAAATGCTCCTGGTGGACGAGCCGACGGCAGGCCTCTCAAAAATGCTCGCCGAAGAAGTCTACGAAATGCTCACCGACCTTCGCAAAGAAAACCTCACAATTTTGCTGGTCGACCAAGAAATCCGACACGCCCTCAAAATCGCCGACTACGTCTACGTCCTGGAACTGGGCCGTAACAAGTTCGAAGGCCCCGCCAGCGAGTTTGACGATCTGGAAAAAGCGTTCTGGGTCGCGTGAGCGAAAACCGCCACCAATTCTTCCACATGCGCCGGCAAAAGGCCGAAATCGCCCGCGCCGACGGCGTCCATGTCTGGGACACCACAGGCAAGCGCTACCTCGACGGCTCCTCCGGCGCGATGGTCGTGAACATCGGCCACTCCAACGCAAGCGTGCTTGCCGCCATGCGCGCCCAAATGGACCGCGCCACCTTCGCCATGCGCATGCACTTTGAGTGCGAAGCCGCCGAACGCCTCGCCGCCAAAACCGCCGCCCGCGCCCCAAAGGGCCTTTCAAAAGTCTTCTACACCTCCGGCGGCTCCGAGGCGGTGGAAAGCGCCATCAAACTTGCGCGCAACCACGCCCTTGCCCGGGGCGAGGCTGAGCGGTGGAAGGTCATCTCCCGCTTCCCCGCCTACCACGGCTGCACGCTGGGCGCCCTCGCCGTCACCGGCTACGCCCCCATGACCGCGCCCTACGCCCCCTTGATGCGCGAGATGCCAAAAATCCCCGCCCCCCGCGCGTATCTGGACGGTCTCGACCCCACCGACCCCGCCACAGGCCACCACTACGCCGCGATGCTGGAGGACAAAATCCTCGCCGAGGGCCCGGGCACCGTCCTCGCCTTCCTGGTCGAGCCCGTCGGCGGCGCCTCCACCGGCGCCCTCGTCCCCCCAGCCGGCTACCTCCAAGAAATACGCGCCATTTGCGACCGCCACGGCGTCCTCCTCATCCACGACGAGGTGGTGTCTGGCGGCGGCCGCGTCGGCACCTTCTTCGCGGGCGACCTTTGGGGCGTCACGCCCGACCTCATCACCGTCTCAAAGGGCTTTGGCGGCGGCTACGTGGCGCTCGGCGCCGTCATCGCCAAAGACGAGATTGTGGACGCTGTCATGGACGCCGGCGGCTTCCCCCACGGCTTCACCTATGGCGGCAACCCCCTCGCGTGCGCCGCCGGCATTGCCGTCATGGACGAGATCGACCGCCACAACCTCATGGAAAACGCCAACAAAATCGGCGCAACCCTCAAAACCCGCATGACCGGCCTCATGAACCGCCACGCCCTCATCGGCGATGTGCGCGGCACAGGCCTCCTCCTCGCCTTCGAGCTCGTGTCCGACCGCGCCACCCTCGCGCCCCTCCCCGCAGCGCTCAACGCCTACGACACCTTCGTCGAAACCGCCTACGCCAACGGCCTCATCGTCTACGCCCGTCGTACCCGCGGCGGCCACACGGGCGACCATTTCGTGGTTGCGCCCCCGCTGATCACCACTGAGGCAGACGTCGACGAACTCATCGAAAAGCTGGACGCCTCCCTAACGGCGTTCAGCGCCGCAAACGGCCTTCCCTGATGGCCCCCATCATCATCACCTGCGCCATCACAGGCTCCATCCACACCCCAAGCCTCTCGCCCCATCTCCCCTGGCGCCCGGACGACATTGCGAACGAGGCCATCGCCGCCGCCAACGCGGGCGCCGCCATCCTCCACCTCCACGCCCGCAACCCGCACGACGGCCGCCCCTCCGCCAAGGCCGACGACTTTTTCGCCTTCCTCCCCAAAATCCGCGCCGGCACCGACGCCATCCTCAACCTTTCCACCGGCGGCAGCGCCACAATGCCGCTCTCCGATCGCCTCGCCGGCCCCCTCGCGGCAGAACCCGAAATGTGCTCCCTCAACATGGGAAGCATGAATTTCGCCCTCTACCCCATGGCCGAGCGCCCCCGCGCCTGGCAGTTCGACTGGGAAGAGCCATTTTTACGCGGCACCGACGATCTCGTCTTCAAAAACACCCCCCGCGACATCGCCCACATCTTGGACGAAATGGGAGAGCAGCGCGGCGCCCGCTTCGAATTCGAGTGTTACGACCTCAGCCACCTTACGATGCTCAAACACTTCGTGGACCGCGGCCTCGCAACCCCGCCCCTCTTCATCCAATTCGTCTTCGGCGTCCTGGGCGGCATGGCCCCAGAGCCTGAAACACTG
Organism: Pseudomonadota bacterium; assembly: GCA_039034015.1. Taxonomy (GTDB): domain Bacteria; phylum Pseudomonadota; class Alphaproteobacteria; order Rhizobiales; family Amorphaceae; genus Acuticoccus. The sequence continues at coordinate 199,051 of JBCCBM010000001.1, read as the reverse complement.
ACGTACCTGAAGAGCCTCACCGACAAATACTTCGGAGAAGACACAGAGTTTTCAGTCTTGGGCGCAGGCCGCGCCCAATTCCCCATGGCCGCCATCTCCGCCGCCATGGGCGGCCACGTGCGCGTCGGCCTGGAAGACAATCTCTATATCGAAAAGGGCCGCCTCGCCGTCTCCAACGCCGAACAGGTGGCAAAAGTGCGCACCATGGTAGAGGCGCTGGGCCGCACCATCGCAACCCCCGACGAAGCCCGCGCCCTCCTCGCCCTCAAAGGCGCTGACAAGGTCGCGTTCTGATGCCGATAAAGGCCTTCTTCGACCCCCGCCAGCGCGCCCACGCCCCGCCGCAAACCCTCGTCAACGGCGCCTTCGACAACAACCCCGAGGTGCCAGAGCGCATCGACCACCTGATGGCCGGCGCAAAAGCCGCCGGCGCCACCTTCGCGCGGCCAGAAGACCGCGGCCTTGCCCCCATCGCCGCCATCCACACCCCAGAATACCTGGATTTTCTCCAACACATCCACACCCGCTGGCGCCGCATCAAGGGCGCATCCGAGGCCGTCATCCCCGCCGTCCACCCCCTGACGCGCACCGCCGCCTACCCCCAATCCGCCGCCGCCCAAGCCGGCTGGCACATGGCCGACGGCTCCTGCCCCATCGACGCACAAACGTGGGACGCCGCCTACTGGTCCGCCCAAACCGCCCTCGCCGCGGCCGATTGCGTCGCCGCCGGCGCCCCGATCGCCTACGCCCTTTCCCGCCCACCAGGCCACCACGCCTTCGCGGACGCTGCCGCCGGCTTTTGCTATCTCAACAACACCGCCATTGCCGCCGAGCACCTGCGCACCAGAGGCCACCGCCCCGCGATCCTCGATCTCGACGTCCACCACGGCAACGGCACCCAAGCGATCTTCAACCACCGCGCCGACATCCTCACCGTCTCCCTCCACGCCGACCCCGCCCGTTTCTACCCCTTCTTTTGGGGCCACCCCCAAGAGCGCGGCACCGGCGCGGGCCTGGGCGCAAACCTCAACCTCCCCCTCCCAAAAGGCGCCAACGACGCCACCTTCCAAGCCGCCCTAAAAACCGCACTCCGCCGCATCAAAACCTTCAGCCCCACCATCCTGGTGGTCGCCCTCGGCCTCGACGCCCACATCGACGACCCTTTTAAGGGCCTTGCCGTCACCACCGAAGGGTTTGCCACCATCGGCGCGACCCTTCACCAAACCGGCCTCCCCCTCGTCCTCGTGCAAGAAGGCGGCTATGTGGGCGGAGCGCTCGGCCAAAACCTCACCAGCGTCCTCACCGGCGCGATGGGACGTTAACGCCGCGAACCACGAACGACCCGGCCCATGCCACCGCCGGGGGGTTGGAGCCCCATGAACGTCACCTTCAAGACCGTCCACCTCAAAAAGCGTTTCCCGCTCACCATCAGCCGCGGCACGTTCACCGGGTCCGACAATCTCTTCGTCGCCGTCACCGAAGACGGCCACACCGGCTGGGGCGAAATGGCGCCCGGCCCCACCGAGGGCGCCGACACCGCGGAGGAAGGCGAGCGCCAGCTCCGCGCCTTCCTGCCGGGTGGCCTCGACCGGTCATCCATCCACGCCACCTGGCAAAACGCATCCCGCGCCAACCTTGCCCCTTGCGCCCAAGCCGCCCTCGACATTGCCCTTTGGGACCTTCGCGCCAAACAGGCGGGCCTTCCCCTCCACCGCCTCCTCGGCCTTGCCCCCCGCGCCGTCCCCACCTCGCTCACCGTGGGCCTCAACCCGCCCGACGTGGTGCGTGAGCGCGTCCCCCTCCTCCTCGAAAAAGGCGCCCGCGCGCTCAAAATCAAACTTGGCAATCCCGCCGGCATCGAGGCCGACAAAGCCATGTTCGCCGCCGTCACCGAGGCGCTCGGCACCCAAAACCCCATCCTCCGCGTGGACGCCAACGGCGGCTGGTCACTCGAAGATGCCCGTCACATGATGGCGTGGCTCGCCGAACGCGGCGTCGAATACATCGAACAACCGCTGGTCAAAGGCGCCGAGGACCAACTCCCGTCGCTCTTCAAGGACCGCGCGCTCCCCATCTTCGTGGACGAATCGTGCGTCATGTCCGCCGACATTCCCGCGTTTGCGCACGCGGTGGACGGCGTAAACCTCAAACTCATGAAGTGCGGCGGCATCACCGAGGCGCTGCGCATTGTCGCCACCGCCCGCGCCTTCGATCTCAAAACCATGATCGGCTGCATGGGCGAAAGCGCGGTCTCCATCGCGGCGGGCGCCGCCCTCTCCGAACTCTTTGATTTTATTGACCTTGACTCCCACCTCAACCTCGACCCAGACCCCGCCACAGGCGCCCCCATGACGGACGGCGCCATCATCCCCCAAAACGTCCCCGGCCATGGAGCCGCCCTCTCCAATGCTTGAGCCCACGAAGAAGATCGCCCTTTATGCCGAAGCGACCATGGGCCTCCTCAACGCGAAAATGACCGAAGGCATCGTGCGCTACGGCCAAAACCCGGTGGTTGCGATCATCGACAGCCACGCCGCCGGCAAAACCGCCGCCGACTTCTTCGGCATCGGCGCAAAAATCCCCATCGTCGCCGCGCTTGAGGACGCCATCGCCCGCGGCGCCGAAGTCCTGGTCCTCGGCACCGCCCCCTCCGGCGGCCGCCTCCCCGCCGCGTGGATGGCGATGCTGGAACGCGCCATCGCCGCCGGCCTCAGCGTCGTGAACGGCCTCCACGATGCCCTCGCCCCCCGCTTCCCAACCCTTGCTGAGACCCAGTTTGTCTGGGACCTTCGCACTCCCGTCGGCGACCTCCCCGCCATCGCAACGGCGCGTGCGGCAACGCTACAAAACACCCGCTGCCTCATGGTCGGCACCGACATGGCCATCGGCAAAATGACCGCAGGCCTAGAAGTCTGGAAAACCTTACGCGCCCGGGGCGAAGATGCGGTCTTCCTCGCCAGCGGCCAAATCGGCATTGCCATCACCGGCACCGGCATCCCCCTTGACGCTTTTCGGGTCGATCATGCCTCCGGCGCCGTGGAGCGCATGGTGATGGCCGCCGGCGACCACGCCATCCAGATCATCGAGGGCCAAGGCTCGCTCTTGCACCCCGGTTCCACGGCAACACTGCCGCTCCTGCGCGGCTCTTGCGCCAACGCGATGATCCTGTGCCACCGCGCCGGCATGGCCCATCTCGACACGCTCGACCACGTCCCCGTCCCCCCACTCTCCGAGGTGATTGCCCTTTACGAGGCCGTCGCCCCTGCCGCCGGCGCCCTCACCTCCGCCCGGGTTGTGGCCATCGCCCTCAACACCCGCGGCCTCGACGACGCCGCCGCCACCCGCGCCCTCGCCGAGACCGCCGACGCCACCGGCCGCCCCACCACCGACCCCGTCCGCTTCGGCGCCGACACGCTGGCCGACGCCCTCACCGCGTGAGTCTGAAGCCCCGACGCCATCACCGCGCCGGGCGCCCCCACGTCGCGCAAAGGATCTGGTCCCAACGCGCCAACTATCTGATACCGACGCGCCAAGTCTTTGACTTGTCGCGTGGGGGTGACGCTCAGGCGCCGCGCGGGCTTTACCGGCGCACAATGGGTCAATCCAAAGGCGCGCCGGTATGACTTGTCGCGTATGGGCGACGCCCAGGCGCCGCGCGGACCTTGTCGGCGCGACAGGTGGCGGTAGAAAGGCGCGCCGCAATGAGTGGTCGTAGGGGCAAGTGCCCATCGCCGCGCACAGATGGGCGGGCGATGTCGCGCCTCGTCAATTTGCGTGTGGGTTTACCGAGAACAGCGGTCGCCGCAAGGGCTCCGTCCGCCCGACATGCAGGACACGCATAGGCCCACCGCGGCACCGCAAAGCCAACCGCGAGTGGCGCGACGCGATCAGCCCCGCCCCGCAAAGCGCAACTGGGCGCTCAACACAAGCGCCGCCCAGTCGCCCTCAACCACCAGCCAGAACGGCCAACCCGATCACCGTGCGCCGTCCGGCAATCCTACTCCGTGGCGTCCTCATCGGGCTCGGCGGCATCCCCCGCCGCCAATGCATCGATCGCCTCCACAAGCGACTGGCGCTGGGTCTCCCACTTGGCAAGATCCGCCTCCAGCGCTTTGATCTGGCCTTCCAGCACCGCCTTGCGACCGCCAAGCTCCTGCTCCTGCGCGCTAAAGCGGCGGGTGACGTCCTGAAGCTCCGCCTCTTTGCGGATCACCTGACGCTCCGCCGACCGCCGCGCCTCTGACAGCTCTTCCACCTCGCCCGCCAACGCATCGCGCTCATCGCCCAACGCCGCGAGGGTCGCGCGCGCCTCGCGAACCGCCGCCTCCTCAGCCGAAAGCGCCTCCACCTCAACCGTCAGCCCATCGCGGGAGGCTGTGAGGGCGGCCACCTCCTCGCCAAGGGCCGCGAGTTCAGCGTTGGCAGCCTCGAGAGCGGTGTTCGCCTCCGCCACCTCGCCCGTCAGCGTTGCCAGCGCAGCTTCCGCCGCCGCCTGCGCTGCCGCAGCGTCAGCCGCTTCGCCCGCAAGCCCATCGCGCTCTTCTGACAGCGTCGCGACCGCCGCGCGGGCCACCTCCTGCTCCGCGACAAGGGCAGCGTTTTGCGCCGCCAGCCCCTCCGTCTCGGCGGCCACCGCGTCCCGCTCCGCGCGCAACGCCGCGGCCTCATCGCGCAGCGCACCCACCGCCGCAACAAGGTCCGTGCGGGTGGCCTCGGCGTCCTCGGTGGCGGCAACAGCCGCCTCCCGCTCCGCCAAGAGCGCACCCTCTTGGGCGTTCAGCGCGGCCACCTCCTCGGTGGTTGCCGCCCGCTCTTCGCGAAGGGCCTCAAGCTCTGCGCCAAGCCCGGCAATCTCATCAAGCACCGTCTGGCGCGCCTCGGTCGCCTCTTGGGTGGCCAACTCCGCCGCCTCCTGCGCGGCGCGCAACGCGGCCACCTCCTCCACAAGGCTCGCCTGGGTCGCCGCGGCCTCATCGGCGGCGGCAACAGCCGCCTCCCGCTCGGTCAACAACGCGCCGTGCTGCGCATTCAGTGCGGCCAGCTCGTCGGTCGTTGCCGCACGCTCTTCGCGCAGCGCCGCAAGCTCCGCGCCAAGACCCTCAATCTCATCAAGCACGGTTTTCCGCGCGTCAGTCGCCTCCTGCGCGGCCACCACCGCCGCGTCCCGCTCGGCAAGGATCGCATCGTGCTGGTCCGACAGCGCCGAAAGCTCCGCCGTCACGCCGTCCCGCGCATCCCGAAGTGCTGCCACTTCATCGGCCAGCGCTTCAATCTCAACCGCCACCGTTTCGCGAGCGGCCATGGTGTCCTCGGTCGCCGCAACTGCTGCATCCCGCTCCGCCTCAAGGGCACCCTGCTGCTCGGTGAGAGCCGCCACCGCGCCCGACACCGCGTCACGCTGGGCGCGAAGGGCGTCAAGCTCCGCCTCAAGGGCGGCAAGGGCCCCGCTGGCCGTCCCACTCGCCGCTACCGCCTCATCACGGGCCTTTGCCAGCGCGCTTTGCTGATCGGTGAGCGCTGCAATCTCAGCCGCCACCGCATCGCGCTCGGCCTCAAGGGCGTCCACATCGGTGCGCAGCGCAGTCGCGGTTCGGTCCCGCTCCGCGCTCAACACATCAATCTCATCGCGCAGCGCACCGGCGGCCCGCTGCAGATCCGCCTCGTCCTGCGCCGCCGCCTCCTTTGCCGCCGCCAGCGCCGCGGCAATTTCTGAACGCTGCGCCGCGCCGGCCTCCCGCGCCGCATCAAGATCGGCAGCGGCCCGCGCGCGCTCCGCCTCAAGCGCCGCCGTCTCCGCTTCAAGAGCGGCCGCGGTGGCAGCCATGGTCTCCCGCTCAGCCGCAGCCGCCTCGCGCTCCGCCGCCAGCGCGTCGGCCGCCTCGGCCCGCTGCGTCTCCAGCGCGGCAAGCGCGGTCGAAACACCGTCGCGCTCCACCGTCAGCGCCTGCGTCTCATCGTTGAGCGCCGCAATCGCCTCGCCCGCCCGCGCCGCCTTTGCCTCCTGCGCGGCAATCTGGGCGTTCAGCGCCTCAAGGCGCGCCTGCCCGGCCGCCTCCTCATCCGCGGCCGCCGCAATCGCCTCGCTCACCCGCGCCTGCTCATCAGAGAGGCTCGCCACCTCGGCGCGCAGGGCATCCGCGGCCGCCCGGGCGGCTTCCACATCCCCCAGCGCCGCCTCCGCCGCATCGCGCGCGGCCGAAAGGCTCGCAATCTCATCATTGAGCGCCGCAACGCCTTCGCCCGCGCGCGCCTCTTCCCCAAGCCGCTCCTGCAGCGCCGCCTCAGCGGTCTCAAGGTTGGCCGACACCGAGGCCAGCGCTTCCGCAGCCGCCGCCCGGGCCGCGTCACTCTCCTGCGCCTCAGCATCCGCCGCCGCAATGGCGGCCTCCACCTCCCCCTGCCGGGCCTCCAGCGCGCTCAACGTGGCGGACAGCGCCGCAATCTCGTCCTGCGCCCGCGCAGCCTCCACACCCAAATCCTCAAGGGCGGTGGTCTCGCTGGAGCGACGCCCTTCCAGCGCGCGCACCTCATCGGCAAGCGCGGCCTCAGCGCTGCGCAGTGCCGCAACCTTTGCGCCCACCGCCTCCGCTTCGCCCGACAGCGCGGTCACCGCCGCCTCTGCCGCCGCCGCCTCGCCCGACAATCGCTCCAGCGTTGCTGCCAGCGTGTCGCGCTCCGTCCCAAGGGTCGCGGTTTGCGCGGCCAGCGCCTCCCGCTCGCCGGCCAAAACGTCAGCCGCCGCCTGCGCCTGCGCAACGCCGGCCTCCCCTTCCGCAAGCGTTGCCGAGATCTCCGCCCGCGCCGCCTCAAGATCGGCAACGTCTGCGCCAAGCGCCTCACGCTCCGCCTCCAGCGCGGCCACCGCAACGGCAAGCGCCTCCCGCGCGCTCACCCCTTCGTCCACCTCGCTCGCCAGCCCATCCCGCTGCGCCGTCGCATCGGCCACCGCGGCCTCAATCTCCTCCAGCGTGCGGGCAAGCGCGCCCGCCTCGCCCTCCACGGCCCCCAGCCGCTCCTGCGCGGCCCGCAGCGCCTCGGCCGCGGCGGCCGCATCCGCCTCCAGCGCCGCCGCCGTTGCCTCCGCCTCAGCCTGCGCGGCCTCCGCCTCCGCCAGCGTCCCGGCCGCACTCACCTGCGCCTCAAGATCGGCCGTCAGCCGCGTCACGGTGCGCTGCGTGTCCTCGGCCGCCTCCTTCGCGGCCTCAAGATTTTGGTAAAAATAGGTCGCAGCGCCCAGCGACCCTGCGGTCACCAACACCAGGAGAATTGTCAAAAAGCGGCTAGACATTTTCGCGACTCACCCTGTTACGGCCTGGTTCACCATCTATGGCCGCCCGTGTCGGCGATGTCGATGGCGCGCCCGCCTCCCCCCACACGTTTCATCGCAACGTTCAACGCCACCGCCCGCGGCGTCATGTTCGCGTTTCGATCTACCTTTGCGCAGCAAGTGGCGCTATCCTGACGCCTGTGGACATCGACCTTGCCCCCCCACCGACAACAACACTCCCAAGCCCCTTCGCCGGCTGGTTTGACGCCCGCGGCTGGACGCCCCGCCCTCACCAGCTCGCCCTTTTGGACAAAGCCGAACGCGGCCGCTCCGCCCTCCTCATCGCCCCCACAGGCGCCGGCAAAACCTTGGCCGGCTTCCTCCCCTCCCTCATCGAGCTTGCCACCCAAAACCGCGCCCGCAACGCCCCGGTCCGCGAGGGCCCCCACACCCTCTACATCTCCCCGTTAAAAGCCCTCGCGGTGGACATTGCGCGCAATCTGTCGGCCCCCGTGGAGGAGATGGCGCTCCCCATCACCATGGAGACGCGCACCGGCGACACGCCCCAAAACCGCCGCCGCCGCCAGAAGGAAAACCCGCCCGACATTCTCCTCACCACCGCCGAGCAAGTCGCCCTCCTGGTGAGCCAGCCGGACGCGGCCCGCTTCTTCTCCGAACTCTCCGTCATCATCATCGACGAGCTCCACAGCCTCGTCACCTCCAAGCGCGGCGATCTCCTGTGCCTCGATATTGCGCGCCTGCGCACCCACGCCCCGGCTCTGCGCACCGTCGGCCTCTCCGCAACCGTCGCCCACCCCGACGATCTGCGCGCCTGGCTCGCGCCCCAAACAAGCGCCGACAACCCCACCCACGCCGACCTCGTGGTGGTCGAGGGCGGTGCAAAGCCCAACGTCTCAATCCTGGCAAGCGACGCCCGCGTCCCCTGGGCCGGCCACATGACCCGCTGGGCGCTCGACGATATTTACCGCCTCATCGGCGAGCACGGCACCACGCTCGTCTTCGTCAACACCCGGTCCCAGGCCGAGCTTCTCTTCCACGAACTATGGCGCATCAACGAAGAGACGCACCCCATCGCCCTCCACCACGGAAGCCTCGACCGCGGCCAGCGGCGCAAGGTCGAGGCGGCGATGGCCGAAAACAAACTCAAAGCCGTCGTCTGCACCTCCACCCTCGACCTTGGCATCGACTGGGGCGACGTTGACCTTGTCATCCACGTCGGCGCCCCAAAAGGCGCCTCGCGCCTCGCCCAACGCATCGGCCGCGCCAATCACCGCATGGACGAGCCCTCAAAAGCCATCCTCGTCCCCTCCAACCGCTTTGAGGTGATGGAGTGCCAGGCCGCCCTCGACGCGTCATATCTTGGCCACCAAGACACCCCCGCCATCCGCGAGGGCGCGCTCGACGTTCTGGCCCAACACGTCCTCGGCTGCGCGGTCGCCGCCCCCTTCGACCTTGTCGCCCTCCACGAGGAAATTTGCAGCGCTTACCCCTACCGCACCCTCGACTGGGAAACCTTTGAACGCGTGGTCGATTTCGTCGCCACAGGCGGCTACTCGCTCCGCGCCTACGACCGTTTTGCCAAAATCCGCCGCCGCAAAGACGGCCTGTGGCGCATCTCCCACCCGTCCTACGCCCAGCAATACCGCCTCAACATCGGCACCATCGTCGAAATCCCGACCCTCTCGGTGCGCCTGGTCGGCAAGCGCGGCGGCCGCCCCACCCGCGGCGGCCGGGTGCTCGGCACCATCGAGGAATATTTCCTCAACACCCTCACCCCCGGCGACACTTTTTTGTTCTCCGGCCAGTGCCTGCGCTTAGAAGGCATTCGCGAGAACGAGGCCCTGGTGACGAAGTCACCCAATCGCGAACCCAAGATTCCGTACTACGGCGGCTCAAAATTCCCCCTCACCACGTACCTTGCGACAGTTGTGCGCAAAATGCTCGCCGCGCCCGACACGTCGACCCTCCCGCCCCAAGTGCGCGAATGGCTGGATCTTCAGGCCGAACGCTCCCGCCTACCCACCGAGGGCGAACTCCTCGTCGAAACATTTCCGCGAGGAAAACGCCATTACTTGGTGGCCTACCCCTTCGAGGGTCGCTTGGCGCACCAAACGCTGGGCATGCTCCTCACCCGCCGCCTGGAACGCATGCGCCTCAAACCCATGGGCTATGTGGCGAGCGACTATGCCCTCGCCATCTGGGGCCTTTCCGACTACGGCGCCGCCTTCGACGGTGCCGAGCGGACCATGCACGACCTCTTCTCCGAAAACCTCCTGGGCGACGATCTCGACGAGTGGCTGGCCGAATCCATTCTCATGAAGCGCACATTCCGCGCCTGCGCCGAGATTGCCCAACTCATCGAGCGTCGCCACCCCGGCAAGGAAAAGTCCGGCCGCCAGGTGACCGTCTCCACCGACCTCATCTACGACGTTCTGCGCTCCCACGAGCCCGACCACATTCTTCTCCGCGCCACCTGGTCGGACGCCGCCACCGGCCTTCTCGACATTCGGCGCCTGTCCGACATGCTCGCCCGTGTGCGCACCAGCATCATCCACCAGCGTCTTTCCAAGATATCCCCACTTGCGGTCCCCATCATGTTGGAGATCGGCAAGGAGATCGTTATCGGAGAAGCGTCCGACGAGCTTTACGCTGAGGCCGCGGACGCCTTGATTGCGGAGGCTGTCAGTTGAGTAACGCGTTCGGCACATCGGCCATGCGGGCCTTCACCTTGCCCGGCCAGATCCGCCAACCCCGCCCGGCGCGCCCCCGCCCCCCGGCCCGCCGCGCGTTTGTCGCCGGCATGGACGCCCTCCTCGACCCCTCCGGCGCCCTCTACTGGCCCGCAGAGCGCACCCTCGTCGTGTCCGACCTCCACCTCGAGACCGGCTCCTCCTACGCCCGCCAAGGCCAAATGCTCCCCCCCTACGACAGCTCTGTCACCCTCGCCCGCCTCGCCGAAGTCACGAGGCATTACACCCCCCACCGCATCATCTCCCTCGGCGACAGTTTTCACGACCCCTTCGGCGCCGAACGCCTCCTCCCCCACGACGTCAAAACGCTCCGCGGGGTGATGGAGGGCGCCGAGATGATTTGGATTACGGGCAACCACGACCACGCTTCGGCAGCCCGCTTCGGCGGCGCGGTTTTTGATGAGTTTTGCCTGGCCGGGGTCACGTTCCGGCATATCCCGACGGAGGGTTCTGTTTTCGAGCCGGAGGTGGCGGGGCACCTCCACCCCGCGGCTTCTGGTGGGTCTGGGATACGACGGCCAGTCTTCATCGGCTGTGAGGTGCGGTTGGTGATGCCTGCGTTTGGGTGTTTGGCGGGTGGCGTCGCGTAGGCGCGACCGTGCATCGCAACTATTGGTGCCGAACTGGCACGACCTGGCGATTAGTTTGCGGCGTAAGCAATTGCTCAACCTGTCGATGTAGCAAGCGGCTCATCCCACGAATTGCTATACCTCTGAATGATGAGCTCGCCCGTGAGCCGGATCAAGAGATGCGAGCCTGCTACGTCTCAGCAGCTGGATTACGGAACCAAGGCACCGCGTCTCCCGCCAAACGCGAATAATCGAGTCTCGACTCTTTTCGCATCTCGTCGCGATTGATCTCCTTCACAACAGTGAACAACTCAAAACCGCGGAACCTGTCAGTGCAGCAGCTACAAATAGCCGCCTGGAGGCCGTCAAGCGTTGACGCTCTAAAGGACCGCTCAACGTCGACATAACCGGCCAGCGCAACTGGAATGCGATCAGATTGCGGGATTCCAACCTGGTCCGCTTTAGCGTGGGCGGCTTTAAATATGCTTTCAACTAAGGTGTTGCTCGCAATCGTCCAGGGGTCATACTGGACAACAATCCCCGTCATCTTTCGTGTTTTTGTATGGTAGTACTCTTTATGAGTACGCCAGATCTGAAAAATACCCTTGATGATGTCTTCGAAATCCTTCGCGTGATTTGCCCACGGATCGGGGGATGTTAGCACGCGCTCTGGTATCCTCCTGATTTTACACTCAATAATGAGCCCGTTAGCGCCCGAATTGGATTCTACAATTATGTCCGCGCTTTTGCCATAGGAAGTAGCTCTTTCAGTTTGTACAAGGCATGTATCATTGAAGTAGAGCTTAGCCAGCTTCAAACATAAACCTTCAAAAGCCTCGCCCGAGGATACTCGGGCATAGTCGTCCGACACGATATCGTAGTAGAGCCCATCGGTGACCCGAAGGAGAAGATTAGACCGCGACGGAACAAAATAAACTACTCTGCCAGCGGCAGTTGCTTCAAATAGGGGGCGCTCTTTCGTAATGCTCCGCTGAAAATCTCTTGGAACACCTGCCGTCCACGATGCTCGCGCTAGCTTCGCATGCCCCGTCACCGTCTGACCTATAGCACATCTCAGTAGATGTGCTTGGTGTTTCGTAATGTTCAAACTGGAGAGCAAATCCGGTCGTGCTGCCGGATAATATTCAGTCGCCGCAAAAACACCGAAAGCGGCTTTGATGAATATATCTAAGTCTATTCCGTGTTTCGACCGAAAGGCTTTTTTCCCCTGCGGGGTAGCATATACATGCCAAGCTCGCCCAAACCTAAACATGTTTTCGTATCCGAGCTGCCAATCGTATTGAGGCCAAAGCATCCGCGGTATCGCTGCCAATATATCATCTGACTTGAAATCCATCGTACTTTCGATGTTCGAAAGACGCGTGTAAGTGTAAAACAGCTTTGCGACATTGCCCCACGACTTAATATTTAAGCGACGCTTTTGATCTTCATGCTTCGGGAGCAGCATGAGTCTCTCCCGAAGCACGGCGTCTACCGACCATGGAGCCACAAAATACTTGCCCCCGGGATGATAATTTTCAGGCTCACCGGGAAAGTCCACGTAGCGAGAAGCGTGCGTGGTCCTTCCTTCCCGAAATGCCTCCAGCGCCCAAGCAACCTTAAGAAAATCTACAAAATTTAACGACCCTAGCAACGACCAGAGTCTTTCCTCCCAATGCTTTTGCTTCTCTCGGATTGACGAACTCAAAGGAACAGACTTCTACTACACAGCGAAATTCAAGCATGTCCGCCCATCACAATGGGCTGAAACTGGGGATCATAGTGTGGAATTTGCAGACACACCGGGTTGGTGCATCAGTCGGCTCGTCGAAGCCTGAAACCGAGCGGTAGGTCTAACTTACCTGGCAATTGGGAAATAGCGGCTGTCGCATTTTATCCCCACCCCCAAAACCCATGCCAAACTCCACCCCGTCGCCCGATCCCAAGGGGAGGCGCGGTCCGGACCGACCGCCGCGAAGGATCGGGGGCTCGGTTGTCTCACAAACGCTCCATAACGGAGGGGCGCGCGCGGGGCCGACCAGATCGGCGTTGCCGCTGGTCACCACTTGGACCTGACCCACGAGGCAGGCATGTGGTCCCTGGCGGCGGCAACTGAGGCGGACCCCGCAAGGGCCACCCGCCAAACGCCCGATCCAGTCAAAAGCCGAGATGGGACGCGTGGGCGACGGCCAACACAACAGAAATCAACGGCCGCCTCCCACGCGTCCCGTCAACCGCAAGACCAACCGGCCCCCAAAACAGGCGGCCGGCCACACCCGCAGAACTCAAAGCGCCGCAAACACCCGGGCCCACGAGCGAATGCCCTTGTGGAACCGGCGCACATCATAACTCTCGTTGGGCGAGTGCACCGCGTCACGCTCCAGCGCAAAGCCGATCATGAGCGTGTCCATCCCCAGCGCATGCTTAAAATCATGCACAATGGGGATCGAGCCGCCCATCCCCACCATCGCGGGCGCAGAACCCCACTCGGCCAAAAGCGCCGCGCGCCCCGCCTCCAACATGCCCCAATCCGAAGGCACTGAAAACGCCGGCCCCGCCCCATGGGCCTCAAAGGAGACCGAACAGTCCCCCGGCACCCGCGCCTCCACAAACGCGCGGAACGCTGCCAAAATCGCGGCAGGATCCTGCCCCGCCACCAAGCGGAACGAGACTTTGGCCGACGCCTCCGCCGGGATCACCGTCTTGAACCCCGCGCCCGTGTAGCCGCCCCAAACCCCGTTCACCTCAGCCGTCGGCCGCGCCCACACCTTCTCCAAAACGGTGCGCCCCGCCTCGCCCGCCGCCTCAGAAAGCCCAATCGGCCCCAAAAACCGCGTCTCGCTCATGCCGAGCCGGTCCCAATCGGCCCGCAGCGCATCGGAAATTTCCGCAACGCCATCATAAAAGCCAGGCACCGTCACCCGCCCCGCCTCATCGTGAAGGTCGGCCAAAATGCGCGCCACCACATGGTTTGGGTTCCGCGCCACCCCGCCAAATTGCCCCGAATGAAGGTCCCGGCTTGCGGCGCGCACCGTAAACTCGTGCCCCACAAGACCCCGCAGCGAGAGCGCGATGGCGGGCGTGTCGCGGTCCCACATGGCCGTGTCGCACACAAAAGCCGCATCCGCCTTCAACTCGCCCGACGCCTCGGCCAAAAACCCCGGCAGCGAGGGCGAGCCGCACTCTTCCTCGCCCTCAATCAACACCGTGATCCCCGCCGGCAGCGCGCCGGTGACCGCCTTCACCGCCCGCAGCGCCTCGATCATGGTCATGACCTGGCCCTTGTCGTCGCACGCCCCCCGCGCCACGATCACCTTTTCGCCACCCTCTCGCGTCACCACGTGAGGTGCAAACGGGTCCGCATCCCAAAGGTCGAGCGGGTCGACCGGCTGCACATCATAGTGCCCATAAAGCAAAACGTGCGGCTTCTCCGCCGGTCCCGCCCCTTTGGCAAGCACCACAGGGTGCCCGGTCGTCGCCCGCACTTCGGCGGAAAGGCCGATGGACGAAAGGTCCGCCGCCAGCCACTCCGCCGCCCGGCGACAGTCGGCCTTGTGCGCCGGATCGGTGGAGATCGACGGGATCCGCAGGAGCGAAAACAGCCGCTCCAAACTGTCATCCATCGTCTGATCCACGTGGGACAAGATCGCATCGACGGCCATGGCCTCAAAACTCCTCGCATTGCCAGTTCGGGTGATCCAAGCATATTTGAACGGCAAGGAGGATGGCCGATGTCCGATGGGGTGATGGAGCGCTGGCACAAGCTCGCCGACCGCGCGCTCAAGGGCGCACCGCGGGAGACGCTGGATGCCGACCTCTCCGCAATCCTGGGCGCCCGCGGCAGCCTCACCCCCTTCGCCCCCGCCGCCCCCCCGCGCTACGCCGGCCGCCCCACCGGCGACAACGCTGCCATCGTCCAGCCCGTCCACATCGACGGGGCCGCCGCCACCGCCCGCGCCGACCTTACAAACGGCGCAACAGGCCTTGCCCTCGTGTTCGCCGGCGCCCGCCCCGGCCACATCGGCCTCACCATCAACACCGTCGACGATCTCGACCAAACCCTGGATGGCGTCTCCCTCGACCTCATCGACCTCCACATCGACGCGGGCGACAGCGCCCCCGCCGCACTCGCCCTCCTCCTCACCCTTTGCGAACGGCGCGGAACGCTGCCCCGCACACTCCACGCCGCCCTCCCCACCGTCAGCGACGCCATCGACGCCACCGCCGTCGCCGGCACCCGCTTCGTGGCCGACGGCGCGGTGGCCGCCGAAGCGGGCCTTGCACCGGCCGAAGAGCTTGCCGTCGCAACGCTCCACTTTGCTGAAATCCTGCGCGAGGGCCTTGCGGCCGGCCACGCCGCGGAAGCCATCGCGGCGCGCACCAGCATCCGCCTCGGCGCATCGGCCGACGTCTTCGTGACCCTTGCAAAAGTCCGCGCCATGCGCGCAATCCACGCCCTCCTCGGCGAGGGTTTTGGCTTTGCCATCCCGGCCGAAATCCACGCAATCGCCACAGCGTCGACCCTTGCGCCGAGCGACCGGCCCACCAACCTGTTGCGCCTCACAGGGGCGGCCATGGGCGCGATGCTTGGCGGTGCGGACAGTGTGCGCCTCCCCCCGTTCGATGGCAGCGGCGCGCCGTTTGGGGCGCGGATGGGGCGCAACATCAGCGCCCTCCTCCAAGACGAGGGCCACATTGCGCTCCTTTCGGACCCCGCCGAAGGGTCTGGCACGCTGGAAGCGCTCACCGATACACTCGGCGAAGCGGCCTGGGCGCTTTTCAAAACCCTTGGCGAGGGCGCGCCCGGCTGGCGAACCGCGGCCGAGCTCAAAACCCGCCTCGACGCCGCAAAGGCCCGCCCGCGCACCCTCATTGGCGTCACAAAACACCCACCCACGACGCCCGACACCGCCCCGCCGCCCACACCGGCGACCCCGCGCGAAGGGGAGCGCATCACCGGCCCGTTCGCGGCGCTGATGGCGGCGGCGAAGGACGGCCGGGCGCTCTCGCTTGCCACAACGCCCGCCTTCCCGCCCCTTGGCGCGATTGGAGAGGCCCCATGACCATCCCGTCCTTCGCCAACACGCCCTTTTCGCGAAAAAGACTCGCCGCGCCGGAGGGGGGGACCACCCTCACGCCGGAGGGCATTGATGTGGCCGCCCGGGGCAGCCGGGACGGGATCGACCTTGAAACCGTCCCCGGCGCAGCGCCGTTTTTGCGCGGCCCGTACCCCACCATGTACGTCCAAAAACCGTGGACGATCCGCCAATATGCGGGCTTCTCGACGGCGGAGGCATCCAACGCCTTTTATCGGCGCAACCTTGCCGCCGGGCAAAAGGGCCTATCGGTCGCGTTCGACCTTGCCACCCACCGGGGCTACGACAGCGATCACCCGCGCGTCTCCGGCGATGTGGGCATGGCGGGCGTTGCCATCGATTCCATCCTCGACATGCGCACGCTCTTCGACAAGATTCCGCTCGGCGAGATGACCGTGTCGATGACCATGAACGGCGCAGTCTTGCCCGTACTGGCGCTTTACATTGTGGCGGCCGAAGAACAGGGCGTCGCCCAAAAAGACCTGAAAGGGACCATCCAGAACGACATCTTAAAAGAGTTCATGGTCCGCAACACCTTCATTTACCCACCGCAGCCGTCGATGCGGATTGTTTCGGACATCTTTGCGTACACCGCGCAAAACATGCCAAAGTATAATTCGATCTCCATTTCCGGCTATCATATGCAGGAGGCCGGGGCGACGGCGGACCTTGAACTGGCCTACACCCTCGCAAACGGGCTTGAATACATCCGCGCCGGCCGGAGCGCCGGGCTTGATGTGGATGCCTTTGCCCCGCGCCTCTCGTTCTTCTGGGCGATCGGCATGAATTACTTCATGGAGGTCGCCAAAATGCGCGCCGCGCGGCGGCTCTGGGCCGACCTTGTGGGCCGCGAATTTGCGCCGAAAGACCCGCGCTCGCTCTCCTTGCGCGCCCACTGCCAAACCTCCGGCTGGTCGCTCACCGCGCAAGATGTCTACAACAACGTCGCGCGGACCATGATCGAAGCGCTCGCCGCCACCGCCGGCGGCACACAAAGCCTCCACACCAACGCGCTTGATGAGGCGCTCGCCCTCCCCACCGACTTTTCGGCCCGCATTGCGCGCAACACGCAGCTCGTCCTCGCCGAGGAGGCGGGCATGACGCGCTTCATCGACCCCTGGGGCGGCTCCACCGGCGTGGAACGGTTGACGGCCGACCTTGAGGCCCGCGCCCGGGAACACATTGCCGAAGTGGAGGCCATGGGCGGCATGGCCAAAGCCATTGAGGCGGGCACCCCAAAACTGCGCATTGAGGAAGCCGCCGCACGGGCCCAGGCGCGCATCGATGCGGGCGCGCAGACGGTCGTTGGCGTCAACCGCTACCACGCGGAGGAAGAAGAGCCCATCGAGGTTCTCAAGGTCGACAACGCCGATGTGCGCCGCCGGCAGGAGGAAAAACTCACCCGCCTGCGCGCCGAGCGGGACGAGCGCGCCACCCGCGCGGCCCTTGACGCGCTCACCAACGGCGCGCGCGGCAAGGGCAACCTCCTTGCGCTGTCGGTGGAGGCGGCCCGGCGCCACGCCACGGTGGGCGAGATCAGCGATGCCATGGAGGCCGCCTTTGGCCGCCACACCGCAAGCATCACCGCCATCACCGGCGTTTATAAGCGGGAGGCCGGCACCATGGGCGCACGGGTGGATGCGGTGCGCGAGGCCGCCGATCGCTTTGCGGAGGCGGAAGGGCGGCGCCCGCGCATCCTGGTCGCCAAAATGGGCCAGGACGGGCACGATCGCGGCCAAAAAGTGATCGCCTCCGCCTTCGCGGACCTTGGCTTTGACGTTGATATCGGCCCACTTTTCGCAACGCCCGACGAGTGCGCACGCCAAGCGATCGACAACGATGTTCACATCCTGGGCGTCTCCTCCCTCGCAGGCTCTCACCTCGCGCTGCTGCCCGAATTGATGGCCGCCCTGTCCGCAGAGGGGCGGGACGACATCTTGATTGCCATTGGCGGCGTGATCCCACCGGCCGATGTTGCAACGCTCTCGGACATGGGCGCGGCGGCCGTCTTCCTCCCCGGCACGGTGGTGGCGGATGCGGCCGAAAAGCTGATCGCTCTGTTGGCAGCGCGGCACAACCCGGCCCGCGATGCAGCCGAGTGACCTGAAGGCGCTGGCCGAGCGCGCAAAGGCGGCGGCCGACAGCGCCTATGCGCCCTACTCAAAGTTTCATGTGGGCGCGGCGCTGCTCGCCGCCGACGGCCGCATCTTTTGCGCGCCCAACATTGAAAACGCGTCCTACGGCCTTGGCCTTTGCGCCGAGACGAACGCGATGATGGCCGCGGTGACGGCAGGCGCCAAAGGATTTCGCGCCCTCGCGGTCGTGGGCTACCGGGCGGAGGCACCCGAAGAGCCCGTTTTGGCGACCCCCTGCGGCCGCTGCCGGCAAATCCTCGCAGAGTTTTGCCCGCCTCACCTCACCGTGCACATTGCGCCCAACAGCGGCGGAACGCCCCTCACGGTGACGCTTGCCGACCTTCTCCCCCACGCCTTCGGGCCCGGCGCACTGGGCAACGCGGACACTTGAGCGTCCGCCAAGGAACTTCGTCCTCAATGGCTGAGTTCACCACTCAGTCAAATGAGGTTTGGATGAAACAGTTTTTCGCATTTGTGATCGCGTTTTCCCCCACCCTTGCCGTTGCGCAAACAGCAGATGGCGGCGTGCGCGTGATTGATGACAACATCATCCGAGGCGAGGCGCTGCAGGAGGTTGAACGGCCCCAGACGTCTAAGGTCGAGGTGGAGGTCTCCAACTACGAGATCAACAATCAGGGCGCCATCCCCACCCTGGTGGAGCGGCCGGTGCCCGTGGCGCCGCGGCAGACCCAGTAAAATCGCGGGGATGTGTTGGTGATTGGTTAGCCGTTGTGTCAACCGCGGCCTGACACGCGCGCCCGCCCGCGTTAACCTCGCCGCCATGAAACAGGTTGCCATCCTCATCGCGTTCGGCCTGGCGGTTGCCGGCTGCACCACCGCAGCGCCCGTCACGCCGGCCGATCTTGCCAGCGTGTCCGACGCCACCTGGCTTTCAATCACCGATGATGGGGTGGGCAAAGTGCGCTCCGGCACGCCCTATGCGGAGGAGGCGCTGGCGGGCGTTGCGCCCGGGGCCGACATCCGCTCCATCCAAACCGCGCGTGAAACGGGCACGGCTTGGACCCACGCCGCCTTCATCAACGAGACGCAGGCCGTCCAGTTCTTTAAGGCGGGCAAGACGGTGGGCGAGATCCACGGCGTCTCCCAGCATCTGGAAGGCCCCAACGGGGAGCGCATCGGCATGACGATGGCGCAGGCGCGTGTCGCCCGCCGCGATTGCCGCAACGGCACAAAGCTTTGGCGCGGCATGGCCGTGTGCAAGGCCAAAAAATCCAAGAATGTGACGCTCATTTTCGCGATCCCGCAATTTGAGGGGCCGTTTGATCGCCTGCCCTCCGCCGACGCGCTGGAGCGGGCCGAGTTGCAGCGCATCGTGTGGCAGGCAAAGGCCTGAGCGTCGCACCGGACAAGGTCCGCGCGGGGGACCGTGCCGCCCTTGCCCGCGCCATCACGCTGATTGAATCCACCCGCGCCGACCACCGGGCCGACGCGGGGCGCCTGTTGTCGGCCCTCATGCGCGCCACCGGCCACAGCGTGCGCCTTGGGATCACGGGGCCGCCGGGGGTGGGAAAATCGACCCTCATCGATGCCCTCGGCATGGCGCTGATCGCACAGGGGCGACGCGTCGCAGTGCTTGCCATCGACCCATCCTCCACCAAAACCGGCGGCGCGATTTTGGGCGACAAGACGCGCATGGCAAAGCTGTCCACGGCGCGCGAGGCCTTTGTGCGCCCCTCCCCCTCCGCCGGCACGCTGGGCGGCGTCCACGCCCGCACGCGCGAAACCATGCTTCTTGCCGAGGCTGCCGGCTATGATGTTGTGATTGTGGAGACCGTGGGCGTCGGCCAATCCGAAACCGCGGTTGCGTCGATGGTGGACACCTTTTTGGCGCTCTCGCTGCCTGGCAGCGGGGATGAACTCCAGGGCATTAAGAAGGGCGTTTTGGAGACCGCCGACATCATCGCTGTCAACAAGGCCGATGGCGAGGCAGCGAACCTTGCCAAGAAGGCTGCGGCCGACCTTTTGAGTGCGGTCAAAATCCTGGCGCCCCACGCGCCGCCCAGGGTTTTGACGCTTTCAGGCGCCACGGGGGCCGGCCTTTCGGCGCTTTGGGCAGCGGTGATGGACCACCGCGCCGCGCAGGAGCAATCCGGCGCGTTTGCCGCCCGCCGGCGCGCGCAAAATGTGAGCTGGATGCGCGACATGGTGCACGATGGCCTTGTGGCACACCTTTCCGCCCGCGCCGGCGACATGACGGCGGGGGTCGAAGCGGCGGTGGCGGCGGGCGAATTGTCGCCCACCGACGGGGCGCAGCGCATTTTGGCGCGGCTAGAGCGCCGCCCGATCAGGTTGGATCAACCTGATCGGGCAAAAGGCGCTCGTCGATGAAGTCTGGCGCATCAACTGGTCGACCTGTTTGATTCAAACAGGTCGGTCGATACGCTGTCAGACGCAGGAGGACCGGCGTGATTGTCACAGGGTTTGGCCCCTTCCCCGGCGTTCCGGAAAACCCGAGCGGGCGGCTCGCAGAGCTGGTGGACGCCGCCGCCCTCCCCGGCGTTGCGGTGCGCGTACTTCCCACCCTTTGGGACACCAGCGGCGTTGGCGACGTGCCGCGGGGAGAGACAGTGCTTTTGTTCGGCGTTGCCACCAGCGCCCGGCGCGTTCGGTATGAAGCGCTCGCCCACGGGCGGGACGCGCCGCTGCCCGACCATGCCGGCGCGCGGCCAAGCTCTGGGGGCATTGCGCGCTATTCGCAGTTGCCGGTGGCGGCCCTTGTGGCCCGGGCGCAGCGGGCGGGGTTTGATGTGGTCGAAAGCCGCTCACCGGGGGCGTATGTGTGCAACGCGACGTACCGGGCGGTGCTCACCCGGGCCCCCCACAGCCTTTTTGTGCACATCCCAATGCCCGGGCGAGGCGAAACCGCGATGGCGCGACTTTTGGCCCACGCCCTGTGGCTGACGGCCGAACTTGCCGCTATCCGCCCGTGCGGGGTTGGTAGGGCGCGTCTTCCCGCCAGCGCTCCATCATATCGATAAAGTCGCCTGGCATATCGACCGGAAGGTCGATCTGCAGCGTCACCAAAAGGTCGCCCTTGCCGCCGCTCTTGGCCGGCAGCCCGAGCCCCCGAAGGCGCAGCGTTTTGCCCCCTGACGAGCCGGGCGGCACCGTCACATTCACCGACCCTGTGAGGGTGGGCGCGCGCACTTTTGCGCCCAAGACCGCGTCATAAAGCGTGATGGGAAGGTCGAGAGCAACGTTGGCCCCATCGCGCTTGAAAAGGGTGTGGGAGGCGATGCGAAGGGTGAGGATCGCATCGCCCGCTGGCCCGCCCGCCGCGTTCTCATGGCCAAGGCCGCGCAGGCGAATTTGCTGGTCGGGCTCTGCGCCGGCCGGAAGGCGCACATCAACCGTGCGCCCGGTGGGGAGCGAGACGCGCAGCTTGTCTTGGCTTGCAAGATCTTCCAGCGTGACGGTGACGACGACTTCGAGGTCCTCGCCCTTTTCTTTCTCCGCGCCGGTGCCAAAACCCGTGGCGCGCTCGGCCCCGCGCGCGCCGGACCCCATGAACTCGCGCAAGATCTCGTCGACGCCGGAGGGGCCGTTGCCGCCGGTGGAAAAGCGGAACGTGCGGCTCGACCCGCCCTGCCCCGGATTTTGGCCAAACCCGCCAAAGCCGCCAAACGGGTCATTGCCGCGGCCAAAGCCGGGGTTCACGAAGCGCGGTTGGCCGGTTGCGTCAATCTCGCCCCGGTCGAACTGGCGGCGTTTGTCTTTGTCGCCGACAATCTCGTAGGCGCCGTTCACTTCGGAAAAGCGCTCTTGCGCCCGCGGATCGTCCGCGTTCGTATCGGGGTGGTAGCGCTTGGCGAGCCTTCGGTAGGCGGACTTAATCTCGCTTTCCGAGGCGGATTTTGAGACACCAAGCACGGTGTAGGGATCGCGCGCCATGCGGTTCCATTCTGAGGGGTGCCGGCCTACATGCGATTGAGGCCGGCGAACGTCGGGCTATCCGACACCACTATGTAGTGTAGAGAGACGATGAGCGCGACCCTCGACGACGCCGCGGTCAAGGCTGAACCCGCCCCCGACCCTTTTGCCATCTTTGACGCCTGGCTCGCCGAGGCCACAAAGGGCGAGCCCAACGACCCCAACGCCATGACGCTGGCCACCGTGGACGCCACGGGCCTCCCCGACGCGCGCACCGTTCTCCTCAAGGGGCACGACGCGCGCGGCTTTGTGTTTTACACAAACCTTGAGAGCGCCAAAGCCCAGGAACTGGCGCAAAACCCCAAGGCCGCTCTGCTCTTTCACTGGAAAAGCCTCCACCGCCAAGTGCGCATTCGCGGCACCGTGTCCGCGGTAAGCGCCGAGGAGGCGGACGCCTACTATGCCTCCCGCGCGCTCGGCAGCCGCATTGGGGCGTGGGCGTCCAAACAATCCCGGCCCCTGCCTGACCGGGCGACCCTTGAGGCCGCGGTAAAATCGGCGGAAGAGGCACATGGGGAAAACCCGTCGCGGCCGCCGTTTTGGTCCGGCTTCCGCGTCACCCCGGTTGAGATCGAGTTTTGGCACGACGGCGCCTTTAGGCTCCACGACCGGTTCTTGTTCACCCGAGAGGGCGATCAGTGGGCGGTGGCGCGGCTCTACCCCTGACCCCTGGGTGCCAAGCCTCTCCCACCTCGTTCTATTCTCTCGTGGAGAGGATGACGCCTCAAGGCACGCTTCGCTCCGCCGGCATAATTGCCGGCGTTCTTTGATGCCAAAGTCGGCAACAGCCGACTTTGGTGGCCTTGGCCCTCATTCGTCTCCAAGAGCTTCTGAGTGTGTCGGCTCGACGCAACTGGCCTGTTGGCCAGTTGCGCACCAAAGGACGCTCAAACCCGCCAAGCGGGTTTGAGCGGAAGGTCGCGTCTCTCGTCTCACCAGAGGAAGTGTGGGGGTGGGTGTTTCACCCTCTCAGACGCCCTGGAGCCCTAGGACGTTGAGGGTTTGGGTGATGTGGGGTGGCGGTGGGGCGCTGATGTCCAAGGTGCCGCCGGCGGGGTGGGGGATGACGATGCGCCGCGCGTGAAGGTGCAGGCGGTTTTGCAGGCCCCCCGGAAGATCCCAGTTCTGGACGTTGAAATAGCGGGGGTCGCCCAGGATGGGGCAGCCCATGTGGGTGCAGTGCACACGCAACTGGTGCGTGCGACCGGTCACCGGCGTGAGGGCGAGAAGCGCGAATTGGCCGGATGTGTCCAGCGTTTCATAAAGGGTCGTGGCGCGCTGGGTTTCCTTTGTCTTTTGGGGGAAGACGGCCATGCGCTCGCCATCCTGCGGGTCCCTGGCAAGCCACGTCGCGAGGCGGCCCTCGGGTGGGGTGGGGTGGCCTCGCGTGACGGCGAGATAGCTCTTTTCGGTCTCGCGGCCCTTAAACGCTTCGGAGAGGGATGCGGCGGCAGAGCGGGTGAGCGCCACCAGCAGGACGCCGGTGGTGTCCCTGTCGAGGCGGTGAACGAGGCGTGGTTTGCGGCCCTTCCGGTCGCGCCAGGCCTCCAGCATGCCGTCCACATGGCGCGAGACGCCCGACCCGCCCTGGACCGCAAGGCCGAACGGCTTGTTGAGGACGGCCACATGATCGTCCCGGTGGAGCGTCATGGCGTCGAGCGCGGCGGCATCGCCACTGGCGACAGGCGCGCTGCGGCCGGTGGGCGCGATCGGCGGAAGGCGAACGGTTTGGCCGGCGGTGAGGCGGGTTTCCATCTTGGCGCGGCCGCCATCCACCCGCACTTGGCCGGTGCGCACCGCCTTTGAGAGCGCGCCCAAGGGAACGTCCGGAAAACGTTGTCGCAGCCAACGGTCGAGGCGCATGCCGCCATCGTCGTCATCGACGGCAAGGTGTTGGACTTTGCGGGTCGTCACTGGGCAGCGCGGCCAATGGCAAGGCCGGCGCCCGCCGCTGCGATGGACACGATGGCGCTCGCGGCGGCGTACGTGGCGGCGGTAAAGGCTCTGCCCTCCTCCATCATGCGCACCGTTTCCAGCGAAAAGGCGGAGAAGGTGGTGAAGCCGCCCAAGAGGCCGACGATCAGAAAGGCCGAAAACCCTTTGCCGAGCGCGAGGCCCGCGAGCACGCCGATGGCTGCGCTCCCCACCACATTGGCCACAAAGGTTGCGACCGGGAGGTGGGTGCCGAACGTTGCGGTAAAGCCCACCGAGAGCCAAAAGCGTGACAGGGCCCCCAGCGCGCCGCCGGCCATCACGAGGGCGCTAAGGGTAAGGGCGCTGGGGGCGAGCGCGCTCACGTCACGCGCTCACCCTCGGGCTCTTTGGGCGTGCTCCACCGGGTGACGCCGGTGTCATAGTCCTTGTCGAGCGTGCCCATCACGCGGTCCCAGAAGGAGAAGAAGTTGGCGTAGTTGGTGTTGAAGTGGGCGTGGTGCTGGTCGTGGAACAACGTGCACACCATGGGCGATGGGATGCGCGTCCACTTTGAGGCCGCAAATTCGAAGCCGGAATGGCCGATCATGCCGTTAAAATGATCGTAGACGCGGTGGGCAATCAACACTTGCGGCGGGATCGGCAAGATGAGCGGCGCCCAGAGATAGTAGGATTGCATGACAAACGCGTCGACCATGGTGTCGGAATAGTTGGACCATACGGTCGGCGCGACGGAGCGGTGGTGATACTGGTGGTGTTTATAGAACGGCCCCCAGTGCATCAGCCGGTGACCCCAGTAAAACCAGGCGTCGAACGCGACGATGGAGACGGCGAACATCAGAATGAACGACCACCAGGTGAGGTCGAGCGGGGCGACCAGCGTCCACCCTTGGGACTGGGCGTAAAGCCCGCCTGCGAGGCAAAAGCAGGTGGCCGTCAGCGACCAGGCGGACTGCCGGATCTCTTTCCACTTGCGCTTCTCGCCCCGGCGGCGCGCCTGAATGCGCCGCTCCGGGTGGCGGTGCGCATACCACTGGAAGAGGACGCCAAAGCCCAGATACGCGCCAAGGGTGATGACGTAGACAAGCGCCCAGAGCGCCAAAAACGCGGCGAGATGGTCCATCGGTCATCCAGAATTTTGTGTTGTTCCACCATCGGTTTGGCGCGTTCGACGGGCGATTTCAAGGCGTTCTCCCAACGTCGCCTCAGCCCCGCGCGCGGTGGGGGCATAAAACCGTTGCGGATCAATGCCCTTGGGGAAGTAGGCCTGACCTGAGATACCGCCTTCAAAATTGTGGTCGTAGGCATAGCCATCGCCATAACCCTCCTCGCGCATAAACCGGGTGGGCGCGTTCAGGATGTGTTTGGGCGGCGGGGCGGACGGGGTGTCTTTCACGAACCGGCGGGCGGCCTTGTAGGCGGCGTAGACCGCGTTCGATTTGGGCGCGAGCGCCAGGTAAATTGTGACCTCCGCCAGCGCCAGCTCGCCCTCTGGGCTTCCCAAAAACTCGTAGGTGTCTTTGGCGGCAATGGCGAGCGGCAGCGCGGCGGGGTCGGCAAGGCCAATGTCTTCTGCCGCCATGCGCGTGAGGCGGCGGGCGAGGTACAGCGGGTCCTCGCCCCCGTCCAGCATGCGGCAAAGGTAGTAGAGCGCCGCGTCCGGATCGCTGCCGCGCACCGATTTGTGGAGCGCGGAGATGAGGTTGAAGTGGCCGTCGCGGTCCTTGTCGTAGACCGGGGCGCGCCGCTCCAACAGCGTTTGAAGGGCGTCGGACGAAAGGGGCGCGCCGCGGTGGAGGCGATAGACATCTTCGGCAAGGGTGAGGATTGCGCGGCCATCGCCATCGGCCATGCGGATGAGGGCGGCGCGGCCATCCTCGGTGAGGGGGAGCGGGCCACGGTCCTCCTCCGCGCGGGTGAGGAGCGTTTCCAGCGCATCCGGCGCCAGGGCGTGAAACGTCAGAACCTGGGCGCGGGAGAGGACGGCCGCGTTCAATTCAAACGAGGGGTTTTCGGTGGTCGCCCCCACCAGCGTGATGGTGCCATCCTCCATCACGGGCAAAAACGCGTCCTGCTGGGCGCGGTTGAAGCGGTGGATCTCATCGACGAAGAGGAGCGTGCCGCGGCCCACCTCGCGCCGGGCGCGGGCGGCCTCAAATGTTTTTTTGAGCTCCGAAACACCCGAAAAGATTGCCGAAATCTGGACGAACTCAAGCGATACATGGTGCGCCAGAAGCCGGGCGATGGTGGTTTTGCCCGTGCCCGGCGGGCCCCAGAAGATGAGCGAGCCGATCTCGCCCGCCGCCACAAGGCGCGTGAGGCGCCCCTCCGGCCCCAAAAGGTTCGGCTGGCCCACCACCTCGGCAAGGGTTTTGGGGCGCAGCGTGTCGGCCAGGGGGCGCGGGGCTTTGGCTGACAGGCCCGCCGCCTCAAAAAGGCTCATCAGCCGCCAAGGACGAGGCTGAGCTGCTCCCCGCCCCGCTCCAGGATGATGTCCCAAAAGCGGGCGCGGCGCTTGAGGATCGCCTCCAGCCGCTCGGTGCTGTCGATGGTGTAGCCGTTCACCTCGCGGATGATGTCGCCCTGGCGAAGGCCCACCCGCTGGGCAACCGAAGCGCGATCCACCCGCGCAATGGCCACACCCCGCGCGGAGAGTTCGAGCCCCAATTCATCGTTCACCTTGGGCGACATGTTCATGGCGATGGCGCCGGCAAAGGGCGAGCGGCCGGCAATGCGACGCGCGTCCCGGCGCACGGTTTCGGGCGGGGTTTCAAGCGCAACATCAAAGGTGGTCGCCTTGCCGCCGCGCAGAACCTCAATGGCCGTGGTGCCGGAGGTGCCGCGGGTGGCAAAGAGGTAGCCAAAGGTGTCGTGATCGTTCACCGCGTTGCCGTCCAGGGTGGTGATGATGTCCCCCACCTTGAGGCCGGCGCGGCGGGCGGGACTGTCGGCATAGACATTCACGATGAGGGCGCCGACGGGGCGGTCGAGGCCATATTGGCGGGCAAGGTCACGGTCCATGGACTGGAGCCGCGCGCCAAACCACGGCCGCTGGACGCTGCGGCCCTCCATGGCGCTCGCCACCACAAGGCGCACCATGTCCACCGGGATCGCAAAGCCGATGCCGATGGAGCCGCCGGAGCGGCTGTAAATCGCGGTGTTGATGCCCACCAGCGTGCCGCCCATGTCGATGAGCGCGCCGCCGGAGTTGCCGGGGTTGATGGCAGCATCGGTCTGGATGAAGAAGCGATAGTCGGCAACGCCCACCTGCGTGCGCGCAACGGCCGACACAATCCCCTGGGTGACCGTTTGGCCAACGCCAAAGGGGTTGCCGATGGCAAGCACAATGTCGCCCACCTCCATGGCAGACGGGTTGCCGAAGGTCACATGCGGGAAGGGGCCCGGCGCGTCGATCTTGAGGACGGCAAGGTCGGTGCGCTCGTCCTTCAGGAGGAGCGCGGCTTGGTACTCGCGCCGGTCGTTAAAGCTGACGCGAATTTCGCGCATGTCGCCCACCACATGGGCGTTGGTGACGACAAGGCCGGAGGGGTCGACGATGACGCCCGAGCCCAGCGCCGAGCCGCGGCGTTGGCGGCGGCGGAAGAAGCGCTCCATGGGGTCGTTGGCGGGGCGCTTGGCGTCCGCGGCGTGGACGTTCACCACTGCGGGGGCCGCCGTCTTCACCACCGGGGCGAAGGAGAGCGTGATTTCGGCCCTTGAGGACGGCACCTCCTGCGCGGCGGCAACGGCCGGCATCAGGAGGGCAAAGAGCAGCAACAAACGCATGGGCGACCTCGCACGGTTCCCTGCAGAATGGGCGTGCTGCCGCCGCCGCGCAAGGCAAACTCCCCGTGACACACAGCCGGTTGCCCTGGCGCCGGGGGGTTTTTACGCCATAACGGTGCCATCGGCGCCCTGCCGCGCCACGGAGACCTTTCCCATGCGCGCCCTCCTCGTTGCCGCCCTCCTGGTGCTTGCCGCCCCCGCCCTTGCCATGCTCGACGAGAGCGGCGAATGGCCGACCGCCGGCGTGCGCGGCGAGCGGCTTTCGGTGATGAGCGCCAGCCCCTTCACGCTTTATGAGGCCGCCGGCAACCCGCCGCCAACGGAAGCCCACGTCACCTTCACGCCCGCGGTGGGGGCGCGCGCTTCGCGGCCGGGGCCGGCGGTGATCCTCCTCCACGGGGCCGGCGGGGTGAGCGGGGCGCGCGAGGGGCGCTATGCGCGTGAGTTCGCCGCCCAGGGCATTGCGGTCGCCGTCATTGACATTTTCCGCGCCCGCAACGGCGGCGGCTTTGTGGAGCGGCTCATCAAGACCACCGAGGCGATGGCCCTTGCGGACGCCTTCGCCGTGCGCGACGCCCTTGCCGCCATGCCCGAGATCGATGGCGACCGCATCGCCCTCATCGGCTTTTCCTATGGCGGGATGAGCGCGACCTACGCCGCCTACGCCCAGGTGGTCGAGACGTTTGGCGCAACGCCCTTTGCCGCCCACGTTGCGTTTTATGGGCCCTGCATTGCGCGCTTTGAGGATGTCTCCACCACCGGCGCCCCGGTGATGATGCTGTGGGGCGATCGGGACGCGATCATGGATCCGGAGGCCTGCCTTGCAACGGCGGACGACCTTCGCCGTGGGGGCTCGCGGGTGGAGATTGCGCGCTATGACGCCATGCACCGGTGGGACGGGGGGAGCCGCCGCTGGCGCGCGCCCACCCACATTGCCGATTGCCGCTTTCGGGTTGGCCGCGATGGCGCCGCGCGGGACGAAAACTCGTTCTTCGTGATGGATGGTCCGGTGGCGCGCACCGCGATGCTTGCCCTTTGCGCCAACCGTGAGGGTTATCTGATTGGGCGGGACGAAGCGGTGCGGCGCCAGTCGAACGCGGATTTGGCGCGGTTTCTGAACCCGATCCTGTTTCCGGCCGAGTGAGGATCGCGTAAAGCGGGCGCCATGACTGACGACGCCAAAGACGCCATTGCCGACGCCCCGCTGCGGGCCGAGATCATCGCGACCACGCTCCCCTACATGCTGCGCTACGACGACAAGACCATTGTCGTAAAATACGGCGGGCACGCCATGGGCGACCCAGAACTTGCCAAGGATTTTGCCGAGGACATCACGCTGTTGACGCTTTCCGGCATCAACGCGGTGGTGGTCCATGGCGGCGGCCCGCAGATCGGAAAAATGCTGACGCGGCTTGGCATTGTGTCAGAGTTTCGCGATGGGCTTCGCGTCACCGACCGGGCAACGGTCGAGGTGGTGGAAATGGTGCTCGCCGGCGCCATCAACAAAGACATCGTGTCGACCATCAATGCGGCGGGGGGCCGGGCGGTGGGCCTTTGCGGCAAGGACGGGCGCATGGTGCTCGCCGAACCTTTGAAGCGCACCACCGTCGACCCGGACAGCCGCATCGAACAAGTGATCGACCTTGGCTTTGTGGGCGAGCCTGTGGAGGTGCGGCGCGATGTGATCGACGTGTTGACGCGGCAGGAGATCGTCCCCGTCATCGCACCGGTGGCCTCGGGCACCGATGGCGAAACGTATAATGTCAACGCCGACACCTTTGCCGGCGCCATTGCCGGCGCGCTGGG
This sequence comes from Pseudomonadota bacterium, assembly GCA_039034015.1. GTDB lineage: Bacteria > Pseudomonadota > Alphaproteobacteria > Rhizobiales > Amorphaceae > Acuticoccus. The sequence goes on along the minus strand of JBCCBM010000001.1, from coordinate 169,738 downwards.
CGCGATGCGCCTTCTGTTTCTGACGGATGTGGACGGCGTGCTCGACGCTGAGGGCAAGCTCATCAAGGAGCTGTCGGTGGCGGAGGCGCGGCGGTTGATGGCGTCCGGCGTCATCTCCGGCGGCATGGTGCCCAAGGTGGAGACATGCATCGACGCGCTGGAGCGCGGGGTGGAAGGCGTTGTGATCCTGAACGGGAAAACGCCCCACGCGGTGCTCCTGGAACTCTTCACCGAGGCCGGCGCGGGGACGCTTTTGACGCGTTAGCCGACGTTGATGTCGAGCACCAAGATCCCGTCGATCCCACCCACAGCGTTCGCCACCAGTTGCGCGCCGAACGCTTTGTGTTCTTCGTCGTCGCTGTAGGTTTTGAGGGCGTCCCAACTGTCAAAGTCGATGACGAAGCCGTGGCCATAGCCGCGCTCGATGCGCTCGGGGCTTTCGGACCGCCCGCCCGTAAAATTGTGCGCGCCGGGGAGACGGTCGGTCACCGCGGCAAGGCCGGCGTAGATCTTTGCAATCGTGTCTTCGCCGGTGCCAGGCTTGAATTTTGTGAGGACGATGTGGCGGATCATGGGGGCTCTCGGTGGCGTCAAATGGTCCAGAGGGCGGATGTGCCGAACCCCTGCGCGGCGACGGCGCCGTCCTCGGCAAGCTTTTCAAGGTGCGCCAAGACCGAGAGGCCGGCAGCGCCCTTCAGCCGCGGGTCGAGCCCCACATAAAGCCGGTCGACGATGGCGGCCACTGTGCGATCGCCCTCGGCGACCCGCTCGCGGATTGCCCGCTCGCGCATCAGACGGTGGCCGCGCATGGCGGTGACGGCGGCGTGCGGGTCTTCGATCGCCTGGCCGTGGCCGGGGAAATAGCGGGTGTGTTTGACCGCGAGGAGACGGTCGAGCGAGGCAAGATAGGGGCGCATGGCGCCATCGGGCGGGGCAATCACGGTGGTGGACCAGCCCATCACATGGTCGCCCGAAAAGCACAGGTCACCAAAGCCGAAGGCAAGGTGGTTCGCCGTGTGGCCGGGGGTTGCGAAGGCGGTGAGCGCCACCTCCCCGTTCCCGACCGTGTCGCCATCGCCGACCACAATGTCGGGCCGGAACTTGAGATCAGCGGCATAAAGGAACGGGTTTGTCTCCCCCTCACAGAGCGGGCGGGCCTCCCGGTGGGGCCCCTCGCCCACCGTTGGCGCATCAAGGGCGGCGGCGAGCGCGGGGAGGCCATCCACATGGTCGCGGTGGGTGTGGCTGATCAGAATGTGGCTCACCGGCCGCCCGGCGATCGCGGCCAGCAGCGCGCGGTGATGCGCCGGGTCATCGGGCCCGGGGTCGAGCACCATGGGGCGCGCGTCGCCAATGATGTAGCTGTTGGTGCCGGCGCCCGTGAATGGCCCGGGGTTCGGCGCCGTCACCCGCACAACGCCCGGGGCAACGGGGACGGCGCGGCCGTAGGCGGGATCGAACTCGGGCATGGGGTGGGGCGTCCGCTCGGCATCATCAGAGGCCCGGCGGGGGCGCCGGCGCGCCCTTCTTGCCCCAACTCGCCCCGTCGCTCAACGGCGCGGGCGGTTCTGCGCGCCAGAGCGCCGCCCGGTCAGGTTGGATCAACCTGATCGGGCAAAAGGCGCGCGTCGATTTAATCTGGCGCATCAACGGGTCGACCTGTTTCACTCAAACAGGTCGGTCGATGCGCTAGCGGCGTCTCAGCGCCTCAATCAGCTCCGCCTTTGTCATGCGGGAGCGGCCTTTGATGCCAATGCGCTTGGCATCGTCATAGAGCCGGTCGCGGGTGCGCGCCTCGTAGGGGGGTGCCTTGCCGCCCGCCTTGCCCGGTGCGTCCCCGGCGGCGCGGGCGTTGGCAATGCGCGCCGCCTTCTCCTTGCTGGCGCCGTCATCCCGCAGCGCCCGATAGGTCTTTTCGTCCTTGACGGATGCGCGTGTCCCCGCCATCGCCGCCTCCTCCCCTGATTCGTTCACATGGAACGAATCAGGAAACGGGTGTTGGGGCGGCACAGTTCCGGCCCCTGTCAACCGTTTGGTTGCGCGGCGAGCCCCGTGAGGTGCCGTGAGAGGCTTTCCGCATAGTCCGGGCCGGCCATGACGCGGGCAAGGGCGGCTTCGAGCGTCGCTCGGCGGCTTGCAGCGCCCTCGGGCACAATCATCACCCGGTCCTCAGAAACGCCGTCCACCTGGCCCGCGCCCTCGCGCAGGATGCGAAAGCCCGTGCCAAGGGGGGTCGTTAAGAACTCGCGCCGCGCCGCCACCGCCATGGTGAGCACACCATCGAGGCGGCCGAGGGACAGGTCGATCCACATTTCTTCGCGCGAGGCGTAGGTGAGGATGGTGTTGGGCGGGCCGAACCGGGCTTTGAGGCCGGCCAGCGTTTCCGTGCCGATGACGGCGCCATATCGGCCCGGCAAACCGCCCTCAAGGTCGCCGGCCGCCGAGCGCGGCACGACGAAGGCCGGCAACAGCTGCGCCACACTGCGCGAGGCGAGCGTGTTGGGCGCAATGCGCCCCGCCGCGAACACGGCGTCCACCCGCCCATCGGAAAGTGCGGCCTGAAGCTCCGCCGCCGGGAGCGCCACGAGGCGGCAGCGCGCCTCAAGCTCGGCGCAAAGAAGGCGCGCCACCTCCACATCAAACCCGCCCAGCGCGCCGAACCGGTTGCGCGCGCTAAACGGCATGTCATCGGTGGCAAGGCCGATGGCGATCGGCGGCGGCGGCGCGACCGCGGCAGGGACCGCCAGCGCCGGCTCCGATTGGGAGAATGATGGGCCGGCGGCCGTGAGGAGCGCAGCCGCCAGCGCAAGCCGGGAGAAAAACTTAATCAACACCCACACGCTCCCCCCGCCGGACGGCCCGCACGATCGCAGATGCGGCGGCCCCGGCATCCATCTCGCCGCGCAAGAACCCGCGCACCGCCTCTGACACAGCATCGGACGTGTCGAGATAATTGGCCCCGAAACGGGTGAGTGGCGGTGGCACCATGGCGGGAAGCAAACGCGCGATCTCCGAAAACACGGGCCGGTCGCGCAACACGGCCGCATCCTCATAAAGGGCAGCGCGGGTGGGGGCGAGGCCGAACGCGATGGCCGCCTTCCGCTGCTCGGCCTCGGTGGTGAGAAATGTCGCAAGCGCCAGCGCCGCCTCCTGCTCTGCGCTGTGGCGCGACACGCCAAGGTGCCACGTGCTCACCAGCACCGGGGCCTGCGCCTCGCCCACCGAAACGCGCTGGGCCGGGGCCACACGGTCCGCCACATCAGAGCGGCGCACATCGCCCACCCGGGTGGAGCGGGTGACAAGGGCCGCGCTATTCCCATCGGTGAATTCGGCCACCGCATCGCGCACCCCAAGGCTTGCAACGCCCGGAACGGCAACGGCGCCAAACACATCCTGGAGCGCGGTGAGCGCGGCCGCCACGCCCTCCCGGTCGCCAAGGCGCGTGCCCGCCCCGTTCAGCCAGTCCACAAAAAACGGAAAGAGCGCAGGGTCGGCCGCCCCGAAGCTGAGGCCCGATGTGCCATCGGCGGGGGCCTTGAGGAGCTGGTCTTTGAGGGCGGACCAATCGCTCACCGGCCCGCCCACCACATCGTTGCGCAGAAAGACGACCGTGACGGCAAGGTGATGGGGAATGCCCACAAGCCGGCCGCGCACGCGCGCGCTTTCAAGACTTGGCGGGATCGCGTCCTCGGCCGGCACGGTGGTGAGATGGTCGGCGAGCGCAGGCGCCCAGCCATCGGCAAATTGGATGACGTCAACGGACGGACTGTCCACCGAGAAGAGCGCCAAAAGCCGCTCCAGCGAGCGCCGGCCGGTGGCATCGGCCGCCACAACCCTCACCTCATGGCCGGACCCTTCCGCAAAGCGCTCGGCCCCCGCGCGGCACGCGTCCACCGCGCGCCCAAGGTCCAAACACACAAGCGTGATCGGGGCCGCTGCGACAGGCCCCGTGATGGGGCCAAAAAACGCCAGCAAAACCAAACCGCCAAGACCGCAGAGGCGCCCCCAACGCGCGGCAAACATGCTCATCTTCGGTGTGATCATCCTGTTGTGGGCCGTGCGTTGTCCCGCGCGGCGCCACGTTCTATACGCGCCCCTCGTGTCGCCACAAGCACCCTGAGGATGGGCATGCCCGCCATGCGGCTTTGGACCTTTGCGCTCGCAGTTTTACTGTTGGGGAGCCTTGTCGCGGCGCCCGCCCGCGCGCAAGTGCCCGACCTTCGCGCCGCCCAGCAAGAGGTGGTGGCGCTGACCTTGGCCGCGCAGGAGATTGCGCGCTCGGCCGAACAGCGTGTGTCTGAAAACACGCTCCTCCTGCGCCGTCTTGCCCCCTCAGGGCCAGAGACGGCCCCCACGCTCCAACAGCTCCGGCAGGCGCAGTTTGAGGTGGATATTGCCCGCGCGCGGCTCCAAAATCTTGAGCACACCATTGCCGCGCACCTTGCCGAGCAGGAACGGCGGAGCGCGGCGCTTGTCCAGCAGACCGTGGCCGCCACCACCGGCGACAGGATGACGCTGGCCGCCCTCGTGGAACAGTCCGCCATCCGCTTTGCCAACGAGGCCCGGATCGCGTCCGAGGCGGTGAGCGCGGCCTATCGCGACCTTCAGGACAGCCTGGAGGACACGCTCAACCTTCGCCGGGAGCAACTGGCGATCCTGCAGTCGGCGGCCGACCTTTCCACCGTCTTTGCCGACATGGGGGCCGAGCCCGTCGCGGTCCCGCGCCTTCGCGGTTTGGTCTCAACGCTCAACCAGCGGGCGCGGGCGTTGACGGCGGAGGCGGCGGAGGCCGGCGATCTTGGCGGCACGGTGGACGCCAACCTTCGCCGCGTGCGGGCGGACGAGGCAACGCTGCGCGCCAGCGCCCGTTTGACGGATGTGGAGATTGTCACCGCCCGCTCGCTGGAGCGCCGGCTTGCGCTGTTGGCGGATGAGAAGGCGGTTCCCCTGCGGCTGTTTTCCCAGGCGATCGAGGCGCTCACCAGTGCCCGGGGCGCGATGGTGTCGCGGCTTGAGGTCTCCGCGTCCATCCGCGGGGCGCTCGGCGACCTCAAGCTCATCCTGCGCAGCGACGGCGACACGGCGACGCAAAACGCCCTCACCCGGCTTGACGCCCTTAGCCGCCTGCTCACCAACCAGGACGTGGAAATTGCCGCCCTTCGCGAGAAGATTGGCGCCACCATCGGCGTGTTGGCGGGGGAGCGCGCCACCCGCGAGCGCGCAACGCTGTTTGACCGCCAGGTGGCGCGGACGGATGCGGCGGGGCGGGCCCGCATTGGCGCCGAACTCACAACGCTGCCGGCGGCCTTGCATGCGGTTTATGTCTCACGCCTCACCGAGGTGCGCACCGCGCTCAGCGTTGCCACCACCCGCCAAAACGCTGGGTTTGCCCTTGCTGTGATTGCGCTTTTGGCGGTGGTCACGGTGTTGCGCCAAAGGGTGCTGCGCCAGTTCATCGCGGCGGAGGGGACGATTGCCACAGAAATCCCGCTGGAGGTCTTGCGGCGCAATCTGTTTTGGCTGATGCCGGCCGCCATCTGGGTCGTCTTTTGCCTGGTCTACGCCGTCTCGCGGGACACGGCGATCGATGTGGGGCGCCTTCTTGCGATCCCCTCGGCGATGTTCCTGCTGATTGACCTCACCCATGTGATTGTGGAGCGGCGGAAAGGGTCGGCGGCCGGGCTTGGCCGGCTCATCACCCGGGCAACAGCGGTTGCCATGCTTCTGACCGCGGTGGTGGTGTTTGCCTATCTTCTGGTGGCCGACGTTGCGCTGTTGCCCTCCACCCAGCTTGCGGTGAACCGCCTGGCCTACTCGGTGTTCGTGCTGGGCGGCCTTCCGATGCTCCTCTTCGTGGTGTTCTTCGCCAAGGGAACGGCGGCCGACGGGGCCGGCGCACAGCGCCTTGTGGCAAGCGCCCTTGCGCTGGTGCCGCCCACAGCGCTGATCGCAACGGGGGTGGCCGGCCTTGCCGGTTACAGCCAGCTCGCCGCAATCATGTTGGAAGATCTTGCCCTCACCGTCACCATCGTTGCGACGCTGTTTTTGGGTCTTGGCATTTTGAACGATCTTTTGGAGGGGGTTGCGCTGCGCCTTCGCCGCAAGGATCCAGCCCAGGCCTACTTTGTGCGGCAGAACTTTATTGTGCCGGCCAAGCGGGTTTTGCAGCTGGCGCTGGTGTTGGTGGCGGTTGTGGTCGCGGGCCAGCTCTTCGAGTGGACGGCGCAATCCTTCGGCATCAAAGAGGCGCTCGCCTTTTGGCGCTTTCCGCTGTTTAGCGCGGGCGGCGGCACCTATAGCATCGGCAATGTCATCATCGCGGTGGCCGCGTTCGTCTTCGTGTTTTGGGCGGCGGCCTGGGCGCGGCGGGTGGCCTACTCTGTCATCTTGCGCAAACTCAAAGACATTGGCATCCGCCAAAGCCTCTCGGTGTTTGCGCAATACGTTGTCATTGTGATTGGCGTCCTCCTCACCCTGTCGTTGGTCGGGTTTGATGTCACGACGCTCACTGTCTTTGCCGCATCGCTTGGCGTTGGCATTGGGTTTGGTATGCAAAACGTCGTCAACAACTTTATCTCTGGCCTACTTTTGCTGGTGGAGCGGCCGTTGCGGCTGGGCGATATTGTGACGGTCGGAACCACATCGGGCACCGTCAGCCAGATTGGCATTCGCTCCATGCGTATGCGCACGTTTGACGAGTTTGACCTCATCGTGCCGAACTCTGCGCTGGTGTCCGACACGTTCACCAACTGGACACGGTCCAACACCACCATCCGCGTCCTAAAAACGGTGGGCATCAGTTATAATGACGACCCGCAGGAAGCGGTCGCCATTGTCACCAAAATTTTGCAAGACCATCCGGGCGTGGTCGCCTCGCCCGCCCCGCTTGTGACTGTGGAGGAGTTTGGCGACAACAGCATCAACCTTCGCGTTTGCTACTATTGTGACCTGCGGGGCGCCCACCCTGTCTTTGTGATCAAGAGCGAAGTTTATACCGCCATCCACCGCACCTTTGGCGAGCGGGGGCTTTCAATCCCCTTCCCACAGCGGGACGTGCACGTCATCGCGCCGAAGGGCCCGGCGGACGCGCGTCCGCCGGCCGGCCCGCTCGTGCAGGCCCCGCCCACGGCCGACCGGGATTGGCGGGCCGACGCCATCGACGAGATCCTCGACGAAGCCGGCAAAGACGGCGGCTAGCGCGCTTCACCTAGGCCGCGCGCGCCCAGATGGTGCACCACGCCTCGGGCAGCACCTCGCCCTGCACGACCGAGCAACCGCCAGGGTCGGCCGGGTCTCCGCGCGGCAGCCAGAAGGTGCAATTGTCGCACCTCTCGCTCCCGCGCGGCACGGTTTGGTAGGCGACCGCGCGTTTGGGCAGGGTCTGCGCCCTCGCGGGGCCAGCGCCCAGCGCACACGCCGCCGCCCGTGCCGTCGCGCCCAAAAACGTGCGCCGCGACATTCCGCCGATCAACGTCCTGGCCATGGGCCCTCCCTTCCAGAACCGAACGGCCACGGTGCGCGATGCTTCCATCGCAAACGCGCGCAATCAGCATTTTGGCAGGCGTGCCCCCCCTCGACCGAATGACACGGAGACTGTACAGTCCACCTGTCAAGGGAGGTTGACGATCGTGTCCGTCACAACGACCCACGCGGCGCTGCCCCGGGCGGCCGTCGTGCTGGAACTTTTAAAACCCATCACGTGGTTCGCACCCATGTGGGCCTTTGCCTGCGGGGTGGTGTCCGCCGGCGCGCCGGTGGACCCGCTGCGCCTGGTGGTGGGCCTGTTGCTCACCGGCCCCTTGGTGTGCGCCGCATCCCAGGCCGTCAACGATTGGTATGACCGCCATGTGGACGCCATCAACGAGCCGAACCGGCCGATCCCATCCGGCCGGCTGCCGGGCCGCTGGGGCCTTTACGTTGCCTTTTTGTGGACGGGGCTCTCGCTGGCGGCCGCCGCGCTCCTGGGCCCCATAGGCTTTGCCGCAACCCTTGTGGGCCTCGCGCTCGCCTGGGCCTATAGCGCGCCGCCCTTCCGGTTGAAGCGGGATGGGTGGGTCGGCAACGCGGCTGTCGGCGCATGCTATGAAGGGCTCCCCTGGTTCACGGGCGCGGCGGTCATGCTGAACGCCATGCCCCGGGGCGAGATCATCATCCTTGCCGCGCTCTACAGCGTCGGCGCCCACGGGATCATGACGCTCAACGACTTTAAATCCATCACCGGCGACCGCGTGAGCGGCGTGCGCTCGCTCCCCGCGCGGCTCGGCGCCCACCGCGCCGCCATCCTCGCATGCGTTGTCATGGCGGGGGCGCAGGTGGCGGTGATTGCGCTTTTGGTCGCGTGGGGGCTCCTCATCTCGGCCGGCGTGGTCGCTGCGCTCCTCCTGGTGCAGTTTGCCTTGATGCGCCGGCTGATTGCCGCCCCCAAAGACCGCGCCGCCTGGTACAACGGCACTGGCACCACGCTTTATGTCTGGGGCATGATGGCAGCCGCAATCGGCGTTGCGGGGCTGCCGGTGTGAGGGCCCTCCTCGCCTGGGTGACGATTGTGCGCTTTGGCCTTGCCCAAGGCGCAACAGTGGTGATGACGGTTTTGATCATCACCACCATCCCACGCATCATCCAGAACGAGCTTGGCTTTCTTGCCATCGTCTCCGGCACGCTCCTGGGCTGCTACTATGGCGCCCAGCTCGCCCGGCTTGTGGTCGGCGCCATGTCCGACGTTGCGCCCCGCCGCACCCCCTTCATCCTGGCCGGTTATGCCGTTGCCGGCGCCTCCAGTGTTTTGGCCGCCCACGCGGTCGGCTGGTTGGCGGAAGGGTCAATGTCTGCCCTCCCCCTCCTGGTCGCCGCGCACATCGGTGTCGGTGTCGGGGTTGGCGCTGCGGGAACGACGCTGTTTGCCCTTGTCGCCGCCACCGTCACCCCCGCGCGGCGGGCCCCTGCGGCCACCATCGTGATGTTCATGTTCATTGCGGCAATCGCCATCGTCACCATCCTGGCCGGCCGCGCGATGACGCCGTTTTCGTACGAGGCGATGGAGGACGTTGCCCTCACCATTGCGGTGGGCGCCTTCCTCGTCGGCACGCTCTCCCTCTGGGGCCTTGAAACGCCAAACGCTGCCCAAGCTGCGCGAGAGAAAGCGCCCGAAGGCCTCATCCGCCGCGCGCTCGCAGGATTTGCCGAACCGGAAACGCGCAAATTTGCGATCTTTGTGCTGGTGGCCATGTTTGCCTACCGCATGCAAGAGCTCGTGCTGGAGCCGTTCCTGGGCGCGCGGCACGGGCTCGACCCCGGCCAATCCACCCAGCTCTCCGGCTACCACCAGGCGGGCGTCCCGATCGGGATGATTGCGGCCGCCGTCTTGGGCCGCCTCCTCCAGGGCACCCGAGGCGGGCTGTTGTCGATCACGCTTTCGGGGTGTTTCCTTTCCATCATCGCGCTCCTCGCCCTTGGCCTGTCGAGCTATGGCGCGCTCCCCGGTCAAGTCACCGGGGCGATCGCGCTGCTCGGCTTTGGCAACGGGCTTTTCGTGGGCGGCGCGGTGGCGGCCATGTTTGCCCTTGCAAGCGCCGGCACGCTGGAGCGCACAGGCGCGCGCATGGGCGCATTCGGCCTTGCCCAAGCTGTTGGCTTTGGCATCGGCATGGCCTTTGGCGCCGCACAGCTTGACGCCATGCGCCCCCTCCTTGGCGAGGCATCGGCCTTTGCCTCGGTCTTCTTCCTCCAGGCCGTGGCCTTTGGGGCCGCCGCCATCCTTGCGATCCCGCTCACCCGGACACCGCGGCACGGGGCTGCGGCGGTCCCCGCATGAGGCGTTCCTGATGACAGCCGAGCCGACCAAAAAGACGCTTCTTGACGTTGTGGTGGTGGGCGGGGGCCCCGCCGGGGCGACCGCCGCGCACCACCTTGCCCGGCAAGGCGCGTCCGTGGCCCTCCTCGACAAGGCGGGCCGCATCAAACCCTGCGGCGGCGCCATCCCCCCGCGCCTCGTGCGCGACTATGCGATCCCCGATGAGCTCCTGTGCGCCAAAATCTCGTCCGCGCGGATGATTTCGCCCACCGAACGCGCCGTCGATATGCCCATCGAAAACGGCTACGTGGGCATGGTCGACCGGGACGTGTTTGACGAGTTCCTGCGCGAGCGGGCGGCAAAATCGGGCGCAATTCGCATCCGCGGCACGTTGACCGGGGTCGACACCGCGCCCGGCCGCCACCCCACCGTGCGCTACAGTGTGGGCGGCGAACAAAAGACGCTGACCGCAAAGATGATCATCGGGGCGGACGGGGCGCGCTCCCTGGTCGCACGGCAGGCGCTCAACGGGGCCGTCACCAAATCGGTCTTCGCCTACCACGAGATTGTCGAAGCCCCCGCCAATGGTGAGCGGTTCCACGGCGAACGGTGCGAGGTCTATTACCAAGGCGCCCTTTCGCCCGACTTTTACGCCTGGGTCTTCCCCCATGGCGCCACCGCCAGCATTGGCGTCGGCTCCGCCCACAAGGGCTTTTCCCTGCGCAGCGCGGTGCGCACCCTGCGCCAGGCAACCGGGCTTGACGCAGTGGCCACCCGCCGCACAGAGGGCGCGCCGATCCCCCTCAAACCCCTCAAAAAGTGGGACAATGGGCGTGACACCGTCGTCATCGGCGATGCGGCCGGTGTTGTCGCCCCCTGCTCGGGCGAGGGCATTTATTACGCCATGGCCTCCGGCGAGGTGGCCGCAAGCGTGGTTTCTGAAATTCTGGCCGGTGCGCCGGCAAAGTCCCTCGCCAGCATTCGAAAACGGTTCATGAAGGCCCACGGCCGTGTCTTCTTCGCGCTCGGCGTTCTCCAGTGGTTTTGGTACTCGAACGACAGGCGGCGTGAGCGCTTCGTCACCATGTGCGAAGACAAAGACGTGCAACAGCTGACGTTTGACGCCTATATGAACAAGCGCCTCGTGCGAAACCGCAAGGCCGCCCACGCCCGCGTCTTCATGAAAGACTTTGCGCACCTCACCCGCCTCGTCCGGCCGATGAAGCGCGAGAAGACGTCCGTCAGCACCTGACGCCCCGCGGCCTCAGCGGGCCGGGCCTTCGCGCGCGCGAAGGCGGTTGTTGCGGGGGTTGTGCCCCAGCTGCGCAAGGCCCAACAGCTTAAGCACCGGGGCCACATAGTTGGCAAAGCCGCCGCGGTGGCCCTTGCGCAGGCCATAGGAGCCGCCGGCGGGGGTGTCGGCCGCGCGCGCCCAGGGCTCAAACGTGCCGCGTTTGACGGGTTTTCCCTCGTCCGCATTGCCAAGGGGCACCCAATCCCCGCGCGCAACCAGCATCGCGTGCGCGTCCTCAATGGCCCGCAGGCGATGGGACAGCACCGTCGTGCCCACCTGCACCACAAGCGCCGGCGGGTCGGCCGCCCCAACCCGCCACGCCAAGAAGTCCGAGGAGTGGGGCGGCGTTTTGAGGCGCCAGGGGTCATCCTGCGCGCCGGTGCCATAGGTGACGCGCATCAGCCGCCCTCCACTTCGCGCTTCACCGCACCCAACAACTGCGCGAATGCTGCTGAAAGATCAGGCATCTTGCGCACATTCATCGGCGCCAACGGCCCCGAAAACGTCTCGCGCATCGAAAGCTCGGTGCCCGCCCCGGCCGGCGAAAGGCATAACGTGCGCCGCCCCGTGAAGAGGCCAAGCGGCATGCCCCCGCGCCACACCATCTGGCGCGGCGCCTCCACCTCCCCCACCCGCCGCGCAAACGCACGGCCCGGCGCCACCGGTGACCACACTTTGATGCGCCCGCCGTCGGTGATCGGCCCCTCAAGCCGCGCCCATCGGTCAACACCCGCCCACGCAGCGGCGCGCGGCGCTAGAGCATCTTAGGTCTTCTCAGACCCAAGATGCTCTATCTCTTTGAATCGGAGCGGTTATTCCCAGGTCAGATGATTCCATCTGACCTGAAACCGCGCCAGGATCGTCGCCGTTGCCTCAACAGTTGCCATCGCTGTCTCCCTTGAGTGGAAGACGGTGTATCGACCCAAATATGACGTCTTCTGTCATGGTTGTTGAGGCCTTGTCGTGCGCGCTGCCCGGCTCCTTCACATGCTCCTCATCCTGCAAAACCGGGGCAAGCAGACCGCGGGCACGCTTGCCAAACTCCTGGAGGTGTCGCCGCGGACGATCCTGCGGGATGTGGATGCGATGACGGCGGGCCTTCCCATCAGCGTCCGCCAGGGGCGCGAGGGGGGAATTGCGCTGGGGTTTGACGATCGCTCCCGCCTCACAGGCCTCACACGGGAGGAGGCGGAGGCGCTGGGCGTCATCCTTGCGATGCCCCTTGGCCGGCTGGATGCCATCGGCCTTGGGGCGCCAGGGGGCATGAACTCCTCAAGCTGCGCGAGGTGCGGCCGGACCCGGCGCGCAAAACCGCGCTCGCCGCCGCCGAACGCTTTGCCATCGCCGAGGATTTTGCGATTGACGATGACCCGCGGGTGCCCGCCATGGCCGCTGCGGTGCACGGGGGCAACATCGTCACCCTCAACGCCGCCGCCGCCCCGCAGAAAACCCACCCGGAGGCGCTCATCATCTCCCACACCGTTGCGGTGGTTCATGCGCGGGTCGGCCCGCCCGCCATCGCGCGGGAGGCGTGGGGCGACATCAACATTTCCGCCCGCCGGTTTCGGGACGCGCCGGTTTAACGCGCGCTTTTCATGGCCGCCCTGTTTGGCTATTGCCGGGTGGGCGACGGGAGAGCACATGCGCACGGTCAAGCTTCACGGGGAACCGTTCACCGTTGGCGGCGGCTATGATGTCTTTTGGGACCAGGCGGACGATGACCGCTGGGAGGTCTCCACCTTCGAGGCCATCAAGGCGTGTGTGGACGCCGACACGGTGGTCCTGGACATTGGCGCCTGGATCGGGCCGACCGTGCTTTACGCCGCAAGCCGCGCCCGCCGGGTGATCGCGTTTGAGCCCGACCCGGTGGCGGCCACCGCCCTTCGCGAAAACCTTGCCATGAACGCCGGCATTACGGCGAAGGTTGCGGTGGAGGAGGCGGCGGTGTGGCGCGAGGGCGGGACGCTTTCGCTCGGAAGCCGCGGGGCGCTGGGCGATTCCATGTCATCTGCCCTGGTGCATGACGGCGCGGCAACCTTCGAGGCCCGCGCCATTGCCGCCGGCGAGCTCATGAACCGGCTCGGCGCCGACGAAAAACTCTTCATCAAGATGGATGTGGAAGGGGCGGAATACGCCATCATCCCCGCCCTTCGCCCGTTGCTTGACCGGCCGAATGTTTCGGCCCTGGTGGCGTTTCACCCGCGCATTGTGGCCGGGCGCAAGCGGCTGCGCGTCTTCAAGACCTGGCCGTTGACGCGCACGGTGATGGCCGCCTTCCGCGGCTTTGACGTGCGCGCCGCGCGTGGCGACACGATTGGCCTCACCCCCGCGCTCCGCCTTTACCGCGCGACGGGCCTTGTGGCGTTTGAGGCAAAGCGGAACTTGCTGTTCACCAAAGGCGCCCGCTGAAATTTAAGGACACGTGCCGCGGGCGGTGGGTTCGCCGCGCCAGCAAATGGGCGTGCGCGTCATGGCGCGCAATGTCCAGCCTTCTGGGCCGGGCACCACCTCACCGCGATAGCGATCGCCGCGCTGGGCGTCGTCCAGGTAGCCGTCCTTGGCGATGGTGACCACGAGGTGGCTGCCGTCTGGCGCCTTCTCGATGGCAAGGGTCAGCGACGCGCGGCCTTCCATGCTCTCCGGGTGATCGTCCAGGAACGGGGCAAGAAGGGCAATCACCGATGGCGCGTCGGCCCGCTCAATCGCAACCGGCTCACCGGCGGCCGCGCTTGTGGCAAACGCGGCCGCCGCAAGGGCTGGCAAAAGCCCCCTCACGAAGAGAGGGGGACGCGGGGCACCATGGATGAGCCCGGGCCGCCGCCATCGTCACCGCTGGGGGGGCCATCGTCACCGTCGTCGCCATCGTCGCGGTCATCGTCCACCGGCGGCGGTGCGGGGGGCGCAGGGTCGGCAATGGCCTCGAGCGCGAGGGTGGTTCTGCCGTCGTCGTCCGTCTCGGTGGTGACCTTGACGGTGCCGCCGTGCTTCAGCTCACCAAACAGCACCTTGTCGGCGAGCGGCCGCTTGATGTGCTCTTGGATGACGCGGCCAAGCGGCCGGGCGCCCATTTTTTCATCATAGCCCTCGCCCGCCAGCCACTCGATGGCCGCCTCCGAAAGCTCGAAGGTGACGTTGCGGTCCGCAAGCTGTGCCTCAAGCTGCATGACGAATTTTTCCACAACCCTGTGAACAACGTCCTGGGGCAGCGGGCTGAAGGGCACGATGGCGTCCAACCGGTTGCGGAATTCGGGCGTGAAGAGGCGGTTGATGGCCTCCATGTCCTCGCCCTCGCGCCGCTTGCGGTTGAAGCCAATGGGCGCTTTGGCTTGGTCGGCCGCGCCCGCGTTCGTCGTCATGATGACGACGACGTTGCGGAAATCGACTTGCTTGCCGTTGTGATCGGTGAGCTTGCCGTGGTCCATCACCTGCAGGAGGATGTTGAAAAGGTCCGGATGGGCCTTCTCGATCTCATCCAAAAGCAGGACGCAGTGGGGATGTTGGTCGACACCGTCGGTCAGAAGCCCGCCCTGGTCAAAGCCCACATAGCCCGGGGGCGCGCCGATGAGCCGGCTCACCGTGTGGCGCTCCATGTATTCCGACATGTCGAACCGCAGGAGTTCCACGCCCATCAGCTCGGCGAGCTGCTTGGCGACCTCGGTTTTGCCGACGCCCGTGGGGCCGGAGAACAGGTAGCTGCCGATGGGCTTGTTGGGCTCGCGAAGGCCGGCGCGGGCAAGCTTGATGGCCGACGCCAACACATCGATGGCGCTTTCCTGGCCGTAAACCACCCGTTTCAGGTTGGTCTCGATGTTGAGGAGCACCTCCGCATCGTCCTTCGACACGGATTTTGGCGGGATCCGCGCCATGGTGGCGACGGTTTCTTCGATCTCCTTTACGTCGACCGTTTTCCGCCGCTTTTCCTGCGGGACGAGCATTTGGCTGGCGCCCGTCTCATCGATCACATCGATGGCTTTGTCCGGCAATTTGCGGTCGTTGATGTAGCGGTGGGAGAGTTCCACAGCCGATTTGATCGCCTCATTGGTGTATTTGAGGCTGTGGAACTCCTCGTACCGCGGGCGAAGACCTTTCAGGATCTCGATGGCGTCGTCCACGGTGGGTTCAGCCACATCGATCTTCTGGAACCGGCGAACCAGCGCGCGGTCTTTTTCGAAGAACTGGCGGTACTCTTTGTAGGTCGTGGAGCCGATGCACTTGATGGCGCCGGACGACAACGCGGGTTTTAACAGGTTCGACGCATCCATCGCGCCGCCGGAGGTTGCGCCGGCGCCAATGACGGTGTGGATCTCGTCGATGAACATGATCGCGCCGGGGTACTCTTCGACCTCTTTGACGACCTGTTTCAGGCGCTCTTCAAAGTCGCCGCGATAGCGTGTGCCGGCGAGCAGCGCGCCCATGTCGAGGGCGAAAATGGTGGAGCCCGCGAGGACTTCCGGCACATCATTTTCGGTAATGCGCTTGGCGAGGCCTTCCGCAATGGCGGTCTTGCCAACGCCCGGGTCGCCCACAAACAGCGGGTTGTTCTTTTGCCGGCGGCACAGGACCTGGATTGTGCGGCGCACTTCGGTGTCGCGGCCGATGAGAGGGTCGACTTTGCCCTTTTTCGCCTTCTCGTTGAGGTTGATGCAGTAGGCCTCGAGCGCGTCGGTCTTGCGCTTTTGGTTGCTGCCCGATTCCTCCTCGCCGGTGGCCTCCTCCTCGTCGCGGCTGCGCGTGGTGTCGGCGCCGGGGCGTTTGGCGATGCCGTGAGAAATGTAGTTCACCGCGTCGTAGCGGGTCATCTCCTGCTCTTGCAGGAAGTAGGCGGCGTGGCTCTCCCGCTCGGCAAATATGGCGACAAGGACGTTGGCGCCCGTCACCTCCTCGCGGCCGGAGGATTGCACGTGGATCACCGCGCGCTGGATGACGCGCTGAAAGCTTGCGGTGGGTTTGGAATCATCGTCCCCATCCACGACAAGGTTGTCGAGTTCGGCGTCAATGTATTCGGAAAGGTCGCGGCGCAGACGGTCAAGGTCCACATTGCAGGCTTTCATGACCGCCGCGGCATCCTGATCGTCCACAAGGGCAAGAAGCAGGTGTTCGAGCGTGGCGTATTCTTGCCGCCGCTCGTTCGCGGCGGCGAGCGCCTGGTGGAGAGCCTTTTCCAGGCTACGAGAGAAAGACGGCATTCTCGCTCCTCACTTCTTCTCCATCACACATTGGAGAGGATGCTGGTGCTTGCGGGCAAAGTCCATCACCTGCGTCACCTTGGTTTCGGCCACCTCGTACGTGTAAACGCCGCACTCGCCGACGCCGTGGTGGTGGACATGAAGCATGACGCGGGTCGCTTCGTCGCGTGTTTTTTGGAAGAAACGCTCCAAAACGTGAACGACGAATTCCATGGGCGTGTAGTCATCGTTAAGCAACAACACGCGGTACATGTTGGGGCGTTTGGTGGCCGGCTTGGTGCGGGTGATGACAGTCGTACCGGCGTCTTCATCCTCGCGATCGCCGCCCTTCGTCGCGGTCGCGGGTCGGGCGCTCGCCCAATCTGGAAGGCTCGTCATCGTCGCCATCCTGGAAGTTTGATAACACCTCTTGCAAGGAACGTGCCGGCCGGCACGTCGGCGCGATAGCGCCGTCAACCAAAGAGTAACCCTTTGCGCGCCCTGCGCAATGGGCGCATCGGCCACAGTTGCGCACAGTCTGCGCGTGCCCCAAGCCGGGTGGCCCCGGGCTCGCCATACATGCGACCGGCCGGCCGCCCGCGCAACCCATCATGCAACCCATCAGTGCAGGGGCCCGTCCCGCTCGGCCGCAAACTGCAAAACCGCCGCGCAAAACCGCGTGATCGGCGCGCCGGCCAGCATCTCTTCGGCAAGTTCAATCACCTTGAGCGCCCCGTGGGTGTCGAGGGTGCGGGCAAAGGACACCGCGCGCCCCGTTTGCGCGGCGTACCGTTCCACCACCGCCTGCGCGAGGTGAGCGCTGGTGAAATGGAGGTACGAAAGGTCCCGGTGGAGGGGGCCAATGCCGCTGCCGGCAAAGTCAAACAGGCCGTTCAGGCGCTCGGCCCCATCGTCAAAGGCCATGTTCCAGCCGTGGGTGTCGAACTGGCCGACCACCGTTTCATCGGGCGGGTGGCGGGCAAAGCGCGCCAAGAGGTCGTTCGCGGCGGCCACCACATCGCCAGGCGCGTCTGCGATCACATGGCGCAGGCGCTCCGGCGAGGGCCAGGCGCGCACCCCGTCACACTTTTTCGCGCGCACGCGTTGCGCGGGGACGGCGTGGGCGGCGATGAAAAATGTGGCGAGATCGTCGGCAAGCGCGGCGCGGGCCGGTTCGCCAAGGGCCGCGTATCGCGCAGCGTCAACGGGGACGCCCTCCACCATCTCATGCTCGCTCATCAGCATGGGCGTCTCGTGGAGGTGCATCTTTGGCAGTTGCAGCGCGACGTGGGGGCGCATCAGGTCGAGAAACTTTGGCTCCCGTCGCAGGCGGTCGGCCGCGCCCGCCCCGACCGGGAACTTGAAGAGCGTGGTGCCGGCGCGGATGGCGAAGGCGTCCCACCCGTTTCCGATCGGCGTTAATGCAACAGCTTGTAAATCAGGACGCACGGCGGCGATGGCTGTGCGATGCTGCGGTAATATTGTCACAATTTGACCGGTTTCAGCCATTCTTCCCGCACCCTGTCCCCGGGGATGACGCGACTGGGGACATTTGTTGCCCCAGACTACCCATCGGCCGGGCACAAGCTTAGACCCAGCCAGACGGCGTACATCGTTTTTCAACCATGACGGTTCAGGTGCAGTGAACTTTTGTCGGGCTCTTATGACAAACGTGTTTGTCCCCGAACCGCCCTCTCGCGCGACAATGCCGGTCGCTAGAGCGCTGAAGGA
Organism: Pseudomonadota bacterium; assembly: GCA_039034015.1. GTDB lineage: Bacteria > Pseudomonadota > Alphaproteobacteria > Rhizobiales > Amorphaceae > Acuticoccus. The sequence continues at coordinate 151,758 of JBCCBM010000001.1, read as the reverse complement.
CCTTATGCACGCTGTCCCGGGCCGATGGTGCGCCCTCATTTGCGCCCTTTTCCTGTTTGCCGCCCCCGCACACGCCAACCCAAAGTATGCCGGCATCGTCTATGACGTGACGACCGGCAAAACGCTCTACGGCGAAAATGCGGACGCCAAGCGCTACCCCGCCTCCCTCACCAAGGTGATGACGCTTTACATCGTCTTTGAGGAGCTGGCCGCCCGCCGGCTCAAGTTCGGCGACCCCATCACCGTCTCAAAATACGCCGCCGGCCGCCCGCCCTCCAAAATCGGCTTCAAACCCGGCCAAACCATCGCCGTGCGCGACGCCATCAAAGCGCTCGTCACAAAATCGGCGAACGATGTCGCCTCCGCGGTTGCCGAACACATCGGTGGCACGGAAGGCAAATTCGCCAAACGCATGACGCGGACGGCGCGCCGGCTTGGCATGAAGTCCACCACGTTCCGCAATGCGTCGGGCCTGCCCAACCGGGCGCAAACCACCACCGCGCGGGACATGGCCCGCCTCGGTCTCGCCATCCAGCGGGACTTTCCGCAGTATTATGGCGTCTTCCAAACCCGCACCTTCCAGTTCGGCAAGCGGCGCTATCGCAACCACAACCGTCTGCTCGGCCGTGTCACCGGCGTTGACGGCATCAAGACCGGCTTCATCCGCGCGTCAGGCTTCAACCTCATCACCTCCGTGCGGCGCGACAAGCGGCACATTGTGGCGGTCGTCATGGGCGGGCGCAGCGGCAAGCGGCGCAACGCGCAAATGGCAAGCCTGGTGGAGCGCTATCTGCCCAAGGCGAAGCGCGGCCGCATCTCCCGCGTGGTTGCCTGGTCGGACCGGAATTTGATGCCCGTGCCCAGCGCAAAGCCTGCGGTCGAAACCCTCGTCGCCTCCCGGCTTGAACGCTCGCGCGAGGATGGGATCGGCGACCAAATCCTGGCCTTTGCCTCCTCCGTGCGCGCCACAGCGCCGGAAGGGGCGGACGAACTCACCAACGTCATTGCTGCCGCCACCAACGCCGGGGTCAGCGCCCCGGTGGCGAGCACGGCCGGCGTCCCGGCCGAGGCGGTCAAGAGCTTTTCCGCCGTCCCCAGCCCAACGCCCCTTGGCGCGCCTGTGAAAGTCGCCGTCGCGCCCACAGGCCCCGCCTCCGCCACCGGTGTCACCGCGGCCGCCCCCCTCCATCGCCGCCAGCTTGACGATCCGCCCAAAACCGCAACCCCCGACACGCCCGAAAAGGCCGAGGATCGCCTCGGCGCCCCGCGCAGCTTTGCCGCCGCGCGAAAGGCCGACCGCCCCGCCACCGCCGTCAGCACCCCCGCTGTGGTCGCGCCTGCTGTGGCCACCCCTGCTTTGGCCAAGGCGCAGGACCGGTTTGACGCCGCCTTCGCGATCCAAACCCGCGTCACCGGCGCGTTTGACACGTTCGGGCAAGCCGAGCCGCGCACACTCAACCTGGCGAGCCTCCAAGAGGCCATCGGCCGGGCCCAGCAGACGCCGACCGTTGCGCCGCCGCCGGCCCTTGCCACCGCCCCAGCCGTGCCCGCCGCCGTCCGCGCGGATTGGCAAATCCAGGTGGGCGCCGTTGGCAGCAAGGCGGAGGCAAAAGAGCTTTTGGCGAGCGCGGCCGACATGGTGCCGGGCCTCTCCGACCAGCCGCAGGTGACCACCCGCGTCACCACCGCAGGCGGCACGCTGTACCGGGCGCGGTTTGCCGGCTTCCAGTCCCACAGGGCCGCGGAAGAGGCGTGCAAACGGTTCGCTAACCACGACCGTCCATGTTGGGCGGTATCGATGTAGCAACGCGACCCACTCAACTGTGCCGAGGGGTCGCACAGTTGAGTTGAGTTCGCGTTATGTCACTGACGGCCCCGTCGCCCCAAAAGCGTTTCTTTGGCTTCATTGAGTTTGGCGGCGAAGAACGTCGACCCACCCTGGTCGGGATGCATCTGCTTCATCAAGCGTCGGTGGCTTGCGCGGATCTCGGCCTCACTGGCGCCGGGCGCAAGGCCAAGAATGTCGTAGGCCTCCTCAACCGTCATCGGCCCGCTCGCCTCGCCCGAGCCGCGCGCCCCGCCGTTGCCATCCGGCTCGACGTCCTCACGCCAATCGGGACGCCGGCGGTCGAGATAAGCCTCCAAAATGAGCCGGCTCTCTGAACAATCGGCGCAATCGGCGTAAACTTCAAAGAGCGCCTCATCGGAAAGGTCGCTGAACCGCTGCCCTTCGTGGCGGCCGGCCAGCACCTCACCGTCCATGTCGCCCGTGTCATGGTCGAGGATCGCCTCAAGCCGGGCCGTGCGCACCACCGACGCATTGCCCGGCCGCGGCTTGCGCGCCCGGCCAAACGGCCCGCCGCCAAACGGGTTCCCCCCGCGCAACCGCCCAAGCCCCGCCATAATCAGCGGAAAGCCCAAGAACACCTGGCCCCGCGCGATCAGAAAGACGCCCGCCAAAACCATCGCCATGCTGCCGCCCGAGCGCAGCGTGTTGGCAAGCACCGCGGGGTTGGCGTTGGCAAACCAGCGCGCCCCCGCAATCACCACAAGCACCGCCACAATGCCGAGGAGCAGCGGCAACAACAAAAGGAGCGGCATTAATTCAGTTTCCCCAACAGAAGGCGGGCCCCCGAATCGCCCGAACGGCCCCGATGCTCAAGCGCCTTGCGCCCGCCGGCCGCATAAACCGCCACCGCCTGCAACAGCTTTGAGAGTTCGCCGGACGCACTGTCATCGAACGACAGGTGCGCCCCGCCCGAAAGCCGCGCCATCTCCTTAAACGCGACGGTGGCCGCAGGGTCCCCCCGCTCCTGGAAGAGAAACAGCGGCACCTTCTTGAGCCCCAGCTCGCCCGCCCGGGCGCACAGCCGATCCACATCCTCCTCCATCGCATCGCCTATGTAGACGATCGCCTGGACGGGGGCCTTTTTCGTCTCCTCAAGGGCGCGAATGAGAACCTTGCCGATCTGCGTGAGGCCGCCCCGGCAATCGATGCGCGCCATCAGGTCGCCCAGGCGCCGGCCGTCGGTCAGCCATTTGGAGGCCCGGCACTCCCCAAAGCCGCGAAAATAGACGAGCTGCATTTCAAGCCCGCCCACCTTGGCGGCCTCGGAAAACATCTCTGCCTGGATGTTGCAGGCGCGATCCCAGGTGGGCTGGCGGCTCATGGTGGCGTCCAGCGCAAAAATGAGCCGGCCGCGCGCCCCGCCAGGCGCCGGTGCAATCGCGCGCGCCTTGGCCAGGAACGCATCGATCTCGCCCGAGGACGACCCCTTCGCGGGGGTGCCATCGGGCGCTGGGGTGACATCTTTCTTGCTCACGCCAATTAGATAAGGCGTGTGCGCCGTCCTGCCAAAGCCGATCAGATCAAGCAGAGTTCGGACAACTCGCGGCGCATGGCCACAGGGATCGACCCGTCGCACGCCGCGTCCGAAAGATCGGCCGGAACGTCGCTCGATTTCAAATACCGCCAGCCTTGAAATGGGCGGCAGGGGCGCGGCCGCACCGGCACCACGGTCGGCTCCAGGTGGATGAAGACGCGCGCAATGCCGTCCGCATCGTCAAATGGCTCAAACGCCACAATGCGCTGGCGGGCCGTGAGGCTTCCCTTGGTGACCCAATAAAGGCTGCCGCCGGCCAGCACCTCATCGGCCCGGCGCGGCGCCGTGCGCGTGGTGATGCGCGAGGCAAACCGGCCCCCTGCCCGCTTGCGCGCGGTGGCCGAGGCCTCCGCCCAGGCGCGAATGTCCTCCAAACACGCCGAGCCCACCGAGAGTTTTAGAAGATGCAACGCCATAGCACCGAAGCTGGCCCGGCCCGCCCCGCGTTTCAACGGCGCGCGTGCGTGATCCACACACCATCCCCAAAACAGCGGATCGGGGAATTTTATCCCCGCCGGGGTCGCGACGATGACAAACTGGTCATCGATTTGCAGGCGCGCGCCACGGCGGCGGTGCCGCGCGTTCAAGGGAGGTCCCCTTGGAACTGATCCAACAACTCTTTGACGCCATATTGCGCTTCACCTGGGGTGGTCGCTGATCCCCTTCCTGTTGGTGCTCGGCATTTTCTTCAGCCTTGCCTCGCAATTTGTGCAGTTCCGCTTCTTCGGGCGGATGTTTGGCGTCCTCACTCGGAAGCTCGCTCAAAGGGCTCGCCCGGATTTGCGCCATTTGCCTGATCGCCGCGTTCGCGTTCGGCTTCAACGCCCTCCAGGGCAACACCGTTGCCGGCGCCATGCAACAATTGTTCGGCGTGGAGCGGCTTTACACCGGCCTTGGCCTTGCCGCCGTCACCGCGCTGACCGTGTTCTCCAGCTCGTTCATTGCAACCTCGTTGTTGCGCGTTGCGGTGATTGGCCTTGTCTTCCTCGGGGCTTCGGCGGAAGGCGCCACATCGGTCTTCTTCTCCGACCCGATGATGGGCATTGTGGCGCTGGTGAACCTCATGGCGATCTTGATGCTCTTCCCCGTTGGTCTGCGTTTGGTGGGCGATTACACCACGCAACTGGGGGGAGGCGTCGCCGACCCTGTGCTCGACCCCGCCGCCTACGCCGACCTTGATATCGACCCCAAATCCTGGCCGGCCGAGGTTCCCGCGGATGCAAGCGCGGCCGCAAAGGGCTGAACGAAAAAACCCCGGGCCGCCTGGCCCGGGGTTCCGTCATCGGCCGATCAGGTCAGGTCAGCCGGTGCACTGGATGATGTCGCGAGACGGGGTGCCGAGCGCGTCAAACGCGGCCTTGTCCATCCCCAACTGCTGATTGATGCCGTCCACCTTCTTCACCATTTTGGTGACGAGGTTGCCATCTTCACCCTCCGCCACTTCGATGACGAAGTTGGTGCCGATGGCCTGGCGGTTGTCGTCCAGCGTGATTTTGCCGTTGGGGGCATCAAGCTCCAGCGAGGCGAGGCACGCGCGGAAATCCGGATGGCCCTGCTTGAGGTCGCCGCCCACCTCGTTGACGCACTGCAGCGCCGCATTGGTGGCGTTGTAGTACGAGGTTGCGAGGAGCGAGGGCGAGGCGAACCGCTGGTCTGGCGGGAATGCGTCTTGATAGGCCTTCACGAAACCCTGCCAGGTTTCGTTGTCCCACGTGTCGGCTTGGGGGCCTGAGCCAGGTGTCCCCACCAGCGCCTGCTTCGCGCGGCCTTTGGAATTCAAGACCGTGCCATCAATCATAATGGTGCCGCCGATGAGGTTCGCCTCACCGCCCGCCTGCTGGTACTGGTTGAGGAAGTTGACCGCGTCACCGCCGCCAAGACCGAGGTAAATCGCGTCCACATCATCGGGCAGCGCCGCGATCACCGACGCAAAGTCTTTGGTGCCCAGCGGGACCCAGAACCGTTCGACAATCTCGCCGCCCGCCTCACAATACTCTTTGGCAAAGCCCATAAAATTGGTGTAGGCGAACGAATAGTCTTCCGCGACGGCGGCGACGTATTCCCAGCCTTTTGTGTTGTAGACGTAGTCACCGAGGCCAACGCCCCACTGGGCCCCGTCCATGTTGAAGCGGAAGAAGTTGTCGGCCGGGTCCACATACGTGGTTTCTTGCGCGCCGGACGAGCCGTTGATGATCGTCATGTCCGGATAGTCTTTGGCAAGGTCGCGCATGGCGATGCCTTCGGAGCCGGACAGCGGCCCGATGATGAAGTCCACCTGATCCTGCTCGATGAGCTTGCGTGCGCCGCGCACGGCCGAATCGGGCGAGGCATCGGTGGAGGCAATCACGTACTCAATAGGGCGGCCGCCGGCCTCATTGTTGGCCTCTTTCAGGGCGAGCAAAAAGCCGCGCTGACCATCTTCACCCAGCACGGTGTAAGTGCCTTCAAGGGTGGCCATGAAGCCGATTTTGATGGGGTCCTGCGCCACCGCGCCGGTCGCGGTGAAGGCGGCGAGCGCTACGCCCGCCAACAATGTGCGTGTCATACAACCTCCCTGGAGCGCGTTGCCCGCGCGTTCTGGATGGGCCGCATGCTAGTCGCCCGCTGAGCGCGCGGCGCGGCAGGGCATGCCTATGGGTCTGAAAAGTTCGCCCCGCGCCTGCGCCGCGTCAGAACACCGCGTGATCGCCAAGCCCCACCGCCGCCTCCCCCCGCAAAAGCGCACGATAGTGGTCGATCAGGCGGTCGGCCCCCGTCTCGGGCGTTTGATCAGCCTCATACCGGCCACTGGCAGGGTCGAAGACGAGCATGGATTGCGTGGCATAATAGTGCCCGATGGCCGCAAGGCTTGCCCGCCGCCCAAGCGCCGGGATCACCCGGCCGGGCACCGAAAGCCCCACCGCCGCCGCCTTCAAAATGGCAGGCGACACGCCGCGCACCGCCACCGGGCGCCCCAGCAGCGTTTCCAACATTTTCGCTTGGTCGCGAAGGGTGATCGCCGGCCCGGGCCCGCCGATGGGCAGCGTTGCGTCAAACCGCTCCGCCTCGGTGAGGCAGTCCACCAGGTAGGCGGCGCAGTCGGCATCGGAGAGGGGCTTTGTGGCCGTGAGGCGCCCATCGCCAAACACCAAAAAGGGTTTTCCGGCCGCGACCCGCGCCACCTGCCCGCTCAGCGATTTGAAATACGCGGTGGGGCGGACGATGGAGTGGCGGATGGGCGCGGCCCGCAACCGCTCTTCAAAGCCGAGCTTTGCAAACTGAAAGGCAAGCCGCGGCCGCTGCACGCAAATGGCCGACAACAGCACGAAGTGCTGCGCCCCCGCCGCGAGCGCCGCCTCCAGCGCCAGAACCTGCGCATCATGGTCGACGGCCCACGCATCGTCAGGCGCCCCCGTGCGCGAGGCCATGCACGAGATCACCGCCTCAGGCTGCCGCGCCGCAAGCGGTGGCGCGAGCGCGGCGATGTCTGCGCAAACAAGGGCGTCCGAAAACCCCTCCACCGGTTTGCGCACCACCGGGATTGCCGCAATCCCCCGCCCGGCGAGCGTTTTGACCACCGCCCGCCCGATGGTGCCCGTCGCGCCAAGCACCGCAACGCCGCTCACGCCGCAAAACCGTGATCAGCGTCACGCGCACCGCGGCCGCCCGCCCTCACGTAAAAGGCATGACGGGGGGAACCACCATGAAGCTGATTGCCGCAACACTTGTCGCCGCCATTTTGACCGCGGGCGCTGCCGTCAGCGCCAGCCTTTCCGACCGCACCACGCCGGCAAAGGTCGATCACTCCCCAACCGCCATCTTCATTTGCGACGTTGACCCCGACCGCTCCCTCTGCGCCGTCTAACCCGCCGCTTCGCCACGAAAAGGGCAGGAGAGCGGGCCGCAACCCGATGCCGCCGAACCGCCGGACGCATGAAGAGTGGCGCCAAGACCACGCCATCGCAACTATGGCGGCGACGCGCGAAGTCTGCGTTCGCCGAGCAGGGCTTTGCAAACCTTCGTGCGCGCGGGTCGTCACGACTTGAGGGCGGGCACGATGCAAGCCTCACGCTTGGCAAGTTGCTCGCGCTCGGCGATGGCATGGTCGAAAAAGTCGGCGCGGATCTTCTGCCGATCCGGCGGAACGCCAGGCACCTTTTGCGGGTCCAGAACCGCAGACCGCAACCCGACAAGATCGTTCTCGACGATGTGGCATTGAACAAACTCGCGCGTATTCGGCCGATAGTCGCCCCGAAACGTCATGTCGACCACAATGTCTTGGATCGCCGGATCAAGGGCGTCCCAGTCGCAACGGCCGTACTTTCTTACGACATCGGCTTTGTCACACACCCGGCGCGCCGTATTGAGCTTTTCGCCATACGCGCGCTCAAAGAGTTTCAACTGGCTGTTGGACGTAATTTCTAGACCAGGGCGGAGGTTCTTTTCGATGAATTCTTTCGCCTTGTCGCCGCGCAGGCCGACACCCTTGCTGAGCGCTTCCGCATCCGCTTTCGACACACCGGACGCCATCAGGTCCTGGATCACCGCCGCCGCGTCCCGCTCCTTCAGATCATAGCCTCGCCCGACCGTCACACCCGAATTCGGGCTCGGCACGTGGGGCACCCGGCTGTGGTAGGGGCCGCCCTCCTGCCCCTCGGCCGCCCAGGTGGGCAGACCGAACGTCGGCGTGTCCAGGGGCACAGACGGCACCCGGGGCGACCCTTCGCCGTCAGCCATCGCTCAGCGCAGCGCCGCCAACACGCTGGCCGTATCGGTGACGGCGGCCACGTTCTGCATCGCAAAGTCGATGGAGGCGCGGTGCCAATCGGCGTTCATGGTCGAGCACGCGTCTTCCGGGATCACCATGAGATAGCCCTTGTCGGCCCCGGTGCGGGCGGTGTGCTCGATGGACATGTTGGTCCACGCGCCGGTCTCGATGATCGTGTCGCGCCCCTCCGCCTTCAAAACCGTCTCCAGCGAGGTGCCCTCCCACGCGCTCATGCGGTTTTTGCGCACGATGAAATCGCCGGGCTTGGCCTCAAGCCCCGGAACCGGCTCGGCGCCCCAGGTGCCCTCCACAAGGGCGTTGGCCTCCATAAGCCCCTCAAAGAGCGGGGCGTTCAGCGTCACACCCGGTGCGCCAGGGTCCACCAAAAACCACACGTGGATCACCGGGATGCCCAGCGCCCGGCACCGGTCGGCAAGGGAGGCGGCGTGGGCAATGGCATTTTGCTCCCGGCAGTGGGCCGGCGAGCCGGAGGATGCGAAGGCGCCACCATCCATCACCACATCGTTCTGAAAATCCTGGATGATGAGCGCGCAGCGGGACGGATCGAGCGCCATGCCGTCCCCCGCCGCTGGCGCCGGCGCAGCCGCGGCAGGCCGTGCCCCGGCACCTGCGCGCATAAAAGGCTCGGAGCGCGGGCCAACCTTGACATCCACTGCGTAGAGCGAGGTGGAGGCGCACACAAAGAGCGTGCGCCAATCGGGCCCGCCCCAGTGAAGGTTGGCGGAAAGTTCGGGGATCGCGATCTTGCCCAGGAGCGAGCCGTCCTGGTGGTACACCCAAACGCCGCCGGGCGCGGTCACCCACACATTGCCGAGCGCATCGCACTTCATGCCGTCCGGCACGCCGGGTTTGAGCGTGTCTTTGATGCCGGAGGCGAAGATGCGGCCTTGGCCGAGCGTCCCGTCGGGGTTGAGGGGGAAGACGCGAATGTTCGCCTGGTCGGTGTCGTTGACGTAAAGCCGGTCCTCGGTGGGGCAAAAGCAAAGCCCGTTGGGCTGGCTGAAAAGGTAGCGGTCCACCAAGAGTTCGGGCTCGGCACCCACCGCGCCGGGGGAAACGCGATAAACGCCTTGGAAGCCAAGCTCCCGCGGGCGCTCCACGCCGAAAACGGGCATGCGGCCATACCACGGGTCGGTGAAGTAAATCGCGCCGCTGGAGTGGACGATCACATCGTTGGGGGAGTTGAGCTCCCGGCCCTCAAAGTGGGAGGCGAGCACCTCGCGCGTGCCGTCCGGCCGGATGCGGGCGAGCGAGGAGGTCGCATGCTCGCACACGATGAGGTTGAGATCGTGGTCGTAGGTGAGGCCGTTGCCCTTGTTGGTGCCGCGCAACACCTCGCGCACGCCCGACCGGTCCCACCGCCGGCGCACATCGCCGGGCATGTCAGAAAAGAGCAAGTATCCGTCCGGGTGCCAGATGGGCCCCTCGGTGAAGTCGAACCCGGAGCCCAGCTGGCGCACCGGCGCATGCTCATCCACAAGTTCTCGAAAGCCGGGGCGGACGGCCTCGTGCGCCATCAGACCGGGAACCAGTTGCGCCGCGGCACTGTCTGCGAAACCGGCCCAGGCACCTGAAGGTCAAGCCGGCCGACCACTTGGCTGCCCTCAATCTTGGCCGGCTTGTCATGCACCGGCAGCAAGTATTTTGACGAGGCGAGCAGCTTCTTGATGGCCGCCTTTTCTTGGCGAATGTGGACCGAATGGTTGCCCGTCACCTGGGGCTCGTGGTCGTTGATCTCTTTGATGGGCGCCACGATTTGGTCGTTAAAATCGTAAATCACGTCGCCGCAGATGGTCGCCCGGCCGTCCGCCGTCTCCACATGCACGTTCATGGAGCCTTCGGTGTGGGCGCCCGCCCAATCGAGCGTAATGCCGGGGATCAGCTCGATCTCGCCGGTGATTTCCGTGTCTTCAAAGCGGAGCGCGCCGGGGGTGTGGAGCCGCTCAATCAGATGCTGAATGTCAGGCTTTGGGTATTGCGGGTGCATGAGGCCGGAGACCGAATGCTCCAGCTCCTTCCGGTTGAGCACCACGGTGGTGTTCATCGGAAAATGGTCGTCCTTGCCGGCGTGGTCGATGTGCAGGTGCGTGTGGCAGATATAGCGGATGTCGCCGGGCTTTACCCCGTGCTTGGCGAGTTGATTTTCCACCATGTTTTCATGGAATTGCAGCCCGCGCATGCCGAGCGTTTCCATGATCGCGTTGTCCCGATAGCCGGTGTCGACCAGCACCGGATATTGCCCGCCCAGGATCAAAAAGCCGTAGGTCGGCACGCGGCGGGTGCGCCCACAATCGCGCCCCAGCACGAGGAACGAGGATTCCAGCTCGATATCGCCGTAGTCGAGCACCTTGATTTCGAGCGCCATGCCGCCCCCCGCCGTCCGCTTTGTTGTCCCTCGTCATAGCCGCCCCGCGGCGCGATCGTGCGCGCGCGCGGACAAAAAGAGACAAACGGGTAAGTTTTTAGGCGGCCCGCGCAGCCGCCTCGGCGGCGGGGGAAATGTCCACCAGCGTGAGTTCCAGCCGCGTCTCACCACGAAAGACGCCCGTCTCCACGTGGACGGCCATTTGCACGCTCTCGCCCTCCAGCCGCTTGAGCGTTGCGACAAAATCAGCGTCGGCGCGAAACACCATCACCGTGCGGGTGGCCCCATCAATCCCGCGCGCGGTGAGGCGCAGCGTGTCCCCCTGCCCGACGGCCAAGACGCGCGTCAGCACCGCCGAAAACCCCAGGACAGGCCGCGGCCGGCCCGCCCCAAATGGCCCGACCCCGGATAGCGCCTCGGCCAGCTCAAACCCCACGGCGCCAAGGCTCACCACCGTGTCGATCTCAATCGCCTCCGCCGCCCGCGCCGCCGCAACATCGGCCGAGAGCCGCGCGGTGAGGAAGGCGGTGAGCGCGGCAATGGCGTCCGGCTGCACGGTAAGGCCCGCGGCCATCGCGTGCCCGCCGCCTTTCTCGATGATGCCGTCGGCCGCGGCGGCCCGCACCGCCGCGCCAAGATCCACCCCCGGGATGGAGCGGCCCGAACCCGTCCCCATTGCGCCATTGCGGCCAATGGCGAGCGCGGGGCGGCGAAACCGCTCCTTCAATCGGGACGCCACCAGCCCCACAACGCCCGGGTGCCACGGGCCGGACACCACAATCACCGGCGCGTCCTCGCGCACCATGGCGGCGGCCTCGGTGAGGGCGCCGCGCTCAATGGCGCGGCGCTCATCATTGAGGCGGGAAAGGTCGGCGGCAATGGTGCCCGCCTCCAGCGCGTCATCGGTGGTGAGGAGCCGCGCGCCGAGCGCCGCATCCCCAATGCGCCCCCCGGCGTTGATGCGGGGGCCCAGCACATAGCCAAGGTGATGGGCCGCCACCGGGCCGCCAATGCGCGACGCATCGGCAAGCGCCGCCAAGCCAAGGTTGGCCCGGCGCGCCATCGCTTTTAGCCCCACCCGCACAAACGCGCGGTTGAGGTCGGTGAGCGGCACCACATCGGCAATGGTGCCAAGGGCCACAAGATCGGTGAGCGCGCGAATATCGGGGCAGGCATGCCCCCGCGCGCGCAGTTCCCGCAAAAGCCCAACCATCACGACGAACGCGACCCCAACGGCCGCCAGCGCCCCAAGGCCGGAAAGGTCATCGGGCCGATTGGGGTTTACGACCGCATGGGCGGGGGCAACCTCATCCACCGGATGGTGGTCGATCACCAAAATGGTGAGACCGGCGGCGACGCCCGCCGCGACGGGCTCGGTCGCCGCCGCGCCGCAGTCGAGGGTGAGGACAATGTCCGCCTCCGCGGCGAGCGCCGTCATCACCGGGACGGAGGGGCCATAGCCATCGGTGATCCGGTCCGGGATCACGATTTTGGGCGGCGGGCCGAAATGGGAGAGGACGCGGGCGACAAGGGCGCAGGAGGTCGCGCCATCCACATCATAATCGCCGAAGAGGACAATGCGCTCGCCCGCCTCCACCGCATCGGCAAGGCGCGCCACCAGGCGGTCACAATCAGTGAGGCGCGACGGGTCGGGCAAGAGGGCGCGAAGGGTGGGCGAGAGCGCGGTCTGGGCGCCATCAAGGTCGACGCCGCGGCCCACCAGCACACGGGCCACCACCTCCGACACACCGGTGCGCTGGGCAAGGGCGGTTGCGATCCGCTCCCCCTCCGGGCCGATGCGATGGCGCCAGGCGCGCCCACTCACCGAGTGCGCCACCCCAAGAACGTGATCGTCGGTCGTGGCGCCCTCCCCCGCTCGGCCCGCGCAAATGTTGCGCAGACTGGAGCGGAGAAGGGTCAACAGGGCGTTAAAGCCTCCCGCTATCCCCATCAACAGGGCGGACGACGCGGGGGAAAATTAGAGCCCCGCTCGCCCATGGTGGGTCGCGCGACGCCGTTTGCCCGTTCGCTGGCAAGGCGCCGCTCGACGCGCGTGGTGGGACCACGGGCGAGAGCGGCAACGCTGTCCAGCGGGCGGGCAAACGGCGCCGAAGGTGGGTTTTCGGCGCACCCTGCACCGCGGCGCGGCACGCCCAAAACCCATTGCGTGATCCACCATGAGCGAGACGGGCTCTAATCTAGGATGAACTTTGAATAGTCCACGTGCCGGGCCTTGATGGTGCGCACCGTGCGGGTGGAAGAGCGCATCACGACGGTCTCGGTCGTGATGTAGCCGGGGTAAAAGCGCACGCCCTCCAGCATGTTGCCATCGGTGACGCCGGTGGCGGCAAAGTAGACATCGCCCTTGGCCATGTCCTCGTGGGTGTAAATCTTGTCGTGCTCAGAAATCCCCATTCGCCCGGCGCGGGACTTGTGCTCCTCAGTCTTGAGGATCAGGCGGCCCTGCATCTGCCCGCCTGTGCAGCGGAGCGCTGCCGCCGCCAACACGCCCTCAGGCGCCCCGCCGGAGCCCATATAAATGTCGATCCCCGTCTCCACCGGGTCGGTGGTGTGGATGACGCCCGCCACATCCCCATCGCCGATGAGGCGGATGGCAGCGCCGGTCTGCCGCACGGTCGCGATGAGCTCGGCATGGCGCGGCCTGTCCAGAATGCAGGCGGTCACCTCCGACACCGGCACGCCTTTTTCTTTGGCCACCCGGCGCACCGCCTCATCGCCCGGCATTTCAAGATCCACCAGACCTTCCGGGTAGCCGGGGCCAATGGCAATCTTGTCCATATAAACGTCAGGCGCGTTGAGGAGCGCGCCGCCGCTCGCCAGCGCCAGGGTCGCGAGGGAGTTCGGCATGTCCTTGGCGCACAGCGTTGTGCCTTCCAGGGGGTCGAGCGCGATGTCGACCCGCTGGCCGCCCGCACCCACCCCTTCGCCAATATAAAGCATCGGCGCCTCGTCGCGCTCGCCCTCGCCGATCACCACGATGCCCTCGATGGCCAAGCGGTTCAGCTCGCGCCGCATGGCGTCCACCGCGGCCTGGTCGGCGGCCCGCTCATCCCCACGCCCGCGCAGCCGGGCGGCCGACACCGCCGCACGCTCGGTGACGCGCATCACCTCCACGGTCAAGACACGGTCGAGCGCGCCTTTGGGGGTTCTGTCTTCGGTCATGCGTCGCGCTCTTTCTTTGGTCTTGCGATCGGGCTCACAACAAGAGCATAGGGCGGCACGCCCGTTCCCGCAGCGCCTTTTCTCGGAAACCTTCATGACAGCTTTGGCCCGCCGTTATGTGACAATCGTCACGACCCCGTCGGCGGCGGCGGTGTGTTTTGTCTTTTTCGCCAATGGCTTCCTGTTCGCCAACTGGGTGGTGCGCATCCCCTCCGCCAAGGCAGCGCTTGACCTCTCCGACGGTCAGCTCGGCCTTGCCATTGTCGCGATGGGCGTTGGCGGCATCATCGCCATGCCCCTTGGCGGCGCGCTGATTGCAAAGCGCTCCAGCCGGGAAATGTCGCTCCTTTCGGGGCTCATCTATTGCCTGGTCTACCCGCTGGTGGGCCTTGCGCCGTCGCTGGCGGGTCTTGCGGCGGCGCTCTTCGTGATCGGCCTTGCAAACGGGGCGATGGATGTCTCCATGAATGCCCAGGCCTCCGCCGTTGAGGCCAAGGGCGGGCCGCGCATGATGTCGTTTGCGCACGCGATGTTTTCCCTCGGCATGGCCGGCGGCGCGATCCCGGCGGGGGTGTTTGCAAGCTTTGGCGTCCCCCTTGCGCTCCACATTGCGTTGGTGGCGGCCCCCCTCGCGGTGGGCATCCTCCTGGTCCGCGGCCTCATGGTGGCCGACCCGCCCCAAACCGAGCCCGACGCCCCCGCCTTCGCCATCCCCCGCGGGCCGCTCCTTTTCTTCGGGCTGATTTGCCTTTGCGGCGCCATTGCGGAAGGCGCCATGAACGACTGGATCGCCGTCTATATCCGCGACACCCTCGGCGGCTCGCCCGCCGCCGCCGCCCTCGCTTTCGGCACGTTTGCCACCGCGATGGTGGTCGCCCGCCTCCTGGGCGACCCGGCGGCCGAGCGCTTTGGCACGGTCGCCACCGTCCGCTGGGGCCTCATCCTGGCGGCGGCCGGCGTTCTGTTGGCGCTCACGGCCGTCCCCGCGCTTTATCTCGTCGGGTTTGCGGCGGTGGGCATTGGGGTTGCCGGGATTTTTCCGTCCGTGTTCCGCGCGGCCGGGCGCCTTCCAGGCCGCAGCCCCGGCCCCTCAATGGCCGCGGCGGTGACGCTCGGGTACGGCGGGTTCTTGCTGGGGCCTGCGCTGATCGGGTTTGTGGCGGATGTTGTGGGGTTGCAGATGGCGCTGGGGCTTTTGGTGCCGCTTTGTTTGTTTGGCGCGGCGCTTGCCCACACGCTTGGCGTGGCAGACCGGGAGCCGTAACCGCGCGGCGGCGGGCCGCTCTAACGCATCGCCGCGCGGATCGCAGCGTGCGGCGTGAAATGCGCGTAGAATTCGTCGAACCGAAGCACACCGTCGCTGTCGATATCGGCCCGTCCGAAATCGTATTGCGTCACCCGGCGATGCTCCACTTCATTGACTTGCCCGTCTGAGTCCAAATCCCAAAAATGAAAAATGACCTTGCGCGCCGCATCGTACTCCCTGGCCTTGCCCAAGTCTTGCGCAAGGGAAACATCGCCGAAATGATACGCCATGTACTCGTCCTGCGTGATTGTTTGGTCGGCGTCCACGTCCATGCCGAGAAACACGAGCTGTCGAAACGCTTCGACATCACCCAGATGCAAGTATCCCTTCTTATTGGAATCGACCGTGTTGAACAAAGTCTGCGCCAGTGATCGATCAACCTCATCACCCATCGCCGCGTTGACAGAACTCGCCACAGCGATCAACAAAACCGAAAGAAGCGTCTTCATCATCATTCCTCTCTTGGGTCACCGCCCAGTGATGACGGCCGTGTCTGGAAAGTTTTAAGGTTCCGGACGATCAAAAAGCACTCTCGATCTATATCTTAACGCGACTAAGAACATTCTTGAGATACTGCCGCTCCTCAGGTGAAATCGGCTCAAGTATTTCATCAATGGTCTGCGATATGACCGCGCGAAGGGTGTCGACAAACGCCTCCCCAGGCGGCGTCAGGCGAACGAAAACCACCCTCCGATCCGCTTGAGACGGGACGCGCGCAACCAACCCTTTGCGCTCAAGGGATTGAATGGCGCGCGTCATCTGAGATTTGTCGCGACCGAAACGATTTGTGACGTCCTGCATCGGGACACACCCCAGCTCAGCCATCGTCAACAAGATCATCCCGCCGGTGGGCCCAACCCCCTCGGTGTCGAACGCCGGCGACTTGTCCCGCAACGCGACATGCATGCGCCGCACAAACCGGTCCAGAAGGATCGCGAGCGAGACATCAGCCATTGTAAGAGCAGTTAGTTGACATTGTCCACTAAAATGGTTTCATTCGGTCGGCGGCTCGTTGTGCACCGCCTGACGGAGATTTTCATGCCCAATGTCAAACACGCCATGGTGCTGAAGATTGCAGCGGTCCTCTGGGTCGTGTGGGGGCTGGTGCATGTGTTGGCAGGCGTGATTGTGCTGTCGAGCGATGCGGCCGGCAGTGTTCAAGCCATCGCCGATGCTGTCCCCGCCGAGAGCCTTGCGGTCGACTACCCGGCCGCGGCCGGCGGCATCCTCAATCAGCACGGGTGGAACCTTGCCTGGTTTGGGATCGCGACCATTGTCGGCGCCGTCTTCATCTGGCGCGCCAACATCACCGCAATCTGGGTGACGGCCATGGTCGGTGGCCTTGCCGACCTTGGCTATTTTCTGTTTCTCGATCTTCCGGGCTTTGTAAACTTTGTTCCGGGCACCGTGATGACCCTCGTCTCCGGCACGGCAATCGTGCTCACCTTTGCCGTGTGGTTCGACACCACGCGACGGCAGCCGAAACCCTCGCCGACCTGAGCCGAACGCGCGCGAGCCGCGGCCAAAAACACAAGCACCCACGCGCTGATGCGGACCGGCCAGAGCCCAAATGAACCGGTCAAACCACCCGCGCGATGCGGATGACGTGGGGCGGGCGCACAATCGTCCCATCCGCCAAAATGGCGTCCAGCGCGCGGTTGAGGGCCGCCTCGCTCGCGGGATAGGTGACGAGAACCACCGTTTGCTCGGCAAGCGGCGCGGCGTGGTCGGGCCGGTGCGGCGTCTTTTGGACAATCTGTTCCAGCGAAATGCCCTCAGCGGCCATGCGGGTGGCAAGCGCTGCGAACATCCCCGCTTTGTCAGCAATGGGGCAACGCACATAAAACGCGCCAAAATGCCCGGCATCGTCCGCGCGCTTGAACGGAGCGAGGCTCGCGGCGGGGCGGCCCAACGGGCGGGGGGCAAGGCCGCGGGCAAGGTCGGTGAGGTCGCTCACCACCGCGGAGGCGGTCGCAAAGCCGCCGGCGCCGGGGCCGGAAAGGTTCATCTCGCCAAAGGCTGGGCCGCGGATCGTGATGGCGTTGGTGACGCCCATCGTCTCGGCAAGGGCCGTGCCGCGCGGGACCATGGTGGGGTGGACGCGCTGGTCAACGCCATCTTCGGTCAGCGTTGCGATGCCCAAAAGTTTGATGCGGAAGCCGAGTTCTTCCGCCGCCTCAAGGTCGGCAAGCTCGATGGAGCGGATGCCCTCCACCACCACAGCGTCCGCGTCAATGGCGGTGGTGAAGGCGATGGAGGAGAGGATCGAAAGCTTGTGCGCGGTGTCCCACCCGTCGACGTCGAAGGTGGGGTCGGCCTCCGCGTAGCCGAGCGCTTGGGCCTCGGCGAGGCAATCGTCGAAGGGGCGGCGGCCGCGCTCCATCTCGGTCAGAATGTAGTTGCACGTGCCGTTCATGATGCCGAGCACCGCCGTGATGGGGATGCCCGCCAGCCCATCGCGCACAGTCCGGATGACGGGGATGCCCCCCGCCACCGCCGCCTCATAAAGGAGCGGCGCGCCGTTGGCCTCGGCAAGAGCTGCAAGCTCCATGCCGTGGGCGGCGAGGAGCGCCTTGTTGGCCGTCACCACCGCTTTGCCCGCGGAGAGCGCGGCGCGCACGGCGGAGAGCGCAGGGTCCCCATCGCCGCCGATGAGTTCCACAAAAATGTCGATGTCGCTGGCGGCAAGCGCCACCGGATCGTGGAACCAGGTGGCGTCCCCCAGCGAGAGGCCGCGGTCGCGGGTGCGATCGCGGGCGGAGACGGCCGTCACCTGAAGCGTGTTGTCGGAGCCGCCATAGGTGGGCTCGGCGTGCAAAATGTTCACAACCGCGGCGCCCACCGTGCCGAGCCCCGCAATCCCAACCTTTACGTCCGTCAACAAAAACTCCTCAGCGGCTGGCGCGCAGCGGCATCACATTGTGGTGCCGGTCCAAAAACTTCTTCAGCGCGCGGGAGGCTTGGCGAATGCGCTGCTCATTTTCCACCAGCGCAATGCGCACGTGCCTGTCCCCATGCTCGCCAAAGCCAATGCCGGGGGCAACCGCAACGCCCGCCTCCTCCAGAAGCTGCTTTGAGAACTCCAGCGACCCAAGATGTTCGAGACCGCGGGGGATCGGCGCCCAGGCAAACATCGAGGCCTCGGGCGAGGGCACGTCCCACCCCGCGCGGCCAAAGCAGTCCACCAGCGCATCGCGCCGCCTTTTATAGGTGTCGCGGATTTCGCGGATGGGTTCGTCGCCGCCATTGAGCGCTGCGGCCGCGGCCACCTGGATGGGCGTGAAGGCGCCATAGTCGAGGTAGCTCTTCACCCGGGCGAGCGCGGCGCAGAGCCGCTCGTTGCCCACCGCAAAGCCCATGCGCCACCCGGGCATGGAAAAGGTTTTGGACATGGAGGTGAACTCCACCGCCACATCCTTCGCGCCCTCCACCTCCAGGATCGAGGGGGGCGGCGTGTCGCCATAAAAAATCTCGGCGTAGGCAAGGTCGGAGAGGACGAAAACATCGTGTTTTTTCGCAAACGCCACAATGTCCTTGAAGAACTCCAGATCCGCCACGTGCGCGCCTGGGTTGGACGGGTAGCAGAGCACCATCGCGATGGGTTTGGGCACCGAGTGCACCACCGCCTTCTCCAGCGCCTCGAAGAGCTCTGGGCCCGGCTCGGCGGGCATGGCGCGCGTGGAGCCCCCCGCCATCAAGAAGCCGAAGGCATGGATGGGATAGGACGGGTTGGGCGTGAGCACCACATCGCCCGGCGCGGTGATCGCCTGGGCCATGTTGGCAAAGCCTTCCTTGGAGCCCAGCGTCGCCACCACCTCGGTGTCCGGGTCGAGCTTGACGCCAAAGCGGCGGGCGTAATAGGCCGCTTGCGCGCGGCGCAGGCCCGGGATGCCCTTTGAGGCCGAGTAGCGGTGGGTGCGGGGCTTTGCGACCGTTTCCACCAGCTTGTCGACAATGGCTTGGGGCGTGGGCAAATCAGGGTTGCCCATCCCAAGGTCGATGATGTCTTCCCCCTTGGCGCGCGCGGCAGCCTTCAGGCGGTTCACTTCCTCAAAGACGTAGGGCGGCAGGCGCCTGATCTTGTGAAAATTCTGCATCACCAAACTCCAGGGAACGCGTGTGTTAGTCCGCCGTTGAGGCCCCCGCAACAGGGTCGCCCAAAAACGCGGGGCCCCCGACAGTGCGCGGCAAGGGTGTGTTGGGGTCGACCGGTTCGCCGGGCGCCCGCGCAGCACGGTTTTGCGGTGCCGGCAACGGTTCTGCGCGGGGCAAAAGCGCTGGGTTTGCCGGGCGGGCGGAGGCCTCGATCGCCGCCTTCGTCGCCGCCACATGGCTCCGGCCCCGCGCGGAAAGCGCTGCGGCCTGGCTCCCGCCCGAGAGGCTCGCCGCCCGTGCCTCAAGATGCGCGCCCTCGGCGGCAACGGCGGCCTCATCAGCAGCAATCTCGTGGGGCGTGCGCGGCAGGCCGGCCACAGGTGCAGGGTCGGCCAAAATGTTGGCAAACCCATCGGCGCGCTTTTCTGGCGCTTGGCTGGGGAGGATGGTGGCGGGGCGGTGCGCCACGTCAACGACCGGCGAAAACGGGTCGGTGGAGCAACCCGCGAGCCACCCCGCGCCCGCAAAGGGGATCGCCGCAAACAGAAGTCGTTTCACGATGGGCAAAGACACCGCACCTGCCCTAAATACCGGACGGCGTGACGCGGGGAGCACGCCACAGCAACAACGGTCCGTCCCATGAGCGAAGCCCAAAAGAAACCCGCGCCCACCGCCGGCCGCGGCCCAGCGGACACGAACGGTGGCGGGCGTGCCCCGGAAACCACACCGCGCGACCCGATCCTCAACTACATCGTCGAAAACCCAGAGGCCTTTGCCGAGAACCTTGGCAAGATGCTCGCACACGCCAACGACGCCATCGCCGCCTACGCAAAGCCCCTTACCGAGGGCGAGGTGAAGGGCGACTACACCGCCGAAATCACCGAGTGGATGAAGACGCTCTCCCGCGTCGGCCACTATTGGATGAGCGACCCGGCCAGAGCCTTTGAGGCCCAAGCGCGCCTCGCGGCCGACTGGATGGACCTTTACGCCCAGTCCATGCGCCGGCTTGCCGGCCACGAGGCGGTCCCCGTCGCCGAGCCCGAAAAGGGCGACAAGCGGTTCAAGGACGACGATTGGACCGCCATCCAGTTCTTCGATTTCCTCAAGCAGGGTTATCTCATCACAACCCGCTGGGCCGAAAAGCTGGTGGATGACACCGATGATCTTGACGAACACACCAAGGCCAAGGCCCAATTCTACGTCAAACAGCTGGGGAACGCGCTCTCCCCCTCAAACTTCGTGCTCACCAACCCAGAACTCTTGCGCGAAACGGCCAACCAGTCCGGCGAGAACCTTGCCAAGGGCATGAAGATGCTGGCCGAGGACGTATCGCGCGGCCAGGGCGAGCTGCGCCTGCGCCAAACGGACCCCGGAAAATTTGCCGTCGGCGAAAACATGGCGCTGACCCCCGGCAAGGTGATCGCGCAAAATGATGTCTGCCAGGTCCTCGAATATTCGCCCACCACGGGGGATGTGGCGAAGGAGCCGCTCCTCATCGTCCCCCCGTGGATCAACAAGTTTTACATCCTCGATCTTAACCCCGAAAAGTCGATGATCCGATGGTTGGTGTCCCAAGGCCACACGGTGTTCGTCTGTTCTTGGGTGAACCCGGACGAGCGCCATCGCGACAAAGACTTTGTCAGCTACATGCACGAAGGTGTGGTTTACGCCATTGATGCGGCGCTGCGCTCCACCGGTGAAGACAAGCTTGACGTGGTCGGTTATTGCGTCGGCGGCACGCTGCTTGCCACAACGCTCGCCTACATGGGCAAAACCGGCGACCAGCGGGTGAACACGGCCACCTTCCTCACCACCCAGGTGGATTTCACACACGCCGGCGACCTCAAACTCTTCGTCGACAAAGACCAGCTGGAAACTCTTGAACACAAGATGCGCAGCAAAGGGTTTTTAGACGGCGCGGCCATGGCCTCCGCCTTCAACATGTTGCGCGCGAACGACCTTGTGTGGCCCTACGTCATCAACAATTATATCCGCGGCAAAGACCCGTTCCCCTTCGATCTCCTTCACTGGAACTCAGATTCCACGCGGATGCCCGCCACCAACCACGCGTTTTACCTGCGCAATTTCTACCTCGAGAACCGCTTCTCAAAAGGCGAACTTGAGGTCGAGGGCATGATGCTCTCCCCCGCCGACATCACCGTCCCCGTCTTCAATGTGGCAACGAAGGAAGACCACATTGCCCCGGCAATCTCCGTCTACAAGGGCAACAAACTCTTCGGCGGTGAGGCGAAATACGTGCTCACTGGCTCGGGCCACATCGCGGGCATCGTGAACCCGCCGGCGAAGAACAAATACCAAGTCTGGATCGACGGCGATGCCTCCGGCGACCTCGACGGCTGGCTCGCCACCGCGCGCGAGGTGCCAGGCTCCTGGTGGCCCGTCTGGCACGACTGGCTCGGCGCGCACCGCTCGGGCGAGCGTGTGCCCGCCCGCGTCCCCGGCGGCACCGCCTTCAACGCTATCGAAGACGCCCCGGGGAGTTTTGTGCGGATGCGGTATTGATCGCCTTGGCGTAAGGTCGAGCGAACCATCAGGGACGTGACCATGACCATCGAAACCACCGCCCGCGCCTTCTTCGACGCGTGCGAAACCGGCAAAGGCTGGGCGGGCTGCAGCGCCTACTGCCATGACGGCGCAACCTTTTCGGCCCAATCCGGCGCCCTTGCCGACATCACCGCGCTGGACGCCTACACCGAATGGATGAAGGGCCTTTTCGGCCCCATGCCCGGCGCGACATACGAACTCAAAGCCTTTTCGGTGGACGAAGAGCGCGGCGTTGCCACCGCGTTCGGCGTTTTCCACGGCACCCACACAGTCGACGGCCCCGTCCCCGCCACGGGCAAAACCACCGCGTCGGACTACGTTTACGCCATGGAATTTGAGGGCGACAAAATCCGCCACATGACCAAAATCTGGAACGACGGCCACGCGCTGGCCGAACTCGGCTGGGCCTAAGCACGCCAAAACCCTTGCCAACGGCGCGCGCCTTTTGTTCGGTGCGCGCCACCGCGGCAAGGAGGTCCCCATGGCCGGATCGATGATCGACCTCATCGGCAACACCCCCCTCATTACGCTGAAGCGCGCGTCGGAGGAGACCGGCTGCACCATCCTCGGAAAGGCCGAGTTCCTAAACCCCGGCCAATCGGTGAAGGACCGCGCCGCCCTCTTCATCATCCGCGACGCCATAAAGAGGGGCGCGCTCCAGCCCGGCGGCACCATTGTTGAAGGGACCGCCGGCAACACCGGCATCGGCCTTTCTTTGGTCGGCAATGCGATGGGGTTCAAAACCGTCATCGTGATCCCCCGCACCCAGAGCGAAGAGAAGAAGCAAGCGCTCAAACTTGCCGGCGCCACCCTCGTGGAGGTGGACGCGCTGCCGTACAAAAACCCCAACAACTACGTGAAACTCTCCGGCCGCCTCGCCGCGCAAATAGCCGCCAGCGCAGAGAACGGCGCCATCTGGGCCAACCAGTTCGACAACACCGCCAACCGCCAAGCCCACATCGAAACGACGGGCCCCGAAATCTTCGCCCAAACCGATGGCAAGGTGGATGGTTTTATTTGCGCGTGCGGCTCGGGCGGGACGCTCGCTGGCGTTGCGGCCGCGCTCCAGGGCAAGGGGGTCAAGATTGGCCTTGCCGACCCCAAGGGCGCCGCGCTCTACGAGCATTTTGTGAATGGGGCGCTGAAATCGGAAGGGTCGTCCATCTCCGAAGGGATCGGCCAAGGCCGCATCACCGCCAACCTTGACGGTCTTTCCCCCGACTTTGCCTATTCCATCACTGACAATGAAGCCGTCCCCATTGTCTACGACCTCATTTCAGAAGGTCTTGTCATGGGTCTTTCAACGGGGATCAACATTGCCGGCGCCATTCGTATGGCAAAAGACATGGGGCCCGGCCACACCATCGTGACGATCCTTTGCGATTACGGGCACCGCTACGCCTCAAAGCTTTATAACCCAGAATTCATGCGCTCCAAAAACTTGCCCGTGCCGGAGTGGCTGGAGGCAAACGCCACGCTCGATCTGCCCCTCGTGGACCCCACCTGAGGGGCCGCGACGGTGCGGCCGCTGGCGCTTTCCCCTGCCGCGCGCTACCTGCGGCGGGAGAGTGAGGAGGATCGGCGATGAACGACATGACCATGGGCAAGTTCGGCGTCGGCGCCCGGGCGCTGCGGGTGGAGGATGAGGCCTTCATCACCGGTCACGGCCGCTACACCGCCGATGTCCAGCCCGAGGGCGCCCTCACCGCCGCGTTCCTGCGTTCCCCCATCGCGGCCGGCACCTTCACCATCGACGCGGACGACGCGCGAAAAATGCCCGGCGTCGTCGCCATCTACACCGCCGCCGACATTGCGGACCTCAAACCCCTGCCCTGCAAGGCCGCGTTCTTAAAGCAGGCCGATGGGACGCGCCCGTCCGTGCCGCCCCGCCCCGCCCTTGCCGACGGGCGGGTGAACCACGTGGGCGTTCCGGTGGCCATGATTGTCGCCGAAACGCCGGACGCCGCCAACGATGCCGCCGAGGCCATCATGGTGGACTGGCAGGCCGAGGAGAGCGTCATCGACATGGCTGACGCCCTGAAAGAGGGCGCACCAAAAGTCTGGCCGGACCGCGACAGCAACATCGCCTTCCACTTTTCCCAAGGGAACGCCGCTGACACCGCAGCCGCCTTTGAAAAGGCCGCGACGGTTGCAAGGCTCGACCTCGTCAACAACCGCCTCATCACCAACTACATGGAAACGCGCACCTGCATTGCCGAGCATGACGGTGAGCGGCACGTCCTGACCGCCGGCACCCAGGGCGGCCACGGCATGATCGGCGTCCTTGCCGAAATTTTGGACGAGCCTGAGCAAAACATCAAAGTGGTGACGCCGGATGTCGGCGGCGGTTTCGGCACAAAGATCTTCGTCTACAACGAATATCCGCTGGTGATGAAGGCGGCCAAAGACCTTGGCCGCCCCGTCAAATGGGTGTGCGGCCGGGCTGAATCCTTCCTCTCCGACAGTCAGGGGCGCGACAACCTCACCACCGCTGAACTCGCCCTCGACAAAGACGGAAAGTTCCTGGCGCTGCGCGTCGACCTCAAAGCCAACATGGGCGGCTATCTGGCCCAATTCGGCCCCTACATCCCCTGGGTGGGCACAACGATGGCGCCCGGCGTCTATGCGATCCCAACAATGCACGTTGCGATCCACGGCATCTTCACCCACACCGTGCCCGTGGATGCCTATCGCGGCGCGGGTCGGCCGGAAGCCGCCTACACCATCGAGCGGCTGGTGGATGAAGCGGCGCGGGTGACGGGCATCGACCGGATTGAGCTGCGCCGCCGCAACTTCATCGCCCCCCACCAAATGCCGTACGAGACCGCCGCCGGCCGCACCTACGACACCGGCGAGTTCGACGGCCACATGACCCGCGCCATGGACGTCATCGACTGGCAGGGTTTTGCCGCCCGCGACGCGGAGAGCGCGGCCGGCGGCAAACTGCGCGGCATCGGCCTTGCCACCTACATTGAGGCCTGCGCTTTCCCCGGCTCTGAGCGGGCCGAAGTGCTTCTCAATGAGGGCGGCGGGCTCGAACTTCGCATCGGCACCCAGTCCAACGGCCAGGGCCACGCAACCGCCTACGCCCAAGTGATCGCGGAGAAGCTCGGCGTCGACATTTCTGACGTCACCATGATCCAGGGCGACACCGACATCGTGAAGACCGGCGGCGGCACGGGCGGCTCCCGCTCCATCCCCCTTGGCCTCCCCTCGGTGGCCTTCGCGTCGGACGAGCTGGCGACAAAGCTCAAAGAGGCCGCCTCGCTGGAGCTTGAGGCCGCCACCTCCGACCTTGAACTCTCCGGCGGCGCGGTGCGCGTGGTGGGCACCGACCGTGAGGTCTCGTTCAGCGCGCTCGCCGCCAAAGAGCCCGGCCTGATGGGCGAGGGCGAAATCGACCAGTCCGAGCCCACCTTCCCCAACGGCACCCACGCGTGCGAACTGGAGATTGACCGCGAGACCGGCGTCGTCACCCTCCTGCGCTACGTGGTGATTGACGATTTCGGCGTGACCGTGAACCCCAACCTTTTGGAAGGCCAGGTCCACGGCGGCATCGTCCAGGGCATCGGCCAAGCGCTCCTCGAGCACACCGTCTATGACGAGGACGGACAGCTCCTGTCCGGCTCCTTGATGGACTACGCCCTCCCCCGCGCGGACGATGTGCCCTTCTTCCACTTTGAAACGCGCAACGTCCCCTCAAAGCACAACGAGATGGGCATCAAGGGGGCGGGCGAGGCGGGCTCCATCGGCTCCTGCGGCGCGGTGATGAACGCGCTGGTGGACGCCCTCACCCGCCACGCGGGCGTCACCCACATCGACATGCCCGCAACGCCGGATGTGCTGTGGCGCACCCTCAACGCCGCTGCGAAAAAGGCCGCTTAAGTCGCGCGGAAGAAGGCGAGCACGGTCTCACCGGCGGCGCGCGTGTCGGCGAGCGCCCAGCCGGGGATGGCGCCCGGCGCATGGCCCCGGCGCTCCTCCAAAACGGCTGTGGCGCCGGGGGCGACCCAGCCGCCCGCATGGGCCGCCGCAAGGGCGGCCTCGCCAAGCCCCTTGGCATAGGGCGGATCACAAAACACCAATGAAAATGGGGGTACGGGCGAGGGCCCCAGCCGCGTCGCATCGCGGCGGAAAACGCGGGTGCGGCCGGCAAGGCCCAGCGCATCGATGTTGGTGCGCATCGCCGCCCGCGCCGGCATCGCCATTTCCACAAACAGCGCAAACGATGCGCCCCGCGAGAGCGCCTCCAGCCCCAGCGCGCCGGAACCTGCAAAAAGGTCCAGCGCCCGGGCGCCTTCGAGCGAAACATCTTCGCTGTGGGCAAGGACGTTGAAGATCGTTTCGCGCACGCGGTCGGTGGTGGGCCGCGTGCGCTCGCCCTTCGGCGCCACAAGGCCGGCGCCTTTGTGGGCGCCGGCAATGATCCGCACGGGGCCTAGTTGCGGTCTTTGTCGACCAGCGCCTTTTCCTGGATCCACGGCATCATGGCGCGAAGGTCACCGCCCACCGCCTCGATGGGGTGGGCGGCATTCTTCGCCCGCACGGCCTTGAACGAGGTTTGATTGACCCGGTTTTCCAGCATCCAATTGCGCGTAAAGGTGCCGTTTTGGATCTCGGCCAGAACCTTTTTCATCTCCGCCTTCGTCTCATCGGTGATGATGCGTGGGCCGGTCACGTATTCGCCATACTCGGCGGTGTTGGAGATCGAATAGTTCATGTTGGCAATGCCGCCCTCGTAGATGAGGTCGACGATGAGCTTCACCTCGTGGAGGCACTCAAAGTACGCCATCTCGGGCGCATAGCCCGCCTCCACCAGCGTCTCAAAGCCGGCGCGGATCAGCTCCACAAGGCCACCGCAAAGAACCACCTGCTCGCCGAAAAGGTCGGTCTCGCACTCTTCCTTAAAGGTGGTCTCGATGATGCCGGCGCGCCCGCCGCCGATGGCCGAGGCGTAGGCAAGACCCAGATCGTGGGCGTTGCCGGTGGCATCCTGCGCAATCGCAATCAGGCACGGAACCCCCCCGCCCCGCTGATATTCGGAGCGCACTGTGTGGCCGGGGCCTTTTGGCGCCACCATCAAAACGTCAAGGTCGGTGCGCGCCTCAATGAGGTTGAAGTGCACGTTGAGGCCGTGGGCGAACATGAGCGCCGCGCCCTCTTTCATGTGGGGGGCGAGCTGGTCGCGGTAGATGTCGGCCTGGAGCTCATCGGGGGTGAGCATCATGACGACATCGGCCCACTTGGCCGCGTCCTCCACCGTCATCACGGTGATGCCTTCCCCTTCGGCCTTTTTGGCGGAGGCCGAGCCCGGGCGCAGCGCCACCGCCACGTGGGACGCGCCCGAATCGCGCAGGTTCAGCGTGTGGGCATGCCCTTGGCTGCCATAGCCCACGACCGCGACCTTCTTGTCTTTGATGAGATTGATATCGGCATCGCGATCATAATAGACGCGCATTCAGACGCTCCCGTTCTTGTGATTTGGGAGCCAAACTCCCGTTGCCGGTCACATAGACCCTTTGCAACGGGGTTGTGAATGCCTGGCCGACCGTCCGATCACACCAATTGGCGCGCAAAGACCGTCAATGCGTGGCGTGAATGTCCGCCCGCTCCACCCGTGCCGGCCGGCCAGAGGGCAGGAAATGGCTGCGCAGGGTCTCCAGGTGCTCGGCCTTTTTGCGCTGCTGCGGCGGCTCGCCCAGCGCCTCAGCGCAGATCATGCGAAGCTCTGCCACGCGCACCTTCTTGTCCTTGCGCAGTTTTTCCAGCGTTTCGGCCATGTCTTTGCGCGGGGCATTCGCAAGCATCTCCAGCCAGCGGATCACCACATCGCCGCGCACGCCGATGGGCATTGGCCGCTCTGCGGTTTTGGCCGCAGCGTTGATGGAAGAGGCCTCCCCGGCCGCCGCCACCGCCTCTTCCACGTCGCCCTCAGGCACATGGACGGCAAAGTCTTTTGCATTGTCGGCGGTGATGGCAACGCCCTCGTGTGGGTGCACCAGGGGCGCGACGGTGACGATCTCACGCTGCGGCACGATGAGGCCTTTGCGCCTGGCCTGCATCTCTTGGAGCGCCCGTCGGTTGGCCTCCGCTTCCATGGCGGCGAGTTTGACGAAGGTTTTCGCGACGCTCGTGGTATAGCGCTCGAAGATGTCTGCGATGAACCACATGGCCTATGCCCGTTCCCTAAAGCGCGGCCACAGTGTCCGCGCGACGTGGCGACTGTTGCGGGCAAATTGTTAGCTGAACGTTAAGCGCGTTACGCTTCGCCAAAGAGTCACTTTTTGTTCTAATACTTGCCGGTCGATTTGTGACAAAAATGCCGGCAGCGCCCACAAATGCCTAAGATCGCAGCAGGCCAAACCGGTCAGAGGCTGAACGCGATCACCGCCAGCGAGATTGCCCCCACCCAAAACGCGCCAAGCCGCAAGAATGAGTGGGCGGCGGCGGTGCGCCCCATCGCGTTCACCGTTTCCGGCGCAAGGGGCAGGCCGTGCTCCAACACATTCTCAAGGTCCTTGGAGAGCCGGTCAACGCGCTTGGCAAGCTCGGGCGCGGCCAGCACCGCATCCACCAGCGCGCCGGCCGAATCCTGCGCTTTGCGAAGGGTGCCTGAGGGCCCAAGCTCCGACGTCATCCACTCGCGCACCACAGGCTCCGACACGCGCCAAATATCAAGGTTGGGGTCCAGGGAGCGGGCAACCCCCTCCACCACCACCATCGTCTTTTGCAGCATGATGAGCTGGGGCTGGGTCGCCATCTCAAAGAGGTCGGTGACCTCAAAAAGCTGGGTCAGCAGGCGGGACATGGAAATATCGGCCGCCGTCACATCGCGGATTGGCTCGCCGATCGCCCGCAGCGCCTGGGCAAAAAGGTCCATGTCCTGGCCCTCGGGCACGTAGCCGGCGCGAAAGTGCATTTCGGCAACGCGGCGATAGTCCCGCACGATGAACCCGTAGAGGATCTGCGCGAGCACCCCCCGCTCCTCCCGCGAGAGCCGGCCGGTGATGCCAAAGTCCACCGCCACCAGCGTCCCATCGGCCTCAACAAAGAGGTTCCCCTGGTGCATGTCGGCGTGGAAAAACCCATCGCGCATGGCGTGCCGCAAAAAGGTCTGGAGGACGAGTGTGCCAAGCTCAGGAAGGTCAAACCCAGCATCCCGCAGCTCGCCGACCCGGTTCATCTTGATCCCGTCGACCCACTCCATGGTCAAAACCGTGCGGGCGGTCCGCGACCATTCCACGGTCGGCACCCGAAAGCGCGGGTCGCCCGCCGAATTCTCTGCCATTTCGGAGATGGCGGCCGCCTCCAGGCGAAGGTCCATCTCAAAACGGACCGATTCGGCCAGCGTGTCCACCACCGCCAGAGGCCGCAACCGGCGCGAGGCGGGCACATAGCGCTCCAAAAAGCGGGCCGCGCCGTAAAAACTCTCAAGATCGCGCTCAAACCGGCGCTGCACCCCCGGGCGCAGCACCTTGACCGCCACATCCCGGTCACCCTTCCGGTCTGAAAGGCGCGCTTTATAAACCTGCGCGATGGAGGCGGCGGCCACACAATCGCCCAGCGACACGTAAAGCTCTTCCACCGGCGCGCCCAGCGCCTCTGCGATCGCTTTGCGCGCTGCCTCATCGGGCACGGGGGGCACTTGATCCTGGAGTTTTGCAAGCTCGGCCGCCACCTCGTCGCCCACCACATCGGCGCGGGTGGCAAGGAATTGGCCAAGCTTGATGTAGCTTGGCCCCAACCGGTCGAGCGCCACGGAAAGCCGCGCCGCCATATCCCGCTTTTGGGCGCTGCGCCGCTGGATGAGCGCGCCAAAGCGGATCGCGAGGAGCACCGGCGGCGGCGCGCCCTCTTTGGGCAAAATGCTTAAAACCCCCTCCCGCGCCAGAATGAAGTTGGCGTGGAGGAGGCGAAGAATGGGGCCCAGCGCCATCAGAGCCTGAAGGCGCTGTGGATGGCGGCGACCCCGCCCGTCATCTTGCGCACGCTGACATTGGAAAAGCCGGCCAGCTCAATCTCAGCCGCAAAACGGCCAGGGTTGGGAAAGGTTCGGATGGATTCCACCAAATACTGATAAGGTTCTGCATCGCCTGCCAAAAACTTCCCCATCGGCGGGATGACGTTGAAGGAATAAAGATCGTAAATCCGGTCAAGCACCGGCACATCCACCTTCGAAAATTCAAGACACAAAAACCGCCCGCCGCGCTTCAACACGCGAAACGCTTCCGCCAGCGCCTTCTCCCGGTGGGTGACGTTGCGAATGCCAAACGCGATGGTGTAGGCGTCCGCACTCTTGTCCGGGAGGGGCAGAGACTCCGCGTTCCCCGCCACAAAGCGGCAGGGCGTTGTGGGCCGCAGGCGCTTCTTGTCCCGCCCAGCACCCACCATCAGCATGTCGGCGTTGATGTCGGCGACCGTCACCAGCCCGTTCCGCTCGATCCGCCGTGCGATGCGGAACGCAACATCCCCCGTGCCGCCCGCCACATCCACCACATGATAGGGCGCGCGGGGCGTCCGCGGTGGGTTCAGCCACGAGACCATCGCGTCCTTCCACGCCCTATGGAGGCCGGCGGACATGGCATCGTTCATCAAGTCGTAGCGCTCGGCCACACGGTCGAATACGGTGTTGACGAGGCCCTGCTTCTCGTCCGCCTTCACGGTGCGAAAGCCGAATGGAGCCTCGCTCATGCCCTCTGCCGGATCAAAATCCCGCCCCATGCCGTCTCTCCGCTTCGCCGAACCGTGTCCTATTGCAAAGCCGGCCGGGGTGCCATGCCCCGCACTGTCACATGCCTGAGTTGCCGGAGGTCGAAACCGTGCGGCGCGGCCTGGCGCCGGCCATGGAGGGCCGCGCGTTCGATCGGGTGGAGCTGCGCCGGCCCGACCTTCGCTTCCCCCTGCCGCAAAACTTTGCCGCCCGCCTCACCGGCCGCACCATCAAAACCCTCGACCGCCGCGCCAAATACCTTGTGGCGCGGCTTGATGATGGCACCGCGCTCATCATGCACCTTGGCATGTCCGGCGCCTTCCGCATCGAGGGCGCAAAACCACTCGCCGCCCTCGTTCACGACACAAAAAAGCTGGCCGCCCACGACCATGTGGTCTTTTCCATCGGTGGCGCCCGTGTGGTCTACAACGACCCCCGTCGCTTCGGCTTCATGACGCTGAGCCCTGAGGCAACGCTCGACCATCACCCACACTTTCGCGCCATGGGGCCCGAGCCGCTGCCCGGCGCCCTCACGCCAATGCACCTCGCCACCGCCTTCCAAAACCGCAAAACCCC
Organism: Pseudomonadota bacterium; assembly: GCA_039034015.1. GTDB lineage: Bacteria > Pseudomonadota > Alphaproteobacteria > Rhizobiales > Amorphaceae > Acuticoccus. Next base: position 120,807 of record JBCCBM010000001.1, on the reverse strand, counting down.
CATCAAGGCCGCACTTCTGGACCAGCGCAACGTCGCCGGCCTTGGCAACATTTATGTGTGCGAGGCGCTGTGGCGGGCCAAAATCTCGCCCCGCCGGCTCGCAGGCTCCCTCGTCCGGCAAGACGGCGCGCCCTCAAAGCGCCTGGAAGCGCTCACCGAGGCCGTGCTTTCCGTCATCGCCGAGGCCATCGAGGCCGGCGGCTCGTCCTTGCGCGATTATGTGGCCGCCGATGGCTCCATGGGCCGCTTCCAGCACGGGTTCGCCGTTTATGGCCGCACGGGCGACCCGTGCGCGCGCGTCACCTGCCCCGGCGTCGTGAACCGCATTGTGCAGTCCAACCGCTCCACCTTCTTTTGCCCCGGCTGCCAGCGCTAGCCGGCCTCAATGGCGAAAGTGGCGCATCCCTGTGGTGACCATCGCGATGTCGTGGGCATTCGCCGCCGCAATCACCTCGCCATCGCGCTTTGACCCGCCGGGCTGCACCACGGCCCGCACCCCGGCCTCAGCAAGGGCCAACAGCCCGTCCGCAAAGGGGAAAAACGCGTCAGAGGCGGCCATCGCGCCCACCGCCGCCTCCCCCGCTTTGGCAACCGCAATGGTGGCCGCATCCACCCGGCTCATCTGCCCCGCGCCCACCCCCACCGTGCGCCCGCCGTTGGCCAAGAGGATCGCGTTCGACTTCACATGCTTGACGGCGCGCCACGCGAACCGAAGGTCGGACAATTCTGCCTCGGTCGGCGCGCTCGCGCTCACCACTGAAAAGTCGGGCAAAGCCGCATCGTCCGCATCCTGGACGAGAAGGCCCCCATCCACGGTCTTCGCCACCCGCCCCAGCGCCCCAAACGGCCCCGGAAGGAGCACACGCACGGCAGGCTTTGCTGAAAGCACCGCCTTTGCTTCGTCCGATGCTGCGGGCGCGATCACCACCTCCACAAAGTGGGCCGCGATCGCCTCCGCGGTTGCCACATCCAGCGGGCGGGTGAGCGCGATCACGCCGCCAAACGCGCTCACCGGGTCGCACGCCCGCGCCGCATCCAGCGCCTCGCACAGCGTCTTGCCAACGGCAATCCCACAAGGGTTCGCGTGTTTGACGATGACGGCCGCCGGCGCATCGCCAAAATCCCGCGCGGCGCCCCAGGCCGCGTCCGCGTCCACGACATTGTTGTAGGAGAGCGGCTTTCCCTGGATCGGCGTCGTCCCCGCCAGCCCAACGCCGGGCGTGCCATAAAGCGCTGCCCCCTGGTGCGGATTTTCGCCATAGCGCATCACCGAAAGCCGCGCGCCACCCACCGCGTGCCACACGCCCGCATCCACCGCGGCCTCGTCCGCGCTCTCGCCCGTCAGCCATGCGGCAATTGCGGCATCATAGGCCGCAAGGCGGGAAAACGCTTTTGCCGCCAGCCGCTTGCGGAGCGACAGCGGCACGGCGCCCACCACCGCGCCAATCGCGTCATAATCCGCCGGGTCCACCGCAACGGTGACGCTCCCAAAATTTTTCGCCGCCGCGCGGGTCATCGTGGGCCCGCCCACATCAATCCGCTCCACCCGCTCCGGCGCGGAAAGGGCACCAGAGGCCTCGAACGGGTAAAGGTTCACCACCACGAGGTCGATCGCCTCGATCCCCGCCGCTTCAAGGGCGGCCATGTGCGAAGGGTTGGCCCGGTCGGCAAGGAGGCCGCCGTGGATGGCAGGGTGCAGCGTCTTCACCCGCCCGTCCAACATTTCGGCAACCCCCGTCACGCTGGCAACCTCGGTGACCGGGAGCCCGGCCTCAGCAAGGGCACGGGCCGTGCCGCCGGTGCTGATGAGGGTGACGCCGGCGGCCACAAGGCGTTCGGCAAAGGGGATGAGGCCCGTCTTGTCGGACACCGACAAAAGGGCGCGACGGATCGCGATGGTGGTCATGGTGGGCTTTCGGAAAGGGGGCCGCTGCGCCGGGCGATCTGCCAGCTCACACGCTCATCCGTCAACGTGTTGCCGTGGATGACGATTTGCGCGGCCCGCCGCGCCCGCCCCGGCGCCGTCGCCACAATCGTCTCCTCCACCGCAAGGGCCGGCCCGCTTCGCACCTGAAAGAGCCAGATCGCGCCATCGGGCAGCGTCAGCATCGCGTTTTGCCGCGCTTTGTCGACCCGCACGGCAATTTTGGGCATCAGATGGAAGCGGATCGCAAACGGCGTGCCGGAAAGACGGTCCTGCCCGATCAGCCGGTCATGGCCGGTGAGCGCGAGCCCATCGTCAGAAAGCTCCAGCGCCCGCTCGTGGGTGACGCCAAAGCGCGGCAGATAACCATCATGCCGGGCGCTGGCGGTGAGCCCCTTTCGGGCAATGTCCACCCGCCCGGGCCCGGCAAAGGCGATCGCGCCGAACACGCGCGTGAGGACCGGCCAGCGCAACAGCCGCGCCGGCGAGCGATTGTCGATGGTGAGCGTTGAGGCGGCCGCCCCCATGCGCGCCGCAACCGCCCACCCCGGATCCACCGCCGACAACGGCCCGCAGCCCGTCACAATACGCTGGCCGCCGCTGGAAAACTCAATCGCCAACACCCCCGCGCTCGACCGCTCCGCAAACGCGGGCGGCGGCAACACCCCCATATCAAAGAGCGCCACCGAGGGGCCGGCCGCCAGACGCTGATAAAGGCTGTAGCGCGCGTTTTGGGTCGGGCGGCCCTTGGCATCATCAAGGGCGAGCAGGGTTGCGACCTCATCGGCGGCAACGTTGCGGCTTCCCTGAAAGACGGCAAGCGCACCATCGGCGTGGGCAAAGAAGCGCAACATGGGAAAGAGCTTGTCGATGCTCCCCGAGACGCTTTTTGGCACCGTTTGCTGCCGCCGCTCCAGCGCCAGCTTGAGGGGGACGAGGATCGAAAGCGCGCTCACCACAGCGTCAGGCGCGCGGCCCTTGTGGCCCCCATCGGGCAGGATTTGGCGCTTTAACGTATCGCCCAGCACCGCAAGGGCCCAGCGTTGAAGCCGCGCCTGATCGGCAATCACAGTGCCCGCCAGCGCCAGCGCGCCAATAACCCTGAGCGCGGTGAGGGGCGTCTCCTCCACCGCCACCGCCCGCTCCAATCGGCGCATGTGGCGGCCCAAAAGGCGCATGAAAGCAAGGCGCCGCGCATTGTCCGCCCCATCCAAGAGCACCGGCGACATGACGAGAAAGGCCGTCAGCCGCTCGGCCACGATGCCTGGCCGCACGGCAACGCCCTTGCTGCTTTCAGGCGCGGCCACCCATTCATCCAGAAGCGCCACGGCGTTGGAGGTGGAAAGGGCCGAGGGCGTTGCATCAAGGTGCACGAGCCACGAAAAGCTGTGCAGCTCGGCCGCCCAGTCCAATGTTGGCGGCGCAACGGTGAAGGGGGATTGGCCTTGCGTATCCACCGTCCGGCCGGCGAGCGAAAAAACGCCGGCATAAATGTCGGCGGCAATGTCCGGGTCGGCGGCGGTGACGGTCTCGGGCGCGAACACAATCCGCCCTGGCGTCCCCGTCAGCGTGCGGTGCCAGAGCGCCCCGCCGAGCCGCCCCACGGCGACCGCCACCGCCCGGCGCACTGCAAGGCCCGACAGCGCCACAAGCCCAGGCGGCGCCTCCGCCGCAGGGTCGGCTGGTTTGCGCGTCGCGCGCGCCTTGGGCTCCGTCTTCAACATGGCCGCTCTTTAGATCACTTTGCCCCGCCAAGAAATCGCGGTGCGGCGGCTCACGCGGTGCGGCGAAGGCGCATGGCAAAAAAGCCGTCCATGCCGCAAAGCGTTGTCCCCGGCACAGTGTGGTGGGGCAGGAGGCGCACGGTGTGGCCGCTCGCAAAGGGGCCCGCCGCGGGGTCGCCGGGGTCGATGGGGTCGGGCGAAAAGCCATCCAACCCTTCAGCGAACGGAACGTGCGCCTCCCCCTCCTCGGGCTCCATGGAGCATGTGGCAAAAACGAGCGTGCCCCCCGGCGCCACCCGCTCCGCCGCCGACACCAGCAACTCTCGCTGGAGCGCAGCCAGCGCTTTAATGTCCGGCAGCGTTTTGCGGCGCGCCACATCCGGGTGCCGGCGCACGGTGCCGGTGGCCGAGCAGGGCGCATCGAGGAGCACAGCGTCAAACGTGCCCGTCACCGAGCGCGCGTCCCCCACCACCACCGACACGCGGTCCGCAAGATTTGTGCGCGCAAGGTTGTCCGCGATCAGCGCGGCGCGGGCCGGGTCCACCTCCACCGCGGTGACCTCGGCGCCGGTGGCGGCAAGCTGCATTGTCTTGCCGCCGGGCGCTGCACAAAGGTCAAGCACGCGCCGGCCGGGCCCTGCGGGCAAAAGGTTCGCCGGGCGTTGGGCGGCAAAATCCTGGACCCAGAAGGCGCCCGCCTCAAAGCCTGCAAGGGCGGTAACGTCGGTGGCGGGAAGCCGCGCGCCACCGCCGGGGAGCGGTGTTGCGCCGGGCGGGACCGTCGCGCCGGGGGCAAGGCAGAGATCAAGCGGCGGCTCGGCCCGGTGCGCGTCTTCGATCGCCGCGGCCGCCGCTTCACCGTAGGTCGACACCCAGCGCGCATAAAGCCAGTCGGGGGTGTTGGCGCCTGCCGGAAGCGCCGCCAGCAGCGCCTCCCGCTCGCGGGTGAGGCGGCGCAAAACCGCGTTTGCGAGACCGACAAAGCCGCCGGTCTTGGCGTCCGCCTTCAACAGTTCGGCCGAAAGGCTCACCACCGCATGGTCGGCCTGGCGCATGAACAAAAGCTGCGCGGCGCCAGCGGCCAACACCGCGCGCACACGGCCCGCCCGCTTGGGCAGCGGCTTTGCCAACAGGTTTGCGAGGATCGCGTCAATGTCACCCGCGCGGCGCTCGGCGGTGCGGGCGATGGCGCGCGCGAGCGCCGCATCGGCGGGTGGCAGGCCGGAAGGCTCGGCGCCGTCATGAAGGGCGTCCACCGCTGCCCGGCGCGCGGCAAGGCCGGGGCGGGTGGGGGCCGGCCGGCGCGCCCGCTGCGGCCGGGTCAAGCGAACGCGCCCGCCATCATGCGCACGCTCACGCCACCCCTCACGCCCAGGGCCCGCGGCGGCCCTTGCGGGGCGGCGTGTTTTGCGCGCCCCAGGGGCCTTTCGGCGCGCTCATGGCGGGGCGCTGGGGCGTCATCGCGGCGGCCTGCTCGCGAAGGGCGGCGATGCGGTTTTGCGTGTTGGGGTGGGTGGAAAAGAGGTTGTCCATCCGCGCGCCCGACAGGGGGTTCACGATGAACATGTGCGCCGTCGCCGGCACCGCCTCGGCCTCATTGTTGGGGATGCGGCGCCCCTGCTCAAGCCGGGCGAGCGCGGAGGCGAGCCACAACGGGTCGCCGCAAATCTCACCGCCCAGCCGGTCGGCGGCGTATTCGCGCGTGCGGCTGATCGCCATTTGCACCACCATGGCCGCCAGCGGCGCCACAAACATGGCCAAAATCATGCCCACCGTGCCGAGCGGATTGTCCCGATTGCGGCCAAACAGGAACGCAAAGTTTGCCAGCATCGACACCGCGCCCGCAATCGTCGCGGTGATGGTCATGATGAGCGTGTCGCGGTTTTGGATGTGCGCCAGCTCATGGGCCATCACGCCGGCGACCTCCTCTCGGTTCATCAACTTGAGCAGCCCGCGCGTGGCGGCAACGGCGGCATTGTCAGGGTTGCGGCCGGTGGCAAAGGCGTTGGGCTGGTCTTCGTCCAAAATGTAGACCCGGGGCATCGGCAATTGCGCCCGGGCGGCAAGCTCGCGCACCATGCCATAATATTCGGGGGCGGAGCGTTCATCCACCTCCCGCGCCTGGTGCATCTTTAGAAGCAGCTTGTCAGAGTTCCAGTAGGAAAAGACGTTGAGCGCCACCGCAATGGCAAGCGCAATCAGCATGCCCTGCTGCCCACCGATGACGGCGCCCACCCCCATGAAGAGGGCGGTCATGGCCGCCAAAAGCAACGCCGTCTTAAAATAGTTCATTCGTTCACCTGACCCTCATGTCGTGACGCCCCCAATATTGAAAAGGGCGATTGCGGCTTCAATACGTGGGCCGGCCGGGATTCTAAACGTTTTGGGCGTGCGCGGGGGGCATGGGGCGTTCAGGGGTCCTCCGGCAGCGTGTTGCGGTCCATGGCCAGGAGCTCGGCGCGGGAGAGCGAGAAGTTGGCATCGCGCCAGGCCGTCTCCAGCCGTTTGAGGCGCGCGCCAAGGGCTGGGCCCGGCTCACCGCCCTGGTCCAAAAGGTCGTGCCCGCCAATGGGAAAGCGCGGCCGGGACCAACTGCGCGCGACGCTGAGGAGCGCGCCGGCATCCACAAGGTCAACGCCCCGGGCGCTTGCCACCACAACGCCATCAATGAAGGCCTCGGCCCCATGGTCGTAGAGCAGGCTGCGCACTTGCGGCACTGAAAGGGCGGGAAGGTCGTCCGCCGCCGCAAGGGCCGCATGGGCGCGCTGCACGGTGCGCCGCGGCAATTTCAGCCGCTCGGCCAGAGTGTTGAACGCGCCGCCCTCGCAACCGGCGAGCCCCAGCAAGGCAAGCGCCGGGTCCACCATGCGCCCCGCAAGCCCCTCCGCCGACACGATCGCGCCGTACATCGCCGCATCGATGGGCACCGGCACAAAGGCTGCCAAAATCTCATCCTGCGCCATCACATTCACCACCGGGGGGGCCTTTGGCGCCAGGAGAAGCCGCGTCAGCTCGCCAAGCACCCGTTCGGCCGGGAGGCTCGCGATCAGCCGCTTGTGGGTGCGCACCGCCTCAAGACCGACAGGGTCGAACGCGGCGCCATAGGCCGCGTTGAAGCGGAAAAAGCGCAGAATTCTGAGGTGATCCTCCCGGATCCGCGTTTCCGGATCGCCGATGAAGCGCACGCGCCGAGCGAGGCAATCATCGTGCCCGCCGACGGGGTCGTACCCATCGCCGCGCGCATCCACATAAAGCGCGTTCATCGTAAAATCGCGGCGGGCGGCGTCTTTGGCAAAATCATCGGTGAAGCGCACCGTGGCGCGCCGGCCATCGGTGGTGACGTCTTCGCGCAGGGTCGTCACCTCATAGGGGTGACCGTCGGCCACAATGGTGAGCGTGCCGTGGGCAATCCCCGTTTCGTGGACGGCGTAGCCCGCGCGGCTTGCGGCCCGCTCCACTTTGTCCGGGGTGGCAACGGTTGCAACATCAATGTCGCCAATGGGGTGGGAGAGGAGCGTGTTGCGCACCGCGCCGCCCACAACGCGCGTCGGCGCCACCGCCTCCAGCGTGCGCAGAAGCGTTGCCGTCGGCTCCCCCTGGAGCCAATAGGCGTTGAGCGAGAAGCGCGTCAAAATTGTGCCACAAAGTGCATGAGCGGACGGTAGTTGCGCCATCCGCCCATGGCAATCACTGGACCAGTTCGGGCGGGCGAAACCCCCCGGGGATGAGCTCGCCATCGCGGTACTGCGCGGGGACATAAATGCCGCGCTCCTCCCCGCCGAAGACGGCAAAGGCCACAAAGCCGGCCACCACAAAGGCCGCCCCAATCATGATCAGCGCAAATGTTGCCCGGCCAAAGCCGGCCACCCGCGCCCCGGTCCACCCCCGCGTTGCCACGCGATAGGTGAAAAAGGCGATGAACGGCAGGAGAAAGAGGACGACTTGGGTGATGAGGACGCGGATCATGGATGGTAGAGCTTCTCGTGAATGAGGCGCAAAAGGCCGGCGGTGACGCCCCAAATGCGGCGTTCGTTATAGACCACCTCAAAATAGGAACGCGACACGCCCCCGTTGAGGGTTTTGACCTCCCGGTGGTTGGAAAGCCGCATCACATGGCCAAACGGCGCCGTGAAGACCGCCCCCACCTCGGAAGGGTCCGGCCGCAACACCACCGGCCGCTTGATGACGCCAAGCACAGGCACCACCAAAAACCCCGTGCGGGTCAGATAAGTCCCCACCGGGCCAATCACGGAGACGGCCTCTGGCGGCATTGCAATTTCTTCAAACGCCTCGCGGACCGCTGCCTCCACAGGGCTTTCCCCCGCCTCCAGCCGCCCGCCGGGGAGCGCCACCTGGCCGGGGTGTTTGGCAAGATGTTTGGCCCGCTCGGTGAGGACGATGGCCGGCGTCCCATCAGGATCCGCGCCAACGGCAAAGAGCACCGCCGCGGCTTGGGGGCCGGGCGGGGCGCCAAACGGGTCCACCACATCGGCATGCGCCGCATCCGGCCGCGTCAATGCATGGTCGGCCCGGTGCACCGCGTGCCACAAAAACTCGGTGAGAAATGGGTCATCCGCCGGCGCAGCGCCGACGGCCAGCGCCTCATGGGCGATGGCGCTCGCGGGGAGCGCGGTCACAGGGCCAGCGTGAAGGTTGTGCCGCCGGAGGTGACCTTGGGCGGATCGTGCTCGGTCATGCGGTCCAAAAGGTCTATGGCAAGGCTGCGGGAGAAGCGCGCCTCAAGCCCGCCCCGCACCACAATATAGGGGATGATGCCGCCCGTTGCCGGGTCCGCGGCAAACCGAAGCGGATTTTGCGGCCCCGCCCGCACCACATCGCCCAACGTTGTGCGGATGGCGAGCGCCGGTGGCGGCCCCGCCTCATCCGCCATCTCAACGGCCAAAAACGGCGCATCGTCGACCGTGATTGTCACTTTCTCAACGGGCGTGACGAGCACGAAGCGCCCGTCCGCCTCCCGCCGCAAGATGGACGCAAAGAGCCGCGTCAGCGCCGGGCGGGTGATGGGCGAGCCGGCATAGTGCCACACACCATCAGGCGAAATGCGCATGGGGATGGGGCCGCAGTCGGGCGGGTCCCACTGCTCCACCGGGGCCGATTTGGCGCCAAGGGCTTTGGCACGGGCCAGCAGGCCGCCAAGCGGTCCCTCCGATGTGCCGCCCGCCATAGACCCCCCAATCCAGGCGAAGCGCGGTTGCAACGCGGCGCCTGTGCAAACATAAGGCGTTTGGGTGAACCGTCCAAAGAATGGACAAATCGTTAGGCGACGCCACCCCGGCCGATGCCCCAATACTGCGATTGCGCCAGCCACGAAGGGATTGTCATGAACGAGACGCTCGCCGTCGCCCCGGACGAAGCAGCGCTGCAGGGGGAGCTTGAGGCTGCCGTTGAGCGCCTGTCCTCCGCAAAGTCGGAGGTGGACCGCATCATCTTCGGCCAGGCCGATGTGGTGGAGCGCTCCCTCATCGCGATCCTGTGCGGCGGCCACGCGCTGCTGGTGGGTGTCCCCGGCCTTGCGAAAACAAAACTTGTGGCGACGCTGGGCACCGTCTTGGGCCTCGAAGACCGGCGCATCCAGTTCACGCCCGACCTCATGCCCTCCGACATTTTGGGCGCCGAAATCTTAGAACAGTCGGAAACGGGCGAGCGGGCCTTCCGCTTTATCAAAGGCCCGGTCTTTGCCCAGCTCTTGATGGCCGACGAGATCAACCGCGCCTCCCCGCGCACCCAGTCGGCGCTCCTGCAATCGATGCAGGAAGGGTTTGTGACGATCGCGGGCCAAGCCCACACCCTGCCAACCCCGTTTCACGTGCTTGCGACCCAAAACCCGCTGGAGCAGGAAGGCACCTATCCGCTCCCCGAAGCGCAGCTTGACCGCTTCTTGATGCAGATCGACGTCGTTTATCCCGACCGTGAGGCCGAGCGGCGCATCCTCCTTGAAACCACGGGCCTTGACGAGGCAGCCCCCAAAGAGGTGCTGTCGCGCGACGAACTGATGGGCCTTCAAACCCTGGTGCGCCGCCTTCCGGTGGGCGAAAGCGTGGTGGAGGCGATCCTCGATCTTGTCCGCTCCGCCCGGCCGGAGGACAATGAGGCCTTCCAGAGTGCCATTGCGTGGGGCCCCGGCCCGCGGGCAAGCCAAGCCTTGATGCTCGCAAGCCGCGCCCGCGCGCTGCTCGATGGCCGGCTTGCCCCCTCGCGCGAGGATGTGATTGCGCTCGCCGAGCCCGTCCTCCAGCACCGCATGGCGCTGACATACTCGGCGCGCGCGGACGGGCAGACCATCAAAGGCATCATCAAATCCCTCACCGAGGCGCTTTGAGGCGATGATCTTCCGCCGGACCGAAACGCCGGACACTGAAGCGGTCACCGCCGGCGCCTCCATGGTGGAGGCAAAGGCCGCGAGCGCTGCCCTGCCCGACCTTTTGGTGGAGGCCAAGCGCGTCGCGGCCACCGTCTCGGCCGGCTGGCACGGCCGCCGCCGCGCCGGCCCCGGCGAGACATTTTGGCAATTCCGCCCGTTCGACTTTGGCGAGCCCGCCCGCCGCATCGACTGGCGCCGTTCCGCCCGCGACGATATGCTTCTGGTGCGTGAGCGCGAGTGGGAGGCCGCCCACACCGTCCACCTTTGGGCCGACCGCACCGCCTCCATGCGCGCCGGCTCCCGCCTCTCCCAAACCTCAAAAGAGTCCCGCGCAGTGGTGCTCCTCCTCGCACTCGCCGACCTTTTGGGCCGCGGGGGCGAGCGGATCGGCCTTCTGGGCGGCCCCCCGCCCACCGCCCGGCGGAACGCGGCAGATCGCCTCGCCGAGCAACTTGCCGAGACCGACCCCACCGCCCCCTTCCCCCCGCTCCACCAGGTGAAGCGGAACGCCGATGTCGTCATCATCTCCGACTTCATGGACCCCATGGAAGACTGGGCCCCGGTGTTTGAGACCCTGGCCGGCCGCGGCGCCCGCACCCAAGTCGTCCAGGTGCTCGACCCTGTGGAAGAGCGTTTTCCGTTCGATGGCCGCACCCGCTTTGTGGACCCGGAATCCGGCATGGCCTTCCTGGTGGGCAAGGCCGAGGCGTGGGCAAGCGGCTATCGCGACACGCTGGCCGCCCACAAAGCCGCGCTCGACCGGCACGCCCAGCGCCTCGGCGCCCGGTTGATGGTGCACCACACCGACGTGTCGGCCGCCCCGGCGCTCCTTGCCCTGCGCGCGGCACTCTCGGGCGAGGACGCATGAGGCAGCCCAAGCCGGCACGGAACCTGAAAGCGCCCTATGTGGGCAACATCAGGATGCGGAGAACCACATGAGCGCCATTGCCTTTGGCGCGCCCATGGTGCTTTGGGCGCTGCTTCTGCTGCCGGTCCTGTGGTGGCTGTTGCGCGCCACCCCGCCGCGCCCGCAGGACGTGACGTTCGCGCCCACCCGCCTCCTGATGCGCCTCATGAAGCGGGAGGAAACGCCCTCCCACACCCCGTGGTGGCTGCTTCTGATCCGCCTCTCCCTGGCGGCGATGATCATCCTTGCCCTCTCCCAGCCCACCCTGCGGCCCGACGCCCCGGCCGCGGCCGGCAATGGCCCCCTGCTGATTGCCATCGATGACACGTTTGCCGCCGCCAGCGATTGGAGCGACCGGGTCGACCGCGCCGACCGCCTGGTGCGCGAGGCGGAGGCCGCCGACCGGCCCATCGTGCTCCTTGCGACCGCCAACCCCCGCGGCGGCCTGACCCCCACAGACGGCGAGGGCGCGCGCGATGCGCTCCGCAGCCTCACCCCAAGCCCCTGGCCCGCCGACCGCGCGGCCCTCTCAGAGGCCCTCGCCGACCAAACCTTCGGCGGCGCCATCTGGATTGCCGACGGCCTCGCCACCACCGAAGAGGCCGACACCGCCTTCCTCACCGCCCTCGACACGGCGAGCGAAACGCCGGTGCGCGTCTTCATGGCCGAGGCCGGCCGCATTGTGGGGATCTCGGCCGTGGAGGGCCAGGCGGATGGCATGCGGGTCACCCTCACCGCCGAGGCCGACCCAGGCGCTGCCGACCGCACCGTGCGTATCCTCGACGAAAAAGGCTTTGTCCTCGGCGAAGAAACCGCCAGCTTTCCCCTCGGCGAGCGGACCACATCGGTGAACTTCGAACTCCCGACGGAACTGCGCAACGACGCTGTTCGCGTCACCATCGCAGCGGAGCGGAACGCGGCCGCCGTGCGCCTCCTGGACGAGCGGTTCCGCCGGCGCACCGTTGGCCTCGTCTCGGGCGGATCGGCCGATCTTGCGCAGCCGCTCCTCTCCCCGCTCCACTATTTGCGCGCCGCCCTCGCCCCCTCCGCTGACCTTCGCGAGCCCACCGCACAAGACCTCCCCAGCGCCATCGATGAGCTGATTGACGGCGGCACCAGCGTCATCATCCTTGCTGATGTGGGGAACCTGCCGCCCACCACCCAGGACGCGCTCGCAAGGTGGATCAACGCCGGCGGCGTCCTCATCCGCTTTGCGGGCCCCCGCACCGCCAGTGGTGTCGACGATCTCGTTCCCGTCCCCATGCGCGAGGGCGCCCGCACCCTCGGCGGCACCCTCTCGTGGGACGATCCGCAGCCCCTCTCCGCGTTCGACGAAGACAGCCCCTTTGCCGGCCTCACCGTCCCCGGCGATGTCACCGTGACGCGCCAGCTCCTCGCCGAACCCTCGATCGCGGTGACCGAGCGCACCTGGGCAGCGCTCGACGATGGGACCCCCTTCGTCACCGGCCGCAATGTGGGCGGCGGCGCCGTCGTCTTCTTCCACGTGACGGCGGACACGGCCTGGTCCACCCTCCCCCTCTCCGGCAGCTTTGTGGAGATGCTGCGCCGCCTCGTCAGCCTTTCGGCCGCCATGGGCGCCTCCGGCGAGGGCACCACCGCCCTCCCCCCCTACCGCGTGCTTGATGGCCTTGGCCGCCTCACCCCGCCCGGCCCCACGGTCGAGCCGCTCCCCGGCGGCCCCACCACCCTTGGCCCCACCCACCCGCCAGGCCTTTACGGGGCCGATGGCGCCTTCCGCGCCTTGAACCTTTTGGAAAACGGCGCCACCCTCGAGCCGCTCGTGGTGGCGAACGCTGCCCCCATCGCTTTCGATGCCGACGGCCCGTTCGACCTCAAAGGCCCGCTCCTCACCATCGCAGCGCTCCTCCTGTTGGCCGATGCCCTGGCGCTCCTCATCCTGATGGGCGCCCTTCGCCGGCGACCGGCGCTGGTCCTCGCCCTCCTCGCGCTCCCCGCCTTCGGCATCACGGAGGCGCGCGCGCAAACCGAGCAAGCGTTGCAGTTCGCCATGGAAGCATCGCTGCGCACCCGCCTTGCCTATGTCTCCACCGGCAACGCCGCGCTCGACAGGGTGAGCGAGGCGGGCCTTCGCGGCCTCTCCCGCGCCCTCACCCGGCGCACGGCGGTGGAGCCGGCCGCGCCCATGGGCGTCAACATCGAGAGCGACGAGCTCGCCTTCTTCCCGCTCCTCTACTGGCCCGTTGCGCCCGACAGTGCCCGCCCCAGCGATGCCGCCATGGCCCGGGTCGACGCCTACATGAAAAACGGCGGCACAATCCTGTTCGACACGCGCGACCAGGCTGGCGCGGCCATCGCAACCTCCGCCTCCCCCGCGACGCTGGCGCTGCGCAACATTTTGAACGGGCTCGACATTCCTGCCCTTCAGCCCGTCCCCCAGGACCATGTGCTCACCAAAACCTTCTACCTCCTCCAAAATTTTCCGGGCCGGTGGAACGGCGGGCGGCTTTGGGTGGAGGAGCTCACCGGCGAGGCCATCGGCAACCGGCCGGCGCGGGCGGGGGATGGCGTCTCGCCCATCCTCATCACCGCCAACGATTTTGCCGGCGCCTGGGCCATCAACGACGATGGCACCTACCTCTTCCCCACCGTGCCCAACGATCCGTTCCAGCGCGAGATGGCGATCCGCTCCGGCATCAACATCGCGCTCTACACCATGACCGGGAATTATAAGGCCGATCAGGTCCACATCCCGGCCCTGCTCGAGCGGCTTGGTCAGTGAACCCATGAACGCCAGTTTTACGTTCGACCCCTTCCTGCCCATCGCCATCATCGCCCTCTTCGGCGTGGTGGGCCTGATGCTGGCCGCCCTCGGCGTCTTCCGGCGGATCCGCGGCTCTTGGCTTCGGGCGCTGGCGGTGGCGGCGCTCGCCATCGCGCTCCTCAACCCGTCCCTCCAAAGCGAGGTGCGCGAGCCGCTCGATGGTGTCGTCGCCCTTGTGGTGGACCGCACGCAAAGCCAGCGCGCCGCCGGCCGCGCTGAGGCCTCCGACACCCTGGCCGCTGCCCTCCAAGAACGCTTTGAAGCCACCCCCGGCCTTGAAGTGCGCACCGTCACCGTGGAGCGCCCCGCCCCGGACCGCGACGGCACAAGCCTCTTTGGCCCCCTCGGCGACCTCTTGTCCGACGTCCCGCCCGACCGCATCGCCGGCGCCGTCCTCGTCACCGACGGCCAGGTCCACGACGTGCCGCAAAACGCGCCGTTCGACGCCCCCATCCACGGCCTCGTCGTGGGCCGCGCTGGCGAACGCGACCGGCGCATTGAAATTGCCGCCGCGCCCCGCTTCGGCCTGGTGGACAGCCTGCAAACCATCCTCGTGCGCGTCGAAGACCCAGGCTTTGAGGGGCAAACCGTCCGCCTCACCGTGCGCGAGGATGACGAAGTGGTCGAAGAGCGCGACGTTGCGGTCGGCGAGACCATCCCCATCGCCGCGCCCATCGACCATGGGGGCGACAACTTCTTCCAATTCGCGGTCGACCCGGTGGCGGGCGAACTCACCACCGTCAACAACACGGCCGTCGCCATCGTGGAGGGCGTTCGCGAAAACCTTCGCGTGCTCCTCGTCTCTGGCGAGCCCCACGCCGGCGAGCGCACCTGGCGCAACCTCCTCAAGTCGGACGCGGCGGTGGACCTTGTCCACTTCACCATCCTGCGCCCGCCCGAGAAGCAAGACGGCACGCCCGTCAACGAATTGTCGCTGATCGCCTTCCCCACCCGCGAGCTTTTTAGCCAAAAGATCGACGAGTTCGACCTCATCGTCTTCGACCGCTACCGCCGCCGCCGCGTCTTACCCTCGCTCTACTTCGACAATATCGCGCAATATGTCCTGAACGGCGGCGCGGTCTTAATCGCCGCGGGGCCAGACTACGCAGGCCGCGATTCGGTCTATCACACGCCGCTCGCCGCCGCCCTCCCCACCGCCCCCTCCGGCGCAGTGCTCGAAGAACCGTTCCGCCCAAAAGTCTCCGATCGCGGCGCCCGCCACCCCGTCACGCGCGAGCTGCCGGGCGCGGCCGAAGAGCCGCCGGCATGGAGCGCATGGTTCCGCCAGATCGAGGGGATCCCCATCGGCGGCGAAACGGTGATGACCGGCGCGCGCGACGGCCCGCTCCTGGTGCTGTCCCGCGAGGGCGAGGGCCGCGTTGCGATGATGCTGTCGGACCACATCTGGCTCTGGGCCCGCGGCTATGATGGCGGCGGCCCCCACGTGCCCCTCATGCGCCGCCTCTCCCACTGGCTCATGAAAGAGCCTGAACTGGAGGAAGAGGCGCTACGGCTGATTGCGGCCGAGAGCGCCCTCGTCATCGAGCGCCAAACCCTTGAGGACACGTTCGACCCCATCACCCTCACCGACCCGGCAGGCGGGACACGCGAAATCACCCTCGAAGAGACCGCCCCGGGCCTCTGGCGCGCCACCCTCGAAGGCCCCGACATGGGGCTTTATCGCGCCAGCGACGGCACGCTGACCGCCCTTGGCCATGTCGGCCCCGCAAACCCGCTCGAAGCCCAAGACCTTCGCGCCGACACCGACCGCTTGACCCCCATCACCACCGCGACCCGCGGCTCGGTCCGGCTCACGGCGCCTGGCAACGCGCCGCCCCGCGTGCTCCTTCGCAATGAGGGGCGCACCATGGCGGGCAGCGATTGGATCGGCCTCAAACGCTCCAACGCCAGCGCGCTGGTGGGCGTGGAGCGGACACCGCTCTTTGCGGGTTTCTTGGGGCTTGCGATCCTGCTTGCCGCCCTCTCCCTCACCTGGTGGAGGGAGGGGCGCTGAGCCACGGGGCCGGATCAAGCCGGCCGCTGACAGTGCCCTGGAGTGGCATCGCCAAAAGCCGGTGCGGCTCCACGGGCTCGGGCATCACGATGCCACCGGCGGGGTCAAAACCAAGCGGGCTGTAAAAGGGCGCATCGCCAATCAGCACGATCGCAACTGCCGGCCCCGCCCGCGCGGCATCCAGCGAGGCGGCCATCAGTGCCCGGCCGATCCCCTGCTTGGCCGCCGTTTGGGCAACCGCAAGCGGGCCCAAGAGATAGGCCGGCGCGCCGCCCACGCGGACACGGTTTTGTCGGATGGCGCCCAGCACAAAGCCCCGCCGCTCCGCCACAAACGAGACCGCCGGGTCGAACGGGCGCGCGCCGCGCAGCCGATAGGCCGTGCGGCTGAACCGGCCGGGGCCAAAGGCTGCGGCATAAAGACGGTCCACGGCGGGACCATCGGCGGCCACTTCGGGCCGGAGGGCAATGTCTGGGGGCATCGTGCGATCGCGCATCTTAAGATCAAGGCCGCGGAAAGCGGGATTCGGATCAGTCAGCGCGTGGATCGTCGGTAGGTCATGCGCGCGCCTAGCACGCGCGTGCAAGGTCAGGCAACGGCGGGCCGCGGGCCCGCCTTCCGGGCAAAGACCGGGCTCAACGCAAAACGCTGAGCCCGAAACGTGTTAGAGGAAGGGGTAGCCGCGCGGGTTGGTGGCCTCAAGGGTCGCGCGGTCGTGGCCAAGGGCGGTCAGCGTCTCATCGTCCAGGCTGAGGAGGTATGCGTTGACCGCGGCCTGGGCCTCAGCCTTGCGGGCCTCCACAATGCGCTGGCCAATGCGGGCGAAGACAGACCGCTCTTTCGGGCTGCCGGTGAGAGTGGAATCAAAAGTGGCATATGCCATGGTGGACCTCGTGAATTGCTGCGGTGCAGCGAGGAAAGTGATGGTCGCGGCAGCGGCCAAGTGACAAGACACAACCTGGCGATTCCGGGCCCAACAACAACCAACACGGGCGCATAGCAGCGCCGCCCCCGGTGCAATGCAACCCAAGGGATAGGTCGCGCGTTGCCCCCCCTTGCAGCGCGCTGCAGGATTGGCGACGGTCAAAGAATGCCCTTTCAGACCTTTGACCCGCCCAATGCCGACCCCGCCAAGGTGGAGGCGCGCGTTGCCCGCCTTCGCGCCCTCTTTGCCGATCTTGGCGTGGATGGCATCCTCCTCCCCCGCGAGGACGCCTACCTCAGCGAGGAACTGCACCCCTCCGAGGCGCGCCTCCAGTTCATGACCGGGTTTTCCGGCTCGGCCGGGCGCGCGGTCATCCTTGCCGATGCAGCGCTCTTTGCCACCGATGGCCGCTACACGCTCCAGGCGGCCGCGCAGGTGCCAGGCGCGCTCTTCCACGTGGTGGACAACGACGCGGACGCCACACGATGGCTCAAATCCCACTGCGCCGGGAAAACGCTCGGCTACGCGCCCCTCTTGCACACCCGCGCCGCCATCACGCGCCTCACCGAGCGTGTGCCCGACCTCACGCTAACGCCCCTTGACGCCCACCCCGTCGACACCCTGTGGGACGATCGCCCCGGCCCGCCGACCGGCACCATCACCGCCCACCCCCAAGCGCTCGCCGGCCAAAGCGTGACCGAAAAACTCACCGCCCTGCGCGACGCCATGGAGGAGGACGCCCTCCTCATTGCCGCGCCGGATGCGGCGTCCTGGCTCTTCAACTGGCGCGGGTCCGACGTTGCGCACACGCCGCTGGCGCTCGCCCGCGCCTTCGTCCCCAAAACCGGCCCCGCCACCGTTTTTGTGGACGCCGAAAAGCTGACGGATGCTGCCCGCGCCACCCTCGCCGATGTCGCAGAGATCGCGCCGGTCGCCGACTATCCTGCCGCCCTCGGCACCCTTGCGGCCGGAAAATCGGTCCGCGCGGCGGCCGAAAGCGTTGCGGACGGCGCCCTTTCCGCCATCGAGGCCGCCGGCCGGCTGGTGAAGGGCAAGGACCCCTCAGCGCGCCAAAAAGCCATCAAAAACCCCGCCGAAATCGCCGGGATGCGCGCTGCCCACGTGCGCGACGGCGCCGCCATGGTCCGCTTTTTGGCCGCCGTCGATGAGATCGCCGTGGGCGCCACCGAGATTGACCTTTGTGAGCGGCTGGAGGCCGAACGGGTGAAGGCCGGCGCGGTGGACCTTTCCTTCCCCACCATCTGCGGGGCCGGGCCAAACGGGGCCATCGTGCACTACCGCGTTGACACCGCGAGCAACCGCACGATCCGCGAGGGCGACGCGATCCTCATTGATTCAGGCGGCCAATACCCCGACGGCACCACCGACATCACCCGCACCATCTGCGCCGGCACGCCCGCCCAATCGCTCAAAACCGCCTTCACGGCGGTTCTGAAGGGCCACATTGCGATCGCGGCGCAAAAATTCCCCCTCGGCGCATCGGGCGCGGAGCTCGACACCCTGGCCCGCGCCGCGCTCTGGCAGACGGGGGCCGACTATGCCCACGGGACCGGCCACGGCGTTGGCGCAGCGCTCTCGGTCCACGAGGGACCGGCCGGCATTTCCAAGCGCAGCCGCGAGCCGCTCGCCGCGGGGATGATTTTGTCCAACGAGCCGGGATTTTATGGCGCCGCCTTCGGCATCCGCATCGAAAACCTCGTCCTCGTGCGCGAACCTGAAACACCGCTCGGCGGGCGCGATGCAATGGCCTCGTTCGAGACCATCACCCTTTGCCCTATCGACACGCGCCTCATCGCCCCGCATCTCATGACCGCGGCCGAGATCGGCTGGCTCGATGCCTACCACGCCCGTGTCCACGGCGCCCTTGTGGACCAGCTGGACGCGGCCGAGCGCGCCTGGCTCGCCGCCCGCTGCCGCCCTCTGGCATAGCCCCGGGGGCCGGGGCGCTCTTCGATTAAATCTGGCGCATCAACTGGTCGACCTGTTTGATTCAAACAGGTCGGTCGATGCGCAAGAGCCGTTCCGATCTGACTGTACACAGTCAGATCGGAGAAAACGGCTCGCTCTACAGTCGACGAGCAATTTGCTTCGAGATGACCGTGTAAGGTCATCTCGAAATTGCTCTAGCGGTGCTCCTCCTCGCTGGTCTCCACCAGCCGGCGATTGTAAATCCGCAGCGCCTGAAGGTGGCTGACAGAACCCACCACGCGCCGCGGATCGCGCGGGTCGACGACGGCAAGCGCGTCCGCCCCGGTCTCATTCAAAACGCGCAACACGGTTTCAAGGCTGTCGTTGGCGCGCACGCGGCGCGGATCATCCCGATCGGCAAGGCTCGCAGGGCCATCCAGCTCGGCCATAAAACTGTCCACCCGCACCATTTTGAGGAAATAGCGGTGCGGGCCCTCGGCAAGCACAACGCCGCGGGTTTCAAGCTGGTAGTGGAAGAAGGAGCGGCCGTGGACGGCAAGGTGCAATCCCGTCGCGATGGAGACGGTTAAGAGGAGCGCGATCGAGAGCGCGTAGCCACCGGTGAGCTCAAAGACAATCACCGTGGTCGAGATCGGCGCGCCCAAAAGCGCGGAGGCCACCGCGCCCATGCCCAGGATCGCGTAAAGCCCCGCCTCGCTCGACATGTCGGGGAAGACGCTTGCCGCCACAATCCCAAACGCGCCCCCCGCCATCGCGCCAAGATAGAGCGAGGGCGTAAAAATCCCGCCGCCGAAACGGGAGGCGAGCGTGATGGCGGTCGCGACAATTTTTGCGACCATCAGCAAAAGGAGAGTGCCCAGCGCATAGCCGCCCTGGAGCGCGGTGTCGGTCGCCTCATAGCCAACGCCCAGGATTTCCGGCAGGAACACGCCGATCGCGCCCACCAGCGCGCCGCCAATCACCGGCCGCAGCCACGTGGGCATGATGATCGCCCGCGCCGTCTGGTCAAACACGATGAGCGCGAACTGAAAGGTGATCGCAACGCCGGCCGCCGCAACGCCCAGGAGCGCAAACGCCGGCACCTCCCAATAGGTGTTGATCGCGTAGGTCGGGATTTCAAACGCGGCAACGTTGCCAATAAAGTAGTGGCCCACCAGCGTCCCCGCGACGGAGGCGATCACCAGCGGCACAAAGGCGCTGATCGCATAGTGCCGCAAGATCACCTCGTGGGCGAAGAGAACGCCCGCAATCGGCGCGTTGAACGAGGCGGAAATGGCGCTGGCGACCCCGCAGCCGAGCACCACGCGCCCCGCAATCGGCGGCAGGTTGAGCGCACGCGTGAGCCCCATGGCGAGCGTCCCGCCAAGGTGGATGACGGGCCCCTCACGCCCCGCACTCGCGCCAGACCCCAGCGACACGACGGTGGAGAGCGCCGAAATCAAGCCAGAGCGCACCCCAAGCCCTGCCCCGCCCCGGGCCGCCGCCTCCATCACATCCGCAACGCCCCCCGGCCGGCGCCCTGGCAACAGGTGCTGGTTGATGAGGCCCACAATCAGCCCGCCCACCATGGGCGCCAAAATCACAATGTGCGCCGGCTGCGCGGCAACGGCGGCCACGATGCGCTCCGACATTTCGCCAAGCCACACCCACTGGACCGAATTGATCCCAAGACGAAAAATCACCGCCGCAAGGCCGACCGCGCTCCCGACCAGAAGCGCAATCACCCACAATTTCGGGTCGTTCGACAGCGCAAACCGCATGACGTTGGCGGCCGAGCGCGCATAGGTGAGCCGGCACCAGATGAAGGCGCGCATCGCCTTTCGCACGGCGCGGCGGACCCGGGTGATGGGGCGCCTTGGGGCAGGCTCGGCCGCAATCTCGTCCATGACCACCGCGTTGGCCTCGGCATCCTCGGCGGCCTTGCGGTCCTCGCTCATGGCGAAAGGGGGGTGATGCGGCGGCCGGCATCGGGCCAACCAGCGGCGCTGTGCCGCGCGATCATGCCATCCAGCGCCTCGGCCACATCTGGCGGAAACGGCACCACCCGGCGCGCCGAAAGGTCGACATGGACAAAAAGGCTCTCGCTAAAGGCGGCCGGCGCGCCATCAGCCCCCAGCATGGTTTGGTAGACATGAAGCCGCTTTTGATCGCGCCCCAAAAGGTGAAAACTCACGCGCACACGGTCATCCAAGCTCACCTCGCGGCGGTAGACCACATGGGTTTCCACGTTGAAAATGCTGGCGTTTTCTCGCTCGCGATAGGCATCGCCAAAGTCGAGCGCGTTGAGCCCCACATCCACCGTTCGGTCAAAGAGCACATGGTAGTAGGCCATGTTGAGATGGTTGTTGAGATCGACCCACTCGGGCTCGATCGCAAGCGCCTGCGACCAGACAAGGGCGGGGTGGGCAGCGTCCAAAGGCGGCGGCCTCCGTGTGGCGCGCGGGCAGGCCGCGCTTACTTCCGGCCCGAACATCGTCTAATCTATCGGTGGTTCGCTCAAGGGGGTCTGACGTGATTGCGACGCCACTTCGCGCCGTGGCGCGCAATGACAGCGGGATTGCAACCGCCATCGGCATCCTTGCCCAGCGCTTTGGCCCCCGCTGCCAGACGGGCGAAGCGATCCGCACCGCCCACGGCCACACCACCACATGGCTTGCCAACGAGCCGCCGGACGCGGTGATTTTCGCCAAATCCCACCAGGATGTGGTGGATGTGGTCGAGGTTTGCCGCACCCACCGCGTGCCCATTGTCCCGTTCGGCGTCGGCTCCTCGCTGGAGGGGCATGTGAATGCGCCGGCCGGCGGAATTTCGGTGGATTTTTCCCAAATGACCGAAATTTTGTCGGTGGACGAGGCGGATCTCACCTGCACGGTGGAGCCCGGCGTCACCCGCACGCTCCTCAACCAAAATCTGCGCGACAAGGGGCTGATGTTCCCCATCGACCCGGGGGCCGACGCCTCGCTCGGCGGGATGGCCGCCACCCGCGCCTCCGGCACCAACGCGGTCCGCTATGGCACGATGAAGGACAACGTCGTCGCCCTCACCGCTGTGATGGCGAACGGCGAGACCATCCGCACCGCCTCCCGCGCCAAAAAATCCTCCGCCGGCTACGACATCACCCGCCTCCTGGTGGGCTCTGAGGGGACACTCGGCCTCATCACCTCGCTGACACTCAAGCTCTACGGCATCCCCGAGGCCGTCTCCGCCGCCGTTTGCCCCTTCCCGAGCGTCGAGGCGGCCTGCAACGCCACCATCATGACAATCCAGGCTGGCATCCCCGTCGCGCGGATCGAATTGTTGGACGCGCTCCAAATCCGCGGCACGAACTTGCACGCCAAGCTCGACCTTCCCGAAACGCCGACGCTTTTCCTCGAATTTCACGGCACCGAGGCCTCGGTGGCCGCGGACGCTGCTTTCGTGGGCGAAATCGCGGAGGAGCTGGGCGGCGGCCCCTTCGCCTTCTCCACCCGGCCGGAGGAGCGCACAAAACTCTGGCAGGCGCGCCATGACGCCTACTGGGCCGGCAAGGCGCTGCGCCCCGGCGCCGACATTGTGGCGACCGATGTCTGCGTCCCCATCTCCCGCCTTGCCGAGTGCGTGGAAGAGACCCGGGCCGACCTTGCGGCCATGGACCTCATCGGTCCCATCGTCGGCCACGTGGGCGACGGCAACTTTCATGTCCAAATTCTGGTGGAGCCCGGCAACACCGATGAGCGCGCGCGGGCCGAGCGCTTTGCCGCAAAACTCGCCGAGCGCGCGGTCGCCATGGATGGCACCTGCACCGGCGAACACGGCATCGGCCAGGGCAAACAAAAATACCTGCGCGCCGAGCTTGGCGCGACGGTGGACGTGATGGCCGCCATCAAAGGCGCCCTTGACCCGGACAACATCATGAATCCCGGCAAGATATTTGCTTGACCAAGCGGCCTGAACAACAGCGCGAGGAGCGGGCGTGAACTGGGTGATCGTGTCACTGGGGACGGCGCTCGTCCTCGTCTTGGTCGCGGCGCTGGTGGGGCCCCTCTTCATCGATTGGACCACCTACCGCGCCACCATCGAGGCGAACGCGGAACGCTTTTTGGGCACCGAGGTCACCATCGATGGTGAGGCGGAGCTGCGCCTTTTGCCAAGCCCGCGCCTGCGCGTCACCGATGTGCGGCTCGGCAGCGCGGACCGCCCGCTTTTGACCGCCGACGCGGTGGAGCTTGATGTGGAGCTTTCGCCCCTCATCCGCCGCGAAGTGCGGATTTTGGACCTTCGCCTCTCCTCCCCCGTCGCCACCGCCTCCATCGAAGAAAACGGCGCCCTCGCGCTCCCCGACATCACCGCCGACCGCTCCTTCGGCGCCCTTTTCGACATCACCGATGTGACGGTGGAAAGCGTTGCGGTGGCGAGCGGCCGGCTCGAAATCATCGACCGGCGCACGGGCCGCGAAACGGTGATTGACGAGATCGCCCTCACTGGCAGCGCGCGGACCCTGCGCGGCCCGTTCAGCGCCACAGGTTCGGCGCGGGTCGCGGGCGTTGAGCAAAACATCCGCCTCGTGGGCGGCGCGCTGGAGGGGGGCACCATGCCCCTTTCGGCCCGCATCGTGCCCGAGGAGAGCGACATCACCATGGCCTTTGAGGGCGCGGTCGTCCCCCGGCCGGATCGCCTGTCTCTGCGCGGCGAATTCTCCGCCCAACCCGGCGAGGGAGCGCCCTGGCTCGTCCGCGGCACGCTCACTGCCGACACCACCCGCCTCTCCCTCCAGACCGGCATCGCGCGCTATGGCGCCGGCGAGCGGGCGCTGGAATTTGCCCTTGCCGCCGATGCCAGCCTCACCGACAGCGAGCCCATCGTGCTCATGCTCGGCGCCCGTCAAATCGACCTTGACCGCATCGGCCGCGCCATCAGCGACAGCGAGGACCCGCTCCCCCCCGCGGCCCTCACCGAGCGCCTCGCCGAGCATCTTGCCCCCCTCTCCACCGCCCTCGTGAGCCGCGCAGGGCTGACGCGCCCGGTGGATGCCACAGTCTCCATCGGCACCATTGTCGCCGGCGGCGCCCTGGTGCGCGATGTCTCCGCCCAGGTGTCCGCCCGCGGCGATGTGGTCACCATCGGCAGCGCCGAGTTCGTGGCCCCCGGCGAGACCACGGTGGACCTTTCCGCCCGCATCGACGGGGCAATCACCACAACGGTGCGCGCGGCGGCCTCCCAACCCGCGCTCTTGGCGGGATGGTGGCGCGGCAGGCCCCTCGCGGGCCCCCCCGTCGGCCCCGTCCGCCTTGAGGCCGACGTCACCATCGATGATACGGTGTGGGACGCGCAGCGCCTCTCGCTCCGCGTCGGGGAATCGGCCGTCTCCGGCCGTGTCCGCGCCCTCTCCGAGCCAGGGGAAACGCCGGTGCTCGACCTTGCGCTCGCCGCCCCCCGCCTCACCCTTGATGACGTGAGCGCCGTTTTGGGGCTCGTCGGCGGCGCCCCCCGCGCGCTCACCACCCACGACATTTTGGTGGACCTTGCCGTCGACACCGTCGTCCTCGGTGATGTGGCCGGTGAGCGGCTGGACATCTCGGCAAGCTTCCGCGGCGGCACGCTGGAGGTGGACGCCTTGTCCGCCGAGCGGCTGGCGGGCGTCCGCCTCTTCGCTGCCGGCGTGATCGGCGACATGTTGGGCGACCCGGTCGGCCGCATCGAAGGATCGTTGGCGCTCGACGATCCGTCCGACCTTCAGGCAGCGCTCCGCACCGCGGGCGGGCCCGCCAGCCGCCTTGCCCAGCTGGCAAACGCGGTTCCCACCTTCTCGCCCGCCACCTTGAACGTGACGGTGGCCGGCGGCGACGATGGCGCCGACGCCCCCCTCACCCTCACCCTTGATGGAACGGTTGGCGGCACCGCGCTCACGGTGACGGCCGCCGGCGCCCCGTTTGACGATGCGCCCCTTGCCCGCGACGCTGCCCTCTCCCTCTCGGCGCAAAACGCCAACGGCGCGGTCCTTGCCCGGCAGCTCGGCCTGCGGCCCACCATCTCTGACGCCGGCCCCGCCACCTTGTCCGCCCGCCTCTCCGGTGCGCCGACGGCCGGCATGACGGCCGACCTTTCCCTTTCCGCCGCCGGCACCACCGCCGCCTTTGACGGCACCCTCGGCGTTGCCCCGCCCTATCTTGGCGCCGGCACCCTCACCCTCTCAAGCGACGATCTTGCCGCCCTCACCGCCCTTGCCGACCTCACCCTCCCCCCCTTCGCCGACGTTGCGCTCACCGCCGATGTCGCGCCCACCGACGGCGGCGCCCTCGCGCTCGACCCCTTGCGCGGATCCATCAACGGGGTCGCGGTGGCCGGCGCGCTGGAGACGGACGGCGCCGCGCTCACCGGCGCGCTTAACCTTGGCGCAGTGGATGCGGCCGCCCTCGCCGCGATCCTGTTGGGAGAAGAGGCCGCCCGCCCGGCGCAGAACGGCCGGTTGTGGCCCAACACCGTTTTTGGCGCGCCCTCATGGCCTGCGGTCACGGCCGATCTTGCCCTCACCACCGACCGCCTGAACGTCGGCGCGCGGGAGCTTCGGGACGTGTCGGCCGCGCTCTCCCTCTCCGACACCACGCTTGCGCTGCGCGATTTGACGGCAAGCCTTGCCGGCGCGCCCCTTTCGGGCAGCGTTGCCCTCTCGCGCCAGGGGGTGGACGCCGCCCTCACCGCAACGCTTGCGCTTGAGGGCGCACCGCTTGCCGAATTGATCGCGCCGGAAGGGTCGGCGCCGGCCGCAAACGGCACAATCGGCGGCACGCTCGCCCTCACCAGCCGCGGCTTTTCCACAAGCGGGTTGGTGGCTGGCCTCACCGGCACCGGCACGCTCACCGTCTCGGACGGCACGGTGCGCAACCTCTCGGCCGCGCCCATCGCCCCCGTCGCCGCCCTGCTTGAGGCGGAGGAGGCTGCCCCCGAGGAGGTCGCCGCGGCAGTCGCCGATCATCTCAACGCCGGCACACTCACCATCGACACGCTGTCAGCGCCCCTCACGGTGGACGGCGGCGTCATCCGCCTCACCGATCTTGCCCTGCCCCTTACGACGGGCCGCGCCTTGGTGAGCGCCTCCGCCGACCTTGACGCCTGGACCCTTCGCAGCGACTGGTCCCTCCCCCTCGCGATCCCGGGTGCGACCGATCCGGTGGCCGTTGCCATCACCTATGACGGGCCCCTTCCCGCCCCACAGCGCACAGTGGATGTGACCGCGCTCACCGGGTGGCTCGGCATGCGCCGGCTGGAGCGCCAGGTGGAGGCGGTGGAGGCGCAAAACGCCGAACTTGCCGCCGAGGCCGACGCGCTCAACCCCGCCCTCCCCACCGACCCGCCTCCACCCAACACCGCAGCCGAAGACGCCGCTGATGCCGCGCAAAACAGCGCCACCGCCTCCGACACGATTGCCCCTGCCGCACCCGCCGCGCCAACGCCAGGCGCGCCC
Source organism: Pseudomonadota bacterium (assembly GCA_039034015.1). Lineage (GTDB taxonomy): Bacteria > Pseudomonadota > Alphaproteobacteria > Rhizobiales > Amorphaceae > Acuticoccus. Next base: position 94,737 of record JBCCBM010000001.1, on the reverse strand, counting down.
ACCGACCCACGCGCCACACCGCAACCCGACACCCCGCCACAGACGGACACACAGCCGCAGACCAATGCCCCGCCACAGGCAGATGCCCCGCCACAGGCAGATGCCCCGCCACAGGCCGACGGCCCGTCACAAGCGGAGGCCGCACCACAGGCGGATGCACCGCAGCAGGCTGACGCTCCGTCACAGGCGGACGCCGCGCCGCCCGCCGACGACACGCCGGAAACGGCCGCCACCGACAACCCGGCGCCAGGCGCGCAGGGACTGTCGACGGCCGTCCCCCTTCCGCGGCCCGAGCCACCGCGCCCGCCCGCCAACGGCGCCCTCCTTGATGAGCTTGACCGGGACCTTGACGCCCTGCGCGCCCGCCAAGAGGCGCAACGGCCCCTGCGGGAAGAGCTGTTGGAAACGCTCGGCGTCTCCCCGGAACGCCCGCCCTTCCGCGTGACGCAGGACGATCTCGCACCGGCCGAATAAAGCCTGCCGCGCCGGTAAGGTCTGCAAGGCATCGCGCCAACAGGCGATGCGCGCGCCGACCGGCCGGGGTCAGTGGTGGGATCGGCCAAGCGCGTCTTCCAAGATCGCAACGCGCAGCGCGGAGGATAATGGGCCGGCGGTGCGGCCAGCATCGATGGTGGCGATGAGGTGGGGCACGCTCATCCCCTCGCGGGCCGCCCACGCTTCAAGGGCGCGCCAGAACAGGGGTTCCAGGGCAACGCTTGTGGCGTGCCCGGCAAGCGTCAGGGAGCGCTTTTCAAGGCTCCCTCTTGTGCCCATCAAGGTGCGCGTTTCGCGCGGCGGCTTCGGCGGTGGCGGCGCGCTTCTGGGCGCCGGACCGGCCATGGCGCAGCCGGGCGTCGCGCGCAGCGTCCGCCCGTTCGGCGCGCGCCTTGGCCTTGCGGGCCGCGCGCAGGTTGACGACGGTGCCCATCAGCGCGGGGCAATCATCGTTTCGGGCCGGACGACCCGGTCAAAGGTCGCCTCGTCCACAAAGCCGCCACCCACTGCCTCTTCGCGCAGCGTTGTGCCATTCTTATGGGCATTTTTGGCGATGGCGGTGGCGTTGTCATAGCCAATCTCGGGCGCGAGGGCCGTGACCAACATGAGCGAGCGCTCCATCAGGTCTGCAATGCGCGCGCGGTTCGCTTCAATGCCGGCAACGCACTTGTCGGCAAAGCTCACCGAACCGTCGGCCAACAGGCGCACCGACTGCAACAGCGCGTCGGCCATCACGGGCTTATAGACGTTGAGCTCAAAGTGGCCCTGGCTGCCGGCCACCGTCACCGTGGTGTGGTTGCCGAACACCCGTGCGGCCACCATCGTCAACGCCTCGCACTGGGTGGGGTTGACCTTGCCGGGCATGATGGACGAGCCGGGCTCGTTTTCCGGCAACGACAATTCTGCAAGGCCGGAGCGCGGACCGGAGCCCAGGAAGCGAATATCGTTGGCAATTTTGAACAGCGCGGCGGCCGCAGTGTTCAGCGCGCCGTGGACGGCCACGTAGGCGTCGTGGGCGGCGAGGGCGGCAAATTTGTTGTCGGCCGTCACAAACGGGAGGCCGGTGATTTTTGCAATTTCGGCAGCGACGGCCGTGTCAAAGCCGGGTTTGGCGTTGAGGCCGGTGCCCACCGCCGTCCCGCCTTGGGCGAGGGGGTAAAGGTGGTCGAGCGTCCGCTTCACCTCAGCAATCGCAAAGTCGAGCTGGGCAACGTAACCGGAGAATTCTTGGGAGAGGGTGAGGGGCGTTGCGTCCTGGGTGTGGGTCCGCCCGATCTTGATGATGCCCTCAAACGCTGCCTGTTTTTCGGCAAGCGCACCGCGCAGATGGTCGAGCGCGGGCAGGAGCCGGTGGTGGATCTCTTCCGCCGCTGCCACGTGCATCGCGGTCGGAAACGTGTCGTTGGAGGACTGGGACCGGTTCACATGGTCATTCGGGTGGACTGGGTCTTTTGAGCCAATGGTGCCGCCAAGGCGCTCGATTGCAAGGTTTGCGATCACCTCATTGGCGTTCATGTTCGATTGAGTGCCCGAGCCCGTTTGGTAGACCACTAGGGGAAAGTCGGCATCGTGGTGGCCGTCGATGACGACGCTTGCCGCGGCCGAGATGGCCTCGCCAAGGCGCGGCTCGAGGTTGCCGAGGGACATGTTGGCCTGTGCGGCGGCCTTTTTCACAATGCCGAGAGCGCGCACCATGGCGGGCGGCATTGTGTCGGTGCCGATCTTGAAATTAATCAGGCTGCGCGCGGTTTGGGCGCCATAATACCGCTCGGACGGGACGGGGAGCGGGCCGAAAGAATCGGTCTCGGTTCTCGTGCTCATGACAAGGTCAGCGTTGGTTTGGACGTTGGTGTGGACGCCGACGGATGGGACCGGTCACGCCCCGTCGGCACGGCTCGCGCTGGCTGTTTCGGCGATTGCTTCGATGATCCCAACCGCCTTTTGGCGCAACTGCTGGTCGGTGATGCTGGCGAACGCGCGCACCAGGCGCACGGTGGCCGGGTCGCCCAGCGCCTGGGTCAGCGGCGTGTCTTCCGCCCCGCGTGACGTGGGAGTCTGGGCCGCACCCTCGAAGAAGTATGTGATGGGCGCGTCCAGCACGATGGCGATTTGGTGGAGGCGGCTTGCACCGATGCGGTTCGTCCCGCGCTCGTACTTTTGAACTTGCTGGAAGGTTATCCCAAGTTGATCGGCCAATTTTTCTTGGCTCAACCCAAGCTCGAGCCGGCGAAGGCGAACCCGCGAGCCCACATGGCTGTCAACGGAGTTCGCCGAGCGTTGGTTGGGGACCGGGTCGGCCCTCACCTCATCGACCGCGACATCTTGCGCCATAGTGTCTCCGCCCAATTCCCGCTTCTCTTCCATGATCACGCCCACGACCGTTCAACCGGTCTTGTCTCGCCTGGCAAAAGTTAGGACCTCAATAGGCAGCGGGTAATAACGCGTCGTCTCATAGCTATATGTTTTGGTTCCCACACCGCGCCGCACCCCAAGCGAATTCGGTTATACTTTTACGAATACAACAGCCAGTGCGCCGCGCCGGTGGTCCCCAGTTCGTTAATCGCTAAGGGTTGTGCATGTGAATCAAACCGATGTCAATTGGCACTTCACTGCAGGTGACGCACATCACAGCACCAGACAAGGCACGGAACTTCTACCTTTCGTTGCAAGGATCTGAAACCCATAGCTTTTATGCCATGCGGGACAGGTTCCCATATAGGAACTTTCATCATCCCTACACCAACGATTTCCGCTTTACGTTGGCCGCCGACGCTGCTAGCACCCATGCCGATGCCGCAGTAGCTCAGTGGTAGAGCGCACCCTTGGTATCAATTTGCCTCCCCTGTCGGTAACGGCGGGGTGCACATCGCTCAAATTCGGGGAACGCTTCGCAACACGCGGTGCCAATCCCGAGCCAAGCCCGCACGCGGGACGGTGTAGAGACTAGACGGGCGACGCCCTCCCCTCGAACGAGGCGGGCGAAGGGATAGTCCAGACCACAAACGCGGGCCAACCCGCGGCGGCGAAAGCCGAAGTGGTATGAAGGGTGAGGTCGGGAGTTCAATCCTCCCCTGCGGCACCAGCCACGTGTGGAATTTTCAATAAAGCTGAGCCAACTGGCGACACCACCGCCGACAATGCACCGGATGGCACCGCCGCTGAAAACGGGCAATGGGCGGCAACGCCGCCCACGCCCCCGCAGTCAGATGCGCCGCGCCGCCGCAACCGCAAGCACAAGCCAACCCACCAGCAACAACGCGCCGCCCACAGGCGTCACCATCGCCACCTCGGCCGGGCCGCCAAAGCTCAAAACGTAGAGCGAGCCCGAAAACAGCACGACCCCCAACCCGAGCGCCCACGCCGACAGGCCCAGCAAGGACGGCAACACGTGGTCCTTCAGCGCCCCCATCGCCACCAACACCGCCGCGTGCAGCGCCTGGTAGAACACCGCGGTCTCCATGACGCCCGCATCGGCCACCGTCATGCTGTCGGACAACAAATGCGTTGCCACAGCCCCCAAGCCGACGGCCACCAGACCATTCAGCGCCCCAAACACCACGACCCGCATCGCGAACCCTCATCTTCCAATTGTGTTTTGCGCCCGTTCGTCCGAGCGCGCTCAACGTTGCCTAGCAAGAAACGTGTCAGTTTCCATCCCGCGCCGGCGCCCGGCACCGGCCGCAGCGCCACAACACAAAAAAGGGGGGCGTCCTGCCCCCCTTCCCGCGCGCGTGGTGTCGATCTCAGTTCGGAATGCCGGCCGAAGGGTCGGGCGGGAACACCGAGTTCACCTTGATGCCGCGCAACAGCTCCAGCGCGTAGGTAAGTTGCTCATCGTCCGCACGATCCTGGGGAACGTAGGCAAATGAGCCCTCACGCTCTTCGTCCTCACCGTCCTCGGCGCTGAGGTGGCCGCGCAGTGACGCTTCGCCCCGCGCGCGCACCTTGCCCTGGAGCTCCTCAGGCAACTGCTGGATCACCTCAAGATCCGGGTCGATCCCCTTCGCCTGGATGGCCCGCCCGGCGGGGGTATAATAGCGCGCGGTGGTGAGCCGGATCGCACCATTCGACCCCAGCGGGATGATGGTCTGCACCGACCCCTTGCCGAAGGACTGCGTGCCCAACACCGTTGCCCGGCGATGGTCCTGCAGCGCGCCGGCCACAATTTCAGATGCGGAGGCCGAGCCGCCATTGATCAGCACAATCACCGGCTTGCCGTTGGTGATGTCGCCCGACTCGGCGCTGTAACGCCGCGTCTGCTCACCATTCTTGCCACGGGTGGAGACAATCTCGCCCCGTTCCAGGAAGGCGTCGGACACAGAGACCGCCTGGTCCAGAAGGCCGCCCGGGTTGTTGCGAAGGTCAAGCACAAAGCCTTTGAGGCCGTCGGCGCCAATTTCCTCGCGCAACTCGCGCACCGCACGGGTCACGCCGGCATCGGTCCGCTCGTTGAACTGCGAAATGCGGATATACCCCACATCCTCACCCTGGGTCTCCCAGCGGACGGACTGGATCCGCACGATGTCGCGCGTGATGGCAATTTCGATGGGCTCAGTCGCCCCCTCGCGCCGCACCGTGATGGTGATTTGCGTGTTCACCGGCCCGCGCATCTTCTCCACCGCTTCGGCCAGCGTCAGCCCCGAAACATCTTCCCCGTCGAGCGCGGTGATGAGATCGCCCGCCAAAACACCCGCTTTGAACGCCGGCGTGTCATCGATCGGGGTGACGACCTTGATGTACTCGCCCTCCATGGTGACCTCGATGCCAAGGCCGCCAAACTCACCCCGTGTTTGGACCTGCATGTCCTTGAACGCCTCGGGGGGCATATAGCTGGAGTGGGGGTCGAGGGAGGTGAGCATGCCTTCAATAGCGCTTGCGATGAGGGCCTTTTCGTCAGGCGTTTCCACGTAATCGCTGCGCACCCGCTCGAACACATCGCCGAAAAGGTCGAGCTGGCGGTAAGTCTCCGTGGAGGCCGCGTTGGCCGACAACGCAAGGATGCGCGCCGGGTCCGCCACCGCCAGCATCGTCGCCGCCCCAAGGGCCGCGCCCGTCAGCACCAAACCAAATCGCCGGATCATTCCGTTGTCCTTCCACCCTCGAGGCTCGGATCGCGCCACCACCCGTGACTATCAATCGCCGACCCGTCACGACGCAACTCAACATATAGTAACGGTCGGGACGCCAAAAGCGGGTCATCCACAACCCCAGAGACCGCCACCGACCGTCGATCCCCCATACGGCCAAGGGGCGAACCGGCCTTCACATCATCCCCCGCCTCAACAAAGACGGTTGCAAGGCCGGTCAACACCATATGGTAGCCCTCGCCCGCGTCGAGGATCAAGACGTGGCCATAGCTGCGAAAGGGCGCGGCATAAACCACCGTTGCGGGCATGGGCGCAATGACGGTCGCCCCGGCCAGCGCTGCAATGCTGCGGCCCGCGGTCAGCCCGCCCACCGCATCCGGGTCGCCAAAGCGCCCCACAACGCGGCCGGCAACGGGCGCTGCAAGCCCGCCCTTGCGCGCCGAAAAGCCAATCGCGGCCTGTTGCCGCGCATCCCCGCGGGAGAGGCGATCAAGCAGCGCCTCCACCGTGTCGGCCTCCTCCGCAAGGCGGGCAAGGTCGGCGCTTGCCCGGTCGCGCTCAAAAAGGGAAAGCGCACGGCGCCGCTCCATCTCGCCCATCAGCGCGGTGAGGCGCGTGCGTTCGGCCTCAACGGCGGCCAGATCCTCGCGCAATCGCGTCCACCGGAGTTCCTCATCGCGCGACAAGCGGGACGCTTCCGCAAGCGTTGCCGCCAGCGCCTTCGCCTCCGCATCGAGCGCCGGGAGCGCCGCGTTCAGCAAAATCGCGCCGCGCACCACATCCGTGGGGTCGCCCCCATCGGCAAAGAGCGCGGGCGGCGGGCGGCGGGCAATGCGCTGCAGCGCCATCAAAACCGTCGCAAGGCCCTCCCGCTTGGCGGCAAGGTCTTGGCGGATCGCCGCTTGATCGGCCGTGATCCCGTTGATGGCGACCGCATCATCAGCAATGCGCGCCTCAAGCACGGTGATGCGCCCCGTCACCTCGGTGAGCTTTTGGCGCAGTTTTGCTTCATCGCCCGCCAGATCCACCAGCGTTTCGCCCAGCTGGGCGGCCCGCGCCTCCGTCGCCCGCGTTTCGGCCTCCAGCCGCTTGAGGCGGTCCACCAGCTGCGCCCGCTCCTGCGCGGCCGCCGGCGCGAGGCCCAGCGTGAGGAGCAGGAGGACGAAAAGCGCCCTCATGCGCGGTGGTAGGGATGGCCGACGCACAGCGTCACGGCGCGATAAATCTGCTCACACAGGACAACCCGCGCCAGAAGGTGGGGCAGCGTCATCGGCCCCAGCGAGAGGAGGCTGTCGGCCTCCGCGCGCACCGCATCGCCATGGCCGTCCGCCACGCCGATGGCAAAGGTGAGATCGCGGGAAAGGTCGGCGTGGGACTGAAAATATCGGGCAAAGGCGGCGCTGTCCAGCTGTTTGCCCCGCTCATCAAGGGCGATCAGCGGGCCGCGGGCGCGGCGAGACAGGATGTTCGCCCCCTCCATATCCGCCCGGCGGGGGCCTGTGCTATCCGGAATTTCGCGCACCGTGACGCGCGAAAGACCCATGGCGCGGCCGGCCTTGCGGGCACGCTCGGTGTAGCGTTCCACAAGGTCCGCCTCGGGGCCGGACGCTTTGCCAACCGCGAGGATGGTGACGTTCAGACCACAACCTCAATCTGTGTGGCGCTTTCCAATTGCCACATCTTTTCAAGGTTGTAGAACGTGCGCACTTCGGGCCGGAAGACGTGGATGATCACATCCCCCGCGTCCACCAAAACCCAGTCGGCCGCCGACAGGCCCTCCACGCGCACCCCTTTCACGCCCGCGTCTTTCAGCGCGCGCAAAAGATGGTCGGCCACAGCGCCCACATGGCGGTGGGAGCGGCCGGAGGCGACAACCATGTGGTCGGCGAGCGGCGTTTTGCCCTCAAGATCGATGGCAATGATGTCCTCAGCCTTCGAATTATCGAGGCTTTTTAGGACGATGGCCAGTTGGTCACTCGGATCCAACGGCGCCAGATGGGCGGCCCCAGCCTGCCCCTCGGTGGTCAAAACCATGTGTGCGGGGGGTCCTTTCCTGTGATCTGCGGCCCTTCTTCCGCGCAAAAACCGTGTCGCACCGGCGCCGAATCACGCGTGCGCCACGATAACATAAGGACGCGGGTGTGACTGTTTCAAGACGCCGGCGCAAACGCCCGCCGTCGCCGGCGCAAATCTGTGGATGACACGGGTTTGAGTGGCGCGTTCAAAAACACCCATGCCGGGGGCCTCGCATGGGCCAATCGCGGCGCATCGCTCTCATCAATCCGCGCGGCGGCAAAGGCGCGGGCGGCCGGCGCGCGGATCGCGGCCAGCGGCGCGCTCGGCCGGCTCACCACCGCAACGGGCATGGTGGCAAAAATTGCCCGCCACTCCTGCCACTTGTGAAACGTCAACAGATTGTCGGCCCCGATCACAAAGACGAAGCGCACCTCCGGCCGGCGCGCTGCCAGATGGCGCACCACATCCGCGCTATAGCGCGTGCCAAGCGCAGCCTCCGCCGCCGTGACGCGCATTTTGGGGTGCCGGGCAAGCGCTGCCACCGCGTCAAGCCGCTGCGGGAGGCCCGCCAATTCGTCATGGGTTTTGAGCGGGTTGCCCGGCGACACAAGCCACCACAGCGCCGACAGCCGAAGCCGCGCGAGCGCCGTTTGCGCCACATGCCGATGGCCGGCGTGGGGCGGGTTGAACGAGCCGCCGAAGACGCCCACCGTCTGCCCGCCCCCCGAGGTCGGCAGCCCCTCGTACGGCCCGATCACACCAAAGGTCGGGCGTTAGGGACGGGTCTGTCCACGGCCGTGCACGCGGTATTTGAACGTTGTGAGCTGCGCGACGCCCACCGGCCCCCGCGCGTGCATCCGCCCGGTCGCAATGCCGATTTCGGCGCCCATGCCAAATTCGCCCCCATCGGCAAACTGTGTGGATGCGTTGTGGAGAACGATGGCCGAATCCACCTCCGCCATGAACCGCGCGGCCGCCTGCGCATTCTCCGTCACAATGCAGTCCGTGTGGTGGGAGCTGTAACGCGCAATGTGCGAGAGCGCCCCATCGAGCCCGTCCACCACCGCGACCGACAGGATCGGCGCCAAATATTCGGTGGCAAAATCCTCATCCGTCGCCGGCTCCATGGGGGCGATGGCGCGGGCCCGCGCGTCCCCCCGCAAGGTGCAGCCGGCCGCCTCAAGCGCCGTTGCAATCGCCGGGAGGGCGTCCACGCGCGCCACATCGATGAGAAGGGTTTCCGCGGCCCCGCAAATCCCGGTGCGGCGCATCTTTGCGTTCACCACAATGTCCTGCGCCATGGCAGGATCGGCGGCACCATGCACAAAAACGTGGCAAAGGCCCTCAAGATGGGCAAACACCGGCACCCGGGCCTCGCGCTGCACCCGCTCCACAAGGCTGCGCCCGCCCCGCGGGACAATCACGTCCAGCGCACCGCCGGCATTGGCGAGCATTGCCCCCACCGCCGCACGGTCCTTCACCGGCACAAGCTGCACGGCGTCTGCCGGGAGGCTCCCTGCCAGCCCCTCCCGAAGGGCAGCCGTGATCGCGGCGGCGGAGCGCAACGTGTCAGAGCCTGAGCGCAAAATGACAGCGTTCCCCGCCATCAGGCAGAGCGCCGCCGCATCCGCCGTCACATTCGGCCGGCTTTCATAGATCACGCCGATGACGCCAAGGGGGGTCGACACCCGCTCGATCGCAAGTCCGTTGGGCCGCTCCCAGCTCGCCAAAACGGCCCCCACAGGGTCGTCCAGCGCCGCAATCGCAGCGACGGCATCGGCAATGGAAGCGACCCGCGCCTCATCCAGCCGCGCGCGATCGCGAAAGGCGGGCGCAGCGTCCATGGCCGCAAGGTCGGCCGCGTTCTCCGCCAAGATTTTTGGGGTTGCGGCCCGCAGCGCCTCGGCCATCGCACGAAGGGCAGCCCGCTTTTGCGCGGTGGAGGCCAACGCGAGGCCAGCTTGTGCGGCGCGGGCGCGCGCGCCCATGTCAGCGATGAGGGTGGCGGCGTCCGCGGTGCCAAAGGCGGCCGGGGTCTTTGCGATCGTCACGTGTCCTCCAGCGGCGCGGGGTGAAGCGCCATATCATCGCGGTGCACCATTGTGGCCCGGGCGCGCGCCCCCACAAGGGCAGGCAGCGCCTCCGACCGCTGGCCTTTGATGGCATGGGCATCCGCCGCGTCATAGGCCACAAGGCCGCGGCCCACCTCAACCCCATCCTCGTCGCAAAGGCAGACCGCGTCCCCGCGCGAAAACGCGCCCGACACCGCCCGCACCCCGGCCGGCAACAGGCTCCGCCCCCGGCGCACGGCGCGCACGGCGCCCGCATCCAGCGTCAACGCCCCCCGCGGGCGCAGGGAGCCCGAAATCCAGACTTTGCGCGCCGTTTGAGGGTCCGTCGCCGGCGCAAACCAGGTGGCGCGCCCCCCGTCCATCAGCGCCCGCAAGGGGTGCAGCGGGTGACCGCTTGCGATTGCCATGGCAACGCCCGCCTCGGTCGCAATGCGCGCCGCATCAATCTTGGTGCGCATGCCCCCGCGCGACAGGTTGGAGCCCGCATCCCCCGCCATTGCCACAATGTCGGGCGTGATGGCCGGCACATGGGGGATGAACCGCGCATCAGGGTCCTGGGCGGGTGGCGCGGTGTAAAGCCCATCCACATCCGAGAGCAGGATCAGGCATTCCGCAGAGACCATCGTGGCAACGCGGGCCGCCAGCCGGTCATTGTCGCCATAGCGGATTTCAGAGGTGGCGACGGTGTCATTCTCATTGATCACCGGGATGGCGCGCACACGCAAAAGCTCGGCAACGGTGGTGCGCGCATTCAAGTAAGCGCGCCGCTCCTCCGTGTCCCGCACCGTCACCAGCACTTGCGCCGCCAACAGCCCGACCCGTGCGAGCGCCGCCGACCACTCGGCCGCCAGCGCGATCTGGCCGATGGCCGCGGCCGCCTGGCTCTCCTCCAGCTTGAGCGCGCGGCCGCCATAGCCGATCGGCCCGCGCCCCATGGCAATGGCGCCGGAGGAGACGACAATCACGTCAGCCTCCCGGTGCAGGTCGGCAAGGTCTTGGCACACCGCGTCAAGCCAGGCGCGCCGCACCCCCTCCGGCCCCACAAGGAGCGCAGAGCCAAGCTTGATCACAATGCGCCGCGCGCCGGAGAGCGGCGTTGTTGCGGCCGGTGCCGTTACGGTTTCGATGACGCCCCCCTTCGCCACCGCCAGGACCGGTTGCGATCGGGCGCGGCGCCGGGGCGATAAATCGCGCGCACAAATGTCGGCTCCACCATGCCCGACGCCGTCATCATCTCATCCAGCTCCCACAGGAGCTTCAACACCGTCTCATCCCCTTCTAGCGCAGGGTCCCAGTGCGGCGCAAAATTGTTGACGATCGGGAAGACGACGCCCCCAAACACCATCTCAAAATGGGTCTCAAAGTGCTGGCGGATCGCGGGCAAGATCGCCGGCGCGCGCACCGCCTCAAAGGGCGAGAGGGTCTTTTTGTCAGGGATCCAGATGGTGTCGCGCACCGTGCCGTCTTGGGAAACGCGCAAACGCTCCGGCAGGCACGACCAGATCCGCTGGCACACCGCCCGCTGCTTGGGTCCGCGCTGGAGGAACGGCTCGCCCACATAATCGATCAGGACGAATAGCCCATCCGGCCGCAGCGCCTTGTGGATGCGGGCCACCACCTTTTCGACCGCCTCAATGTGGTGGAGCGACTGCTGCATATAAACAATGTCGTAGGCGCCCTCTTCGAGGCCCGCCTCGTTGACATCGGCAATCTTGTAATCCAGCGGGATTTTCCCGTCGTACACCAGATCAAAGCAGCGTTTGCGCTGGCCGGGCGAAAGGTCAAAGGCGTCGATTGACGTCACGCCGATGGATTTGAAAAAGCCGTACTCGCCCTTCATGTCACCGCAGGCAAGCGTCAGCGCGCGCCGCTCGGTCCGCCCGTCCAAAAGCGCGTTGACCTCAGCGGTCATATTCATGCGCTCGCGCAGCTTCTGCTGAAAATACGGGATCGCGTTCCACGCCAGCGAGCGGGTCCGCTGGTTGTTTTTGCCCGCAAAAACCTGCGTTTCGCGCTCCAGCTTCGCCTCGCGCGACAGCGGCGTTGCGATCGGTGATTTCATGGTCGATCCCCTCCCGCCCCATGCCGTGCCACAGCAGCGCCCGGCACGGAAGCGCCGATCCTCATGGCGACCAGGACACGGAGGGTTCCGGCGACCGGGGCGCGTGAACAATCTCCGCGAGCGCACGCAACAAAGCGGTCATCCCGGCGCCGGTTGCGGCCGAGATTTGGTGCACCGTCCGCCCGGACGCTGCTGAGAGCGCCGCCGCCTTCTCTCCAAGATCGTCCCCCGCGTCCGCCTTTGAGAGCGCCACCAGGCGCGGCTTCTGCGACAGCCCCGCGCCGTAGGCGGCCAGTTCTGCATCCACCACGCAAAAATCCGCCACCACATCGTCCGACGATGCATCCACCAGGTGGAGAAGGAGCGGACATCGTTCAATGTGGCCCAAAAAGCGGTCGCCGATGCCGACCCCTTCGCTCGCCCCCTCAATGAGACCCGGAATGTCGGCAATGACGAGCCGGCGGGTGTCGATCTCCGCAATCCCCAGATGCGGGTGGAGCGTTGTGAACGGATAGTCGGCAATTTTGGGCGTCGCGGCGGTGACGGCGGACAAAAATGTCGACTTCCCCGCATTGGGGAGGCCCACCAGCCCCACATCCGCAATCAGCTTGAGCCGCAGCCAAAGCGCCCGCTCCTCCCCCGGAAGGCCCGGGTTGGCGTGGCGCGGCGAGCGGTTGACCGACGACTTGAACCGCTGGTTGCCAAACCCGCCATTGCCGCCACTTGCAAGTTTTACCCGCATGCCGGCGGCGGTGAGATCGGCGATCTCCTGCTCTTTCTCCTCGTCGAGCACCACCGTCCCGACCGGGACTTTCAGCGTCACATGGGCGCCGCTTGCGCCGGTGCGGTTGCGCCCCGACCCGCCAACGCCGGCGCCTGCGCGAAAATGCTGCTGATAGCGAAAGTCGATAAGGGTGTTGAGGCCGTCCACCGCCTCGACGTACACGTCGCCGCCCCGGCCGCCATCGCCCCCATCGGGCCCGCCCTCCTCCACATACTTTTCGCGGCGGAACGAGACCGCGCCCGGCCCACCCTTGCCGGACCGCACGTAGACCTTGGCTTGGTCAAGAAACTTCATGATGGGTTAGGCGACCCGTTCGCCCTGTTCGTTGATGAGAAGCGCCCCGTCTTCCTTGGCAAATGGCCCTGGCGGCCAACCCTCCAAAAGGTCGAGCACCGCCTCGCTCGGCCGGCAAAGGCGCACGCCTTTGGGGGTGCAGACAATCGGGCGGTTCACCAGGATGGGGTGCTCCACCATCGCGTCGAGCAGCACGTCGCCCGTTACGCCATCCGCCGTCAGCCCGAGCGCCTCGGCGGGGGATTTTGAGACGCGCAGCGCCGAGCGCGGCGTGAGGCCAGCCGCTGCAAAAAGGCCCAGAAGCTGCGGCCGCGTCCACCCGGTGTCGAGATACGCGATCACCGTCGGTACAACGCCGCTCGCCTCGATGGTGGCGAGCACGTTGCGCGAGGTGCCGCAGTCCGGGTTGTGGTGGATCACGACCGCCACGGACTTACTCCGCGGGGGCGGCCGCCGGCTCAACGTTCACGTAGGTGCGGCCAAGCTTTTTCTTAAAGCCCACCTTGCCGGCGATTAGGGCGAACAGGGTGTGGTCCTTGCCGATGCCAACATTTTCGCCCGGATGCCAACGGGTGCCCCGCTGACGGCAGATGATGTTGCCCGGCACCACCGCCTCGCCGCCAAACTTCTTGAACCCAAGGCGGCGGCCTGCGGTGTCGCGCCCGTTGCGGGATGAACCGCCTGCTTTCTTGTGTGCCATGGTAAACCCCTGTTACGCGGCGTTGATGGCGGTGATCTTCACCACCGTCTGCGGCTGACGATGCCCGTTTTTGCGGCGAGAGTTCTGCCGGCGGCGCTTCTTGAAGATGATGATCTTCTTGTTGCGCGTCTGCTCGACAATTTCGCCGGCGACGCTGGCGCCCGTCACCATCGGCGCACCGACCGTGACACTCTCCCCATCGCCGATCATGAGGACGTCGCCAAAGGTGACGGCGGCGCCCGCCTCCCCCTCAACGGTCTCGATGCGAACCTCGTCCCCGGCCGACACGCGATACTGCTTGCCGCCGGTCTTGATGACTGCGAACATTTTTCCGTTCCTGATGCCACCGGATCGCAGGCAAACCCCGCCCGTCGCCCGGCCTTCTTGTTCCGTGAGGCGCTGACATACGGTTCGCGCCCCAAACGGTCAAGGTCCATGCATCTGACACGGGTTTGTGATCTGCCGCACACCTTAGTTCTTCCCTCTGATCTCGCGGTTGTGATCATAGGGCCTGCCTAACATTTCTGGTGTGTCGGGCGGCAACGGCGCCGCCCCAAAACGCCAAGAGGCAGCGGCCATGACCACGTACACCAACTGGATCAACAGCGTCACCGGCACCGACAACGCCGACAGCATCTTCATCGAAGGCGGCGCCAACAGCGTCGATCTGAAGGGCGGCAACGACTTCCTCTCCACAAGCGCCTTCGTGTCCTCCACTGACGCTGGCGACGGCAACGACACCGTCATCCTGGGCGCTGGCGCAACGCAGGTGGACATGGGCGATGGCAACGACGTCCTGACGCTGAATTCTGGCTACGTGGTCGACGCGGATCTCGGCAAAGGCAACGTTGAAGCCAATGTCGGCGGCGACGGCATGGGCACCCTCGACACCGGCGATGGCAACGACATTGTGTCGGCCGATAGCCGCATCGAAACGGTGACCCTGGGCGACGGCAACGACACGATCTCGCTGAACGACGGCGCCGGCAATGTCTACGGTGAAGATGGCGACGATGTCTTCAACTTCGTCTACGGCAACGATGGTGACACCGCCAACATCAACGGTGGCTCCGGCGAAGACACGCTGAACATCATCCTGGAAGACGGCCAGTCGTTGGATTATAGCCAACTGTCGAGCGACTTGTCTGACTACGCCTCCGACGGCGAGGCAACGCTCAGCCAGTTCAACGTGACGGTCGAAGACGTTGACACCATCAACGTCATCGACAGCAACGGCAACACCATCGAGACCTACGACTACGGCGACCTCTTCGCCTAAGCCAGGCTCAGTCCCACATCGCCCTGAAAAGCCCCACAAGCTGGGGCTTTCTCAAAAGCTCCGGCCGCTCCGTGTCCAGCGCATCGCGATAGGCCGACAGCATCTCAATCTTCATGCGCCGATAAAACCGCTCCGCCGCATCGCCCGCCGCCCCATAAAGCGTCTGGTTGGCTTCAATGGCGGCGCCGAGCCCCTGGCGTGCCTCGGACAAGAACACGCCATACGCATCCTCAAGGTCGGCCGGACCCGCCACCGCCGTTGGCGCAAGGGCGGTGGTGAGCCGCGCTGTCCCCGCCCGGAGCGCCGGGATAAAGCCGCGGCTCTCGGCCTGGGTGTCGCTCTCATTAAACATGGTGGGCATGCGCTGGACGACGCCAAACAGCGCCTCAAGCCGCGCCCGCGCCAAGAGGTCTTGGCCCGCATCAAGATGGGTCTGGAGGAGCGTTGCCCCCACCGTCACCTGGCAGGGCATGCAGTGGGCGTCCTGCGTGGTGAACGCCTTTTTCAAAATCCGCTCCCGCCCCGCGCCGGTGATCCCCGCGTCTTCCATCAGCGTGCTGATCCGCGGCGGCGCGGTCATCGCCGCGCGGGCCGGAAGGGTCATCTGCCGGTGAGCGGCCACAAAGCCGAGCGCTGGCGCTGGCGGGATCCGCCCCGTGCGACGCATTTCTTGAAGGAAGAGCATCAATTCAGCCACGCAATCGGCGCGCTTGGCGCAGTGCCGCCGCGCCATCGCCGACCAATCGGTCATCGCCTCCATCTGCGCAATATAGGCGCTGCGCTGGAGGTGGGGCTCCAAAGGGGTCCAGGGGTCCCGCCGCTCGGCCATTGCAAACGCTCCTAAGAAAGGCAAAAAGCAATGCCCCTTAGGTGGGATGGCGCGCCCCCGGGCGCCATCGCGAAAAAGCCTCGGCTCAGGCGGGTGTGGTCACTTGGCGCGTGGCAAGCTCAACCAACAGGGCGCGCTGCTCGGCAACGCTCATGGACGCCCATGCGGTGATCTCATCGATCGAGCGCGCGCAGCCACGGCAAATCCGCGTGGCAGGGTCGATGCTGCAAACCTTCGTGCACGGGCTGGCGACAGTCATTGGGCGGCACTCATCACGCGATCGTCACTCCCAGACCAAACGCCGGGGTGCGCGGAAAGATGCACCACGCCACGGCGATTCCAGCAAGGTGAAAGTGTGCGTTATCCAGGCGCAGCCCGCATGTTCTCCGGCAGCCACGTCGCAATCTCCGGGAAAAAGATCAGAACGAACACCATCAGCACCATGATCAAAAACATCGGGATCGCGGCGCGGGCGATGAACGTCATCTCATGGTTCGTCATCCCCTGGAGCACAAAAAGGTTGAACCCGATCGGCGGCGTGATCTGCGCCATTTCCACCACAACAACAATGAAGATGCCGAACCAGATAATATCAATCCCCGCCTGACGCACCATCGGCTCCACAACCGCCATGGTGAGCACAACCGAAGAAATCCCGTCCAAAAAGCACCCTAGGATGATGTAAAAGACGAGGAGAACCATCAAAAGTTCAAACCGCGTCAGCTCCATCTGCGCAATCAAATCCGCAAGCCCCCGCGGCAGCCCCGTAAACCCCATCGCAAGCGACAAAAACGCCGCGCCCGCCAAGATGAGCGCAATCATCGCGGAGGTGCGGGTTGCCCCCATCAAGCTTTCGGTAAACGTCTTCCAGGTGAGCGAGCCTTGCGCCGCCGCGAGCACCAAGGAGCCAATGACGCCAAACGCGGCCGCCTCCGTCGCCGTCGCATAGCCCAAGTACATGGACCCGATCACCACCATGATCAGCAAGATCACCGGGATCAGGAAGCGCGAATTGGCAAGCCGCTCGCCCATGGTCATGGGCGGTTCGGGGTTGGGCGACCATTTTCGCGAAATCTTGGAGTAGATCGCGACGTACGCCATAAACATCACCGCCAAGACGAGCCCTGGCAAAATCCCGGCGATGAACAGCTTTGTGATTGATTCGTTGATGGTCACCCCATAAACAATCAATGTCAGCGACGGTGGGATCATCAGCCCCAACGTTGCCGCCCCCGCCAAGGTGCCAATCACCATCGTTTCAGGGTAGTTGCGCTTGCGAAGTTCGGGGATCGACATCTTGCCCACCGTGGTGAGCGTCGCCGCCGACGAGCCCGAGACCGCTGCGAAGATTGTGCAGCCCACAATATTGGTGTGCACCAACCCGCCGGGGAGCGAGCGCAGCCAGGGCGAAAGCCCGCGAAACATGTCCTCCGACAGGCGCGTGCGATAAAGCACCTCCCCCATCCAGATGAAGAGCGGAAGCGCCGTCAACGTCCACGAAGAGGACGCCGCCCACACGGTGGTGAGCATTGCGTCGCCCGTGGGCCGCGTTGTGAAAAGCTCCATGCCCACAAAGGCGACGCCAAGCAGCGCCAGGCCAATCCACACTCCCGTGCCGAGGAAGAGGAACAGGACGAACAGAAAAAGCGCGATGATGGAGACGTTTTCCAAGACTATTCTCCAGTCGTGCCTTCGACCACATTCGCTTTCATGCGGTGGTCACCGTCCGTAAACAGGCTGATCAAGTTGTCGGTGAGCGCAAGGGCCAGCACAAAGCCGCCCGTCACCACCGCAAGCTGCGGGATCCACAGCGGTGTCGCATCCGGCCCCTGGCTGATGTCGTTGAACTTCCACGACCAATAGATGAAGCGGATCGAATAGTAGACGAAATACCAGGCCAGCGCCGTCGCGATGCCAAAACACCAGATCTCAATCACGCGCCGCGCCCGCGGCCCCACACTGTTCAGAAGCAGCGAGACGCGAATGTGCGCCCCCCTGTTCAGCGCATGGGCAAACGCGAAAAACGAGGCCGCCGCCATCGCATAGCCCGCATAGTCAGGCGCGCCGGGAAACACCTCGCCCGTCCACCGCGCCAGCATCTGCAGCACAATCAAAATGAGGATGGCGATGAGGCAAAGGGCCGCCAAAATGCCGCCGGTGAAGTATATGCCGTCCAACACGGCGCGGATCGATCGCTTCAAGGTGCCCCTCGCACAGAAAAAAGGGGCCGGTTGCCCGACCCCTTCAAGACTTAGTTGCCGCGGTAGGCGTCGATGATCGCCGCGCCCGCATCACCGGCGCCCTCGAGCCACTCGGTGGTCATGGTGTTGCCCACCTCGCGCAGCTCACCGGCAAGCCCGTCGGACGGGGGCGTCACGCTCATCCCATTCTCGGCCAGCTGCTCCAGCGTGAAGCTTGTATAATCCTTCGCGCGCTGTAGGCCCTCAGCCGCGGCCTTCCCCGCACAATCGGTGATGGCCGCCTTGTTCTCGTCAGACACACCATCCCACACAGACGTGTTCACGAAGACGGTGTTGCGCGGCAGCCAAGCATCCACCTCGTAAAAGTGGGTGAGGCTCTCCCAAACCTTACGGTCATACCCCGTCGCGCCCGACGAAATCATGGACTCAGCAACACCCGTCGCAAACGCTTGCGAAATTTCGGCCGCCTCAATCTGCACCGGCAACATGTCGGTCAGCTCCGCCAGCCGCGCGGTTGCGTTGTTGTAGGAGCGGAATTTTACGCCTTCCATGTCCGCAACGCTGTCCACAGGCTTTTTGAAGTAAAGCCCCTGGGGCGGCCACGGTACAGAATAAAGATACGTCAGGCCCTGGTCGGCCAGCAGCCCAGCAATCGTCCCCTTCGCAGCTTCATAAAGCTTGTCGTGATCTTCAAACGACGTTGCGAGGAATGGGATCGAATCGTACCCAAACAGAACATTTTCGTTTTGGTGGGCCGACAACAGCCGCTCGCCGATGGGCGCCTGGCCGGTCTGGACGGCGCGCTTGATCTGGTTGCCGGGGAAGAGCGAGCCCGACGGGTGGGTCGCAACCTCAATGGCGCCACCGGTCGCCTCGGTCACGCAGGCGGCAAAATTTGCACCCACTTCAGAGTGGTAGTTGGACGCCGAGTAGGCCATCGGCATGTCCCACTTTTCGGCGAACGCGGCGCCGGAGACGACGCAGGCCAGCGCCGTGGTGGAAACCAGGAGTGTTTTCATTGCTCTGTCCCTATCCGCGGCTTGTCCGCCGCTTTTGATAATGGTCATGCGAAACGTGCGGGCGCGAAGGGCGCCATGTCAACGTTCAAGCGCGCCCCCGACACCATCATCGACAACAACCGCCCCGTTTTCGGCCCCGCGGTCAGCCCGATGTGGTGATGCCCAAACCCCAAAAACGCGCCTTTGACGCCCGGCACGGGGCCAACCAAAGGAAGACTGTCGGACGGCGCCGGCCGATGCCCCATCCAGCGCCGCATCTCCCCCCACGAGACCCCCGGCATTGCGGCCCGAAACGCCCGCTCCAAAAGCTGAAACGGCGCCTCCGAGGGCGGCGCCTTCAGCCCCCCAAACTCCACAATCCCCGCCAAACGGACGCGCCCTTCCATGGGCGTCGCAACGAATTTGCCCGCCGCAATCATCACCGGCGCCCGCGGCATCGCCGATGGTTCCAAAAGCTCAAGGTGATAGCCCCGCTCACTCTCCAGCGGCACGCGAAGCCCAAGGTCCTTCGCCAACGGCCCCGACCACACACCGGTCGCGACCACCACCGCATCCGCCGGAACCGTCTCGCCAGAGATGCGCACGCCGCTCACCGCGCCGCCCTCGCGCGCGACCGCTTCCGCATCGCCTTTAATGAGCGAGACACCCTCCCCGGCCGCCGTCGCCGCAAGCGCCTTCAAATAGCCACCAGGGTCGGTGATGTGCCCATGGCCCGGCACCGCCACCAGGCAGCCCACCGCATCCGACAGCTCTGGGTCATAGTCCTGCACCGCCGCCCCGGTCATCACCCGCCACGAAAATCCGTGCGCCCGCCGCAGCGACCATGCCAGGCCATCGGCGGCAAAGCGCGCCTCGTCGGCGTAGCCAAAGCAATAGTCGGATGGGACAATGTGGCGCGCCGCCGGCGACCCCTCCGCAAGCCGCTGATGCTCCTCCAAACTGCCGGGAACCAGACCGGCAAGCCCCGCCGCAATGCGCCGCGTGTCCGCCTCGTTGGCGTGGGAGAGATATTGGCGCAGCCAAGGCGCAAGCTTTGGCAAATAGCCCCACTTCACGAAAAGCGGCTCATTCCGGTCGAACAGCATTTTTGGCGCTTTGCGGAGAAGGCCAGGCCCCGTCACCGGCACCACCGAGCACGAGGCGAGCACCCCAGCGTTCCCATAACTGGTGCCCTCACCCGGGCCGAGCCGATCCACCAACACGACATCATGCCCCGCGCGGCGCAAATAAAGCGCCGTCGAAACCCCCACAATGCCTGCACCGATGACAACCGTTTTCATCACTGCACCATGTTGCAAGGTCGGGGCCACGCCCTCACGCAATCCACTCCGAGACGGGCGCTGCCGCCTCATGCAGCGGCTGGGACACCACATCCACAAACGCCGGCCCATCGTGCGCAACCGCCGCCCGCAGCGCCGCGGAAAGCTCCGCCGGGTCCTCCACACGAAACGCCCGCACGCCAAACGCTGCGGCAACCGCCGCATGGTCGGTGCGCGAAAAGTCCACATTGTGGAACCGCTGGCCAAAGCCCGCGTTCTGCCCCGCCTTGATCCACCCGAAGGTGGCGTTGGAGAAGACAATCATCGCGATCGGCAAGTTGTGGCGCACCACAGTCTCCAGCTCGCCACAGGCAAAGTTGAACGAGCCGTCGCCCATCAGCGCCACCGTCTTCACCCCCGGCCGGCCAAAGTGCGCGCCCATGGCCGCCGCCAGCGCATAGCCGAGCGCCCCGTGCGCGCGGTTGGTGATAAAATGCCGCCCCGCCCGGGGAAACCGATAGTGCGCCGACACATAAGGGCAGGGCGTCCCCGGGTCGGCCACGATGATCGCATCAGGGTCGAGCACATCGCTCAGCGTTGCAATCACCCGCTCAGGCCGGATCGGCCGCGCATCGGAGGCCGCAAGGGGCGCAAAGGCGGCGCGCTTGGCCGCCCACGCCGCGGCGGCCTTTCCCGCCCCATCCCGGCCCGCGCACTCCCGGGTGGCAAGGGCCGCGTCCAGCGCCCGCAGCGCAAGGTCCGCATCAGCCACAATCGCAGCATCGGTGGCATAGTTCGCGCCCACCACCATCGGGTCCGCATCAATGTGGACGATCCCCGCGCCGGCCGGCACACGCCACCGCTCGGTGGTGACCGAGCCCGCCCGGCAGCCCACAAAGAGCACGCAATCGGCCCCCTCCACCACCGCGCGGGTCGCCGGCACGCCGCCGTTCGACCCCACAACCCCCACCGCGAGCGCATGGGTCTCCGCCACCGCGCCCTGACCGGACACGGAGGTCGCGATGGGCGCTTGCAGCCGCTCAGCCACCCGCTCCAGCGCCTCGAACGCGCCGGCAATCACCGGCCCCCCGCCGCACACAATCACCGGGTGCTTTGCGGCTGCCAGCCGATCCGCCGCCGCCTCAATGGCGAGCGGGTCGGGCGCGGCCCGCTCGGCCGGAAACGCAGTGTGGCGCGGGTCAGCATAAACATCCGCCTCGTCCACCGCGCCCTTTTGCGTGTCGAACGGGAAGGAGAGGTGCACCGCGCCCGGCCGCCCCGTCGTCATCGCGCGAAACGCTGTGCGCACGGTGGCCGGCAAGCGCGCCGCACTCTCCAGCGGCGCGTTCCACTTGGTGAGCGGGGCAAAAAGCGCCGTCTGATCAAGCTCCGTCAGCGGGTATTTTCCGCGGGAGGACGTCGCAACATCGGTCGTGATCGCCAGAATAGGGATCGAACTCTCGTTCGCCTCCACAACGCCCGGCAAAATATAAGTGGCGCCGCCGCCGGACGGGCCCTCGCACACGCCAGGCTTGCCCGTCACCCGCGCGTATCCATCGGCCATATAGGCCGCATGCCGCTCATCCCGGGTCAAAATGTGGGCGATGGGCGGGGACAGGCGGGCCATCGCATCGTAAAACGGAAGGGTCGTGTCCCCGCAAAGGCCAAAAATGTGATCGACCTGATAGGCCTCCAGAAGGCGCACCATGGCCTCTGCGCCGGTCATTCGGTTTGTGGCCATAAACGCTCCGCTTCGTCCGCCCGAGTGTGGCAGAGGAAAACCCGCCGGCGCAACGCCCCATGATCGTGCGCGGCGGCCGGCCCATCTACGGCGCCCCCCTCGGCATCTTGATGCTCGACGCGCGCTTTCCCCGCATTGTCGGTGACATGGGGAACGCGGCCACCTTCCCCTTTCCCGTCCAGTATCGCCTGGTGGACGGCGCCTCGCCCCACCGTGTTGTCCGGCGTGACCCGGCCGCCCTCCTCCCCCGCTTCATCGCGGCCGCCCACGACCTCAAACGCCACGGCGCCCTCGGGATCACCACCAACTGCGGCTTCCTCTCGCTCTTCCAAACCGAGCTCGCCGCCGCGGTAAAACTCCCCGTCGCCGCCTCGTCCTTGATGCAAGTGCGCCTGGTGAACGCCTGCCTGCCGCCCGGCCAGCGCGCCGGAATTTTGACAATCTCCGGCTCCACGCTCACGCCCCAACACCTTTCCGCCGCCGGTGTCCCGGAGGGCACCCCCATTGGCACCACCGAGGGCGGCGCGGAGTTCACAAAGGCGATCCTGTCAGACGCCCCAACGCTCAACATCGCCGCCGCCGAGGCCGACAATGTTGCGGCCGCCGAACGCCTTGTGGCCGACCATGCGGATGTTGGCGCGATTGTGCTTGAATGCACCAACATGACCCCTTACGCCGGCGCAATCCACGCCGCCACCGGCCGCCCGGTCCACACCATGGTCGACTTCGTGCACTGGTTTCACGCCGGGCTGTGCGCCGGCACCGGCGGCGGCCCCCACGCCGCGCGAAGCGGGTGACGCGGCGGGCCGCCCGCCGGTGTTTCCGGAATATCTCTCGCGCGTTGATCTGCTATGGGCCGCGCCCCCTGGTTCACCCAATCCCCTCGCCGGCCGGCGAACGAAGCCACTCGACACAGCCATCGCCTTCGACCGATCGTTCCGCTCAAAGCACGCCGTGCGCGCAAGGGTTCGTGCAGCCATCGCCCTTTGCGACAGTGGCGCTGTTTTTCTGAACACCAGCACGCGCGGCGTCCGAACCCCGGCCCAGTCCAGCCGCCGGCCAATCGCCCGGCGCGGCAACCTTGACGGACTGGCCTCAGAGCCTTTCCGCCCACCTTCAACGACTGCCCGCCGCGGGGTCCATCGGGCCGGACCAACCCACGCTGCATCGGCAGAGAATGCGCCAACCCAAGCGCCCTGCCCCGGAGCTTTGCCCGCTGGGCGGAGACGCGACGGCGCCCGACGGCCAACGCCGCCCGACATGGCGTCCGAACCCGCGCCACATCGGCAGGAAATGTCCCGGCCGAGGCCCTGACGCCGCGACGTTGCCAGCCTTGGCCGAGACGCAACGGCGCCCACCCAACAACGCCGCCCACCATGCCGGCCCAACCGCGTCGCATCGGCGGAGAACCCCCCCCCCCCGGCCGAAGCGCCGACGCCACAAGTTTGACAGCCATGACTGAGACCCGAGCGCACCCACTCACCAACACCGCCAACGACGGCGCCTGTCGTCCTGACCCACCAGCGCCGCACCCGCGGAGAACGTCCCGCACGGAGCCCCCGACGCCGCCCTACACCGCGTCCATCACGCTGACCCAACCGGCGCCGCAGCCGCAGAGAACGTCCCGGCCCCAGGCGCCCCTCGCCACGACTTCGCCAGCTTTGGCGCCCACCCGCGAACACTCCCCAACGTCGGCCCACATCCCGTCCGAACCGGCGCCACATCGGCACGGAGTGGTCCGGCCGGAGCCCCGACGCCGCGACTTTAACGGCCTTGGTTGAGACGCGACGGCACTCTCCCGCAAACACCCCCACGATGGCGAGCCAGCCCGAGCCGCAGCAGAAGAAAACGTCCCGGCGGGAGCCCCGGCGCCACGACCTTTGCCAGCCTTGGCCGAGACGCAACGGCGCCAACCCACGGACACCGCCCAACATCGCGCCAATCGGGCGACCCAACCGGTGCCGCAGGGGCCGGGAAACGATGGTGCAACGGTCCAGGCCCGTGTTTGGCGAGCGGCGAATGCCAAACCCTCCGAACCACCCGGAGCGTCGATGGGTGGGGCGGGAAAACCGTGAGGTTACAGCGGGCGGAGCTGGCGGGCGGCGCGCCACAGGCGCAGTTGCGCGCGGAAGGGGCCGGGGGGCGCGCAGCGGGAAAGACCGCGGGTCGCAGCACCCGCCAGGATGAGCGCTGAGCGGGCCTCAGGGGCCGTGGCATCGGCAGCGCGCCAAAAGGCGTCGGCAGCGCGCTGGCCGTGATCGCGCAACGCGGCGAGCGGCGGTGGCGCGCCCGCACCCGCGTTGAGGCGCGCGGGAAGATCGGCAACACCGGCGCTCTGCCACGCCGTTTGCGGCCCATGGGTGCGGCCCACCAAAAGCCGCGCAGCCTCGCCGTGAAGCGCATCCTGCGTACAGAGGACGACACCGCCATAGCCCGCCGCCGACGCTGCGGTGCGCGCCGCAGCAAGCCCGCTCGCCTCGCCCAGCCGCGCAATCGAGACCGCCATCGCCCCCAGCTGGAGCGGCGCGCCAAACACCTCCCCCGCATACCCGTCGAAGGCGTCAAAGTCGGCAAAAGGGTCGGCGTAAAGGTCGTGGATGCGGCCCTCGCTGATGGTGCACAGCGTGTCGAGCGGCCAGGCAAAGCGGTTGGCCGCCTCGCGCAGCGCCGTCACCAGCGGGACGCCCGCCCCTTCGCCAAATCCCTCGTTGCGGATCGCATCGCGCCACCATTGGAGACGGATTTCGGCCGCCACAGGGTCGTTCGCCCGGGTGACAATGCGGGTGAGTTCAAGGCCATAGGCGGCAAGAGCGAGGAGCGCGGGCCGGGCAACCTCAGGGGCAAAGAGGGTGGCAAGGTAGGCTGTGCGGTCCGCCGCGCGAACCGTTGCCGCAAACGCACTCACACAGCAAGGAGGGCGGCCGCGACCCGGCGCTCCTCCGCCACCATCACGTTGTAGGTGCGCACCGCAGCGCCCGTCGTCATCGTGTCATACCGCACGCCGCCGGCGCGAAGGGCGCGCTCCGCCTCGGCCAGCAGAGGGATCGGCATGTCGCCGGTGCCCAACAGAACGACGTCAATGTCGGTCGCCTCGGCAAGGATGCGGGCGAGCGCATCGCCGGTGATGTCATCCACCATGCGGGGCGGCCAGCCGTAAATCCCGCTGGGCACACACAGGAGCGAGCCGCGGTGGGACATGTCAGCAAAGCGGAACCCGCCGTTGCCGTACGCGTCCAGCGGCGCGCGGCCCGGAAAGTGCGCGTCACGGATGACGAGGCCGGACATCGATTACGCCTTTTGCGGCTCGCCCTCGGGCGCATCGGGCTCAGCATCATCGCCGCCCATGCGCTCCGGCCGCAGCTTCAGCGTGATGAGGAGCGGCGCCGCAATAAAGATCGACGAGAAGGTGCCCACCACAACGCCCCAAATCATCGCAAAGGTGAACGAGCGGATCACCTCACCGCCCACCACAAACAGCGCGCCAAGGGCAAGCAGCGTCGTGATCGACGTCATCAACGTGCGCGACAGCATCTGGTTGATGGAAAGGTTCAAAAGGTCCGGCATCGGCATCTTTTTGAACCGGCGCAAATTCTCCCGCACCCGGTCATAGACCACCACCGTGTCGTTCAACGAATACCCCACAATTGTGAGGACCGCCGCGATGGAGGATAAACTGAATTCGAGCTGTGTTGCCGAAAAGAGGCCTATGGTCAGGACAACATCGTGGAAGGTCGTCAGCACCGCGCCGATGGCAAAGTGCCACTCAAAGCGGATCCAGATGTAGGCCATGATCGCCAGGAGCGCGACCACAATGGCAATCGCCCCCGCGCGGGCAAGCTCGCCCGACACGCGCGGCCCCACCACCTCAACCCGGCGAAATTCCGCGCTCTCCTCATAAATCTCCCGCAGGAGGATGACAGCGCGCTGCTGGGCCGCCTCGCCGCCAGGCTGCTCCTCAACGCGGATCAAAACGTCCGTCGCGGCGCCAAACTCGACAATCTGAACGTCGCCCAGCCCAAGCTCGCCAATCTCGGAGCGGAGGGCCCCAATGTTGGCCGGCTCTTCAAAGCGCAGCTCCACCACCGTGCCGCCGCGGAAGTCGATGCCATAGTTCATGCCGACGCCGATGAAGAGCACCAGCGAAACCACGCACAGCACCAGCGAGGTGATCACCGCGGGCGCGCGCACCCGCATAAAGCCAATGTTGGTGTCGGTGGGAAGGTTGATGAGCTTCATGGCGTCACACCGGGATCGCGGTCGGCCGCTTGCGCCGCACCCAAAGGGCGACCAAAAGCCGAGTGAAGAGGAACGCCGTGAAGACGGTCGTCAAGATGCCGATCGCCAGCGTCACCGCGAAGCCGCGGATCGGACCCGAGCCCAGTTGGAAGAGGATGACAGCCGCAATCAACGTCGTGATGTTGGCATCCAAGATTGGCGTGAACGCTTTGGAGAAGCCGGTGTCGATGGCAAGGATCGGCGTTCGCCCAGCCTTCCCCTCCTCCCGTATTCGCTCATAAATCAACACGTTGGCATCCACCGCCATGCCCATGGTGAGGACGATGCCCGCAATCCCCGGCAAGGTGAGCGTTGCCCCAAGCAGCGACAACAACCCCAACAGCAACGTAATGTTCGTGATCAGCGCAATATTCGCAAAGATCCCGAACACGCCGTAGACCGCAATCATCGCCACCACGACCAGCAACCCGGCCACAATCGCCGCCGTCTCACCAGCTGCAATGGAGTCGGCGCCAAGCCCCGGCCCCACCGTGCGCTCTTCCACCAGTGTGAGCGCGGCCGGCAGCGCACCCGCGCGGAGCAAAATTGCAAGGTCGTTCGCCGACTGCACCGAGAACGAGCCCGAAATCTGCCCCGCCCCGCCCACAATCGGCTCGCGGATCTGGGGCGCGGAAATCACCTCATCGTCGAGCACGATGGCGAAGGGCCGGCCGACATTCTGGCTCGTCACCTCGCCAAACCGGCGCGCGCCCGACGTTGTGAGGCGGAACGTCACCACGGGCTCGTTGGTCTGCTGCTCGAACGCGGGCTGGGCGTCCACAAGGTCTTCGCCCGTCAAGAGCGGCGATTCCTCAACGACCACCGGCGAGAGCGGCTGAAAATCATCATCCTCTGAGGTGAGGAGCACCATTGTCCCGGCCGGCGGGCGCGTGCGCATCGCCTCCTCGCCCGACACGGACTGATCCACCAGGTGGAACGTCAGCTGCGCCGTCGTCCCCACAAGGGCCTTCAACTGTTCTGGGTTGCCGCCCGGCGCCTCCACCAAAATGCGATCTTCGCCCTCCCGCTGAATGTTGGGCTCGGTGGTGCCGAGCTCGTCAATCCGGCGGCGGACGACCTCGATGGATTGGTCAACGATGGAGCGAATGCGCTCCGAAAGCCCCGTGGACGTAAAGTCGAACCGCAAAACGCCATTGTCGCCCTCGGTGAGGTCGAACTCATAGGTGGGCGCGCCGCCGAACAGGTTTTGTGTCAGCGGGTTTTCCAGCGGCTCCAAGCGCTCCCGCGCCTCGTCAAGCTGCGCGGCATCGCGGATGCGCACCTGAACGCCGCCATCCACCACCCCAAGGCCGGTGTAGCCGATCCGGGGCGATTGGCGCAGGGACGCACGGATCTCGCCGGTGAGCGAGCGAAGCCGTTTATCAATATAATCCTGTCGATCCACCTCGTAGAGAAGGTAGGCACCGCCCTGCAGGTCAAGCCCCAGGACGATGCGCTCCTTCGGCAGCCACCCGGGCAGCGCCTCCGTCCACGAGCGCGGCACAAGGTTTGGCATCACCGCCAACACCCCGATCACAACGGTCAGAACAATGAGGACAATCTGCCAGCGGGCGAAATGGAGCATCAGTCGTTGGCCGCCTGGGGCTCGGGCTTGGCCCGCACTTCGGTGATGGTGGAGCGGACAACGCGCATGGGCTCGTTCTCGCCAAACTTCACTTCAATCTCGCCGTCATCCACCACCTTGGTGATTTTTCCAACCAAACCACCGGACGTGACGATCAAATCATTGCGTTTCAGCGCCGAGACCATCGCCTGGTGCGCCTTCATCCGCTGCCGCTGGGGGCGGATGATGAGAAAGTACATGATGACGAAGATGAGCACGAACGGGAGCAGCGAGACCAGAAAGTCCGCGCCGCCCGCCGAGCCAGGAGCCTGCGCGTAGGCTTCGGTGACGAACATGAGCAACCTTTGGAGTTTTGTTCAGCCCCAACGCAAGCGCTGGCGCCGCCATTCCCGCCGACTTAACGATTGGGGGCAGAATTTGCAACGCGCCTCGCCCCGCGCTAACCGCGAAGTCATGACCGACGACGCCCTCCTTGCCCGCCTCGATGCCCTCGCCGCCATCCTCACCCGCATGGCCCCGCCCGAGCGCACCGCGCCCGACTTTGCCGCCCACGCCTTCCTCTGGCACGCCGATGGCCGGCTCGCCCCCGTCCCAAAGGTCGCCCGCGTGCCGCTGACGCTCCTCAAAGGGATCGACCGCAACCGCGACACGCTGATGGACAACACCCGCCGTTTTGCCGATGGGTTTCCCGCCAACAACGCCCTCCTGTGGGGCGCCCGCGGCATGGGGAAATCCTCCCTGGTGAAGGCCGTCCACGCCCAAACGCCAGGCTTAAAGCTGATCGAAATCCACCGGGAGGACATCGGCACCCTCCCCGACCTCATGACCCTGGTGCGCCCCACGCCCCACCGCTTCATCATCCTGTGTGACGATCTTTCGTTCGACCAGGGCGAGACCACGTATAAATCGCTCAAGGCCGTGCTCGACGGCGGCGTCGAGGGCCGGCCCGAAAACGTCCTCTTCTACGCCACGTCCAACCGGCGCCACATCCTCCCCCGCGACATGATCGAGAATGAGCGGGGCACCGCCATCAACCCCGGCGACGCGGTGGAGGAAAAGGTCTCGCTGTCCGACCGGTTCGGCCTGTGGCTCGGCTTCCACCGCTGCAGCCAGGACGATTTCCTCGCCATGGTCACCGCCTACTGCACCGCATTTTCCATCGAAGAAGATGCCGACACCCTGCGGCGGGACGCGCTGGAATGGGCCACCACACGGGGCAGCCGCTCAGGCCGCGTCGCCTGGCAATTCGTGCAAGACCTTGCCGGCCGAAAAGGCGTGCGGATCAGCGGCTAATATAGCCCCGCAAAAGCATCGCCCGGGCGCGCACCACCGAGAGCCCCGCCTCATCCAGCTCCAGCTGCTTGATGGTCCCATCAACGCCAAACTGAAAATCCTGACCACGAAAGGCGGCATCCCCATCGCGGTAGGCAAGCCACGCGCGCTGGGCCTCGCGCAGCGCCGCCTTGCCCGCCGCATCCCGCTCGCCCATCGCCGCGCGGTATGCGTCATTGAGCGCCCCATCCCACGCATCCGCCGCCGCCATCACACAGGTGCGCATCTCCATGGTGGAGCTCGCCCCATCAAGACAACGCTGCATCTCACCATCAATCGGGTCCTGCGCCAACGCCGCACAGGGAAGAAGCGCGAGGATGGTTGCAAGCCGCACCCTCACGCCCCCGAAAGGTGCGGCAGCGGGTCAACCGGCGTCGACTTCTTGCGAAGCTCAAAGTGAAGCTGCGGCTTTTCCACCGAGCCCGTCTTCCCAACGCTTGCGATCGCCTGACCTTTGGTCACCGTGTCCCCGCGCGAAACCTTCAGCGTCTCATTGTGCGCATAGGCCGACACCCAGTCATTCTCATGCTGGACGAGGATGAGGTTGCCATACCCCTCAAGCTCGTTCCCGGCGTAAATCACCGTGCCCCCCTTCGCCGCGCGCACAGGCGTCCCGGCGGGGACCGAAAGGTTGATCCCATCATTGCGCGCCCCATCCGGCTGCTTGCCGAAGCCTGCAATAATGCGCCCCTGCACCGGCCAGCTGAACCCTTTTGTGGCCGGCGCTTTGGCCGTCACAGTCGGCGCAGGCTTTTGCGTCTTCGACGGTTGGGGCAGCGCCGTGTCATCCCGCACCACCTCGGTGGGGAGCGCATCGGTGGGCATTGGATCAGTGGTGATGGTGGGCGCGATGGACGCCACCTTTGCGGGCGCCGCGGCCGGCGCGCTCAGCGAGGGTTTTGGAATGCGCAGCGTGGTGCCAAGCTTCACCGTGCTGTTGCTGGGGAGCCCATTCAGCCGCGCCACCGCCTCCGGCGTCACCCTGTGCGCCGATGCGATGGACCACAGCGTGTCGCCAGGCTGCACCACATGGCGCCCCTCGCCGGCCTGCGCATCCAGCGACACCGCCGGCGCCCCGAGCGTCGGCGCCAAAGGTTCCGGCGCCCCGGACTGGCCAAAGCGGGTGACGGTGGTGACAACGTTGGGGTCCGCGCTGGCGGTCTGCGCAAGATCCGTCTTCTTCGGGATGACGAGCCGCATGCCAGGCTTCACATCAAGGGGGCCCGAAAGGCCGTTCGCCTCAAAAATCACCCGCGGCGGCACGCCAAAGCCGGCGGCAAGGCTCGCGGCCGTGTCCGCCTCGCCCACCTCAACAATCGGCGCGTTTTCAAGGGTGTAGCCCTGCGCCTTCAAGCTTGCGGTGGTGTTCACCTGGGGGCCCGGCGCCACCGTTGCCGGCGCAAGATCGCGGCTTTCGATGGGCTGCAAGGCCAGCGGCTGCGGATTTGAGGCCCCCAACATCGGCAGGCTCGTCAACCTGAGGTTACCGTTTGAGCACCCTGCCGCCGCAACACACAGGCCGCCGATCATTGCGAGCCGTGACACTCCCACTCGCCGCCCACGCATGGCACATCCCCGTCGCACAAAAATACGCTCGCATAAGGGGCGGTGCCGCGTTGACGAAACCTTAAGGGACCTTGGTCAATCGGGATGAGTCGGCCAACAGCGCGTTTCCCGCACGCGATGGTTCACAAGGTGTGTCTCGCCAGACACAAATGTGCAGCGCTCAGTGCGCCAATCGCACACCACGACGAAGCGGCACGAACCGAACCGCCGCCAACGCCTCGGTTCGCACGCCCTCGTCCGAGCGGGTCCACCGCGTCAACGTCTGCACCCCATCCGCCGGGCCAATGGGCGCAACAAGCACGCCCCCCGGCGACAACGCGTCCAAAAGCGGCGAAGGCAAGTCCTGCGCTGCCGCCGTCACAAGCACACGGTCAAGCGGCTCGCCCCCCAAAGGCTCAGCCCCATCGGCCACCAAAAGGGTAACATTGCGGAGCCCCAGAACGGTCAACCGCTCCCGCGCAAGGCCAGAAAGCGCTTCAAACCGCTCCACACTCACAACGCGCGCCGCAAGGTGGGACAGCACCGCCGTTTGGTAGCCTGACCCTGTCCCCACCTCCAGCACACGCTCCGCCCCGGTGAGGGCAAGCGCCTCCGTCATCATCGCCACCACCGTCGGCTGCGAGATGGTCTGCCCGCATTCAATGGGCAGCGCGCGGTCCTTGTAGGCAAGCGGCTGCTCCGCCGCGCGCAAAAACATCGACCGCGGCACCCGCTCCATCGCCGACAGCACTTTGACGCTCGCAACACTTTGGCGGCGAAGGTGCAGGATCAGCTCGGCCCGCCCCACCGCCTCATCGATCATGGGGCGATAACGTCAAAGTCGGTGTAGCGCTGCAAAACCTCTGGCACCGCAATGGACCCATCGGCACGCTGACAATTCTCCATCACCGCAATCAGCGCGCGGCCCACCGCAACGCCGGACCCGTTGAGCGTTGCCACAAATTGCGGCGGCGCATCGGGCGCCGGGCGATACCGCGCCCCCATCCGTCGCGCCTGAAACGTGCCGCAGACCGAGCACGACGAAATCTCCCGATACGCCCCCTGCCCCGGCAGCCACACCTCTATGTCAAAGGTGCGCTGGGCGCCAAAGCCAAGGTCACCGGTGGCGAGCGTCACCACACGATAGGGAAGACCAAGCGCGGTGAGCACCTTTTCCGCGCACGCCGTCATGCGCTCCTGCTCCGCCTCACCGTCCTCCGGCGGGACAATCGACACAAGCTCGCACTTTTGAAACTGATGCTGGCGCAGCATGCCGCGCGTGTCCCGCCCCGCCGAGCCGGCCTCCGAGCGAAAGCACGGCGTGAGCGCGGTCACCCGGATCGGAAGGTTGCCCGCCGCCAAAATGCGCTCACGCACCAGATTGGTGAGCGGCACCTCAGCGGTCGGGATCAGCCAGCGCCCGTCGGTGGTTTTGAAGAGGTCATCCTCAAATTTTGGCAATTGCGACGTGCCGAAAAGGGCGGCATCGCGCACCAAAAGCGGCGGCGACACTTCCTCATAGCCGTGTTCGCCGGTGTGAAGGTCAATCATGAATTGGCCGAGCGCCCGCTCCAGCCGCGCAAGCTTCCCCGACAATACCGTAAAGCGCGCGCCGGCAATCTGGCCGGCATTGTCAAAATCCATGAGGCCCAGCGCTTCGCCCAGCTCATCATGGGGTTTTGGGGTGAAGTCGAACGCGAGCGGCTCGCCCACCCGGCGCAACTCAACGTTGGCGCTCTCGTCCGCCCCCTCCGGCACATCCGCCAGCGGCGTGTTGGGAAGGCCTGCGAGCGTTGCCTCAAGGCTTGCTGCAATCTCGCGCTCGCGCTCTTCGCCGGCCTGGATCTCGCCTTTCAGCGCAGAGACAGCCGCGATCATCCGGGCCGCCTCCGCCTCGTCCTTGGCGGCCTTCGCCTTGCCGATGGCCTTTGAGGCGGCGTTGCGCTCGGTTTGCGCCTGTTGCAGCTTGGCAATCACGGCGCGGCGTTCATCGTCCAGCGCGATCAGCGCGGCCGATTGCGGCGCCAGCCCCCGCTTTAAGAGGCCAGCATCGAAGGCCGCAGCCTCCTCGCGCACAACGCGCATGTCGAACATTGGTGGTGTCTCCCCGGGCGCAACGCGGTTTCAGCGCCACACTCTGCGCGCCGCGTCAACCCGCCCCCGCACGAGAGGCCGCCCGTCACTCCGCGGCGGCCGCCGCCTCTTTCTTCGCGCGGGACTTTTCGATCTGCCGCACTGCGATGATCGAAATTTCGTAAAGCAACAGCGCCGGCAGCGCGAGACCGATCTGCGACACCGGGTCCGGCGGGGTGAGCACTGCCGCCAAAATAAACGCAATCACGATCGCGTATTTGCGCTTCTTGCGAAGGTCCGCCGCGGACACGAGCCCCGCCCTGCCCAGCAACGTCAAAATCACCGGCGTCTGAAACACAATCCCAAACGCGAAAATCAGGATCATGATGAGGCCAAGATACTCACTCGTGCGCGCCAAAAGCTGGATGGACGCTTGGTCCGCCCCAGCCGCCTGCTCCATCGACAGGAAGAACCCCATCGCAAGCGGCATCACGAGGAAGTAAACCAGCATCGCGCCGGCCATAAACAGGATGGGCGTCGCGACGAGGAACGGCAAGAACGCGCCCCGCTCATTGTGGTAAAGCCCGGGTGCCACAAACATATACACTTGCCCAGCAAGCACCGGAAACGCCAAAAACAGAGCACCAAAGAGCGCGAGCTTGAGCTGCGTGAAAAAGTACTCTTGGGGCGCGGTGTAGATGAACTCAATGTCGCGCACATCACCGGCCGCACGCTCATACGGCACGATCAAGATGTTAAAAATGTCGGACGCGAAGTAGAAGCACACCACGAAGGCCACCGCGATCGCGATGATCGACTTGATGAGCCGCGAGCGCAGCTCGATCAGATGGTCAATCAGCGGCGCTTTGGAGGCTTCAATATCGTCCTGGCTCATCGGTCAGCCTCGGCGGGCGCCGCTTTGCCCGGCGTGCCACCAGCGGCGGGCGGCTCAGGCGCGGCGGGCGGCGTGGCGGTCGCCGTTGCAGGCGCAGCGGGCGTCTTCTGCGCAGGTTTCGGCAGCGGCTTTTCGGCGTCGACCGGACTGTCAAATGCGTCCTTCGCCGCGTCCAGCTCGCCTTTAAGACCCTTCACAGGGTTCAGCTTCGACACCTCCGACACCTCTTTTTTGATGTCGTCGATGGCGGCCTGACGCTCCGCCTCACGCAGCGCATCGTTGAAGGTCGACTGGAACTCGCGCGCTGTGCGGCGCACCTGGCCAAAGGTCTTGCCAAACGCGCGCAGCATCCCCGGCAGCTCTTTCGGGCCGACGACGATGATCGCAAGCGTTGCGATCACAAGGATCTCGGTCCACGCAATGTCAAACATTGCGCGGGTCAGGCCTTCCGGCTGGTCTCAGAGTCCTTCGCGTTCACAGTCGCCGCAGGCGTGTGCTCGATGGTCTGGGCAGACTTTTCCTCTGCCTCATCCTCGGCCATGCCCTTCTTAAAACTCTTAATACCCTTGGCCACATCGCCCATCAGTTCGGAAATTTTGCCCCGACCAAAGAGCAGAACCAAAATGATCCCGATGATGAGAATCTGCCAAACACTGATACCCATGGGTGCCTCTCCTCACGGCATTGCGGCGCCGCGATCCGTTGTTCTGTCGCGCGTTTTATCGCGCCCACGCCCCTATAGCGAAGTTCACCGCCCTTTGCCTACGCCTATTGTCGCCCCGGCAAAATGATCGCTTGGCGCAAATCAGGAACCACCGCCACCACGTCCGCCCGCGGCACCTTATAGGGGTCGGCCCGCAAGGTGACCGCCGTCTCCCCCAAAACGCCGGTGAGCTGCACATGGGTCCCATAAAATCGGCGTGAGACCACCGGCATTTTGACGCCCACGCCCCGGTCTTCCGGCAAAACCTGCAGCGCCTCGGGCCGGAACGCCACCGTGAGCGCTGCGCCATCATATTTCGGCGCCACCGGCACACGGCCCACCGCCGTCTCCACAACACCGCCCGCCGCCCTGCCGGAAAAAACGTTCACGTGGCTAAACACTTTTGCCGCCGCCAGATCCACCGGCCAGCGCCAAATGTCCTCAGGGCTGGCCACCTGCACAATTTCGCCATCGCGCATCAAAGCAATGGTGTCAGCAATGGCAAGCGCCTCCTCCGGGTCGTGGGTGACGAGGACGGCCGTCGCATCCCGCGCCCGCAAAACGGCAAGCACATCCTCGCGCACCGTGTCGCGCAAATTGCGGTCAAGCCCCG
Source organism: Pseudomonadota bacterium (assembly GCA_039034015.1). Lineage (GTDB taxonomy): Bacteria > Pseudomonadota > Alphaproteobacteria > Rhizobiales > Amorphaceae > Acuticoccus. The sequence continues at coordinate 59,878 of JBCCBM010000001.1, read as the reverse complement.
AAAACGGCTCATCAAACAAGACCGCCGCCGGTGCCGGTAACAGCGCCCGCGCCAGCGCCACCCGCTGCTGCTCCCCACCCGAAAGCTCATGGGGGAAGGCGCGCACATGGGCGCCAAGCCCAACCCCCTCCAACGCCTCGCGCGCCCGGGCCCGCCCATCCCGCGCGCCCTTCAGCCCATAGGCCACATTGTCGAGCACCCGCAGATGGGGAAAGAGCGCCAGATCCTGAAACACCAGCCCCAGCGGCCGCCCCTCCGCCGGCAAAAAGGTGGTGGAATCCGCCACCACCGCGCCCGCCACCCGCACCGCACCCGCACTTTGCCGCGCAATGCCGGCCGCAATGCGCAAAAGGCTCGTCTTCCCGCAGCCAGACGGCCCCAACAGGCACACAATTTCGCGCGGCCGCACCCGCAGCGAAACGCCCTTCAAAATGTCGTGCCCGCCCACCGAATAGCCGATGGCGTCCAGCGACAGGAGCGCGCCGTCCTCAGCGGGCGTCGTCAGTGTCGCTGTCGTCATCGTCAAGCGGGTCCTCATCTTCGGTCAGGCTGTCGGGCATATTTGGGCTCGGGACGGAAAAGCCGTCCGGCGGCGTCCCCTCCAAAAGCCCCGCGCCCTTCAGATCATCAAGGCCCGGCAAATCAGCAACTGTGGCAAGGCCGAAGTGGGACAAGAACTCCGGGGTCGTGCCAAACGTCACCGGCCGCCCCGGCGCCCGCCGCCGCCCGCGCAAGCGCACCCACCCGGTGTCGAGCAAAATGTCCAACGTGCCCTTGGCGACCGCGACCCCGCGCACCTCTTCAATCTCGGCCCGGGTCACCGGCTGGTGGTACGCGATGATCGAAAGCGTCTCCAACGCCGCCGCCGAGAGCTTCTTCGTCGCCGCCCGCTCCTCGCTCATGAGCGGGGCAAGGTCGGGCGCGGTGCGAAAGGTCCACCCCTCCGCCACCTCCACAAGGTTGATCCCCCGGTTGCGAAAGGCTGCCTTCAGCGTCGCAAGGCACCGCGCCACATCCGGCTCCCCCGAAAGACGCGCGCGCAAGTCTTTTTCCGACAGCGGCCGCGCCGCGGCAAAGATCAGCGCCTCAATTTGCCGCAGCGCCTCAACATCCTCCTCCCCCGCGTGGAGGGGAACGGGCTCAGCCATCGCCGCGCGCCTTCACATAAAGCGGGGCAAAAGCGCCCGCCTGGTTCACCTCAATCGCCCCCTCGCGCACCATTTCCAGGATCGCACCAAAACTCGACGCCGTTGCCGCCCGCCGCGGCTCGCCCGCCGGCATCGCCGCAACAATATCCTCCAGCGGCAACCAGGCCCCATGCCGGCCCACAAGCCGCTCCAGAACGCGCCGTGCATCCACAAGCGAAAACACGGCCCGCTTTTCCATGGTCATCGTGCGGACAATCTCGTCCTGCCGCGCGCGACCATAGGCGGCCAAAAGATCGTAAAGGCTGGCGCGAAAGGTGACCGCAGTGGTGACCCGCACCTCACCCGCAATGCCGCGTTCAAACACATCGCGGCCAAGCTGCGGGCGGGCCTGGAGCGCGGCCGCCGCCTCCCGCATCGCCTGAAGGCGTTTGAGGCGAAAGGCGAGGGCACCCGCCATCTCGGCCCCCTCCTGCGCCTCCGCCGTGTCCTTCGGCGCCAAAAGCCGGCTTTTGAGAAAGACGAGCCACGCCGCCATCACCAAAAAGTCCGCCTTCAGCTCAATCCGCGCCGACCGCGCCTCCTCCACAAAGGCGAGATACTGCTCCGCCAGCGGCAAGATCTTGATCTTCGTGATGTCCACCTTCTCCCGCTTGGCAAGATCAAGCAGGAGGTCGAGCGGGCCCTCAAAACCCTCCACATCCACGTGGAGCGTTTCGGGCTCGGCCGGCGCGCGCGGCGGATCTTCAAACGGGTCGCTCACGGCGCGTTGAGGCAGGCGGCAAACTCGGCCCGCAGCCCATCCACATCGTGCACCGTCGGGGCAGAGCGCGCCGCCAGCGCCCGCGCCACCCGCGCATCAGCCGCCGCGGTGATCGGCGGCAGCGCCTCGCCCAACGCCCGCATCTCGTCAAAATCCCCATTGCAGTGGAGGACCACATCGACCCCCGCCTCAAGCGCAGCCACCCCACGATCCGCCACCCCGCCCGACAGCGCCTCCATGGAAATGTCGTCCGTCATCAAAAGCCCGTCAAAGCCGATCTCCTCCCGGATCAGCGCCGTGACAACCGGCGACAACGTGCCAGGCCGCGCACCGTCAATCGCCTCATAAAGAAGGTGCGCCGTCATCGCCGCCGGGCAGGCCGATAGCGCGCGAAACGGCGCAAAATCGGTCTCCAGCGCGGCGCGGTCAGCGGTCACCCTGGGCAGATCAAAGTGGCTATCCACCATCGCGCGGCCATGGCCGGGGCAGTGTTTCATGACGGGGATGGCGCCGCCAGCCAGCACCCCCGCAATCGCAGCGCCCGCAAGGCGGGCAACGGCCGCGGGGTCATCGGCATAGGCCCGGTCGCCGATCACATCGTGCCCGCCCGGCACCGGAACGTCGGCCACCGGAAGGCAGGGCATATTGATCCCATAGGGCGCAAGGTCGGCCGCAATCAGCCGTCCGGCAAGATACGCCGCCCGCTCCCCCGCCTCAGGGTTCTTGGCATAAACGGCGCCAATGGCGGCCGCGGCGGGCATCCGCTGCGCAAGCGGTGGGCGCAAACGCTGCACCCGCCCGCCCTCTTGGTCCATCAGCACAAAGGCCGGGTTGCAGGCATCCCGCGCGTCCCGCACCAGCGCGGTGACGGCCTCGGCTGTGGTGACGTTGCGCCCAAAAAGGATGATCCCCACCGGCCGCACCCGCGCCAAAAACGCGGCCTCATCGGGAAGAAGGGCCGGCCCCGAAAGACCCACCACCAACGGGGCCACCAACGCGCTAGTTCCGTCCGATAAAACAGTCGGCGCCCGCGTTTTTGAGCCGCTGGCAAAGGGCCGCCGCCTCCCCGCGCGAGGGGGTCGCCACCCGCACGCGATAAAACCGCCCGCGCGCGCCAACATTGGCCGCCACAATCATCGGCGCGCGACCGCCCAAAATGCTGGAGTACCGGCGCTGGAGGTTGGCAAAGGAGGCCTCCGCATCCGCCCGGCTCCGCTGGGAGGCCAGCTGCACGCCCCACGGACCGCTGCTGGCGGCGGGCGCTGCGGGCGCCGGCTCGGTGGTGCGGCTTGCCACAAGGTTCACCGGCCCGCTGGACCGCGTGGCCGCCGGCACGGCAGGTTTGCGCGAAGGGACCGGCAAACCGGGCGCGGCCACCGCGGGCGTCTCCACCGGCTCCGGCGCCGGGCGCTCCACAACAACATCCTGCGGCTCGGCCCGCGGCTCAATGGCGGCCACCTCGATGGGGGCTTGGGGCGGGGTGCGCCGGCCCTCCACATCGCTCGCCACAATGGTGCCATCAGGCCGGACCGAAACCGTGCGCACCCGGCGGGAGGCAAGCTCCGCATCCAGCGATTGGCGCACCGGCGAAACATTGGCGGTCGCATCCCGCGGCGCGATGGCAACGTCTTCCGGCACCACCAATTCGCCCGTCTCGCGCACGCGGGTGCGCTCCAAAATGTCGGGCTCGGCGGTGGAGGCTGTGGCTTCAGGTCGCACCTTCACGTCCCGCGCGTCGGCGGTGATCACGGGGGGAGGCGCATCAGGCTCATCATTGCCGGCAAGAACGTTGACGCCCACCAGCGCCACAAGGCCCACCGCCACAAGCCCCGCGGCCGCAGACGCCATCGCCACCAGCCGGCGGCTCGAGCGCCGGCGCCCCTCACCGGCCAGCGAAGGGGGCAAACGGTCCACGTCGCCATGGTCGTCGCCCAAAAACGCGTCTTCCAGCGTGTCATCCGGGTCAAGCGGGTTCGCGATGGTCTCATACTCTTCGCCCACCTCGGGGAAGAAGGCGGTTGAGAGCGGATTGTCGATATCAGGAAGCGCGGTGACCCCCTCGTCCGCATCATCCCGCCGCTCAAAGCGGAACGAGGGCACCGCCTTTTGCGGGCGAACGCCAACGGGGCCAAGAGAGCCAAAGTCTGGCTCCGCGGTTGCGGGCGCCGCATCGGGCGCGGCCGCGGGCGCCGGCGCCTCGTCCTTGGCGCCCAGCACAATGCGGCCGATGGCGTCATCAAGCTCCATCTGCATGGCGTCGGCGGGCGGCTCGTCGGCCGCTGCGACCACAGGGTCCTCCGCGCCCAGGCTCTCCACCGGCGGTTCAGGCTCGGCGCTTGGCGGGTGCGCCAAGGGCGCGCGGGGCTCCGGCGCGTCGGCACGCGCAAGCGGCGGCTCGGCGCGCGGTGCCGCGGCGCGCAGCGGCTTGGTCAGCTCCGCATCAAGGCGGGCGGCAAAGGCATCACGCCGGGTCTGGGGCGTCGCGCGGCTGAATTTTGGCGCCGGATCAATCGGCGCAGGCTCGCGCGCGGGCGGGGTCGCGGGCGCAGGCGCGCGCTCCTCCGTCTGCGGCTCGCGCACAGGGCGGCCCCGCTTCTGTGGACGCGATGACCATTCCAGCGGCTCGCTGTCGACGAACGCGTCCAACTCGTCGTAAATGTCGTCATCGGGCACACGTCGCCCCCCTGCGAAGGACGTGGGTCGCGCTGGTCCGTTCATGGGCCGACCGCCACTCAAAACACTGCCACCCCCGCGCTCAATGCGCCCCGAAGGCACCGCCTGCGTGGGGGACGCGGCTACCGCATCTCGTCCGGCGCACTGACGCCAAGGGTGTTCAACCCTTCAGCCAGCACCGCCCGAACCGCCCCGACCAACGCCAAACGTGCCACAGTCAACTCTCGCGACTGGGTCTTAACAAAGCGTCGATCAGCATCATCCTTGCCTCTATTCCACTGAATATGCAAGGCCGAGGCGAGATCGTGCAGCGCGAACGCCAACCGGTGCGGCTCTGCACTGTCGGCCGCCCCGCGCACCGTCTGCGGCCAAAACGCCAAAAGCAGCGCCAGCCGCCGCTCCCCCTCATCGGTCAAAAGTGACAGATCCGCCCCCGCCCGCGCGGAAAGCACCGTCTCGTCAAACGCCTCCACCGCCTGCCGCTCCACCGAGGCGCAGCGGGCGTGGGCGTACTGGACATAAAAGACTGGGTTGTCGCGGCTTTGCTCGGTCACCTTTTGAAAGTCAAATTCCAGCGGCGCGTCGGCCTTGCGGTAAAGCATCATGAAGCGCACCGCATCACGCCCCACCTCGTCCACCACCTCCCGCAGGGTCACGAAATCGCCGGACCGCTTGCTCATCTTCACCGGCTCACCGCCGCGCGTCAGCTTGACGAGCTGACACATAAAGCAATCCAGCGGCACCGTGCCCTTCGACAGCGCCTTCACCGCCGCCGTCATGCGCTTCACATACCCGCCATGGTCCGCGCCCAAAACGTCCACCAGCCGGCCGTAGCCGCGGGACAGCTTGTCGTCATGATAGGCAATGTCGGACGCAAAATAGGTGTACGACCCGTCCGACTTTTTGAGCGCGCGGTCCCCATCGTCGCCGAAGGCGGACGAGCGGAAGAGCGTCTGGTCGCGGTCCTCCCACTCCTCCGCCTGGCCCTTGGGCTTGGGGAGGCGGCCTTCATACACAAGTGTCTCGCTGCGCAGCCGCTCGATTGTGGCGCCCACCTTGTCCTGCGGGCGCTGGAGCGAGCGCTCAGAAAAGAACGTGTCGTGGGTGATGTTGAGGGTCGCCAGATCATCGCGGATCGCGTCCATCATCGCCGCGATCGCCCGGTCGCGCACCAGCGACAGCCACTCCGTCTCCGGCATATCAAGGAGCGAGCGGCCGCACTCCGCCGCAATCTGCGCGCCGACGGGCTTTAAATAATCGCCCGGATAAAGGCCCGATGGGATCTCGATGGTCTCGCCCAGCGCCTCGCGATAGCGCAGGTACGCTGAGCGGGCGAGCACATCCACCTGCGCCCCCGCATCGTTGATATAATATTCCCGGGTCACCTCATGGCCCCGCGCGGCCAGGATGTTGGCAAGCGCATCGCCCACCACCGCGCCCCGCGCGTGCCCCACGTGAAGCGGCCCGGTGGGGTTGGCCGACACATACTCAACATTCACCCGGATGGGCGCGTTTGACCGGGCAAGGGCGGTGTAGGCGGCCCCGTCCTGCGCCGCGGCCACCACGGCCGAGAGCGCCGCTTGCTCCACCACGAGGTTGATAAACCCCGGCCCCGCCACCGACACGCCCGCCACAAGCGCGTGGCCGCCAAGGTGCTCGGCCAGCGCATCGGCAAGCGCGCGGGGTTTGCGGCCGGCGGCCTTGGCAAGCACCATTGCAGCGTTGGTGGCAAAGTCGCCGTGCTTTGGGTCCCGCGGCGCCTCCACGGCCACGCGGTCCATTGCGCCGGTGACCCCCACCGCCTCCGCGCTCGCAAGCACCGCCGCGCGCAGCTCATCCACCAAGTTCATCGTGTGCGCCAACCCAAACTGTTTGCGCGCCCGGCCTAAATCAACCGGGCCCTCGACGGAAGCGGCCCGCCCCGCCATGGCGCATAAAAAAGCCCGGCTCGGGAGCCGGGCGTCTTTGTCGTCACCGGGCAGGGCCGGATCAGTGCTCCACGTTGCGCCAGAGTTTCTTCTTCACAAGGTAGAAGAGGATCGTGAGCACAATCAGGAAGATCATCACGCGGAAGCCAAGCTCCTTGCGTTGCTCCAACGTCGGCTCTGCCGCCCACATCAGGAACGCGGACACATCGGCCGCATACTGCTCCATGGTTTCCGGCGAGCCGTCGGCGTAGCTGATCTGCCCATCACGCAGGGGCTGGGGCATCGAAATCCAATCCCCCGCGAGGAAGGGTGGATTGTACCACTGGCCCGGACGCCCCTCTTCCCCTTCCGGCGGGTCCTTGTAGCCGGTGAGCAGAGCGTAAATGTAGTCCGGCCCGTGCTCGGCATAGTTGCCGAACATGTCAAACACCCAGTTCGGAAAGCCCCGCGCCTCGGCGCGCGCCTTTGCGATCAGCGAAAAGTCGGGCGGATAGGCGCCGTTGTTGGCTGCCGCCGCCGCCGTCGGGTTCGGATAGGGCGGCGGGAACCGGTCGGTCAGCACCGCCGGGCGTTCAAACGGCCGGCCGGTTTCGTTCGAGATGTCGGTGATCGTGTACTCTGACGCGATCTGCTCCGCCGCCTCAATCGACAGATTGGGGCCGGTTTCATGCGTCAGCGTGCGGAACGGCACCAGCTGCATGGAGTGGCACACGCCACACGCCTCGCGATAGACCTGCAACCCGCGTTGCAGTTGGCCCTGGTCGTATTGGCCAAAGATGCCCGCGAAGGTCCACGACTGCCGCGTGACGTGCTTCTCATAGCCCCCGGCGGCCTGGGCGGCCGTCACCCCAAGGATGACGGCGCTTGCGGCGAGGAGGGTGCGGCGCACGAATGCGCCGCAGGTGGAATGTGCCATTATGCTCAGTCCTTCTTCGGTGCCGCGGGGGCCGCGCCCGGCTGGCCCGAGCCACCGCCAGCGGCCGGCGGCGCACCCTTGCCAAGCCGCGGGATGCGCGGCGTCGCCGGACGGTTCCCACCCCAAACCCAGCCATGCTTTTGCGGGTCAGGCAGCGGATCCGTCTTGTGCAACACCGCCTCAGAGATGGAGTTCGGCACAGGCTTCGGCTTCTCGATGAAGCCAAGCAGCGGCATCACCACCAGGAAGAACGCGAAGTAGTAGAGCGTCGAAATCCGCCCCAGCGTCACCCAGATGCCTTCCGCCGGCATCGCGCCCACGTAGCCCAAGAGCAAGCAGTTGGCCACAAACGCCCAGAAGAACCACTTGTACATGGGCCGGTAAGCCGCCGAACGCACCTTCGACGTGTCAAGCCACGGCACGAAGAAGAGCACGATCAACGCCGCAAACATCACGATCACACCGCCCAGCGCGTCCGGGATCGCCCGCAAAATCGCGTAGAACGGCAACAAATACCATTCAGGCACGATGTGAGCCGGCGTCACCAACGGGTTGGCCTGGATGTAGTTGTCCGGGTGGCCAAGCGCATTGGGGATGTAGAACACGAAGTAGGCGTAAAGGAGCACAAACACCAAAAGGGCAAAGATGTCCTTGATGGTGATGTACGGGTGGAACGGCACCGTGTCTTTCGACGATTTGACCGAAACGCCCGTCGGGTTGTTGTTGCCCGCAACGTGCAGCGCCCAAATGTGCAAGATCACAACGCCGAGGATCATGAACGGCATCAGATAGTGCAGCGAGAAGAAGCGGTTCAGCGTTGCATTGTCGACCGCAAAGCCGCCCCACAGCCACTCCACCAGCGCCGGCCCCACAACCGGGATCACCGAGAAGAGGTTCGTGATCACCGTCGCGCCCCAGAAGGACATTTGCCCCCACGGAAGCACGTAACCCATGAACGCCGTCGCCATCATCAGGATGAGGATGACAACGCCAAGGATCCAAAGGATTTCGCGGGGCGCCTTATACGAACCGTAGTAAAGCGCACGGGCCATGTGCAGGTAAACAGCGAAGAAGAACATCGACGCGCCAACCGCGTGAATGTAACGGATGAGCCAGCCGTAGTTCACATCACGCATGATGTGTTCCACCCGCTCAAACGCCACGTCCACGTGAGCGGCGTAGTGCATCGCCAGGGTGATGCCAGAGATGATCATCGTGATGAGGATGAACATCAAGATCGCGCCGAAGGTCCACATGTAGTTGAGGTTCTTCGGCGTCGGAAAAACGATCGCCTGCTCATGCGCGAGCGAAAAAATCGGCAGCCGAGAATCGATCCACGCGACCGTTCTATTCTGCGGCTTGAAGGCAGGGCCTCCGTGTCCAGCCATGTGTGTCTCCCTTACCCGATGACGATTTCTGTATCGGACGAAAATGTGTACGGCGGTATGTCAAGGTTCGCCGGCGCAGGGCCTTTGCGAATACGGCCCGCCGTGTCGTAGTGCGAGCCGTGGCAGGGGCAGAACCAGCCACCAAAGTCACCAGAGTTACCCAACGGCACACACCCAAGGTGCGTGCAAACACCGATCATGACGAGAAGCTCCTCGTCACCGGTGGCGGCACGATTTTCATCGGTGGCCGGCGCCTCGGGCCCAGCCTCCACATTGGGGTTGCGCGCCGCAGGATCGGGAAGATCGGCCACCGGCACCGCACGGGCCGATTCAATCTCCTCCGCCGTGCGGCGACGGATGAACACGGGCTTCCCGCGCCACATCACGGTGATGGCCGATCCGACACTGATGCCGGAAATGTCGACCTCGATGGAGGCAAGCGCTTCGGCGGACGCGTCCGGGTTCATCTGATCGATGAACGGCCAAGCCACACCCGCAACGCCGACGGCCGCCACCGCACCGGTCGCAATGTAAAGAAAGTCGCGCCGGGTCGGCTCTTCGCCCGGTCCGGTCTCTTCAGCGCTCGTCAACTCGCCCTCCCAAAAAAAATCCGCCGCGCTCTCGCGCATCACTTGCATCGCACACAACACGCTGTCCAGGCTGGCCGGTGGACGACATGGTGTCGCAAACTGTTCTAATGCGCAGTATCCGACAAGAAAGCCCCGACCGGCATCAACGCCTATGCATGTGGCCCTCTACCAACCCGACATTGCCCAAAACACGGCCGCCATCGCACGCACGGCCGTGTGTTTGCGCGCAACCCTCCATATCGTCGGTCCAGCTGGCTTCGACCTGTCGCAGCGGGCCGTCCGCCGCGCAGGCCTCGACTATCTGGAAAGCGCAACCATCGAGCGGCACCTCACGTTTCACGCCTTCCGTGCTGCGCAACGTCGCATCATCCTGTTCACCACGGCCGGGGCTGTTCCGCTTCAAGACGCGCCGTTTCGCCCCGGCGACACGCTCCTCTTTGGCCGCGAAACCGCCGGCGTCCCGCCCCAGGTGCATGACGCGGTCGACCTTCGCGTCAAAATTCCCATCGTCGGCCGCTCACTCAACCTTGCGAGCGCGGTGGCGATCGGCCTATGGCACGCGCGGATGACAACAAACACTGTCGAGGCCACATGACGACCGTCAAAGGCGGCCCCCTCCCCGACCCAAAAACCCTTGACGCGCGCAAGGCCACCGCCCGCCACACCTTTGAAACGCTCCAAGGTGACATCCACGCCCTCTTTGAGACGCTGGAGGCCGAGGCCCCCGCCCATGCCGAGGCGCAAACCCCCGGCCAGTTTGAAAAAACCCCATGGGCGCGCACCAACCACGACGGCGAAAAAGGTGGCGGCGGCGTGATGGGCATGATCAAGGGCCGCCTCTTTGAAAAAGCAGGCGTCCACGTCTCCACCGTCCACGGCACGTTCGCCGAGAATTTTCGCGCCCAAATCCCAGGCGCTGCCGAGGACCCACGCTTTTGGGCCTCCGGCATTTCGCTCATTGCCCACCCGTGGAACCCGCACGTGCCCACCGTGCACATGAACACGCGCTTCGTCGTCACCACGCGCAACTGGACCGGCGGCGGCGCAGACCTCACCCCGATGCTCGACCGGCGCAGGGGCCAAGACCACGCTGACACCCGCCACTTTCACAACGCGTTTGAACAAACGTACGCTGCCCACAACCGCGACTACGCCACCGACAAAGCCTGGTGCGATGACTACTTCTCGCTCCCCCACCGGGGCGAGATGCGCGGCATCGGCGGCGTCTTCTATGACTACCACCATTCTGGCGATTTTGACGCCGACATCGCCCTCTCCCGCGCCATCGGCGACACATTCATAGACGCCTATGCCACCATTGTGCGCCGCACCATGAACGAGGGCTGGACCGACGCCGACCGCGCCGAACAACAGGTCCGCCGCGGCCGCTATGTGGAATTCAACCTGCTTTACGACCGCGGCACCATTTTTGGCCTCAAGACAGGCGGCAACGTTGCCTCGATCCTGTCCTCCATGCCGCCCACGGTGCGCTGGCCCTAAGAGCTACTGCGCCGCAGCAAACCCGGTGAACCCGCCCATCCCAAGATCGGCAATGAGCGTCGCCGCGCCGCTCCCAAGGTCGATGGCGTAAAGCCCCGCGGTGTCCTCGCCATCGATCTGCAAGATGGCATAGGCATCGTCGTCCCCTTCCGCGGGGGAGACAATGTCAAACCCGCCCATCGGCACAATGTCGACCGCCTCACCATCGATGGTGACGAGGCCAACGGTTGTCAGTTCACCAGCGTTGTTGGCAAGGCTCGCAAGCGCATTGGCCCGCGCGTCAAACACATATTGGAAGGTGCTGGACGCGGTTTTGCCGGCGATGGCATTGGTATAAGCGTTCGCAAAGACCAGCGGCTCAGCGCCCTCAGAGGCGTCACCCGCGGCGTAAAACAGGTCCGTAAAGCGGCGAACGGAGTTGGCCCGCGCATCGTTGTCGCCAAACCCAACAGGGAAATAAACAAGGTTTTCCCCGGCGGACGACACGGCGCGCACCGCATCAATCTGGTTGTTAAAGTCGAAGGCAACGTTTGCGCCCTCGCTCACCCCCGCCCCATCCACAAACGTTGCGCCAAGGTCTGTCTGCGCCCCGGTCGCCGGGTCGATGGTCACGATCATCCCATTGGCGAACCCCAAAAGCTCCCCCGTCACCGGACGCCACGCAATGGCGTCCATCGGGGTCGCAAGGTCAAAGGTTGCAACGTCGCCGGGCTTTGCGATGTCGGCCATCGTCACGAGAGTTGCGCCACCATTGGCGAGCGCAAACCCCTTGGTGCCTGCGTGGCCATCGGCATGGGCGGGGCCGGCGGCAAGCGCCACCAGGGCACAGGCAGTCAGTGTGCGGATCAACATAAAACGTCCTTTATCTTGCGCCCCCGCCACGACTTTACGCAGCGGAGGCTACACCACAGGTACGTTCACGCTCGCGATCCGGTTGACAGCACGGACTGATCCAACAGGCTGACACCCATGAAGGGATTGAATTCATAGGACAAAAAAATCGACAAGAAATTTTACCCAGGCTGACACTGACGATGCACCATGGTGCATCGCTCATAAGCGCGCGCCCGGGTCGTCAAACAGATGGAGCCGCCGGGCCGCGGTCTGCGCCACGCGCAGGGTTACCGCCCGCCGGGTTGCCGCGCTCATCCGCGCAAACGGCGCATCGGTGATCACATCAGCATCAAACCCATCGCTGACGATCACCCCTTCGCCCGCCGGCAGATGGGGCACCACCTCCGGGCAGGTTGCAAACCAAAACCTGTCGCAATAGCGGCGATAGTCCTGCCATTTGCCATCGGCGCGAAGGTCCGCAACGCTCGACTTCACCTCAATGATGGCAATCGCCCCATCGCCGGCCAGCGCAACAAGATCGGCCCGCCGGCCAGATGGCAGCGTCACCTCGGGCACGGCCGCAAACCCCATCTCGCGCAACAGCCGCATCGTCCCCCGGCGCACCATCATCGCCCTGTCGGACTGTCGCCCGTCGCGCCCCGGATCGGTGTCAAACACATGAAGAAGCGGCATTGCCGAACGCCCCCAACGCCCGCCAAACGCGCACACATCCGCAAAAGAGGCAAGATCGCCCCTACCCCCGCCCCACAACAAGGCCCAGCGTCAAACCCAACGCCTCAGAGCCGGCCAAAAATTGCCCCCGATCGCGCCACCCCGCCCCCACAGGAAAGTGCGCGGCGTCGAGCCTGTTCCTCGGAGCCAACTGAAGTCCGGTGTTCCGGACTTCAGCATCAAAGGATAGCAACTGCGAAACATCGCAGTTGCTGGCGCTGATGCCCGTAAAGAGGGGTCGGATGGTGCCGCACAAGGGCGAAGAACGCAGTGTCCCTTGTGCGGCATCATCCGATCCCTCAGGGCATCAATCAGCGATGGTTGGCTCTAAAGGGGCAGGCGTCCAAACCTGTTCCTTGGTGAAGTTTGAGCCCCCGCGATGGCGCCTCACCCAAAGGGCCGGCGTTGGTTCACCGCCGCTGCCAGCGTCCCTTCATCAAGGTAATCGAGTTCCCCACCAATGGGCACACCGGACGCAAGCCGCGAGACGGTCTTCCCCGTCGCCTCAAGCCGTTCGGTGATGTAGTGGGCCGTGGTTTGCCCTTCCACGGTGGCATTCATGGCCAGCACCACCTCGCGCACCTCGTCCGCGGCCGCCCGCTCCACAAGCCGCCCGATCCCAATATCCTCCGGCCCAACCCCATCCAGCGCGCTGATCGTCCCGCCCAGCACATGGTAGCGCGCCCGCATGACGGCCGCCCGCTCCAGCGCCCAAAGATCGGCAACATCCTCCACCACAATCAGGACCGAGGGGTCCCGCTCACCATCGATGCAGATTGTGCACGGGTTGGTGGTGTCGATGTTGCCGCAAATGTCGCAGACGGTGACCCGCGCCTCCACGTCTGCGAGCGCGGCGGCAAGGGGCACAAGCACATCCTCGCGCTTCTTCACCATGTGAAGCGCGGCGCGGCGGGCCGAGCGCGGCCCAAGCCCCGGAAGTTTTGCCAAAAGCGTGATGAGCCGCTCGATCTCCGGCCCGGCAACCGCCATCAGCCGAACGGCAGCTTCAGCCCCGGCGGCAGACCCATATCGCCCATCATCCCTTGCGTCTTTTCCTGGACGGCCATCTCCACCTTGGCCTTTGCGTCCGCAACAGCCGCAATCACGAGATCTTCTACGATCTCTTTTTCCTCAGGTTTGAGCATCGTTGGGTCTATGGAAAGGCCCACCAGCGCCATTTGCCCGTTGAGCCGCGCGGTGACGGCGCCTGCGCCCGCCTCGCCGGTCGCCTCAATCGCCTTCATCTCATCCTGGAGCTCGGCCATGCGGCTTTGCAGCTCGCGGGCCTTGCCCATCATCTTCATGATGTCCACGGGGTGTCTCCTCAGTTGCGTTCCCGGCGCCGCGGCTCGGGCGTCTCGTCCTCACGGGGCGCGCGCACGGTGACCTCGCCAATCTCAGCATCGTCAAACGTGTCCAGCACGGCCCGCACGAGGGGGTCCTTTGCGACCTCATCGCGAAGCCGCGCCTGCTCAGCCACATGGGCCTCTTTCAGGGTGGGCGCGCTCGACGCATCGCTCACACTCACCACCCAGCGGGCCCCAAGCTTTTCGGTGAGCGCCTTGCCCAGCGCCCCCGCGACCGTTGGCGCCGCATCGGGCGTCAAGGTCACCTCAAGGCGCCCCGGCTCCAGCGACACGAGCCGCATGCACCGCTCCACCTGCCCCCGCAGGCGCACATTGTCAGAAAGCAGCGACACAATGTCAGCCAGCGACCGCGGCGCCGACGGCGTTTTTGGCGCGGCGGCGCGGGGAGGCTCGGCCGCGGGCGCGGTGCCGCCCGTGGGCGCCCCAAGCGCAGGGTCCGGCAGCGTCGCCATATAGCAAAGCCGGATCAGCACCATCTCGGCCGCCACCAGCGGCTTTGGCGCAGTCTGCACCTCACCGATCCCCTGCAACAGCGCCTGCCAGGTGCGCGACAGAACCGCCATGGAGAGCCCCGCCCCCCGCTCGGCCGCCGCCCCCTCACCCGTCCCCAGCACCTTTTGCTTGGTCACCTCGTGCGTGAGCGCTGCAAGATCGGCCAGCACCACCTGCGGCTCCGCGCCCACCTCATAAAGCGCGGCCATGGTGGCAAGCGCTGCCGGCGCATCCCCCTTCATGACGTCATCAAAAAGGGTCACCACCTGGCCGCGGTCCGCAAGGCCCAGCATCTGGCGAAGATCGCCCGCCTCCACCGCGCCCCCGCCATGGGCAATCGCCTGGTCAAACAGCGAAAGCCCATCCCGCACCGAGCCATCGGCCACCCGCGCCAAAACGCCAAGCGCCTCCGCGCTCACCGAAATCCCCTCTTTCTGCGCAATCGACGCAAAGTGGGCCGCCAGCGTCTCCTCATCGACGCGGCGAAGGTCAAACCGCTGGCACCGTGAGAGCACCGTCACCGGCACTTTGCGAATTTCGGTGGTGGCAAAGATGAATTTCACATGCGCCGGCGGCTCCTCCAGCGTCTTCAACAAACCGTTGAAGGCGGCGGTCGAGAGCATGTGCACTTCGTCGATGATGTAGACTTTGAAGGGCGCAATCGCCGGCTTATAGCGCGCAGCATCCGTGATTTCGCGAATGTCGCCGATGCCGGTGTGGCTCGCCGCATCCATCTCAATCACATCCACATGCCGCCCCTCGATGATGGCTTGGCAATGGTCGCCAGGCGTCTCAAGGTCGACGGTGGGCGTGCGCGCCCCATCACGCTCATAGTTGAGCGCGCGGGCCAGAATGCGCGCCGTGGTGGTTTTGCCCACCCCGCGCACGCCCGTCAGCATCCACGCCTGGGGAATGCGGCCGGTGGCAAACGCGTTTTTCAGCGTGCGCACCATCGGCCCCTGGCCAATTAGCGCGGAAAAGTCGTGGGGACGATATTTGCGCGCAAGCACCTGATAGGGGGCAGGCTCTGCCATGGCACCTCGCGAAGATGGGAAGGAGGCCGACAAATGACCCGGACCGTGATCGTTAGGGCTGCTTCGTTCCCGACCTGACCCGGTTGGCGAGCGGCCCGTCCACCGCCGACCTCCCATCCCCTATGTGACGGCCCCCGCGCCATCTGGCAAGGTTCTGATTTCGATCACCCGCCCCCCCGCAGCCTTGGCGTCCTCAGGATCGTGGCTCACGAGCACAATCGGCAGCCCATCTTGCCGCGCAAGGCCAAACACCACATCGCGCACCTTGCCCCGGAGCCGCTGGTCGAGCGCGGAAAATGGCTCATCCAACAACAGCGCCCGCGGCCGCCCGGCGAGCGTGCGCGCCAGCGCAACGCGGCTCCTCTGCCCGCCCGACAGCGTGTCAGGATCGCGCCCCCCCAGCGCCTCAAGCCCAACGCGCGCCAGACCCTCCGCGGCCGCCGCCCGGCGCGCCGCCCGCCCGCGCACGCCTTCAGCGCCCCGCCGCGGGATCGCGAAGGCCACATTCTGCAACACCGTCAGGTGCGGATAAAGCAGCGCATCTTGGAACATCACCCCAAGCCGCCGCTGCTCCGGCGGGCGCGACAAAAGGTCGACCCCATCAAGCCGCGCCGATCCTGCCACCGAAAAGCGCGGCGGCAACAGCCCCGCCAAGCCGTTCAACAGCGAACTCTTGCCCACCCCCGACGGCCCCATCACCGAAAGCGCTTCCCCCGGCGCCACAGTCGCGCTCACATTTGCAAGGGGCTTTCCCTCACGCAGCACGGCAAAGTCGTCCAGGATCAGCGTCATCGGCGGGGCGCTACACAGTGCGCCAGCGGGGCAGAAGAAGCCGCGGCATCACCCGGGCCAGGGTGAAGGCAAGGAGCGGGATGGCAAGCTGCATGGTGGCAAAAATCCCAATCAAGCGCCGATCGCCGCCCGCCCCGGCCGCCACGGCCTCGGTGGTCGCCGTCACAACGCGCCCGCCGCCAATCATCTGGGTCGGCACATAAAGCCCAACGCTCACCGCAACGCACAGCGCCCCTGTGACGAAAAGGGGCCGCACCATCAGCGGCAACCGCACCCGCGTAAATCGCGCAACAGGCCCGCGCCCCAGGCTGGCGGCCAGCGCCTCATAGCGCGGGTCAAGCGCCCGCCAGGGGCCCGACAGCGCAATCAGCGCATAAGGCAGGGCAAAAAGCGCGTGGGTGAGCGTCACCGCCACAACCCCCGGCACGACCCCCGCGCCAATCAAAAGCACATTCAGCCCAAAGAGGAACGACACCTGCGGCGCCACCAGCGGGGCATAAATCACCCACCAGACCGTGCGCCCCCGCCGCTCCGCCTCCAACAGCGCAACGGCCAGCGGAAGCGCGACCATCGCCGTCCCCAGCGCGACGCCGAGCGTTTGCGACAACACGCTGAAGAGCATCGGCGCCCGGCCCACCCAGGCCGCCGGCGACATCACCGCCGGCACCACATCGGGAAACCGCCAAAAGCCCGCAAACGAAAGCCCAAAGAGGCCCGCAAAGCTCAAAAACATGGTCGCCGCCAAAAGCGCCGCCAGCGACAGCGCCGCCACCCGGAGCGCCCCATCCCCGGCCGGCTGCGGCCCGCGCGCCGCAAGCGCCAGGCAAAGCCGGCCCGCGAGCCGTTCCCCCAGCCGCCACACCAGGATGAGCACCGCCACCAGCGCCACCATCACCACCGAGGCCGCCGCCCCGACGAGCCACTTGGAAAGGTCGGCCGACTGGAGCCACGACAAGATGCGCACGGCAAGCGTTGGCGGGCGCGTTGGCCCCAGGATGAGCGCCATGTCCACCACCGAGGCCCCAAAGGCGAGCACCGCCAGAACGGGGAGTTTTAGCTGCCGATAAATCAGCGGCCAAACCGCCACCAAAAAGCCCAACATCCGCCCGTGGCCGCAGGTCCGCGCCACCGCCATGCGCGCAGCCGCCCGCGTTTGGCCGAGCGCCGACAGCGCCATCAAAAACAGGAACGGCGTTTCCTTCAGCGCCAACGCCAACGTGAGTGCAACACCATTGCGATCCTGAAGGAGAGCAATGTCCGGCGGCGCGTCAAACCCCGTTGCCCAGGGCGACAACAGGCGCAGGATGAAGCCCGACGGCGCAAACAAAAACACGATGCCAAGCGCTGCCGCCGCATGGGGCACCGCAAGGAGCGGCGCCAACAACCGCTCCGCCACCACCAGCGCGCGCGAGCCATGGGCCGCCGCCAAGATCAGCGCGGTGAGCGCAACGGCAAGTGCGGTGGAGACGAGCGCACTCCCCCCGCTCACCGCGATGGAGCGCCAGAGGCCAGGCTCGGCAACGAGCGCGGCAAAAACGGCCAACCCCGGCTCGGCCGCCGAGACCACCGGCGCGACGCCAAACGCCGGCAGGAGGATGCCAACAAGCCCCGCCACCACAGGCCCCGCCAGCAACAGGCAAATCCCCGCGTTGACGAGCCCCCAGCCGAACGCCCGCCGCGAAGGGGTCAACCGCCGCCCCGCCCCAGTTTGCCCTTGGACGCGGTTGGTCGCGCCCCCGCAAAGCCCCCCACCAAAGGGCAAACTGGGGCGGGGCAGAACGGGCGCTCCGGTTGCGACATCTGATCCTTCGCGTTCAACGGCGCCCAAGTTATAACGGGGACGTATGTTGAATGGCGACAATCAGTTCCGCGCCGTGCTTTATCCCCATCGCTCGCTGGGCCCCACGGGCTTTTTGGTGGTGATGGCGCTTGTGGGCGGCGTGATGGGGATTGCGGCTTTGCGTGCGCTCGCCCTGGGGGCATGGCCGGTGGCCATCTTCGCGGTGGCCGATGTCCTGTTGGTGTACGTGTGCTTTCGCCTCAGCTACCGCGCCGGCCGCCAGTTTGAGGAGGTGACGGTCGACGGCTCAGAAGTGCGCGTGCGCAAAGTGACGCCCCAGGGCCGCATCACCGAACACGCCTTCAACCCCTACTGGGCCCGCCTCAAGGTGACGCGCGACGAGGAAGAAGGCGTCACCCGGCTCGACCTTGGCGCCCATGGCCGGTGGATCGTGCTGGGCGCCTTCCTCAACCCCGGCGACCGGGAGAGTTTTGCCGCCGCCTTTTCCAGCGCGCTTGACCGTGTGCGCGCGGGCGATGCGGCGGTCTAACCCGCATCCGTCCAATGCGCAAAAGGCTCGGCACAGCCCGGGCGCCTAAGTTTTGGGCCACAGACACCACACCCCCGCGACATGATGCGCGGTGACCCCCCGTCGCCGCGCCCACCGGCATGGAATGGCGATGATCCCGACAAAGGCAACAATTCTCCCCAATCTTGCCGCGCGCAGCGACCTTGCCGGGCCGCTCTCCACGATCGCGCAAATCCAGTTCTACAGCGAAGCCAAGGATTTTAACCGCCCGCCGCCCCTCCTCGCCTCGGTCTACGAATTGTTGACCGGCAGCGCCTTTGCCATGGAGGGCGGCACAGGCTTTCAATTTTTGACCGCCGACGAGGCGCCCGCCCCCGGCCTCCTCACCGTGTGGATGCGCATTGACACGCGCTATGGCGACCTTGCCAGCGGCACCGGCCGGCGCATTGAGCTCTTTCGCCGGCTCGACGCCATGGGCCCAGACATCCTTGATCGCCTCGCCGCCGGCCAAGGCCTCCTCATCCTCGATTGGTCCCACGAGGGCCGGCCCACATTTTGGCGCTCCAACATCCGGCGCATTGTGGAGGCCTACGCCATCCCGCCGCAAAACGTGGTCGTCCTCACCCAAAACACGGCCCCGCCCGACCCACCGGTCGACGACGCGCCCGACGTGCGCATTGCCAACGCCCACGACTTCATCCCGCAGTTCTGGCGCCTCTTCTTCGGCAAAAGCGTGCGGCGGGGCGAAAAGGTGATCCCGCTCGGCTTTGCGCTCTCGGCCGAAACCCAGCGCAAATACCGCTACACCTGCATGAATTTTGAAGCGACCGCGACGCGCGCGCTGATTGTCTCAAAGCTGCTGGATCGCCAAGAAAAGGGCCTCGTCTCATTCCGAAAAGACCAGTTCCGGCGCAGCATGCCCGGCAGCCAAGCCTTTAAGGACGAGCTCACCAGCGTCAGCCAGCCGAGCGACCAGCGGCAAAACCACGATCGCGTCGGCCGGTTTCTGGCCATCAACCGCAACTACGCCATTGATCTTCCCCCCGGCACCCACCCGCGCTACGCCGCCTTCTTCATGCCGGTGGACGAGCTGAAGGCCACCGATATCCAAATCGTGACCGAGCAGGAGATGGGTTTTCCGGACCAACAGCGCTTCACCGAAAAGACGCTTAAGGCGGTGATGTCCGGCACGCCTTACGTGGTGTTCGGCAACCAGGGCACCATCCGCGTCTTGCGCAACGCCGGGCTCGACGTGTTGGATGACATTGTCGACCACAGCTACGACAAGTTCGGCGACCCCTCCGCCCGCATGGACGCGGCCTGGCGCGAGGTGGAGCGCCTGATCTCCGAGCCCGAGCCCGTCTCCGTCACCCATCGGGAGCGGTTGATGGTCGCCCTCGATCACAACCGCGCGATCTTCGAAGGCCCGCTCTTCCACCGCTGGATTGTGGATCCGGTGGCCTCGCTGGTGAACCTTCACCCCGCCGCGACGCCGGACCTCAAGGCCGCCGCCGCTGCCGTCACCACATGCGGCCACGCGCACGTTTAAACCGCGCGCGCGGCCCTCTGCCTCGATTGGACCGCGCACGCGGTCCTCTGCCTCGGTTAGACCGCGCACGCGGTCCTCTGCGTCAGTCCGCCACCGCTGCGGCCGCAATCGTTGCAAAAAGGCCGTCCAGCGTGTTGGCGGCCTCCGCCACCACCGCGCCGCCGTCACCGCCCGTATAGGGCGCAAACACATGGCTTGGCCGCTTATAGGCAAGCATTGCCGTCCCATCCGCGTTTTCATGCACCATGATGCGAATGGGCGCCTCAATCATCGCCTCTGGCGCTGCGCGAATGATGGTGACCGCAAAATCATTGCGAAACACGCCCACCACACGGTTGCCCGGGATGGTCTCGCCCCGCTTGGCGGCCACCTCCGTCGGCCCCGCCTCGGTGACCAGACCCATCTTGTTGTCCTTCACCGCGGCTTTGAGATCGGCCAACAGCGCAGCGTAACCCTTGGTGCTCGACAGCACCTCAAACCCGTCCGCCTTCGCAACGTCGCCGGCAGCGGCCGGGCTTGAGAGCCCGATGGCAACAACAAGTGCAAGCACAAAGCGCATAGATCCCTCCATTGATCCAAATGGTCCGACCACGGTCCGGGCGGCGGGGGCAAGTCAAAGACGCGTGTCCCCCCTCCGACGGTGCGGTGGGCGAGAACGGACCCTCATGTTAAGTTCTTGTTGAAATTATGAACGAAAGCGGGTGCCCCGATGCGTCTTCTCCCCCTCGCCCTTGCCGCGGCGCTGACCACGTTCGCCGCCCCCGCCCTCGCCTGCACCTACGACGGCGTGCGCGGCTATGACCGGCCCAACGGCAACTCGTGCCGCGCCAGCTACAATTTCACCGCCTACAGCACCGCCGATGGCGGCATCACCTTCAACTCTGACGGGCGCGAGTGGCGCTTTGCGCTGGTGGGCGTCGGCGATGACCTGTCCTACGTCCTTGATAGCCTCTCGCCCCCCACCCGCAACGGCCTTTCCGCGCTGATGTTCCCCGCCCCCGGCAGCCCGGTGATCGAGGGCCAAATCGATTCAGGCTTTTGCGGCACCGGCACCATCCGCCTCACCGAGGTGCCCGGCACCTGCGGCCGCGCCGACGCCCCGCCCCCCATTGACGATGGCGCCGGCGACCCGCCCAGCGACCCCACCTGGGCCAACAACCAGGGCCTTCCCGTCTCCGGCCGCTCCTACGGCGGCATCGTGCGCGCCGGCCCCGGCCTCAACTTCAACCGCGTCACCAGCCTTGGCGAGGGCGCGCCCATCACGCTCCTGCGCGACACAGGCGTTGCCATGAACGGCTACAACTGGTTCGAAATCCAATACCGGGGCGGGCGCACCGGCTACCAATGGGGCGGCATCTTGTGCGCCGACACCGAAATCACCGGCGGCTTCGTCTGCCGCTGAGCCACACGGGGTTGTGCGGCGGGGGCGTTGTTCGTACGAGGCGCCATGGATGACGCCCTCACCCGCACACTCCCCTACGGCGACCGCCCCATCACCATCAGCGGCGCCCCAGGCGACCCCTACGCACAATCAATCACCCTCGACGAACCGTCCGCCCTCCACTACGCCGCGCTCCTCCTGCGCGCCGAAAGCCACGTCATCGATATCGGCGCCAACATCGGCGTGACGGCCTGCGTCTTTGCCCGCCACACCGCCGCCCCCGTCTACGCCCTGGAACCATCCCCGGTCGCCTTCAAACACCTTTGCCGCACAAAAGACCTCTCCGGCGCCAACGTCGTGCGTCCCCGCCAATTCGCGGTCGGTCGCACCGCCGGCACCGCCGCCTTCTTCGACAACCCCACCACCGCCTCCGCCAGCCACCTCGTCACCGCCGACACCATCGGCCGCGACGCCAGCGCAGAAGTCCCCATGACCACCCTCGACGCCTTCACGGCCGAAGAGGCACTCCCCCGCCTCGACCTCATCAAGATCGACGTGGAGGGTTTTGAGCGCGAGGTGCTGGCCGGCGCCACCGACACGCTCTCCCGTTTTGCCCCCCGCGTCCTCATGGAGTTCAACGCCTTCACCCTCATCGGCTTTGCCAACCAAAACCCCCGCACGGTGCTGTCCGAATTCAGAACCCTCTTCCCCCATCTTTATGCGTTCGACGGCATGAGCCCCTACGCCATCGCCACCGACGCGGACGTTTTGGCGCTCCTCAACCGCACGCTCTTGGGTGAGGGTTGTATGACCGAGCTGATGGGCACCTTCGAGCCGCTCCCTTAAGCGATTGCGACGGTTGGCGACCTTCCCGAACGGGGCTTTAGCGGCTACATCACGGGGATGGATGACATGGCCGCTTTCCACACCCTCGACGCCGAGACCGCGCCCTCCGGGACGCGCAAAATCGGCCACGTGCGCAACTTTTCCATCGTCGCCCACATCGACCATGGAAAGTCGACCCTCGCCGACCGCCTGATCCAGCAAACCGGCTCCCTCACCGACCGTGAGATGAAGGAGCAAATCCTGGACAGCATGGACATTGAGCGCGAGCGCGGCATCACCATCAAGGCCCAAACCGTCCGCCTCATCTACACCGCCGCAGACGGCGAAACATACACGCTCAACCTCATCGACACCCCCGGCCACGTCGATTTCGCCTACGAGGTGAACCGCTCGCTCGCCGCCTGCGAAGGTTCGCTCCTCGTGGTGGACGCCTCTCAAGGCGTCGAGGCCCAAACGCTGGCCAACGTCTACCAGGCCATCGACAACGACCACGAGATCGTCTCCGTCCTCAACAAGGTCGACCTCCCCGCCGCCGAGCCCGAGCGCATCCGCGGCCAGATCGAGGAGGTCATCGGCCTCGACGCGTCAGAAGCCCTCGAAATCTCCGCCAAAACGGGCCTTGGCATCGACAGCGTTTTGGAAGCCATCGTCCAAAAGCTCCCCGCCCCGTCCGGCAACCCCGACGCCCCGCTCAAAGCGATGCTCATCGACAGCTGGTACGACACGTATCTTGGCGTCGTGACCCTCGTGCGCGTCGTCGACGGTTCGCTCAAAAAGGGCCAACGCATCCGCATGATGGGCACCGGCGCCACCCACCCGGTGGACAAAGTCGGCGTCTTCACCCCCAAAATGCTAGAACTTGACGCGCTCGGCCCCGGCGAGATCGGCTTCATCATCGCCGGCATCAAAGAGGTGGCCGACACCCGTGTCGGCGACACCATCACCGACGAGAAAAAGCCCGCCTCAGAGCCTCTCCCCGGCTTCCGCCCCGCGGTCCCGGTGGTCTTCTGCGGCCTCTTCCCCATCGACGCCGCCGATTTCGAGGATCTGCGCGCCGCCATGGGCAAGCTCCGCCTCAACGACGCGAGTTTCTCTTTCGAGATGGAAACCTCCGCCGCGCTCGGCTTCGGCTTCCGCTGCGGCTTCCTCGGCCTCCTGCACCTTGAAATCATTCAGGAGCGCCTGGAACGCGAGTTCAACCTCGACCTCATCGCCACCGCCCCCTCGGTGGTCTACACGCTCACCCTGTCCGACGGCACCACGGTCGACCTTCACAACCCCGTCGACATGCCCGACCCCACCCAGGTCGCCTCCATCGCCGAGCCCTGGATCAAGGCCACCATCCTCACCCCCGACGAATACCTCGGCGGAATTCTAAAATTGTGCCAAGAGCGCCGCGGCATCCAAACCGAGCTGTCGTACGTCGGCAGCCGCGCCATGGTGAGCTACGAGCTCCCCCTCAACGAGGTCGTCTTCGATTTCTACGACCGCCTAAAATCGGTTTCTAAGGGCTACGCCTCCTTCGACTATTCGCTCGCCGACTACCGCGAGGGCGACCTCGTCCGCATGAACATCATGGTCAACTCCGAGCCCGTGGACGCCTTGGCGATGCTCGTCCACCGCTCTCAAGCCGAGCGCCGCGGCCGCGCCATGTGCGAAAAGCTGAAAGAGCTGATCCCCCAGCATATGTTCGTCATCCCGATCCAAGCGGCCATCGGCGGCCGCATCATCGCCCGCGAAACCATCCGCGCTTTGCGCAAGGATGTGACGGCGAAGTGTTATGGCGGCGACGCAACCCGGAAGCGCAAGCTGCTGGAGAAGCAGAAGGCGGGGAAGAAGAAGATGCGGCAGTTTGGGAAGGTTGAGATTCCGCAGGAGGCGTTTATTGCTGCGTTGAAGGTGGACGCTTGACGCAGCTGCTGCCCCAACATCCCCTTTAGTTTGGCGAGGGTCGTAGGTACGTCTGCCTCAAATTTAAGCGGGTAAGGGCGGTTTATGCACGATGATGGCTAACTGAATGGCTTGCCTGCGACATCCCTTGCGTTATCCTCAGCCCAACTTGCGGACGATGCGGTGACGCATTATGTTTGTGACATTACGATGACGGCGCTCTTTGCGTCTCACGCTGACGCCAAAGGAGTGGTTATGTCGCATTTTCAGAATGTTAAGAGTGCCGACGCTAATGACTACGACCATGAGCAGTACACCGGTTCGACGGAGGTTGCGATGGAAGTGGAAGGTACCTCATACTTCACCTTTCGGGACGGGCGTACTTTCACGCTTCGGCAGCACATAAACCCCGATGGCTCCCCAGGTGGCTGGGTTGAAGAGAGCTGCGTGGTACCAACTGGCGTGGTCATAGCACCGCTAGTCACAGTCGTACCTGGGACAACCTTAAGTGAAGGAGACGTGATCACAACCGGCCCTTTCTACGATGGTGGGGTCACCACTCAGGCTTCATAAACACGCCAAAGGCCAAGCCCAAAGTTGCTGCTAGAGGTGCGTAGACATATAAGATTACTAACAACCTGTCGTGAATTAGTCTTTCACCGCGAGTTTTATCTAGGCTTCTTGTAGATGGAGAGTCGCTTGACCCTCCATCTTTTTCGCTTTCGTGTGGCTGTAACGATCCTGCCCTGTGGATCTCACTACGAAGGTTCTCCTCTACCCGGTTTAGGCGAGCGATTCTATGAAGA
Source organism: Pseudomonadota bacterium (assembly GCA_039034015.1). Classification (GTDB taxonomy): domain Bacteria; phylum Pseudomonadota; class Alphaproteobacteria; order Rhizobiales; family Amorphaceae; genus Acuticoccus. The sequence continues at coordinate 34,943 of JBCCBM010000001.1, read as the reverse complement.
GAGAGACCAACGATAGCGTTGTAAGCTGCGACTGCCAACAACGCAAAATTAAATGCTTCTAAACCGTACACCGAAAGATCGAAGTCATTAATCTGGAGCTTTTGATCTCCACCCGGAGCATAGTTGACCATCAAAAATATCAACACGCTACTGTAAACATATTTGGCGTGAGCGTTCATACTCTAGACTTCTGCTTTTACCTACGGATGCCTGATGACAGATTTATGCCCAAGCGCTTTATCGGTTGAAGTGATCACCAGTCCTGTTCCTGTCGGGTTCCGAAGAACAATGCTAGCTGTCACCCTCCAAGTGTAGTCAGCATTTGAATAGTCTCGTTTTATTGACCCTGACAAAGGTGTTACCTGACTATTTGGTATCGAATTACAGTTCTGCCGCGGGTAAAAGTGTCTCTTCAGATTACACGAAGTGCTGGAGGGTTTTGCAACGATTTCTGCCGTGTCACACTCCAAAAGCGTCCCATCGCTCCCAACTTTGTCATAATAGACGGTAGATTTACTTGGCATTCTGATCCCTCTAGCTCCCATGCGCAGACTTGGGAGCGTCACAGCTGATATAGCACAGCACCTCGGCGCCGCACCGTCTGTACGAACGTATGGCGCTTCGTTCATATGCGCAACACGCGAAACATGTGCGGTTGGAAACCTTTTGTTGCGCCGCGCGTCGTCGGACTAAATAGCGAGTGCACACCAAGCAGCCCGGGCCCTCGTGCCGCCTTTGACGCGCGTCAAGGTTTACGCGACGCGAATGACGCCACATTGCGTAGCTTATCCCCGCCCCACCAAAAACCCCCATACTCCAAATGCCCTGACGGCAAAGACGAGGGCGGGTCCGGACCGACCGACCAGAGCCGTCAAGGCAGTGGCGGCCCAGAACGCGGGGTGTAACGAACCCACGCGTCGAGGGATTTTTGAGGGATGCGTCCGTGGCGCGCCTCGCACCGACTGTATCCTGCGGCCCAAACGGGCGCGGCAGCGCTGGAAGTCGGACCGCGCGGCAAACCCGCCACAGACACCGCGCGAACACCCGTTCCGCGAAAAATCCCCAAAAACCAACGTCGCAAAAGAAGAGCGCGCCAAGGCCGGCTTCTTTTACAATCAAACCGCCGCCCTTGGCGCGCTCTCCCTCCCCCCGCGCGGAAAACCCCGCCGCGGCCATCACCCGTCCGCAACGCCCTCAAGAAGGCTCGCCGCCGCCGCATACCCCCCGCCCGCACCGTCCACAAAGTGAAAGTGCCCGTCATCCTGGTAGGACGGCACAATGCAGGTCATGAGCGCCGCGCCCTGCTGCTTCAGCCCAAAACGCAAAACGCCCGCCGCCTCCGCCTCACCCAGCGCCCGCTCAAGGGCCACAAGCTCAGCGTCGGAGCAGTCGGCCGTCACCATCACCCCATCGCCAAATTTTCGCACATCCGCGTTGGCGCTGGCGAGCGCACGGTAGCGCCGCGGCACAAAATTTCCCGCCCGAACGCCCGTCCAAAAGAAAAACACGCCCATCAGATGGTGCGCCCCAACGGCAAGCCGACGCCGCCACAACGGCCGGCTCCCCCGGGAGGCCCGGGCCTCAAGCCCCACCCCCGGCGAGCGAAGGCCAATTGGCGGCCCCGCCTCCGGCACAGGGTGCCCCGAGAGCCCGCCCAAAACCGTCCCCATCACCCGGCGAAACTCAACCTCGCGCCCCCTCTCACCCCGCGCAATCAGCGAGATCACCGTCCCCCGCCGCGCCGGGATCGCCTGCCAGCGACAGGACAGCCCCGTGAGGTCCGGCCGCGCCCCAGGCCCTGCAGCCGCCAGCGTGTGGGCGCCCGCCTTCATCGCCGCCTCCCCGGCCTGGATCCCGCCGCCCGAAAACATCGCGTACGACACATGGGGCGAGGGCGAAAACAGCGCCGCCCGCACATCCCACCCGTCCGCCCGCAGCGACGCAATCGGCACCAGCGCTGCCCGGAGCGAAAGCCCAAGATCGTCCCGCACAAAGGCCGCCGTTTTCGACAAAACGTCCCGCGCCGCATCCGCGTCCTCAGGCGGAAGGACGAACGCGCACCCATCCCCCCCGAACGCAAACAGAAACGCCCGCGTCTGCAGCGCATTCATCAGCGCGCTGATCGCCGCCGCCCCCGCAAAATTCACCGCCTTATAGCGCCCCGCGTCGATGGCAGCGCGGGAGGCGGTCACATCTGTCAGCCCCACCACCCAATCGTCCGGCAACGCACGATACCGCGATGGCTCCAGCGCCTCGGAAAAGTCAGAAAACGGCGTCAGGCCGCCCAGTCGATCCATATGCCCCTCCTCACCCTGATACGCGCCAAGGCGGAGGATGGATCATTCGGGCCGCACCACCGTCACCAAAAGGACAATGGCAAAGGCGGCGACCGCCAGCTTCCACACATCGCCGCGCTTTTTGAGCCCCGGCAGGCCAAGGGGGCGGATCATGTGCGCGGCCATCGCCGCAATCACGATGGCGGAGACAATTTTGGTCACAACACCCCCTTCAGTGCCAGTGGAGCGGCGGCGCGGCGGACTTCAGCGCCGAAAACGCCGCCGACAGACCCGCCATAAACGCTGCCCGATCGGCGGACGGCGCAAGGCGCTCCCCCACCAACATTGCACAGGTGAACGGGAGCGGCACCCGCGTTCCCTTGGGCAAGATGCGCCCCGCCCCTTGCAGATAAACCGGGGTGACCGGCACCGCCGCCTCGCGCACCAGCTTCGAAAGGCCGGATTTCAGCGCGCCCATCTCCTCGGGCGCGCCCCGCGTGCCCTCCGGAAAGATGATGAGGATGCCGCCCGCCTCAAGGTGCGCCAACAGCGGGCCGAACGGTTCGCTGCCCCGCCGCATGGTCCGCTCCAGCGCGAGGATCCCAAAGATGCGGGTGGCCACAAATCGCCGCAGCGGCGTTCTGAAAAAATAGTCGGCCGCGGCCACCGGCGCCGTCGCAGCAATCGCCTGCGCGGGCATTGAGCAGAGCAACACCAAGATATCGAGGTGGCTGTTGTGGTTCGCCGCCACAATCGCGGGGCCAGACCGGGGTAGATGCGCCCGGTTGCCGACGCTGAGCCCCAGGATGAACCACACCAGGGGGCGCATGGCGAGGAAGAAGGCTGTGCGCATCAGTAACGCGTGCTCGCAAAGAAGGCGAAGACGTGGAACATCAAGGGTGCGGTAAAAGTAAGGCTGTCAACGCGGTCCAAAATGCCGCCGTGGCCGGGCAAAAGTTTTCCGGAATCTTTGACGCCAAGGTCACGCTTGATGGCGCTCATGGTGACATCGCCGGCAAACCCTGCAACCGGGAGCAACAGCGCAAGGATCGCGATGGGGAGGATGCCAAGCCCGGTGAAGGTGGGGCCGATGACGGCAATCAGCGCGCCGGTCGCCAACAGGCCGCCGAGGAAGCCGGAGACTGTTTTGCCCGGGCTGATGGTGGGCATGATTTTTGGGCCGCCGATCAAGCGGCCGGCGATGTACTGGAACACATCGTTCAGCGCGGTCACCACCAGGAGGAAGAAGAGGAGGCCCGCGCCGCCCGCCGGCGCCTCGGCCGCCGGAACATTCATCAACAGGGCCGCGTGGCCAAGGGTGAAGACGGTGATCACAAGGCCGAAATAAAGGACGCCCGCGGCCGCCAAATAACCCTCAGTGCGGCCGTTGAGGAGCATCACGGCCGGGAGCGCCAGCACCGCATAAACCGGGATCACGACCAAGACGATGCCGTAAAGGTCGAGCGCGATCAGCGTGTAGACCAGCGGGACGAGCGCGTAACACAGAAAGAGCGCCGGCCGATCCTCGCGTCTCGTCGGGGCGAGCGACACGTATTCGCGCAGCGCCATGAATGAGATGATGCCGAACAGGACAGCCACCGCCACAGGCCCCAGCGCGAAGGCAGCGCAAAGGAGCGCGGCAATCACCCACCAGGTTGCCGTGCGTGCGCGGATGCCGGGGAGCCAAATGGCCGCCACCGAGCCCGCAATCAGGACGCCGAGGATGGCAAGGCCGCCAATGAGGAGCGGGTCAGACATTGGGTCATCATAAGCCGCTTTTGCCGCCGGGGGATCAATTGGCGCCAAAAAGTCCGGATGCGCCGCTGGCCCCCTCGCGATAGTGTGGTGCCATGACGGACGACGTTGAAAACCGCCGGCCCATCGCGGCACGCAACACAGGGCCGGCCCAGCGCGTTGCCCGCGCGCTTGCGGCGACCGGCGTGTCGGCGAATGGGATTTCGGTGGCGAGCGTCATGTTTGCGGCCCTTGCGGCGGCAGCGTTTTTGCTTGCCGGGCCGCTTGGGCCGATGGTGCTTTTCGTGGTGCCGGTTGCGGTGGCGCTGCGGCTGGCGGCCAACCTTTTTGATGGGATGGTCGCGGTGGAGCACGGCAAGGGCACGGCCACCGGCCCGCTTTACAATGAGGTGCCGGACCGAATTGCCGACGTTCTGGTGCTGGCGGCGATGGGCTCTGCGTCCGGCGCGCTCGGCAGCGGCCTGGTGGCGTCGCTCGGGCCGGGGCTCGGGTGGCTGGCGGCGGTCCTTGCGCTCCTCACCGCCTATGTGCGGGAGCTGGGGCGCGCCCTTGGGCAGCCCGCCGACTTTTCCGGTCCGCTTGCCAAACAGCAGCGCATGTGGGTGGCGGGGGGCGCTGCCCTTATCACCGCCTTTGAGGGTGCTTGGGGCGGCGCCGGCGAGGTTTTGTTTGCCGGGCTGGTCGTGCTGGTGGTCGGCACGGGGGTGACCGTTGCCCGCCGCCTCAAGCGCCTGGCGGGCGCGCTGGGGGCGTGACCGTCAGCGAACCACGGCGTGACCGTTAACGGACCACGGAGAGGGACGGGCTGGGGCGGGAGAGCTCGCCGCGGCACACATAGCGCAGGATTGCGACCACCTGCTCGGGCGTTTCGCAGACCGCGAGTGCGCCGGCGTCCACCTCCTTGAGGGCGTGGGCGTGGTCCTTGCCGTGCATCACCACGTAAGGGGTGCCGTTGGCGGCGCAAAAGCCGGCGTCGAAGGCGGCGTTCCACTGGCGGTATTTGTCGCCAAAGCGGACCACGACGAGGTCGGCCTCGTTGAGGAGGGTTTGGGTGCGGATCGCATTCAGCTTGGCGCCCTTGTGGTCCTTCCAAAACGTGTTGTCTTCCGCGCCGAGGATCGTGACGCCGCAATCGTCGGACGCGTCATGGTCGGTGATAGGGCCTGTGAGGGCGACCGGAAGGTCCGCCGCCTCCACCCCGCTTGCGATGGTCTCACGCCAGTCGGTGTGGATTTCTCCGGACAGATACACCGTTAGCTCGACGGTCATGGGGGCCCCTTTCGCGCGTCCTTCGGCCAGAAGTTGGGCGGCGGGCCCCGGTCAGCAAGGGTTTCGCGATTGGGGTCACCGTCCATCAACCTTAACCTAACCCCTCGCCGATAGGTTGGGGACATCATGGATTGAGGGTTGCGTCATGAAATCAATCACTTTGGGCGTTGCGGCGCTGCTGCTGGCAAGCGTTGCGGCGGAAGCTCAGTTCCGCCCGCTCACCCAGGACGGGGCGCCCAACGCCTTTGGCGATGACAAGCTGAGCTATTTTGGGGGCGTCGTTTACGATGATGATTTGGTGCCGGGTTTTGGCCCCAACCAGCCGTTTTTGATCGAAGAGCAGGTCTTGGGCACAAGCCGGATCACCACGCGCGACCCGCTGTTGCGCAGCCGGCCGGTGATGCGCCGCGCCATCCGGCCAAACTCGCGGCAGCTGATTGGCGCGGACGGCAAGGTTCGGCGCTGATTGCTGGGCGCGTTTGCGCGCCCGCCACTCGCCAAAAGGGGCGCGTTGTCGCGAAGGGGGGCGCGCTTCTACGCCCCCACTCCGTCAGGAGGGCGAGAACGGCAGCGAGGAGTGGTGCACGTTGATTTTGAGGTTGCCCGCGTCATCGCGCACGTAGCCGAATGTGTATTCGACCTTGGTTTCGTTGCCGTCGGGGCCTGTGAAAAAGTAATTGCCCATGGCCATCGCGGTGTCCTCGGCTGTAAAAATGCCGTTGCTCTCCCACCGCACGTTGGTCCAACCTTTGATGGCAAAGCCAGAGTCTTCGGTGCCCTCGGTGCCAATAAAATAGCTGAGCGCTTCGTCAAAGGTTTCGCGGAATTGATCGTCAGCGGCCAAGGTCGGCTTGAAGAGAACGGGCATGCCATCCGTGCCATAGGCATAGAGCGTTTGGATGTGTTCGGACGCGCGGGCCTCAAAATCGCCGCCTTCGGTGTGGGTGGCGGCGATGGCGACAATCCCTTCCCCCCATGCGGTTTGCGCGGCGATGACGTCTTGCTCGGTGATGCCATCCGCCAGCGCGAGGGTGGGCGATAGGGCAAGGCTCGCGGCGAAGATCGTTTGCCGAATGATCATCAATGGTCCCCACAGAGGCGGCGTCGAATGGGCAACGCGCGCCGCCGCCCCTTGGTCGCTGCGTTGCCTGAGGGCCGTTGCGCCCCCGCCCGACGTGGCGCGTGGGCGGGAGGATGCAAAGTGTCGACCGACACGCGCCACTTTTACGCGATGGGGGATGCGAGGCGGGGGCCGGCGGCCGCGCGGTCAAGCGCCTGGGTGAGGTCGGCGATGAGATCGCGCGCCGATTCCAGTCCCACCGAGAGGCGCAAGAGGCCATCATCAATGCCAAGCTCGGCACGGGCATTTTCTGAGAGGTTTTTGTGCGTCGTCGTGGCGGGGTGGGTGAGGAGGCTTTTGGCGTCCCCAAGGTTGTTTGAAAGTTTTATGAGGTTGAGCGCGTTGGCCATTTTGAAGGCTGCCTCGCGCCCGCCCGCCACGGAAAAGGCGACCAGCGTGCCGCCTGCTGCCATTTGCCGGCGCGCAAGGGCGGCCTGGGGGTGATCGTCCCGCCCCGGATAAAGGACGCGGGTGACGAGGCTGTGGCCGGCGATGGCGTCGGCCACCTCCCCCGCGGTTGCGGTTTGGGCGCGGATGCGAAGCGTCAGCGTTTCGAGGGATTTGAGGAGCACCCAGGCGTTGAAGGGGCTGAGCGCCGGGCCGGTCTGTTTGAGGATCATGTCGAGATTGTCTTTGATCCAAGCGGCCTCGCCCAGGATGACCCCGCCCAGACACCGGCCCTGCCCGTCCACGTGCTTTGTGGCGGAATAGACCACAAGGTCGGCGCCCAAGGTCAGCGGGCGTTGCCACAAGGGGGTCGCAAAGACGTTGTCGACCACAAGCTTGGCCTCGGGGGCGGCGCGGTCGCGGATTTTGGCAACGCCTTCAATGTCCACCAGCGCGAGGGTGGGGTTGGTGGGCGTCTCCATGAAGAAGACGCGGGTGTTTGGGCGGACCGCTGCCTCCCAGGCGGCAAGGTCAGTGCCGTCGATCAGCGTCGTTTCCACGCCGAAGCGGGGCAAAAACGTCTCCACCACATAGCGACACCCGCCAAAAAGCGCGCCTGAGGCGACCACATGGTCGCCCGCCTTGAGCGCGGCCATGAGCGCTGCGGTGACGGCGGCCATGCCGGACGCGGTGGCGCGGGCGGCCTCGGCGCCCTCAAGGGTTGCCATGCGCTCTTCAAACATGGCGACCGTGGGGTTGCCGTAGCGCGAATAAACAAAGCCTTCGCTGGTGCCGGCAAAGCGGGCGGCGGCCTCCTCCGCGCTCTCATAGACGAAGCCTTGGGTGAGGAAGAGGGGCTCGCACGTCTCACCGAAGGGGGAGCGGGTTGCACCGCCGTGGACGAGGCGCGTCTCCAGGTCGTGACCCATCAGTCTCTCCAGAAGACGGGCGTGAAGAGGATCAGCACCGTCATGATTTCAAGGCGCCCGAGGAGCATCACGAACGACAAGAGCCAGAGTTCAAACTCGCCAAGTGGCGCAAAATTGCCGGCGGGGCCAATGGTTTCCCCCAGCCCCGGTCCAACGTTTGTGAGCGCGGTTTGCGCCCCCGTCAATGCGGTCACAAAATCTTGGCCGGCGAGTGACAGGGCCAAAATGGTGAGCGCAAAGATCAGGAAGAAGGCGACAAAGTATATGACGACGGAATCAAACACGTCCTGCTCGATCACCTTGTCGCCAAAGCGCAGCGGCTGCACGGCGTTGGGATAGACGAGCTTTGTGAAGGCGCGCCGCAACGCCTGGAACGCAATGATGAAGCGGTAGACCTTGATCCCGCCGGTGGTGGAGCCGGAACACCCGCCGATAAACGTCAGGATGAAGAACACGCCGAACGCGAACGGGCCCCACACCGCATAGTCGTCGGAGGCATAGCCGGTGGTGGTGACGATGGAAACGACGTTGAAGGCGGCCTGGGTGATCGCCTCTTGGAATTCGATGTTGCGCGTGTACTCCAGCCAAACCGCCAGCATGATGATGATGGTGATGACGCCGCCGAAGAAGGTGCGCACCTGCCAGTCCCGCCAGAGGGAGAACCGGCCGCGCACCAGAAACTCGACGTAGAGCACAAACGGGAGCGCGCCCACGATCATGAAGAAGACGGCCGCCCACAAAATGCGCGCGTCCTCAAAGAAGCCGAAGGAGCGGTCGTGGGTGGAAAAGCCGCCGGTGGCGACGGTGGTCATGGCATGGCAGATGGCGTCAAACAGGCTCATGCCGAGCGCAGCGTAAGTGATTGCGCACAGGAGCGTTGCAAAAACGTAGATCGCGACCAGCGCGCGGGTGACGCTGGCGACCCTTGGCATCGCCTTGTCGGATCGGTCGGAGGATTCGGTGCGGAACACCTGCATCCCCCCAATGCGCAGGAATGGGAACAGGAAGAGCCCCACCGCGATGATGCCGATCCCGCCCAGCCACTGGAGCATGGAGCGCCACAGCAGGAACGAGCGGGGCATGGCGTCGAGCGTTGAGAGGACTGTCGCGCCCGTGGTGGTGAGCCCGCTCATCGCCTCAAAATAGGCGGCGGCCGGCGTCATCTCCAAAGGGGAGAGCCAGAAGGGGACGGCCGCCACAATGGACGAGACCACCCAAAGGAGCGTTGTGACGAGAAAGCCGAAGCGGGGGGTGAAGTCGGGCACATCCTCGTTCAGCGCCACGATGCCGAGGGTGGAAATGGTGAAGACGGACGCTGCCGAGACAGCGAAGACGGCCCAGGTGGGCGCCCCGTCGGCAAGATCGAGCAGCATGGGGATGACCATGGCCACCGACAGGATGAGGCCGAAGATCGCGCCGATATAAAGCGCGGGCCGCATCTGCTGGATGCCGCGGGGAACATGTCGCCGCTGCTCATTTTGCCGCACGACAGGGGCCACAAGCGTCTCCAACGCGTTTGGCCCACTATGTTGCGCGCGCGCTGAAAGCCAACGTTGGCGGTGCGCACGGGGGCGGCCGATGGTGCCGTCCGCCGCCCGCCGTCACAAATCGGACACGGCCCGTCAACGATCGCTTGGCGCGGGGCGTGCTACGCTCTCCCCGGGAAGATTGCGGGAGAGTGGTGATGGAGCATGAGGCGACCCACACGGTCCCCTACCTCAAGGAAGCGTTGATCTTCCTGATTGCGGCTGGGGTTTTGGTGCCGGTCCTGCAACGGGTCTCAGTGAACCCGATCTTGGGTTACCTTTTGGCCGGTGTCGCGGTGGGCCCCTTTGGCCTTGTGACGCTGGCGGACAATGTGTTCGGCGTCCCCCTCTCCACCTTCGCCATTGCCGAGCAGGAGGGGGTTGCCAAGATCGCCGAGCTTGGCGTGGTGTTCCTTCTCTTCCTGATTGGGCTGGAGCTCTCTGGCCCGCGGCTTTGGGCGATGCGCCGGCTGGTGTTTGGCCTTGGCGGGGCACAGGTGGTGGTGACGGCGGGGGTTTTGACCGCCCTTGCCCTTGCGCTCGGCATTGGGGCGGAGGCGTCCATTGCCATTGGTGCGGCCCTTGCGCTCTCCTCCACCGCCATTGTGGTGCAGCTTTTGGTGGCGTCGGGCCGGTTTGCCTCGCCGCCGGGGCAGGTGATGTTCGCCGTCCTGTTGATGCAGGATATTGCGGTGGTGCCGGTCCTCCTCATCATCGGTGCGCTGGCGGCGAATGAGGCGGGGGCCATCTGGCAGAGCCTTCTTTACTCCATCGTGGGCGCGGCGGTGATCATCCCGATCATCCTTCTTGCAGGGCGGCGGGTGATTGGGCCGGTGTTTCGCTTTGTGGGCGCGCGGCGGGACCGGGATATGTTCACCGCCGCCGCGCTCCTCGTCATCATCGGGACGGCGGCGGCCACCTCCATGGCCGGGCTCTCCATGGCGCTCGGCGCATTCCTCGCGGGCCTGGTGTTTGCCGACACTGAGTTTTCTCACCAGCTTGAGGCCGAGATTGCACCCTTCAAAGGGCTGCTTCTGGGCCTTTTCTTCCTCTCGGTGGGGATGACCATCGACCCGCGGGTTGTGGTGGACGCGCCGCTTGCGCTCCTTGGCGTCATTTTTGGCGTCTTTGCGGTGAAGGCGGCGATCATCACCCTCTTGGCGCTGATGGCGCGGCAGCCGTTGCCGGTGGCGCTGGAGGCGGGGTTGATGCTCGGGCAAATCGGCGAATTCTCGCTGGTGGGCCTTGCGTTTGCGACCTCACTGGGCGTCGTTCCGCCCGATATTGCGCGGGTGCTTGTGGTGGCGGCGGGGGTCACGATGGCGGCGACCACGGCGCTGACGGGGCCGATCCGCCGGCTTGCGCTTGCAGTGGAGCAGCGCACAGGCGCGGGTGAGGCGCTTTCCAGCCCCGGCGAAGGCCATGTTGTGATTGCCGGCTTTGGCCGCATCGGCCGCGCCATCGGTGACCTTTTGGACGAGCGCAAAGTGCCTTACGTCGCGCTCGATCTTGACCCGCATGATGTCTCCCGCTGGCGCCAGAGGGGCAAAAATGTGCACTATGGCGATGTGCGCCGGGCGGACGTGTTGCGCGATGCGAATGCGGCGGGCGCGCTCGCGATCGTGCTCACCATGGACAAGCCCGCCGCCAACGCTGCGGTGCTGGAGGTGCTGCGCCGGGAGGGGATTGAGGTGCCTGTGGTGGTCCGCGCGCGGGACGTTCAAAACGCCAAGGAGCTCTTTGGCCTCGGCGCCCAGGAGGTGGTGATGGAGGCCTTTGAAGCCTCGCTCCAGATGGGCGAGGAGACCCTTGTGGCGATCGGCTACCCGCGGGAGGCGGCGCACTCGGTGGTCGCCGAGGTGCGCCTTGACGGGATGCGCGGCCTTGCGGAGGCGGCGGGACGCTGATGGGGCTTTGCGTGATTGGCCGGCAGGGCCAGGTGGCGACCGCCCTTGCCGAGGCCGCGGCCGCGCGCGGCACCCCCCTTGCGGTGCTGGCCCGGCCTGAGATCGACCTTGCCGCGCCCCACACCATTGCCCCCGCGCTTGACCATCTGGCGCCCAGCGTTGTCGTGAACGCGGCCGCCTACACCGCCGTCGACCAGGCCGAGAGCGAGCCGGCGCTCGCCCACACCATCAACGCCGAGAGCCCTCACGCCATGGCCGCCTGGTGCGCGGCGCGGGGCGCGCGGTTCATCCACCTTTCCACCGACTATGTGTTTGACGGCAATGGCACCCGGCCCTACCGCGAGGATGACCCGGTCGCGCCCAAAAGCGCCTATGGGCGCACAAAGCTTGCCGGGGAAGCGGCGGTGGCAGCGGCAGGCGGGCACAGCCTGATCGTGCGCACCGCGTGGGTCTACGCGCCGTTCGGCAAGAATTTTGTGCGCACGATGCTGCGCCTTGGGGCCGAGCGAGACAGTGTGAGCGTCGTCTCCGATCAGCACGGCACACCCACCAGCGCGCTCGACATTGCAGACGCGCTGCTTGCCCTTGCGGCGCGGCCCGATTGGGGGTCGGCGCCAGAAGTGTTTCACCTTGCGGGCCAGGGCGAAACCACCTGGCACAGCTTCGCCCATGAAATATTTCGCAGGGCAAGCCTCACCCCGGCTGTTCAGGCGATACCGACCTCGCACTATCCAACACCCGCCGCGCGGCCGCGCTACTCGGTTCTGGACTGTGGCAAACTTTTTGAGCGGTTTGGCATCGTGTTGCCGCCGTGGCGCGACAGTCTGGCGACCGTTGTGGATCGACTGACCCGGTAACGGTCGGCGCGCCCGGGGCGGGAGCAAAAAAAAGACCGCCACGAGGGCGGTCAAAAGTCTGTCGAAGGTGGATACGTACCAGCGCAACGGGGGACGAAGCGTTGGTACGGAAGGAAAATGCAGGAACAGCCCATTCGTTCCCAAATCATCGAAAAATAAATCATGATTTGGTGTGTCAGGCGGTCGCACCCCAGAAATTGTGGGAACGCTGTCTCTGCTCGGTGGGGGGCGGCGGGCAGGCGGCGGGCAGAGGGTGGTGGGCCGGCGTGTGGAGCGGGCGATGGGGATCGAACCCACGACATCAAGCTTGGGAAGCTTGCGTTCTACCACTGAACTACACCCGCAGCAGCGCCACCATCGCCGATCCGCGCGCCCTGTCAAGCGGCTTCACGCTTGACGTTGGGTCCCGGGCGGACCCAAACCGTGCCCGCATTCGATTTGCCAAGAAGGCCCGTTATGGAACGCCTGCGCACCATTGTGACCTCCCGCCAATGGGAGGCGTTCATCATCGGCATCATCTTGCTGAACGCGATCATCCTCGGCCTCATGACCTCCGAGCAGGTGATGGCCGCCGTGGGCCCCGTTCTTGAGGTGATCGACGGGGTGATCCTCGCGATCTTCGTGGTGGAAATCATCGTGCGGATCGCGGTCTTTCGCCTCGCCTTTTTCCGCGACCCTTGGAGCCTCTTCGATCTTTTTGTGGTGCTGATTGCGGTGATCCCCACCAGCCGCGAGTTTTCGGTGTTGCGGGCGCTGCGCATTTTGCGGGTGCTGCGGCTCATCTCGGTGGTGCCGACGCTGCGGCGCGTTGTGGGCGGGCTCATCGCAGCGCTGCCGGGGATGGCGTCGATCGTCTTTCTGATGATGCTGATCTTTTACGTCTTTTCCGTGATGGCCACCTCGCTTTACGCGGCAACCTTTCCCGAATGGTTCGGCACCATCGGCGCGTCGGCCTATTCGCTTTTCCAGGTGATGACGTTGGAATCGTGGTCCATGGGCATTGTGCGCCCCGTGATGGAGGTGCACCCGGGCGCCTGGGCCTTTTTCGTGCCCTTCATCATGGTGACCTCGTTTGCGGTGTTGAACCTTTTTATCGGCATTATCGTGTCGGGCATGCAGCAGGATGTGGAGGAGGAAGCTGCCAAAAGCCGCGATGCGATGATGGAGGAGCAATCCTCCATGCACGATGACATCAAGGCGCTGCGGCGGGATGTGAAGGCGCTCTCCAAGGCGCTGGCCGAGCGGGGCGCGGCCGGGAAGTGACGCCCCTCGTCCTCCTCCACGCGATCACCCGCAACGGGGAGGATTTTGCCCCCTTCCTCCCCCACCTTGAGGCGTTCGACCCGCACCCGGTCGACCTTTTGGGCCACGGCAAGGCGCCCCGCAGCGACACCTACAACCTGCGCACCTATGCCGCCGCCGTCCCCGTGCCCGATCGCCCGTTCGCGCTTTACGGCCACTCGTTGGGCGGCGTGGTGGCGCTCGCCATTGCCGCCGAGAACCGCAACGTGCGCGCGCTCGTGCTGGAGGATCCGCCGCTGTGGGACAGTCAGCCGCCCCGGCTTGAGACCACGCGCTGGGCGGCCGAGTTTGCCGCGCTCCACCACCTGATGACGCGCCGGTACAAGGGCTTTGGCGCGGATGAGTGGCGCACTGTGGTGGGCGCGTGGCCGTCGGGCCATGGCAACGCCACCATAGCGGCCCACGGCGGGGCGCCGGCGGTGGCGCGCCGGGCGCGGCAGATCGCAGCGCTCGACCCCGCCGTCCTCTCGGGCATCTTAAAACCCACGCTCCAACAGGGGTTTGACGTTTTGGCCGCGATCCGCGCCTGCCGGGCGCGGGTCACCGTGCTGTGCGGGGAGCGGGCGCGCGGTGCGGCGCTCGCGCCGGATGATCTTGGGGTTCTGAGCGCGGAACCCAACGTGACGCTTGTGCGCGCGCCGGGCGCCGGCCACTACGTGCGCGAACACGACCCCGCCCTTTGCGCCGCCACCCTCACCGCTGCCCTCTAAAAAAACCCGCAGCCGGCGCCATCCTTCCAGAAAGGTGCTTTATGGCCGGCGCCGGCCCCATCGACACGCGCATGGATGCGCTCGCCTTTGCAATGCTGGTCGCGCTCGCAACGCTGTGGGGCGGCACCTTCATCCTCGCCGAGATCATCCTTGCCCACTGGCCGGTGATGACGCTGGTTGCGACCAGAGTTGCTCTTGCCGCCCTCGCGCTCTGGGTGGGCATTGCCGTCTTTCGCATCGCGATCCCCACAAAAATCGCGATTTGGGGCGCCTTCTTCATCATGGGCGTCGTCAACAACGCGGTGCCTTTCACCCTCATCGTTTATGGGCAAACGGGGATCACGGCGGGCCTCGCGGCGATTTTGAACGCCACAACGCCGCTCTTCACCGCGCTGATTGCAGCCCTTGCGCTGCCCGATGAAGCGTTTTCGGCCCGCAAGGGTGTTGGGCTTACGCTGGGCGTCATCGGCGTTGCGGTGATGATCGGGCTTTCGGCCCTTGCAACCCTTGGGGCGGATCTTTTGAACCAATTGGCCGCGGTGGGGGCAACGCTCTCCTATGGGGTGGCGGCGGTTTATGCGCGGCGCTTTCGCCGGCTTGGGGTGCATCCGGCGGCCGTGTCGGTGGGGCAACTCACCATGTCCGCGCTCATCATGGTGCCGCTCGCGCTCGCGATTGACGGCATGGTGATGTTTGCGCCGGCGCCGGGCACGGTTTGGGTCGCGGTTTTTGCAAACGCCGTTTTGGGCACCGCGCTCGCCTACATCCTTTATTTCGGCATAATTTCAAGGGCGGGGGCCACCAATGCGGCGCTCGTCACGGTTTTGGTGCCGGTGGTGACCATTCTTGTGGGCGCGTTGGCGCTTGGCGAGCGGCTCCACCTGACACAGTTTATGGGCATGGAGCTCATCATGGCCGGGTTTTTGGTGATGGACGGGCGAATTTTTGCAGTGTTGCGGCGTGCCGGTTGAGCCGGGCGCAGTCGTTGCGCGGCCAAAATCGCTATGCTATCGCCCCGCTCGGTCCTGGGGGCCAACAGACGCCGTTCGACACGAAAGAGACGCACTTGGCCAACCCGCACACGTCCGGCGTCGCCGACCGGTACGCCTCCGCCCTGTTTGAATTGGCCCGCGATTCGGACGCGCTCGACGCGGTCGAAAAAGGCGTTGACGACATGCGCGCCCTTTTGGCCGAAAGCGTTGACCTGCGCCGGCTTGTTAAAAGCCCCGTCTTTTCCGCCGAAGACCAGGAGAAGGCCATCGGCGCGGTGATGGAGAAAGCCGGCGTTGCCGGCCTTACCGCCAATTTCGTCAAACTCTCCGCCCGCAACCGGCGCCTTTTTGCGCTGCCGGACATGTTGGAGGCGTTTCAATCGCTGCTGTCCGAACACCGGGGCGAAACGCTTGCGGTGGTGACGAGCGCGGAGCCGCTGTCCGACGCGCACATGACAACGCTAAAAGAGGTGCTCGCCGAAAAGGCGGGCGGCACCATCAAATTGGAGACCCATGTGGACCCGTCGCTGATTGGCGGGCTCATCGTGCGTCTTGGAAGCCAGATGATCGACACCAGCGTGAAAACCCGCCTCGCGGGCCTTTCCGCCGCCATGAAGGAAGCCGCATAAATGGACGTCCGCGCCGCCGAAATTTCGGCAATCCTGAAGGACCAAATCAAGAATTTCGGCCAAGAGGTCGAAGTGTCCGAAGTGGGTCAGGTGCTGTCCATCGGTGACGGTATCGCCCGCGTTTATGGCTTGGACAAGGTGCAGGCCGGTGAGCTCGTCGAGTTCCCGGGCGGCATCCGCGGCATGGCGCTCAACCTTGAGAGCGACAATGTGGGCGTCGTGGTGTTCGGCGATGACCGGGACATCAAAGAGGGCGACACCGTCAAGCGGACCGGCGCCATCGTTGACGCTCCTGTGGGCCCCGAGCTTCTGGGCCGCGTGGTGGATGCGCTCGGCAACCCCATCGACGGCAAGGGCCCCATCAACGCGTCCGAGCGGCGCCGGGTGGACGTGAAGGCCCCGGGCATCATCCCGCGAAAGTCCGTGCACGAGCCGATGTCGACGGGCCTCAAAGCCATCGACGCGCTGATCCCCGTTGGCCGCGGCCAGCGTGAGCTGATCATCGGTGACCGTCAGACCGGCAAGACCGCCATCATCCTCGACACGTTCTTGAACCAAAAGCCGCTCCACGAAAGCGGCAGCGAGAGCGACAAGCTTTACTGCGTTTATGTCGCGGTGGGGCAAAAGCGCTCCACCGTCGCGCAGTTCGTGAAGGTCTTGGAAGAAAACGGCGCCCTGCCTTACTCCATCGTCATTGCCGCGACGGCCTCTGACCCGGCGCCGATGCAGTTCCTGGCCCCGTTCACCGGCTGCGCCATGGGCGAATATTTCCGCGACAATGGCAAGCACGCGGTGATCGGCTACGATGACCTCTCCAAGCAGGCGGTCGCGTACCGCCAGATGTCGCTTCTGCTGCGCCGCCCGCCGGGCCGTGAAGCTTATCCTGGTGACGTGTTCTACCTCCACTCGCGCCTTCTGGAACGCGCGGCGAAGATGGGCGATGATGCCGGCAACGGCTCATTGACCGCGCTTCCCGTGATCGAGACCCAGGGCAACGACGTGTCGGCGTTCATCCCGACCAACGTCATTTCCATCACCGACGGTCAGATCTTCCTGGAGACCGACCTTTTCTACCAAGGCATTCGGCCTGCGGTGAACGTTGGTCTTTCGGTCTCGCGCGTGGGGTCGTCGGCGCAGATCAAAGCGATGAAGCAGGTGGCCGGGCCCATTAAAGGCGAGCTTGCGCAGTATCGCGAGATGGCAGCCTTCGCGCAGTTCGGTTCGGACCTTGATGCCACCACGCAACGGCTTCTGGCCCGTGGTGCGCGCCTCACCGAACTCTTGAAACAGCCGCAGTTTTCGCCGCTCACCACGCCCGAGCAAGTGGCGGTGATCTTTGCCGGCGTGAACGGGTATCTGGACAATGTGCCGGTGGCGCAGGTGGTCGCCTATGAGGACGGGCTGTTGCGGTTGATGCGCTCCCAACACCGGGACGTTCTTGATGCGATCGGCAAAGAGAAGGCCCTGTCGGACGACCTTCGCGGCCGTTTGAAAACGGCGGTTGAGGGGTACACAAAGTCGTTCGCGGACGCGAAGGCGGCGTAACCCACGATGCCTTCGCTCAAGGACCTTAAAGTCCGCATCGCCTCGGTGAAGGCGACGCAGAAGATCACCAAGGCGATGCAGCTGGTGGCCGCGGCAAAATTGCGCCGCGCCACGGAGGCCGCCGAGGCCGCCCGCCCCTATGCGGCGCGGATGGCAGCGGTGTTGTCGAACCTTGCCAAGAACACAGCCGGCGACCCCGATGCCCCCGTCCTGATGACCGGCCGCGGAGACGACAAGGTGCACCTGTTGGTGGTGTGCACCGCCGACCGCGGGCTTTGCGGCGGCTTCAACACGTCCATCGTGCGAAAGGCCGTGTCAGACGCGCTGGCGCTCACCGCGGCCGGCAAGACGGTTCGCTTCTTGTGTGTCGGCCGCAAGGGCTTTGACATTTTAAAACGCGCCTACCGCGAGCAGATCATCGATGTGATCGACTTCAAGGGCGTGCGCCGCGTCGGCTTCCAGGAGGCGCAGTCGGTGGGCGAAAAGGTGGTCGGCCTTTTTGAAACCGCCGAGTTTGACGTGGCCACGCTCTATTATGCCGAGTTCAAATCGGTGATCAGCCAAAAGCCCACGGGCCTACAGCTGATCCCCGCGGCGGCTGCGGTGGACGAGGAGGCGGCCGACACGGACGCTGCCACCGGCGACGCCATCTACGAGTACGAACCCGCGCCGGCCGAAATTCTCGACGCGCTGGTCCCGCGCAACATCTCGGTCCAGATCTTCCGCGCGCTGCTTGAGAATGCCGCGTCCGAGCAAGGGGCGCGGATGACGGCAATGGACAACGCCACACGCAACGCCGGCGAGATGATCGACCGGCTGACGCTGGAATATAACCGCACCCGCCAGGCGCAGATCACCAAAGAGCTGATCGAGATTATCTCCGGCGCCGAAGCGCTCTGACCGGCATCGACCCCCACGGCACGCGCCCAAAAATCCTCGAGGCGCGGACCGTCACCATCGAACCGCGGCGGGCCGGCGTGTCCGCCGCCATCGGCCGCGTCGCCCCCGCGGCCGATCTTCTGATGGGCGACGCGCCCGGAATATCGGTCACGCTTGCGCGCCACGCCCAGCGCATGCCTCCGATATCGATGTGTACGCACGCCTTGCGCTCTCGAGCCTTGTGGGCGGCAAATATGACTGCCGCCCGTGCCGCACCCTCTCTGCGCTGATTGCCGACCTTTCGGAGCGCCGTGCCGTCACGCTGGCCAATAACGCCTTGGTCGCCGATGCCTATCGGACCGCTGGGCCCGCGGGCGACCCGAACCGTACAACGCTTCAACGCTGGGATGGGCTGCGCCAGCGTTGTGTGAACACGCTCACCCCCACGCCCAAAGCGTCGCCCTTCCCGACGGGTGATGCGGTGCACATCACCGTTCACCTGCGCCAGAGCAACATTGCCGCGGCGCTGGTGCTGGGGGGCGTGCGCTCCCCCGCTCCCCAAGCGGCGGATCCATGACCGGCCGGCCCTCACCACACACAAGACCGTGGCGGCGCTGAACGCACACGCGGTGGATGCTGTGGTGTATTCGGACGGGTCTGGGCGCCTGCGCCAGGGTTACCACCGCCTTGCCGACATTCTGGCCCACATCGACCGGCTGGCGGCGCTTTGCGCCCCGCCGCCAGACCTGCCCTCGCGGGTCCGCCTTCTGGAGACGGTGGTCGGCGCCGACCCCGACGCCACCCCGCGCAGTCTCGGCGCAATGGCCGCAAGCGATCCGGCGGTGACGCGAAGCTTGAGCGTTCCGCGGCTGGTGTCTCTGGCGTCCGGTGTTCCCCGCATCCAGCTGCCGCCGGGGGGCGACGACTTGTCGGCCACACGCTTGCGTGCCATTGCACCGCGGGGCGCGCACCGGCCCGGCCGGGGCCGGCGGCACCGTCCGCGTGAAGGCCGCGCTTTTGCGCGCACCCCCCGAACCGCGGCCCGCCGGGAGAGCGATGATGTCTGCAACCCTTCAACGGGCCGCGCCGACGGCGGAAATCGCCGCCTTTTGCCGCGCGCAGGAGCAGGCAATCGCGGCCCTTCGGGAAAGCCTTTGCGCCGATGGGGCGCCCGCCCTCACCCGCGCGCTCGACCTTTTGGGCGCCGTCACCCGCTCCCCCGCCGGCCGGGTTGTGGTGAGCGGGGTTGGAAAGTCCGGGATCATTGCGCGAAAAATTGCCGCGACCCTCGCCTCCACCGGCACCCCCGCCCACTTCGTTCACGCCGGCGAGGCGAGCCACGGCGACCTTGGTATGGTGACGCCTGACGATGCGCTCCTCCTCCTCTCCAACTCTGGCGAAACGGCGGAGCTCTCCGACCTCATCTCCCACGCCCGCCGCTTTGGCATTGCGCTGATCGCAATCACCGCCAGCGCCACCTCAACGCTGGGCCTGGCCGCCGATGCCGCCCTCATCTACCCAAAGCGCCCAGAGGCCTGCCCGCTTGCCCTTGCGCCCACCACCTCCACCCTCCAGCAGCTTGTGATGGGTGACCTTTTGGCGGTCATGCTCATGGAAGCGCAGGGGTTTTCGGCGGAAGATTTTGGCGCCTTGCACCCGGGGGGGAAGCTGGGCGCCCAGCTCTTGCGGGTGGACACGATCATGCACACTGGTGCCTCGCTGCCCCTGGTGGCGCCCAGCGCCCCCATGAGCGCCGCCCTCATCGAGATGAGCCAAAAATCCTTCGGCTGCGTGGGTGTTTTGGAGGGTGAGCGCCTCATTGGGATCATCACCGACGGCGACCTGCGGCGCCACATGTCGGACGGCCTTTTGGCCGCTGAGGCCGCAACCGTGATGACGCCGACGCCCGCTGTCATCACCGCCGGAACGCTGGCAGTGGAGGCCCTGCGGGAGATGAACACGCGCGCCATCACAAGCCTTTTTGTGGTGGCGGACGGGCGCCCGGTGGGAATCGTGCACGTCCACGATCTGTTGCGCCGGGGCGTGCGCTGATGGGCCCGAACGCTGCCGTCACCCTTCGCGGGATGACAATCGCAAACCAAGCGCCGCTCACGCTGATTGCCGGCCCCTGCCAAATGGAAAGCCGCGACCACGCGGTCCACCTTGCCGGTGCGCTGGCCGAGATGGCGGCGGCGCGCAACATGCCGTTCGTGTTCAAGACGAGCTATGACAAGGCGAACCGCACCTCGCTGTCGGGCAAACGCGGCCTTGGGCTTGATGCCGCGCTGCCGGTCTTTGAGGAGATTGGCGCCGCAATGCCCGTCCTCACCGATGTGCATGAGGCGGCCCATTGCGCGCCGGTCGCGGCGGTGTGTGACGTTTTGCAGATCCCCGCCTTTTTGTGCCGGCAGACCGACCTTTTGGTGGCGGCGGCGACAACGGGGCGGGTGGTCAACGTCAAGAAAGGGCAATTTCTGGCGCCGTGGGACATGCAAAACGTGCTCGAAAAGGTGGTGGGGAGCGGCAACCCCAACGTGCTCCTCACCGAGCGGGGCGCCTCGTTCGGCTACAACACGCTGGTGTCGGACATGCGCGCGCTCCCCATCATGGCCGCGATGGGCGCGCCGGTGGTGTTTGACGCCACCCACTCGGTGCAGCAGCCGGGCGGCATGGGCGGTGCCTCGGGCGGCGACCGGCGCTTTGTGCCCCCTCTTGCGCGCGCGGCGGTCGCTGTGGGGGTCGCGGCCGTCTTCATCGAGGCCCATGAGGACCCGGACAATGCCCCCTCCGACGGGCCCAACATGGTCAAACTCTCAGACATGCCTGACCTTTTGGCGACCTTGACCGCGATTGACGCCATCGCCAAGGCGGCGTGAGGCGGGGACGTCAAAGGGGTTGCGGGCCGCTTCGCGCGCCGCGGCGCTTTTGGTGAGGCCAATGTCGTCAAGGGCTTCGCGCGGCAGGCTGCGAAGCTGGCGGCGCTCGGTAAAGAGGCTGGCGTAAAGGCAAAGGCGGGCGATCAAGCGGGACATGGCGGCTCTCCGTTGGGCCATCAATGTGCCCCCTTGCGCGCGCCCTTTGTTTCGATGACGATCGAACTATGAAAGAAGGCCCCGACATCACCCGCATTGCCGCGCTGCTCGGCGATCCGGCCCGCGCCAACATGCTCGCCGCCCTCATGAGCGGGAAGGCGCTGACGGCGAGCGAGCTTGCCCGTGAGGCCGGCGTCACGCCGCAGACCGCATCCTCGCACCTCAAAAAGCTGGAGGCGGGTGGACTCACCGCCACCCGCGCACAGGGCCGCCACCGCTATGTGACGCTGGCGGGGGAGGATGTGGCCGACCTTTTGGAGCGATTGACGGGGCTTGCGGCCGCCTCAGGCCACCTTCGCACCCGCACCGGCCCGAGGGACCCTGATATGCGCTTGGCGCGGGTCTGCTACAATCACCTTGCCGGTCAGCGCGCCGTGGCGCTTTACGGGGCGCTGTGTTCGGATGGCCTCCTCACGGTGGACGCAGATGGGCTTGCGCTGACCGATGCGGGGCGGGCGCGGATGGTGGCGTTTGGCGTTGATGTGGCGGGGCTTGAGGCCCAGCGCGGCCCCTTGTGCAAAGAGTGCCTCGACTGGAGCGAGCGGCGCAGCCATTTGGGCGGCCGGCTCGGGCGCGCGGTCTACACCGCGATGGAGGCGCGCGGCTGGGTGACGCGGGAGGCGGGCTCGCGCACCGTGCGCTTTTCGAAGGCTGGGGCGCGGGCGTTTGACGAATTTTGGTCGCTCAACGTGCCCTGACGGTGCTTCGACGCTGCCCCCACCCTTGCGCGCGGGGCGCAACGCGTTAGTAGAGAACCGGACGAACGTATGCACACGCTGCCCAGGGATCGACGGATGGCCAACCCTACAGGAACTGTTGAACAGGTGATCGGCGCGGTGGTGGACGTGAAGTTCACCGACCACCTGCCTCAGATCCTCAACTCGCTGCAAACCGACAACAACGGGCAGCGCCTAGTGCTGGAGGTGGCCCAACACCTTGGCGAGAACACGGTGCGCACCATTGCGATGGACGCCACCGAGGGCCTCGTGCGCGGCCAGGCCGTGCAGGACACCGGCAGCCCCATTGAGATGCCCATCGGCGATGGCACCCTTGGCCGCATCATGAACGTCATCGGTGAGCCGATTGACGAGGCGGGCGACATCCAGTCCGACGGCACGCGCCCCATCCACGCCCCGGCCCCGTCCTACGTCGACCAGTCAACCGAGTCCGAAATTTTGGTGACGGGCATCAAGGTCGTCGACCTTCTGGCGCCTTATGCGCGCGGCGGTAAAATTGGTCTCTTCGGCGGCGCGGGTGTGGGCAAAACCGTGCTCATCCAGGAGCTGATCAACAACGTTGCCAAGGCCCACGGCGGCTATTCGGTGTTTGCGGGCGTGGGAGAGCGCACCCGCGAGGGCAACGATCTTTACCACGAGATGATCGAGTCCGGCGTGAACAAGAAGGGCGGCGGCGCCGGCTCCAAATGCGCGCTGGTGTTTGGCCAGATGAACGAGCCTCCGGGTGCGCGCGCCCGGGTTGGCCTTTCCGGTCTCACGGTGGCCGAGCATTTCCGCGACCAGGGGCAGGACGTGCTCTTCTTCGTGGACAACATTTTCCGCTTCACCCAGGCGGGCTCGGAAGTGTCGGCGCTGTTGGGCCGCATCCCCTCCGCGGTGGGCTACCAGCCGACCTTGGCGACCGACATGGGCGCCCTTCAGGAGCGGATCACCACCACCCAAAAGGGTTCGATCACCTCGGTGCAGGCCATTTATGTGCCGGCGGATGACCTCACCGACCCTGCGCCCGCCACCTCGTTTGCCCACCTTGACGCGACGACGGTGCTCAACCGCGCGATCTCCGAAAAGGGGATCTATCCGGCCGTGGATCCGCTGGATTCCACCTCGCGCATGCTGAACGCCAACACGCTGGGCGAAGAGCATTACAAGACCGCCCGTGACGTGCAGGAAGTGCTGCAGCGCTACAAGAGCCTGCAGGACATCATCGCGATCCTGGGGATGGATGAGCTTTCGGAAGAAGACAAACTCACCGTTGCCCGCGCGCGCAAGATCGAGCGGTTCTTGTCCCAACCCTTCCACGTGGCGGAAGTGTTTACGGGCAAGCCTGGCGTGTTCGTGGACCTTGCCGACACCATCAAGGGTTTTCGCGGCCTTGTGGATGGCCAGTACGACGACCTTCCGGAGGCCGCGTTCTACATGGTCGGCACCATCGACGAGGCGATCGAGAAGGCGCAACAGCTCGCCGAAGCTGCGTAACGCGTGGCGTTCGACCCCGCCTCCCCCTGCTGCGCCACCCTTCAGGAGGTTGTGGCGGGCCCGGGCGGCGGGGCCGACCCTGCGGTGTTCGTCACCGATGATGACGTGCTGATGATGGTGATCGGCATGGTCGACACACCGGGCGGCTTGGGCCTTTTTGACCATGCCGTCCTGTTCTGCCCGTTTTGCGGTCAAGCGCTGCAAGACGCCGATGATTTGACCAAGAAGGCGCCGCACTGATGGCCACGTTTTCCTTCGAACTCGTCTCCCCCGAGGCGCTCCTCTTCTCCGGCGCGGTGGAAACGGCAACGCTGCCGGGGGCAGAGGGTCAGTTCCAGGTGCTTGCCGGCCATGCCCCGTTCCTGGCGCTCCTTGGCCCGGGCATTGTGGAACTCTCCGGCGGCGAGAGCGGCGCCCGGCGGATCTTCATCGACGGTGGCTTTTGCGATGTGAACGCCAACGGCTGCTCCGTGCTCGCCGAGGCGGCCATTGATGCTGACAAGGCGGGCGAGCAGGTGGACGCCATCATCAAAGAGGCCGAGACCGCGGCCTCCGCGTTGGAGAGCGCCGCGCTTGATGATGCAAACCGCCGCATCGCTGCACTTCAAAGCGTTCGGGCGGCGCTTTAGGCGGCCGCTGCCGCAAATCGCGGCGGGGCGCCATTGACGGGCCACCCTGTGCGCAACAAAACCATCCTCGGGTTGCATCGCTGGGGTGTTTCAATGTCGGTTTCCGAGATCATCATCCGAAACCTGCGGTTCGGCATATCGCGCGCGCCGAACCCAGTGTGGTGCGACAACAACCTGATCCGCACCGTCCAGGCCGATGCGCTTGCCATCCAAATCCCGCCAGGGGAGCGCTACTTCATCCGCTCGCTGAGGCGGTGGGAAAGCAAGCTCGACGATGCGCACCTGGTGAGCGAGATCCGCGGCTACGCCAAGCAAGAGGCGCTGCACACCCGCGAACACGAAGACTACAACGACGCGCTGCGCGCCCTTGGCCACGATGTGGACGGTATGGAACGGCAGGTGGAACGGCAACTGCGGATCGAAACGCCGTTCATCAGCGTCGCGGTGACCTGCGCCATTGAGCAGATCACCTACAGCACCTCGATCGTGTGGCTCACCAAAGAGAGCGGCGAGGGCATCGCCCAACCCTACAAAGCCATGTGGACGTGGCACTCCATCGAGGAGATCGAGCACGCCGCCGTTGCGATCGATGTCCTCAATGAGATCACGAAAGACTGGAGTTCGCTGCGGCGCTACGGCTTCCGCGTGGGCGTCTTCACCCACGTTTTCCTCACGTTCCTGATCAACTGGCTCCGGTTTGGTCTGCGATTGCAGCGGGAGCGGGAGGGCAAGCGCACATTTAAGAGCGTCTGCCGCTATTTTTGGGTCGCCTTCGGATCGCCTGGGTTGGTGCTCGACGTGATTGGCGGGAACCTCAAGTATTTCAAGCCGGGCTATCGGCCGGACCCCGCCAAAAACCGTGATCTGTTGCAGCAATCCCGCGCGGCGCTGGACGTTGCGGTGGCGGACATGGAGCACTTTTTCGCCGAACGGGAGGGGAGCGCGTCCCGGGCCCCGGAGCTTGCCGCCGCCCAATGAGCGGTCGGCTCCTGGATGCTGCGATCGCCATTGGCACGCGCGAGCGCTTTGGCGCCGTGCGGCGGGTGGTCTGGCGCCACCTTTACAACCACGTCACCCACCGCCTTGGCGATGATGAGGCCCTTTGCCTCAACTACGGCTATCTGCCCGACGGCCCGCTTCCCACAGCGCCCCACCCCGAGTGGCCCAACCACGCGCTTTATCACCACGTGGCTGCCCCCCTCGACCTTGCCGGCAAAACTGTGATCGAGGTGGGGAGCGGCCGGGGCGGCGGCGCAGCCTATGTGGCAAAAACCTTTGCGCCCGAAGAGCTCACCGCGTTCGACAATGCGCCGGCGGGCGTGAAAGCGGCTGCGCGCATCCACGAAGCCGTGCCGAACTTGCGCTTTGAGGTGGGCGATGCCCTCGCCCTGCCCATCGCCGATGGGAGCGTTGATGCGGTGGTGAACGTGGAATCCTCCCACTGCTATGCGAGCATGGCGCGCTTTGTCGCCGAGGTTGCGCGGGTGCTGCGGCCGGGTGGTCGGTTTGGCCTTGCCGACTTTCGCCTCTCGTCCCAGCTTGCCGAGTTCGACGCCGCCTTGTCGCACCACGCCCTGCAGGTGGACGCGCGGGCCGACATCACCGACCGTGTGCTTGGCGCCATGGACCACCTCAACGCCAAAAAGAGCGCGATGATTGAAAAGCGCCGCTTTTTCAAAGGGATTGCGCGGCAGTGGGCGGGCACGGACGGCTCATTGATCAAGACCGCGTTTGAGGCCGGCGACGCGCGCTACCTTTCGCTCACGCTCACAAAGGTTTAGGCGACGGCTGCGGCCAGCTCTGCCATTCTCCCAAGGCCCCTCCATGCGAGACCCTTTTGACACTTGCGTTCCGGCGTTGACCCCTGCGCCGGCCCCGTGGCGCGCCGCTGCCCGGGCCGAGCCGGCGTCGGAAGCGGCCCATGATGCGCTGCTCCACGCACCGGAGGCGGCGGGCCTTCACGCCATTCGCCAAACCGGCACCGCGTCAGGCGGGCCCGATGGCCCCTTCACCGCCATCGCGTGGAACATTGAGCGCGGGGGCGATGCGGCGAAGCTCATCGACCTGATGCGCACGAGGGACCCCGCCATCGTCCTCCTCACCGAGGTGGACATGGGCCTTGCCCGCACGGACAATCGTGACATCACCGCCGAAGTTGGCGCGGCGCTGGGCATGGAAAGCGTTTACGCCGTCGAGTTCCTCGAGCTTGGGGAGGGAAACGAGCGGGAGACCACGTACGCCGCTGGCCGGCAAAGCACTTTTGGGTTTCACGGAAACGCGGTGCTGTCGGCCTACCCCATCCGCAAGGCCTTCGTGATCCCCCTCAACGATCGCGGCAAGTGGTTTGTGACGGCCCCCGACCCGCTCCAGCGGCGCGTTGGCGGGCGCAACGCCATCGGCGCCATTGTGGAGACGCCCATGGGCCCACTCACGCTGGTGTCGGTGCACCTTGAAAGCCACACGGATGCGGCCGACCGTGCCGCGCAAATGGCGATTGCGTACGACGGGATCGCGGCCGCGGGCGGCGCGCATCCCATCATCATCGGCGGCGACCTCAACACGAAGAACTGCTCGGCCGCGACGCTGGAGGTGGCCGGCTTTGACGCTGCCACCGATCAGGAGCCGCTGTTTGCCGACGGTGCGGCCCGGGGCTACGACTGGAAGGCACAAAACACGCTGGAGCGCACCACCCGCCCGCGCGAGTGGTACAAGATTATCAAGCCGCCGCGCCGGCTGGACTGGCTGCTCTCCCGCGGGCTCAACGCAAGCGACCCGGCCACCATGCCCGCCTTTGGCCCGGATGGTCACACCATCTCGGACCATGACGGGGTGGTGGCCACCTTCGCGTTCGCGCCTCGCTTACTTTGAAACAAGCGCGAGGGCGCGAACGGGGCTCCCGGTGCCCTGCACAATTTTGAGGGGCGCTGCGATCACGACGGCCCCGGTCGCGGGGAGTTTTGAAAGGTTCGTGAGGCTGGCAAGGCCGTAGCGGTTCGCCTTGTGAAGGAGGTTGTGGGCCGGAAATGGCGGCTCCATGCCCCCCGCAGACCCCGCATCGGTGCCGATGCATTGGGTGCCCCAGCCAATGGCGCCGCGCTCTAAGATGAGCTCGATGCAGTCGACCGTGGGCCCGGGCGAATGGGGGCCGGTCTCGTCCATGTTGAGGAACTCGGCCTCTGAATGGTTGCGAGAATCCCAGTCGGTGCGCATCAGGACCCAGGCGCCAGCAGGGATTTCTCCGTGCTCGGCCTCCCAGGCGCGCACGCCGTCGGCGGTGAGCAGAAAGTCAGGGTTTTCGGCAGTTTCTTTGGAACAGTCGATCACGCAGGCGGGGGCGACAAGCTTTTCCACCGGCAGCGTGTCAGTGGTGCCGTCGGCATAGTCTTTGCCGGTGATCCAGTGGGTGGGCGCGTCAAAGTGCGTGCCGGAGTGTTCGCCAAGTTTCAGCCAATTCCAGGCCCAGAACGGGCCGTTGTTGTCATACTCGGATATCTTGTGGATCTCGATTTTTGGCGTATCGACAGCAAGCTCGGGCGGCAACTTTAGGAGCGGCGTGTCGGGCCCCAGGGGACCAGACAGGTCGATCACCTCGACATTTCCGGACAAAAGGGCATCTGCGAGGGCAGTCACGGCGCTCATCGCTCTCTCCATCGTTATTGTGGTGGAACCCCTAACCGTTCGCCGCCAAAACTACAAAGCGGTCCGAAGGAGACAACAAAGATGGCAAGCACAGCCACCGACGCCATCGTGATTGGGGCGGGCCACAACGGCCTTGCCGCGGCGCTGCACCTTGCGATGTCGGGCCTCTCGGTGGTGGTGCTGGAGCGGGAGGCGGAGGTTGGCGGCGCGGTGCGCACCGCGGAGGTGACGCGCCCCGGCTTCCGGCACGATCTTTATGCCATGAACCTGTCGCTTTTTGCCGGCAGCCCCTTCCACGCCGCGCACGGCGAGACGTTGGCCAAGCACGGCCTCGCGTTTACCCACGCAACCGATTGTTTTGCAAGCCCGTTCCCGGATGGTCGCTGGTTGGGCGTCTCCCAAGACATGGAGGCGAACGCCACGCGTGTGGACGCGTTTGACCCCGCCGACGGGGCCCGCTGGCGCGCGATGTCGGCCGAGTTTGGCGCTGATGCGCCGCACTTTTTCGCGCTGTTGGGCGCTCCGATGGGGAAGACGGCGCTTGCCAAGGTGTGCATCAACGCGCTGCGCACAAAGGGCATGGCGTGGACGTTGGATGCGGTGCGGTTCCTGCTCTCGAGCCCCCGCGCCTTCCTTGATGAGAATTTTCAAAGCGCTGAGGTGAAGGCGCTTTTGGCCCCGTGGGCGATGCACCTTGATTTCCCGCCCGATGCTGCGGGGGGCGCGCTCTTCCCCTACCTTGAGGCCATGGCCGATCAGTCCTTTGGCATGGCGCTGGGCAAAGGCGGGGCGGATGTGGTGCCAAATTCGCTTCGTGCGGCGATCGAGGCGGCGGGGGGCATTGTGCGCACCGGCGTCGACGTGACGGGCGTTGAGCAGACCGCGGGCCGGGCGGTGGCCGTGCGGTGCAGCGATGGCGAGGTTTTTCGCGCCAAGGAGGCAATTCTCGCGTCCGTCACCCCGCACGCGTTCCTGGGGCTGGTGGACGGGACGACGGGGCGCCCGGCGGTGGACGCCGCGCTCCAAAAATTCCGCCATGGGCCGGGGACGCTCATGATCCATGTGGCGGCGAGCGCGCTGCCGCAATGGCGCGCGGGCGAGGCGTTGCAGCGCTTTGCATACGTGCACCTGGCGCCGACACTTGCCGGCCTGTCGCGCACCTATGCGGAGGCGATGGAGGGGCTTTTGCCCGCAGAACCTGGCGTTGTGGTGGGCCAACCCACCGCCATTGACCCCTCGCGCGCGCCGGAGGGGCAGCACACCTTGTGGATCCAGGTGCGCGTGGTGCCACCCGCCATCAAGGGCGATGCGCGGGGTGAAATCGCGGCGACGGCCTGGGCGGACGCGAAGGAGGCGATGGCCGACCGCGTGATGGCGATGATTGAGGACGCGGCGCCTGGCTTTGGCGAGACGGTGCTCGACCGCGCCGTCCATTCGCCGGACGATCTGGCGGCGGCGAATGTCAACCTTGTGGGCGGCGATTCCCTTGGGGGGAGCCACCATCTGCGGCAAAATTTCCTGTTCCGGCCGGCGCCGGGGATGGCCCGCTACCAAAGCCCTGTGCGCGGGCTCTATATGATCGGCTCATCCACATGGCCGGGGGCGGGGGTTGGTGCGGGCTCGGGCTTCATGGCGGCGAAGGCCATCGTGGGGCGGTGACGCGTTGACAGGGCCCGATCAATGCATTTTCATATATTTCAAACTTGAAACAACTGCGCCGCCGGCCCCTTCATCGCGGCGCCAGGAGGACAAACGATGCGCCTGACCCGCCGCACGCTGGCAAAATTTGCCTTGTGCGCCACCCTTGCCGCCCCGTTCGCCCTGCCGGCCGCCGCGCAGGATGACACGCTCACCATCGCCTACAATGTGCCCCTCCCCTCCTGGGACCCGACGGTGGGCCTCTCGGCGGTGAACCCCACCATCCAGGGCATCTACCGCTCGGTTTTTGACCAATATATCGGCCAAAAGCCCGACCTTTCGTTTGAGCCCGGCCTCCTCACCGAGTGGGGTTTTTCGGACGACAACACCAAGATCCGCATGGTCGTGCGCGAGGGCGTCACCTGGCACAATGGTGACCCCTTCACCGCAGAGGACGTGGTCTGGTCGCTGGAGCGCGCCGGCAAGGCCGACACCGGCAACCCCATCCAGTTCGTGTGGTCGAAGGTCGGCAACTTTGCCATCGACGGCAATGTCATCACCGCCGACGTTTTGGAGTATGAGCCCACCCTCTTCAAGTGGATGGCCTTTTTGACGGGCTATGTTCTGCCAAAGGACTACTATGAAGAGGTGGGTGCGGAAGGCTTTGCCACCGCCCCCGTCGGCACCGGGCCGTACATGGTCGACGAATTCCAGCAAAACGCCTTCGTCCGCCTCAAAGCGAACGCTGATTACTGGGGCGGTGCGCCGGCTTACGAGACCGTCATCATCAAGTTTGTGCCGGATGCCGCCTCCCGTGTGGCGGAAGTGGAATCGGGCTCGTCCGATGTTGCGTTTGATATGCCGTATGAAGAGTTCGACCGGCTGAAAGAAAAGAGCGGGCTTGAGGGCGTCACCATCCCGGTCTCCGACATTGCGATGATTTTTCTCAACGATGTCGGCCCCATGCTGGACGACAATGTGAGGAAGGCCGCCGCCCACGCCGTGCCCAAACAGCTTCTGATCGACCGTCTCCTGTCGGGCTATGGCGTCCCCATCGACACGCTCCAGGCGCCGGACTACGCCGCGTTCGATGACACCATCTCGGTCGAATACAACCCCGAGAAGGCGGCCGAACTTTTGGCGGCCAGCGGCTATGGGCCTGACAACCCTGTGGAATTCACGATCCAGACCACGCGCGGCTTCAAGCCCAAAGACTTTGAGATGATCCAGGCGATTGTCGGCGCGTGGCGGCGGATTGGGATTGAGGCGAACATCGAAGTCTACGAGATCGCAAAGCATTTTGAGCTTCGCGCCGCCGACCAGCTCGCCCCGGCTGCGTTCTACAATTGGGGCAACGCCATCGGCGACCCGGCCACCTCCACAGGGTTTGCCATGTTCGGCCCCTCCCCCCACTCGGTGTGGGACGGCGAGGATGTCATGAACGCGATCATCCCCCTGTGGGGCGAGGCGGATGAGGCGACCCGCATCGCCGGCTACAAGGCTGTCGACCGGATGATTGCCGAAAACGCGTACGTGATCCCGCTTCTTCAGTATGTGCAGCCGATCATCCATTCCAGCGATGTGGTGGTGACGCCCAACGCCACCGGTGCCGTGATGCCCTTCCTGATGAAGCCGGCGAGCTAGGGTGTCGCCTGAGGAGAAAAAGCGCCGCCTCATGAAGGCGGTGGTGGCCGGGGCCGTTGTTGAAGGCCCCGTCCTGGTGGGGGGCGGCCTCGTGCTCTTCCTCACCGGGCTTTGGCGTGAGCCGTTGTGGATCGTGGCGGTGGTGTTCATCGCCGCATTTCTGGCGCTTGCCGTCGGGCTCACGGTGTGGCGCAAAGCTGGGAGCGACACGTCGCAATGAGGGCGCAGGGGCGCGCGCGTTGAACGCCATTCTCCTGCGCCTTGGGACAACGCTGGTGACCCTCTTTGGGGTCGCCGTCATCGTGTTCGTGGTGATCCGCCTCGCGCCCGGCGACCCGATCGCGATGATGCTGCCCCCCGGCGCCACCGAGGACGACATTTTGCGCCTCCGCGCGCTTTACGGCCTCGACAAGACCATTGCCGAACAGTTCATCATCTGGCTCGGCAACGTCCTCCAGGGCGATTTCGGCACCTCCATCTCCCTCCGGCAAGATGTGGCAACGGTCGTCCTCTCCCGCCTGCCGGCAACGCTCGAACTCTCGCTCCTCGCCCTCCTGATCGCAGTCGCCATCGGTGTGCCGGCCGCCATCCTCGCCGCGCGCTATCGCGACACCGCCACCGAAGCGACCGTGGATGTCGCCAACGGGGTCGCCCTCTCCATCCCAGACTTTTTGTGGGGGCTGACGTTCATCCTCCTCTTCGGCGTCGCCTTCCCGATCTTTGAGATTTCCGGCCGCATTTCCCCGCGGCTGGAACTCCCGTTCATCACGAACTTCTACCTGTTTGAGAGCATCGTCCGCCTGCGGTTCGACCTTTTGGGCAATCTTCTCACCCACATGACGATGCCGGCGCTCGCCCTTGCGCTGCCGCTGGCGGCCGTCATCGCCCAGCTCCTCAAAACCTCGCTGAAAGAGGTGATGGCGCAGGATTATGTGATGATTGCTCGCACCCGCGGCTTTTCTGAAACCCGGGCGCTGATCCGCGAGGCGCTGAAAAACGCGGCCCTCCCCACCCTCACGCTGGTGGGCGTTCAATTCACATTCCTCATCGGGGGGACGGTGATTGTGGAGCGGCTGTTCTCCTATGAAGGGCTCGGCAACCTTGCGATCGATGCGGTCATCAACCGAGATCTGCCGCTGATCCAAGGCATCGTCATCTTGTTTGCGGTGCTTTTCGTGGCGATCAACCTCTTCGTGGACCTCCTCTACGCCGTCCTAAATCCCAAACTGCGCCATGGTTGAGCTCTCCGGCGCCCGCCCCCGCGCATCCCGCCCGGCCCCCCGGCTTTGGCTGGCGGGGGGGTGGCTGGCGCTCCTTGCCCTCGCCGCGCTCTTTGCCCCATTTGTGGCGCCCCACGACCCGCTGGCCCAGGACCTTTTTTTCAACCGCCTGCCGCCCTTTTTCATGGAGGGGGCCGAGCCCGGCTATTGGCTCGGCACCGATAGCCTCGGCCGCGATGTCCTCTCCCGCATCATCCACGGCGCGCGCATTGCGCTGATTGTGGCGCTGGTGGCGGGCGTCGCGGCCTGCCTCCTCGGCGCAACGCTGGGGCTCTTGGCGGGCTATTTTGGCGGTTGGACCGACCGGGTGATCAGCCGCATTGTCGACATTTGGATGGCGTTTCCCCCCGTCCTCTTCGCCATCCTGCTGGTGGCGGTGCTCGGCACGGGGCTCTTGTCGGTGATTGTGGCCATCGCGGTGATCGACTGGACGCGCTTTTGCCGTGTGGTGCGCGCGGAAGCCATGCAACAGCGGGCGATGGACTATGTGGCGTCCGCGACCGTTGCCGGCCATTCGCGCTGGGGCACCCTCGTCAAAGAGGTGCTGCCCAATGTGATGCCCGCCATCATCGTGCTCCTTTCGCTCGAAATGGGGATCGCTGTGATTGTGGAGGCGATCTTGTCGTTCGTGAACCTCTCGCTCTCCTCCGACGCGCCCACCTGGGGCGGCATGATTTCCGAAGGGCGCACCTCGATCCACCAGGCGTGGTGGGTGCTCGTTTTCCCGCTGGTCACGCTGTTTTTGACCGTGCTCGCCTTCAGCCAATTTGGCGAGGGGCTCAAAAACCGCTTCGACCCGGTGCTGCGGTGAGCCTTCTTTCCATCGACACGCTGTCGGTCGCCATCGACCGTGGGCCGCGGCTTCTGCGCGGCGTATCGCTCAGCGTGTCGCCGGGGGAAGTGCGCGGGCTGGTGGGCGAAAGTGGCGCGGGAAAATCCATGATCGGGAAGACGATCTTCGGCGTTCTGCCCCACCGCGCGCGGGTGACGGGCGGCGCCATCCTGTTTGACGGGCAGAACCTTCTGACGCTTTCGCCCCGTGCGCGGCGGCAAGTGCGCGGCACCCGCATGGCCCTTATCCCGCAAGATCCGCTGACCGCGCTCAACCCCTCCCGCCGCATTGGCGCGCAAATCACCGATCGCCTCACAAAGATCATGGGCGAGCCGAAAAAGACCGCCGAGGCCCGCGCGCGCCATCTTCTGGCCGAGGTCGAAATGCCCGACCCCGACCGCGTCATGGCCGCCTACCCCCATGAGCTGTCGGGCGGGATGCGCCAGCGCGTCTTGATCGCAGAGGCCTTTGCGGCCGAGCCTGCGCTGATTGTGGCGGACGAGCCCACCACCGCACTCGATGTTGGCGTCCAAAAGCGCATTTTGTCGCTGATTGCGCAGATGCAGGCCCGCCACGGCGCCGCGCTCCTCTTCGTCACCCACGACCTTGGGGTGGTGGCAAAAATCTGCCAATCGGTGACGGTGCTTTTCGGCGGCACCGTCGTCGAAGAGGGGGCCACCGCCGACCTCCTCGCCGCCCCCAAAACCGACTACACAAGCGCGCTGATTGCCGCGACACCGCGCTATGATCGGCCGGGCGAGACGCTGCGCCCCGTGCCCCCGCGGGTGACGGCCGAGCTTGCCCTGGCCGTCGAGTGGGCCGACCGGAGGGCCGGCCATGCTGATTGAGGCGACCGATCTTGCCCTTGCGCTGCCCGATTTTTCAAAGAAGCGCCCGTTCCGCCCCGCACCCACCGTCGAGATTCTGAAAGGTCTGACGTTCGCCATCCGCCGCGGGCAAACGGTGGGCATCGTCGGCCGCTCGGGCTGCGGAAAGTCGACCCTGGGGCGCACGCTGGTCCGGCTTCACGCCCCCACCGGCGGCCGCCTCACCTTCAACGGGACCGACATCACCGAGCTTGACGCAGCAGATTTGCGGCCGCTGCGGCGAGACCTTCAGGTGATTTTTCAGGACCCGCTGTCGGCCCTCAACCCGCGCCGCACCATCGCCGCGATCGTCGCCGATCCGCTCCAGCTCCACGACGTTGCGGACGCGCCGACCCGCGCGCGCGAGGCGCTGGACGCGGTGGGCCTCGGCCGGCCGTTCCTCGGCCGCTATGCCCATGAGCTGTCGGGCGGGCAGCGCCAGCGGGTGGGGATTGCGCGGGCGATTGCGCTCCGCCCAAAGTTCATCTTTGCGGACGAGATTGTGTCGGGGCTCGACACGTCCACCCAGGCGCAGGTGATCGCGCTGTTGCGGGCGCTACAAAAGGAGCTGCGGCTGACGCTCGCCTTCGTCAGCCACGACCTTTCGGTGGTGCGCCACCTTTGCGACACGGTGATGGTGATGGCGGCGGGCCAAATTGTGGAGCGCGGCCCCACCGCGCGCGTCTTCGATGATCCGCAACACGCGGAAACAAAGGCGCTCAAGGCCGCAATCCCGCTGCCCGAGGTCGACCGCGACTGGCTTGGCGCCCCCCTGCGCCCGGCTGCAGCTGTGATCTAGATGTTTGGTCCCGGCATTTGCTGGAGCGGATTGAAGGTGAACCGTTCGGGCTGTTTTGTCCAGGTTTGGCATATGAATTCGTAGGGAGTGAGGCCTCTGAGGGTCTTCAGTCGTCGGGCGTAATTGTAGGCGGTGACGAAGTCTGTGAGGTGCTGCCGAAGGGCAGCGTGGTTGTCGTAGTGGAAGCGCTGGACGGTCGCTTCTTTGAGCGTGCGGTTCATGCGTTCG